>DHSB01000119.1:0-34315 GCA_002408385.1 Myxococcales bacterium UBA5297
CCTTCCGCCCCTTGCCTTGACGGTGCGGTCGGTGCTGCCACCCGAGAGGCGTTGCCGCCCCTGACCGACGTGGATGGCCCCGGCGAGGATCTCGGATTTCGGAGCTCGATAGCGCGGCTCCCTTGCTCGCTGTCTACGCTTCGTGGCTCGGCTCGCGCCGATCGACACCACGCAAGACTCGCTTGCGGCCTGCTGGCTAGGCTTTGGCCGGCGGCTTCTGCCGCGTGGGAACCCTTCTGCAGGTTTCTGTCGGCTACATCGGTTGCCTCCTTTCCTCCTGCACCAGACTTTCCTGGCGCTACGGTCAGCCCGAGTGTAAGCCGAGCTTACGAAGCCGAAGGGCCTCTCCTCCGCCTCCCTCGTTCCTCAGGCTGGCTAGGCTCGGAATGAGCGGGGGCGGGCCGAGGCTGCGGGGTTTGCGACACCTCGTGAGCGGTCTGGCGCGAGCTGGGCTCTCGTCGGCTTTTCGAACCGGCGCGGCCCGCTCGCCGCGCAGGCTCGAGGGCTCAAGGCGAGGCCGTGTTCGCGCGCTCGGTGACTGAGCTCTTTGATTTGTACTCGTAGCCGCCGACCGCGGCGTCGCTCGCCACCTTGTGGCGCGCCTGCGCGACGCGGCTGCGGCGCAGCTTCGCGGCCCGTTCGCGCTCGCGGCGCTCGATGGCCGCCATGCTCTCGGAGTGCATGACCGCGTTCTCGCAAGCGATCTCGCTGACGCCCTGACGCCGCTCGGCCAGCTCTGCCCACAGCCGCACCGCCCCCCGTCCGTTGTGGAGCCGTGCTTCGAGAGCGTCGAGCGCTGCGTCCAATTCCATGCTCGCCGCGCGCACCGCCTGCATCTCGGCGATGTCCGCGGCTTCCTGCGCGACGGCGTCGGCGCTCCGGGTGCAGCCGCCTGCAACCATCAAGAGTGCCGTCAACGCGATCCGTCGGGCCCCTTCCATCCTCATCCCACCCCCTCGAGCCGAGGCCGGCCGCATCCGCTCGTATCCCTACCGGGATCTGCTTCTCCAGGGACGCATCCGCCAGTACGCCAGCCGGTAGGGCAAGAAAGGGCGCGAGATGGCCACCGGACTCAGCCCCTGCCAACCCCCGCTTGGGAAAGCTCCCCCGACAGCGAGCGCCCCAAGAACCGCGAGCCTCAGCGGATGCGGCCGACGCGAGGTCGCGCAGGCGCGCGTCCGCCTGCGCCCGCAGGGTTCGGAAAGAGCGCACAGAGGCGAGCGCTACTTGGGGACGGCCTTGAGAATCGCCTTGCCGTCCTTGATCACGACCTTGAAGTCGACCGCCTTGGCGCCGCTCTCCCGCATGATCGTGGGCACCTGCTTGCGCAGGCTCTGGGCGACGGCCTCCGGCGTGATCCCCGCGGTGCTCTCCTTGCACCGCTTTTTCGCCGTGACGTAGGCGTTGTAGAGCTGGTTGATCTTCTCGCTGGAGAGCCCCGCGTCGCCCGTCCCCGCTCCCTTGGGCGGCGCAGGCGGCGTGCGTGTCGAAGGCGTGACGGAAATCGGGACCGAGCCGGTGGTCGTGCGCGCGAGCGGCTTTGAGGCCACCGCCTGAGAAGGCGGCGGAGGTGGCATCGCGCGGGGGGCGGGCGGTGGGCCGGTGGGCGTGCGCGGCATCGGCGCCGGAGCGAAAGCCGGGGGCGACGGGGACAGGGCCGCAGCGCGAGGCGCAGGCGGCGCCTTGGGAACCGGAGGCGGCGGGGGCTTCGCCGCGGGCGGCGAAGGCGGCGCGGCCGCCGGCGACTTGGCAACCTGTGGCGGGGCTGCCGCCGGCTTTGGCGGCTTCTTGGCCGGGACAAAGTCCTCGAAGAGGTCGTCGGGCAGGTCCGCCTCGAGGTCTTCGTCGAGGCTGTAGAAGTCCGGACGCGGCTTCTCCTTCTCTTTCTTCTCCTCCGGCGCCTCGGC
Source organism: Myxococcales bacterium UBA5297 (assembly GCA_002408385.1). Lineage (GTDB taxonomy): Bacteria > Myxococcota > Myxococcia > Myxococcales > UBA5297 > UBA10939. The sequence continues at coordinate 1,908 of DHSB01000119.1, forward strand.
GACGGGCTTGGGCTTATCGGTCGGCTTCTGACTCTTGCGCCGCAGGCGGAACAGGTCGCGCCGGTAGGTGCCCTCCTCTATCTCCTTGAGGGTCTTCATCCAAAGCCGCTCGTAGCTTTGGAACTTCGCGTGGAGCGACTGGACACGGAACTTCAAGCCCGTGTTGCGGATGAACTGCCCCTTGAGCTTGAGGATGCGCTTCTTGAGCGCTTCGCAGTCCTTGATCGGGTTCTGCTTGTCGACGCCGAGGAAGTACTGGTCGAAGCGCGCGCGCATCGCGGCGATCTCGCCGTCGAGCTCGGTCGCCTCGCGGGCGACCGCCTCCTGATCGGGCGGCAGAACGCTGCGGACGTTATCGTTCTTGGAGGGACCAGCCATTCGGCGGCGAGTCTAGCACAGGCCCTTTCGATGCCAGAGCGTCGAGCCCCCCAAAAGTGCGGCGCGCAGAGTTCGGCTCCGCGCGAAAAGCCGGGACCGCAAATCGCCGTATTCACGGGCGGACCGAAAGGAGGTCTTCGTCCAAATCAGGTTCGAGAGGCGAATCCGCGAATCAGCTCCGAGGCTCCGGCGGGTCGCCTCTACGCTCCCGGGATGACCGGGGTTGCACCCAAGTTGCCTTGGACAAGGCGGAACGAGCTCAGGCGCCCGAACCGCTTGGCCACCCGGCTCCGGCGTGGCCAAGGCCATACGGGCGAGAGCATTCGCGTCCGCGGAAAGACCGGCTCGCGCACAGGGCCCACCACGCCTTCTCAAAGCCGAGGGCGCGGGCCCTGGCTTCGGGGGCGAAGAACGCGGCTGAAGGTCTACTCCGCGGCGGTCGCCACCGCGCCTTCCGCCTTGTTCTTGCGGCCGTAGAGCGCCCAGATGGCCACGCCCGCCGCGAAGATGCCGATGGAGATGCTCTGGCTGGTCGAGAGGATCACCGGGTCGACCTCGGGAACCTTGAAGAGGTAGCCGCGCGCCACGTCGCCGCGGAAGAACTCGACGCCCGTGCGCAGGACCGCGTAGCCCATCAGCCACAGCGCCATCACCTGGCCGTGGAAGCGCTTGCGGCCGCGCATCCAGATCAGGAAGAGGAACAACAGCAGCTCGCCGGCCGCCTCCATGAGCTGAGTCGGGTAGACCGGCATGCTGAAGCCGGTCGACTTGGCGTAGGCGCTGATCTGCTGGGCGCCGGCGACCGCGTGGTCGTAGATGTGGCCGAGCGAGTCGACCCAGCGGTGGTCCTTGAGCTGGTCGCTGAACGCCAGGCTGTCGGTGCCGAAGCCGCCGAAGGGCATGTGCTTCGCCGAGGGGAAGCGGATGGCGATCTTCGAGCCCTCTTCGGCGATTCCGCCCCAGCAGCAACCGGCGCCCAGGCAGCCGAAGCGGCCGAACATGTGGCCGATGGCCACCGAGGGGATCATCACGTCGGCCAGCCGCAGGAACGACAGGTTGTGGCGGCGCGTGTACCAGATCATCGTCAGCGCCGCGCCGATGAACCCGCCGTAGAAGACCAGGCCCCCGGTCAGCGAGAAGGCGTCGGTCGGGTTGTTGCGGTAGTGGTCCCAGTTGACGATGACGAAGAGGAGCTTCGACCCGACCAGGCCCGCGACGAGCAGGTAGAAGCTCAGGTCGAGCACCCGCTCGCGCATCACCGGGCCGGCGTCGACCAGCTTGCCGTCGATCTTGATCTTCTCGGGATAGGCGCGCGCCGCCTCGCGGGCCGCTATCCAGATCGCCACGAGGAAGGCGGTGGCGATCATCAGGCCGTAGGTGTGCAGCGGCGCGCCGAAGCCCCGGCCCATCTGGCCGCTCAAGGCGAACTTGGCGGCGAGGAAGGTCGCCCCCGCGCCCAAGGCGCCGAAGGTGACCATCTCCTGCGTCTCGTCGCCGCGCGCGGCTACCTTGCGGCCGTAGAGCGCCCCGGCGAGGGTCAACCCGGCGCCCAACACGTAGACGAGCACCTTGATGGCGCCGGCGAGCGTTTCGGACATCGGCGGGAAGGCCCAGACCGTGGCGACCGCCGAGACGAGCGCGGCGGCCAAGGCGAAGGCCGCGGCCCGGTAGGGCGCGTTGGCCCGCTTGTCGGCGTTGCGCCAGCCGGCCCAGGCGCCGTAGGCGGTCAGGCCCAACCCGACGGCGAGGAAGACCAGCTTCATCGCCAGGGAGGCGAACTCGAGCTTGAAGAGGACGGGCAGCATCTAGTTGGGCTCCGATTCCCGCGGCCGCGGGGCCATCTCGTTCGCGTGCTCGCCCCGCTGCGGCGGCTCGCCCGCCGCTTCGCCCGCTCCGACCGCGGCGGGCGCCTCGCGGCGGCGCGCGACGAACGATTCGAGCAGCATCAGCACCACCCCGACGCTGATCGCCGCGTCGGCGATGTTGAAGGTCGGCCAGTGCATGTCCGGCCGCCCTCTCCAGTGCCAGTCGATGAAGTCGATGACGTAGCCGCGCGCGAGCCGGTCGAGGTAGTTGCCAATCGCGCCGGCGAAGACGAGCGAGAGCGCCAGCGACAGCAGCTTCTGGTCGGCCTGCACGCGCCGATAGAAGAGCGCGATGAAGCCGATGGCGAGCAGCGGGACGAGGTAGAAGAACGGCAGGCGCCACTTCTGGTCGAGGCCGGCGAGCAGGCCCCAAGCCGCCCCCGGGTTCTCGACATACTTGTGGTTCCAATAGCCGGCGACCACGGGGTGCGTGCCATTGCGCAGGTCGGCCTTGCCCGGCTCGTAGGGGTCGTTGTCGAGGTTCTCGAGCGAGTAGAACCCGGCAAGCCGCTCGACGAAGCTGGTGCGGCCGCTCGCCTCGAAGGCGCGCGTCAGGTGGGCGACCGCGAGGTACTTCGTCGCCTGATCCGCGGTGATGACCGCGAGCGCGACCACCAACAAGACCTTGTACTTGCCTGCCACGCTCAACCTCGCCCGGGACGCGCGCGGGTGCGCGCTCCCGGCCATCGAACGCCCGCCCGGCGGGCGTATTCCCTAACCGAATGTAGGCAGGCGGCCCGCCTCACCCGCCCAGCGCCTCCGCGCACTTGGGGCAGACGGGGTGCTGCCCGTCGATAGCCTCGCTGTAGGTCCAGCAGCGCGGGCACTTCTGGCCCGGAGCCCGCTCGACCTTGACGTGCAGCGGCAGCGCCGCGGCCTTGACCGCGCCCTCGGGCGGCTGGGGGGCGAGGCTGACCTTGGAGACGATGAAGAGCGCGGGCAGCTCGGCGGCCCGACTCTTGAGCAATTCGCCCACCTCGCCCTCGGCGTACAGCGTCAGCTTCGCCTCGAGCGCCGAGCCGATGAGCTTCTCGCGCCGGGCCGCCTCGAGCACGCGCTGGACCTCGCCGCGCACCTCGAACAGCCGGCCGAGCTCGGCGAGCACCTGCTCGTCGCCCGGCAGCGGCGCCGCCTCGGGCATCCCGGTGAAGAAGATGCTCTCGGCCTTGCGCGAAGGAAGGTGCCCGTAGGCCTCGTCGCAGGTGAAGCTCATGATCGGCGCGAGCAGCCGCAGCAGGTCCATCAGGATGCGGTGCACGACCGTCTGTGCCGAGCGGCGCGCGGGCGAGTCGGCGCCGGCGGTGTAGAGCCGGTCCTTGAGGATGTCGAAGTAGACCGCCGACAGGTCCACGGCGCAGAACTCGAGCGCCGCGTGGTAGACGACGTGGAATTCGTAGTCGTCGTAGGCCTTGCGGATCTTGGCGACGACCTGCGCGAGCCGCGCGAGCGCCCAGCGATCGATCGGCAGCAGCCCCTCGGCGGCGACCGCGTCCTTCTCCGGGTCGAAGTCGTAGAGGTTGCCCAGGGCGTAGCGCAGCGTGTTGCGGATCTTGCGGTAGCCCTCGGCGAGCCCGTCGAGGATCTGCTTCGACATGCGGATGTCGTCGCGATAGTCGGCCGCGGCGACCCACAGGCGTAGGATCTCGGCGCCCATCTCCTTGAGGATCTTCTCCGGGGAGACGTAGTTGCCGAGCGACTTGGACATCTTCTTGCCGTCGCCGTCGACGACGAAGCCGTGGGTGAGCACCGCCTTGTACGGCGCGACGTCCCGGGTGCCGACGCTGGCGAGCAGCGAGGAGTGGAACCAGCCGCGGTGCTGGTCGGAGCCCTCGAGGTAGAGGTCGACCGGCAGGCCGAGGTTCTCGCGCTGGCTGGCGACCGCCGAGAAGGAGACGCCCGAGTCGAACCAGACGTCGAGGATGTCCTCCTCCTTGCGGAACTGGTCGCCGCCGCACTTCGGGCACTTCGCGTCGCCGAGGAATTCCTTGGCGTCGTGGGCAAACCAGGCGTCGGCGCTCTCCTTCTCGAAGGCCTGGGCGACCCGCTCCATCACCTCGGGGCTGACGAGCGCCTCGTCGCACTTCTCGCAGTAGAAGACTGGGATGGGCACGCCCCAGACCCGCTGGCGCGAGATGCACCAGTCGGGGCGCGTCTCGATCATCCCGTAGATGCGGTCGCGGCCCCACCGCGGGATCCAGCGCACCTTGTCGATCTCGGCGAGCGCCTTCTTGCGCAGCTCGTTCTGCTCCATCGAGATGAACCACTGCGGCGTCGCCCGGAAGATGACCGGCTTCTTGCAGCGCCAGCAGTGCGGATAGGAGTGCGACAGCTTCGCCGAGGGATCGGAGAGCAGCGCTTTGAGCTCGACGAGCTTCTCGACGATCTTCGGGTTGGCCTCGAAGATCTGCTGCCCGGCGAATTCGCCCGCCTCTTCGGTGAAACGGCCCGAGGCGTCGACCGGGCTCAAGGTCTCGAGCCCATACTTGCGGCCGACGTCATAGTCCTCGGCCCCGTGTCCGGGCGCGGTGTGCACCAGGCCAGTGCCGGTGTCGGTGGTCACGTGCTCGCCGAGGATGACCGGGCAGACCCGGCCGTTGAGCACATGCGTGTACTGGACGCCCTCGAGGCTCTTGCCCTCGAAGTAGCCGAGGATCTTCTTCGGGTCCTTGAGCGAAGGGGCCGAGATCTCCGGCGCGGACTCGGCGACCTTGACCTCCTTGATCGCCAGCTCGTCGGGCGCGACCTCGGCGAGGAAGCTCGCGAGCAGGTCCTTGGCGACGACGAGCACGCGGCCGTTCAGATCGTAGGCAAGGTAGGTGACCGTGGGGTGGGCCGAGATGGCGAGGTTCGCCGGCAGGGTCCACGGGGTCGTGGTCCAGATGACCAGCTCGGCCTTGCGGCCCTTGAGCGCCTCGGACGGCAGCTCGCCCTTGACCGGGAAGGCCACGTAGATCGACGGCGAGGTGTGGTCCTCGTACTCGACCTCGGCCTCGGCGAGCGCGGTGCGGTCCTTGATGCACCAGTAGACCGGCTTCTTGCCGCGCACGAGCGAGCCACGCTCGGCAAAGCGCGCCAGCTCGCGGACGATGGTCGCCTCGTAGCGGTAGTTCATCGTCAGATACGGCTGGTCCCAGCGGGCGAAGACGCCGATGCGCTTGAACTCCTCGCGCTGGATGTCGACGAAGCGCTGCGCGTAGGCGCGGCAGGCCTTGCGGACCTCGACCTTGGACAGCTCGCGCTTCTTGCCGCCGAGCTCCTCCTCGGTCTTCAGCTCGATGGGCAGGCCGTGGCAGTCCCAGCCCGGGATGAACTCCGAGAGCCGCCCGGACATGTTGGCGTACTTGACCACGATGTCCTTGAGCGTCTTGTTGAGGATGTGACCCTGGTGGATGTGGCCGTTGGCGTAGGGCGGGCCATCGTGAAAGATGAAGCGTTCCTTGCCCGCGTTCTGAGCGATGAGCTTCTCGTAGACCTTCAGCTCCTCCCAGCGCTCGAGCTGTTTCGGCTCGCGCTGTGGGAGCGAGGCCTTCATCGGGAACTCGGTCTTGGGGAGGTTGACGCTGGCCTTGTAGTCGACTTTCTGGCCCTGATCGCTGCGGTGGTCACCTTCAGCCATGGATGTCCAACTCCGCGAAAAAAGAGCGGGTTCGTTAGCACGCGGTACCCTGTAGGTCAACCAACAGCCGAGGCCGCGGAGCGAATCCTGGCGGCCGGTTTTCGGGGTGGCGAACGACAGCTGGCGAGGCGGCGATCCAGACGGGGGGCGCGCAGGCTGACTGCCCGGTTGGGGCAGGCGCTTCGCCGGCGCCTTTCCCGCGAATCTCCACCGCGAGCCTTCACCTCATCGTTTGGGAAGGAGCCGATCGGATGGAAACCGTGGTCGAGGCCCCCCAAATGGGGCGAAAAATCGAAGCGGCCACCATGGACTCGCCGACCGGCACAGGATCGATCGCTGACCACAGCAAGGTTGATCGCTGGTGCGGTCAAGGTGGATCGCTGACCCGGTCAAGGTTCATCGCTGCCCTGGTCAAGGTTGATCGCTGACCTGGTCAAGGTTCATCGCTGACCCGGTCACGGTTGATCGCTGACCCGATCAAGGTTCATCGCTGGTGCAACCGGGGTTGCATCCGCGCCTATGACCCGGCACTCGCCAAGCGCCAGCGAGCACCTATGCAAATGCGTTGAGCGCCCGTCGACCCGAGCCCCAATCCGCGATATCCACACCTCGCCGTACCCAACCGGAACGACCAACCGGAGGACCGCATGTCCCTTCCGCTCTCCGAGCTGACCCGCCACCTCGACACCCTGCTGCGCGTCGCCGAGATCCCCGACGAGCTCAACGCGATCAACGGCCTGCAGCTCGAGGCCTCGACCGAGATCTCGACCCTCGCCTGCGCGGTCGACGCGAGCGAGGCGGCCATCGACGAGGCGACTCGCCGCGGCGCCCAGCTCCTGCTGGTGCACCACGGGCTGTTCTGGGCGGGCAATCGCCCGGTCGTCGGCCCGCACGCCCGAAAGCTGAAGAAATGCTTCGCCGCCGGCCTGTCGACCTATTCGGCGCACGCGCCGCTCGACGTCCACCCGGAGCTCGGCAACAACGCCGGCATCGTGCGCGCGCTCGGCCTCGCGCCCGACGGCGGCTTTGGCCGCTACCAGGGGATGGATATCGGCCTGGCGGCGAGCTGCGACCTCTCGTTCGCCGAGCTGCTCGAGCGGCTGAGAGGCTCGGTCGGCGAGGTGCGGGCGTTCGGCGCCGGCCCGGAGCGCATCCGGCGGCTCGCCGTGGTGTCGGGCGGAGCCGGAGGCTACGCCGCCAAGGCCGCGCGCGCGGGCTTCGACGCTTTCCTCACCGGCGAGGCCGCCCACTACACGGCGATCGACGCCGAGGAGCTCGGCATCCACCTCCTGCTCGCCGGGCACTACCGGACCGAGACCTTCGGCGTGAAGGCGCTCGGCGAACGCCTGGCCTCGGAGCTGGGCCTGACGACCTTCTTCATCGAGCACGACACCGGGCTGTAAGGCCGGCCGGCAGCCGAAGCGCGCAGCAGAAGCCGCTCGAGGCGCTCAAGAGGTGTCGAAGAATCTCCCTAATCTTGGCCCGCCCGCCCGTTCACCCCGAGCCGAGCTTGCGGGGCCGAAGTCGAGGGGGCCCTTCGACTCCGCTCCCGGCGTTGGCGCGTCGGAAGCTGCGCTCAGGGCGAGCGGAAGCGGACGGAGTCGAAGAGGACTTCTCGGCGGATCTTCACGCCGCGCCGAGGAACAGCCCGCACTCCGGGCACTCTTCGGGCGTGCCCTCGAACGTCGTCCCGCAGGCTGGGCAGGCGTGGGAGCCCTCGGCGTCGAAGTCGACGACCGCGTCGGGATCGGCGCCCCGGCAGTCTTCGTCGGATTCGATCAGCTTGCGAAACTCGTCCTGCAGCACGGTGGCCGCGGCGCGCACGTCCTCGGGCAGCACCGAGACGAGAAAGTGCGAGCAGTGCCCGCCTTTGCCGCACGACTTCGGGTCGCCCGAGACCATCGCGTCTACGCCGCGCGACTGCAGCAGCTCGACCATCTGGCAGGCTTCGGCGTAGTTGGCGCGCGCGATGTGAGCGGCCTCGTCCTTGTCGACCAGCTCGCGCAGGCGCTCGGACTTCTGCTCGTCGGTCTCGGGCAGCTTGGCGACGAGCTCGAGGTCGCACGGCGCGCAGCGCTCGATGCCTTCGCGGTACTCAGAGTGGCAGCTTGGACAGAACGGCATGACGGGCCTCCGGGCCTGTGGCCGGCCGTTATTAACGAAGGCCACCGTCGAACACAAGAGCCGCTTCGCCGTGCGCCGGCCCGTCCGAGCCGCAGGCCGGCCGGCGCGCCCGAGCCACACCGGAAGACCACCGCGCGCCCCTACCCGGTGCCGACGTTGACGACGCCGTCGAGGTGCGTCGAGCGTCGCTCGCCCGTCTCGGGATCGACCTCGATCTTGATGCGGTTCTGGGAGTCGACGCTCTGGCCGTGGCACCGATCACAGCGCGGGTCGGGCATCGCTTGATGCTCGGCCTCCACGGGCGGCACGCCGTGGCACGAGCCGCAAGCGACCTGAGCGCTGCCGCCCGTCCACGCCGGCGCGCGGATGAAGTCGGGCGACTGCTCCTTGGCGAGGCGCAGGCCGTTGCCGTGACAGTAGACCGAGGCGCAGCGCCCGCTCGCTCGGTCGTAAGAGGGCTCGAGCCGGTCGCGGCGGGCCAGGGCACCGACGCCCTCGACCTCCGGGAAGACCTCGGCGGGCCCGTCGTCGAGGTGCCCGGCCGCATCGGCTTGGCCGGGGACCGCGTGGCATTCGCTGCAGGGGACCGGGCCGCGCAGCCCGTTGCGAGCGTCGAGGTGAGCGCGGTGCGCGCCTACGCTTGGCAGGCTCTCGTCCGTGTTGCCCTCGAGATCGCGCGGGGGAGCGGGGCTGAGCGAGTCGCCATGGCAGCCCGAACAGCCCTGCTCGGCGCCGAGATCGACCTTGCCGTCCGCGTGCAGGCGCGCGACGGGCCGGCCGTGGGCGAAGGCGACCGCGTGGCAACGCTCACAGCGCGGCTCCGCGGGATGGGGCGCGGACGGCGGAAGGCCATGACAGCCTCCGCAGGAGGCCTCGGACTGGCCTTTGGTCCACGCCGGCGCCTGGTTTGCGGCGTGCGCATCGCTCGAGGGGGCGTGACAGTAGATTCCGGAGCAGCGCGACGCCGCTCGATCATAGAGAGGCTGTTTGCCTGGCGCGGCCCGCATGGACAGGTCCGCGTCGGCGGTGTCCGGCACCCCGTCCCGGCGATAGTGCCCCTCGGACTCGGCGCGGACGGGCACCGGATGACAGGCCGCGCATCCATAGGCACGGTGCAGCGGACCGTCGGTCAGGTGGGCGCGATGCGCGCCGACCCCCGCGCTCGAGGCGAGCCGCCGACCCGAGAGATCGCGCGGGGGCGCCGCCGACTCGTCGTCACCATGGCAGGTGCTGCAGGCCGCGACACCCTGGGCATGGCAGCGCTCGCAGCCGGCGGCCCGTCCGCCGCGCAGCGACTCGCCATGACAGGCTTCGCAGGAGTCGGTTTCGTAGCCGCGGGCGCGCAGCGTCGCGCCGTGAAATTGCTCCGCGTCGCCGGGGTTGAGCAGGCCGGGCGGGTGCGCCTCGTAGCGCGCGGGCGCGAGGCGGCACTCGGCAACCCAGCGCTCGAGCAGCGCGAGCTCGTCGCCGGGCAGCGCGGCCGACGGATGAGCCGCGAGCGCGCCGAGAGCCGCTTGCAGGAAGGCTCCCGCCTGCTCACCGCGCAGCACCCGCTGGGTTCCGTCGTCGCGCCGGGCGACGATGCCCGCGTACGAGTCGAGGCGATAGTCCGCGGCGGCGTTCGCGCCGGAGTGACAGCGCGAGCAACGCTGCTCGAGCACCGGCCGCACCGCATCCTCGTAGGTCACGCACGAGTCGAGAGCCGGCTTCGCGCACGCGGCAGCGGCGATGGTTGCGAGCAACAGGGAGCTTTTCAAAAGGTGCATTCGAGCCCCTCCCGACCGGAGCGAGGGTCCTGAGGCGCGCCCTGCGACCCTCTTTCGCGGTGATTTCGCGCGCCGGCTTGCTGCGATAGATATCAGAGCGTGGCGGCCGCCGGACACTGAGCCCCCGGCCTCGCGGGCCCCGGCCGCGGGGCGGCCATCGGCAGGCCCCAAAGCGTTCCCTTCGACGCGGTTTTCAACCCGTTTTGCGGGCGTGAAGCGCGATTTGCCGCCAGCTTGACACGTTTTTTGGCCGATGCTAGCGTCCACTACCTTTTCTGACCCAGGCTCCTCAGGTCGCCTGAATCAGAAGGTCCGTCCGCAGTAAAACGCCGGCTCGAGAAGATCGCGCTCGTCCGGCCAAGAGTTTTCTCACCAGGAAAACCCGCAGGGCGATACGAGTTCTTTTGAAGCGCGGGACCGGGGGCTGTTAGACGGCTGCCGGCGACTCCGGAGGTCAAAGAAACCATGGACGTGTTGACGCTCGCCTACTCCGCAACGCTCGCCTCGGCAGAGGCTGTTTCCTCCGAGGAGCTCGGCTTCTTCGGGGGGGTCGCCAAGCGCTACTCCGACGGCGGCTGGGGCATGTGGCCCATCACCCTGTGCCTCGTGGTCATGTTCGCCATCGTCATCGACCGCATCTTCATTCTCTACTTCAAGGCGAGCATCAACAAAGAGGCCTTCCTCCGCGGCCTGAAGAAGCACCTCTACGCGGGCGATCTCGACAAGGCCATCAGCTACGTCGCCGGCCAGAAGCCGACCCCGCTGACCTCGGTCGTCAAGAGCGGCCTGATGAACGTGCCCAAGGGCGAGGCCGAGGTCCAGGCCGCCATGGACGAAGCGGCGCTGCGCGAGAACCCGAAGATCGAGGCGCGCACCGGCTACCTCGCGATGATCGGCAACGCGGCGATGCTCTCCGGTCTGCTCGGAACCGTCTCCGGTCTGATTACCTGCTTCGAGGCGGTCGCCCACGTCAACCCCGCCGACAAGGCCACCATCCTCGCGGCCGGTATCTCGGAAGCGATGAACTGCACCGGCTTCGGTCTGCTCACCGCCATCCCGTCGCTGGTCGCCTTCTCGATCCTCAACGGCCGCACTCAGCACATGGTCGACGACATCAACGAGACGAGCGTCGGCGTGCTCAACCTCGTCGTGGCCAACAAGGACAAGTTGCGCATGCCCGAGGGCAGGACCCTCACGGAGGAGTAGTCCTTCCTGCGCAGACCGAAGCCGAACGCTTCGTTCTGCGTGCTGTCTGAGCCTTCCGAACGCCCGCGACCGACGCGGCTGCCTTCCCGTGGGCTGCGGGCCGGGATCTCGAGAGCCGTGCGGCGGCCTGTCCGCCGACGGCCGACCCTAGGAGCGATCCATGGAGGGAAAGAAGAAATCCCTCGACGTCACGATCAACCTGGTCCCCTTCATCGACCTGATGGCCGTGACGATCAGCTTTTTGGTCATGACGGCGGTGTGGAGCCAGATTGGCCGGCTCACGGTGACGCAGTCTGGCGGCCCGAGCGACTCGCCCGCGCCTCCCGACATGAAGACATTGCCGCTCAACCTGCTGGTGACCGAGCGCGGCTTCACCCTCTCCTCTGGCGGCAGCGCCATCGACATCCCCAAGGTCGAGGGCAGGTACGTGCTGTGCCACAAGGAAAAGGACGTCATCGACGCCCCGGAGAAGTGCGAGGAGAACACCCTCGTCAACGCGCTGCGCAAGGTGAAGGCCGAGGTGCCCGACCAGCGCAACATCACGGTGCAGTGCGAGGACGGGGTCAAATACAGTGACCTCGTCCGGGTCATCGATGCCTGCAACCTCAAAGACAGCACGGACCAGCCCGTCCTCTTCCCGGACGTGGCGGTCAGTGCGGTCGGCTAGCCGAAGAAAGGGGCACGCGAGATGCCTATCGTCACCCCAGGCAAGCGGTACGGGGCAAGACTTCAGAAGAGCAAGGTCTTCGGCAAGGGCGCGGGTCAAAGACGCACGGTCGACGCGGACCTGCTGATCACCCCGTTGGTCGACATGTTCATCATCATCGTCATCTTCCTGCTGCAGAACTTCTCGGCCACAGGTGAAATCCTGTTCATGTCTCAGGACATCACGCTGCCGGACGCGATGAACGGCAACGAGATCGACCGCGCCCCAGTGGTGCAGATCTCCAGCGATTCGGTGATGCTCGAGGGCGAGCAGATCGCCCTGGTCGCCGACCTCGCCCGCGACGAGTACTGGAACATCCCGGCCCTCGAGGAGAAGCTGCGCGACCTGAAGAAGCGCTACGAAGCCCTCCACCAGGCGGACCCTTCGGGCGGCTTCAAGGGCGACATCAATATCCAGGGACACAAAGAGGTCGAGTTCAAGACCATCAAGCGCGTCATGTACTCCTGCAACCAGGCCGGCTACGCCAACATCAACTTCGCGGTCATGGGGGCCTCCGAGTCGGGAGGCGAAGGAGAAAAGAAGTAGGCCTTCCAAGCGCTGCGACAGCTTGAGCGCCCGTCCGCTTTGGACGGGCGCTCTTCGTTTTGCGGGGCTGGCCTTCTCGCCGCGGCAACTGGCGGCCCGCGCGCACACCGCACGCCTCCGAGCGCGCGTCGAAGCCGCCTTCGGTTCCCCACGCCAGCCGGCCTCATCGCCGGCTCGGCCCAGCCAATGCCCTCGAGCCGCTGGTCCGCCGGGACGCAGGCCTCACCGCGTCACTGACTTTGCCCGAGCTGCAGACTTGTCACCCTGTGCTACTGACCTCGAGATACGTTGCGCGGCGGCACGATTGCGGAGCGTTGGCCTTCGTGCACCGGCCGCCGGTAACCCTCGAATCGGCCGCGCATCTGCTCGACGGGCGCATCTCTATCGCGCCCCGACCAACCTGCGACCGCTCACCTGGGCTTCGGGCGAAGCCCGGGCTGTCGATTCACGAGAGCCTGACGGCAAAGCGCGGAGGAGCCGGCCTTGTCCGGCAACGCCGCGCCACACCGCCCAAGGCTGCGCACCGCGTCTCGCGTCGACGAGCGCTATTCGGCCCGCGCGATGGTGAAGACTCTGACTGCCGCGGCCCCCGCCTCGCGCAGCGCGAGCGCCGCCTCCCCCGCCGTCGCGCCGGTTGTCAGCACATCGTCGACGAGAAGGACCCGCTGTCCGGCGCACCTCTTCGGTACCCCGACGAACGCCCCAGCGACATTTCGTGTGCGCGCCAGCCGATCGCGTCCTACCTGCGGCGCTGTGTGCCGCCGGCGCCGCACCGCGCGCGGCTCGAGCCTGCGCGCCGCGGCCTTGGCCAGAGGCCGGGCAAGGAGCAAGGCCTGGTCATAGCCGCGGCCGCGGAGTCGACTCGGATGAAGGGGGATGGGCGCCACCAGCGTGCACCATTCGAGGTGAGAGCGCGCCGCCCCGAGAACGAGCCTGGCCAGATGCCGGGCAAATTGCGGGCAGTCCTCGTACTTCAGCCGGTGAATCGTCTCGGCGAGCGCGCCCCCGTGGAGAAACGCGGCGTCCGCGCGCTCGAATGGCGGGGCCTGGCCGCGGCAGTGGCTGCAGAGCTCCACCTCGGGCTCGCCGCAAAGCCGACACCGGGTCGCTGACAACTCGATGAAGGTTTCCCGGCAAGACCGACAGAAGACGCCGCGCTCTACGAGAATCTCCCGACAGCCCGGGCACCGGGGCGGAAAGAGCAGATCGAGGAAGGACTCCATCCCTCGCCCCCTCAAGCAAACGCTCGCGTTCTTTTTCACGCGGAACGAGCGCTCGCGCCCGGCGCGAGGGCCCTCCGTCTCGCTCCCTCGGCATTGGGCGCGACCGTCTACGGCAGCCGCGCCCACAGTCGATCAGAAGCAGATTCCCGCGAGGCAGAAATCGCCCTGAGGGCAGGACCTGCCGCATGCGCCGCAATTCGCGGGATCCCAGAGCAGGTAGGCGCAGAACGCCACGCCGTCGGCGCCGGAGCACTCGCTGGCACCCCAGGGGCAGGTGCACTCGCCGCTGGCGCACACCTGGCTCTCACCACAGGCATTGCCGCAGACGCCGCAGTTGAGCGGGTTGGTGTCGAGGTTCACGCAGCGGCCGTCGCACAGCGTGCCGGCAAGGCAGGCGCAGGCCCCGTCGACGCAGACCTGATTGCGGCCGCAGCCATTTCCGCAGGCGCCGCAGTTGAGCGGATCAGAAGCCAAGGAGGTGCAGACGCCGTCGCACGAAGCCTGCCCGTCCCCGCAGCCACACGCTCCATCGAAGCAGGCGCTTCCGTCCTCGCAAGCAAGGCCGCACCGGCCGCAGTTGGCGGGGTCGCTCTGCACGTCGACACATTGCCCTTCGCACGATTGGTAGCCGCTCGGGCACCCGCAGGTGCCGCCGACACACCGCTGGCCGGCTGCGCAGGCATGGCCGCAGCCGCCGCAGTTGAAGGGGTCGGTCGCGGTGTCCACACAGGCCCCGTTGCAAAGCGTCGAGCCCGGCGGGCAGTAGCAGGCTCCGTTGTGGCAGGCCTGGCCGGCGGCGCAGCGCACGTTGCAGCCCCCACAGTTCGCCGGATCGCCGGAGACGTCGACGCAGCCGAAACCGCAGTCCCTCTGTCCCGCCGGGCACGCACAGACCCCGGCGACGCAGCCGGCGCCAGGGGCGCAGCGCGCATTGCAGCGGCCGCAGTGAGCCGGGTCGGACGAGGTGTCGACACACACGCCCGCGCATTCGGTCTGACCGGACGGGCAGCCCTGGCACAATCCGCCGATGCAGGAGCTCCCAGGACGGCAGGCGAGCCCGCAGCCGCCGCAGTTGTAAGGGTCGGTCCGCGTGTCGACGCAGGCCCCGCCGCACTGGCTCAGGCCGCTCGGACAGGTACAGCCACCGTTCGTGCAGACCGAGCCAGGACCACAGGCGTTGCCACAGCGGCCGCAGTGGAGCTCATCGCTGCGGGTGTCGACGCAGACACCGCCGCAGCTCGTCATCCCCGCGGGACAGCCGCAGACCCCGTCGATGCATGCGGTCCCCGGCGCGCAAGCAACACCGCACGCCCCACAGTTCTTCGGATCCGAGTGGCTATCGGTGCACACCCCGTTGCACAGCGTCTGCCCCGGAGCGCAGGCGCAGACGCCGTTCGAGCAGCCCTGGCCCGGCCTGCAGGCGACGCCGCACCCGCCGCAGTTCGCCTCGTCGATGGCCGTGTTGACGCACCGCCCGTCGCAAAGTGCCTGGCCCTGACCGCAGACGCAGGCGCCGTTCGAGCAGGCCTGCCCCGGAGCACACGCAACTCCGCAGCCGCCGCAGTTGCCCGGGTCGCTCGTGAAGTCGACGCAGGAGCCTTGGCACAGCACCTTGTCGAAATCGCACTCGCACCTGCGGCCCCGGCAGATTTGGGTCGGCAGGCAAGCGTGGTTGCAGGCCCCGCAGTGGTTTACGTCGCGGTTGAGGTTGACGCAGTCGTCGCCGCATTGGGCAAACGGCTGGGTGCACTGGAGTTGGCAGGTGCCGCGGTTGCAGACCTGGCCGTCGGCACAGGCATGGTTGCAGGCTCCGCAGTTCTCATGGTCGCCGCGCAGATCGACGCACTCGCCATCACACACGGTCGTGCCCCGCGGACAGTAGCAGCGGCCTTGCTCGCAGTACTGCCCCTCGGCACACGCGACTCCACAGGCGCCGCAGTTGCGCGGCTCGCTCGCGAGGTCGACGCACCGCCCGTCGCACAACTGGAAGGGGCCTGGGCAGCGGCAGTCGCCGAGATCGCAGAGGCTGCCGGGCGGGCAGACGACGCCACAGCCACCGCAGTTGAGCGGATCGAACGAGGTTTCGGTGCAGGCGCCGTCGCACTCGATGGTGCCGCCCGGACAGGCACACGTGCCGCCGACGCAGTTCTGGCCCGGCAGGCACGCCCGGCCGCAGCCGCCGCAGTGGAGCGGGTCGGTCAAGGTCGGGGTGCAGCGCCCGGCGCAGTCGCTCATCCCGGGCGGGCAGAGGCAACGACCTCCCGAACACGACTTGCCGCCGCTGCAGACGACCCCGCAAGCGCCGCAGTTTCGCGGATCGCTCTGCGTGGCGACGCACGCGCCGTCGCACACGAAGCTGCCGGGCGGGCAGCCGCAGGAGCCCTCGATACAGTCGAGCCCGGCGCTACAGGCCTGCCCGCATCTGCCGCAATGCGCCTCGTCGGACTGCAGATCGACGCAGGCCCCGGCGCAATCGACGAGGGGCGCGAGACAGCTCGACGTGCAGACGCCGTTCGCGCACAGCCAGCCGGCCGGGCAGACGTGGCCGCAGGCCCCGCAGTTGAGCGGGTCCTGCTCGACGCGCGTGCAGTTGCCGTTGCAGGTCTGGAGCGGAGGAACGCAGACGCAGGCGCCGCTCTCGCAGCTTTGGTTGGGCGCGCAGTGGCGCGCGCAGGCCCCGCAGTTCTCGAGGTCGCGGGTCAGGTCGGCGCAGCCGACACCAGCGCAGGAGGCGAGGCCTTGCGGGCAGGTGCAACGCCCGTTCTCGCAGCTCTGGCCCGGCGCACAGCCAAGGCCGCAGGCCCCGCAATTCGCCGGGTCGTCCAGGACGAAGCGGCAGGCTCCTTCACAGGCCACCGCGCCCTCCGGGCAGACGCACTCGCCGCCCGAGCAGGTGAAGCCCGCGTTGCACGCGCGCGCACAGCCCCCGCAATGCAAGGGGTCGGCAGAGAGGTCCACGCAGGCGCGGTCGCAGGCGACCAACCCCGCCTCGCACGTTTGCGAGCAGTCGCCCGAGGTGCAGACGAGCGGCGCCTCGCAAGCCATGCCGCAGCCACCGCAGTGGGCGGGGTCGCTCGTAAGGTCGACGCAGCGGCCATCGCAGACCGCGCCGCTCTCACAAGCGCAGCCGCCCGCGAGGCAGACCGCACCCTCGGCGCAGGCATAGGCACAAGCGCCGCAGTTCGCCGGATCCGACGAGGTGTCGACGCAACGGCCGCCACAAGGGGCAGTGCCGGCCGGGCACCGGCAGGCGCCCTGGTGGCAGGTCTTCCCGTCGGTACAGACCAGTCCACAGTCACCGCAATGAAGCGGATCGTCCGAGAGGTCTACACAGCTCCTGCCGCATTGAGTGAAGGGAGGCGAGCAGTCGGAGACGCACGCGCCCGCCTGGCAGTACTGCCCCTGGGCACAAGCGAGTCCGCAGGCGCCGCAGCTCTCCGGATCGCTGTCGAGGTCACGGCAAAGGCCCTCGCACGGTTCGGTCCCCTCGGGACAGGCGCACGCCCCGTCGATACACGCGGTCCCCTGGGTGCAGGCGTTTCCACAGGCGCCGCAGTTGCCCGGATCGGCTCGCAGGTCGACGCACTCGAGGCCGCACAGCGTAAAGCCGGCGGCCGCGCACTCACAGGCGCCCCCCCTGCAGATCTGGGTCGACGCGCAGGTCGCGCCGCAAGCCCCGCAGCTCGTGGGGTCTCGCTCGAGGTCGACGCACTTCCCCGAGCACAGGGCGAGCCCCTCGGCGCATTGCGCGACGCAGCCGCCGTCGACGCAGGCAAGGCCCGCTTCGCAGCCGTTGTTGCAGGCGCCGCAGTGTCGGCGGTTGGTCTGCGTCTCCACACAGCGGCCGTTGCACGCGGTCTCGCCAGGGCCGCAGACGAGAGCGGGTTTCTCCGGAGAGCAGCGATTTGCGACGCACCAGGTGCCCTCGGGGCACTCGTCGTCGGTCTCGCAGAGCATCGGGGCGGTTCGCGTACACCCGGCCATCAGCGTCGGGAGGAGGATTGCGGCTGCGAAGGCAGCAAGGCCCAGGGAGCGGATGTCGTGCTGCACGGTATCCTCCGATTCATTCGGCCGCTTTGGGACCGGCACACCGACAGGCGGCGCGACGACAGGTCCGGTCGGTGATTCTACCCCGCGGGGACAGGGCAAGCGACTTGGCTACCGGTGGTAGGGTTCACCGCGCAGCAGCGTGAAAGCGCGGTAGATCTGCTCGGCAATCAAGAGCCTCGCGAGCCGATGCGGGAGGGTCATTGCCGAGAGCGAGAGCACCAGGTTGGCGCGCGCGCGGACCGTATCGGAGAGCCCCTCGGCCCCGCCCACGCAGAACACGACCTCTTGTCCCTGTGTCTGGAGCCGTCCGAGCAACTTCGCGAGGTCGGCGCTGCCCAGGGCCTTGCCCCGCTCGTCGAGCGCGACGAGAAACTCACCCGGCTTGAGCCGGCCGAGGATGGTCCTTCCCTCCTCCTCGGTCGCCTGCACCGGGTTGTTTGCCTTGCGCGCCTCGGGAAGCTCGACCAGCTCGAACCGGCAGTAGTGCGCCAGGCGCGAGGCGTACTCGCGCACCCCCGGCTCGAAGAGCCCGGAGCGATCCTTGCCGACCGAGAAGAGGCGCACTCTCATCCGGCCCAGGCTAAGGCGAGGTCCGCTCGAACTCCAGAAAGCCGGCACCGTGTCGACGGCCGGGGCCCTGACCGCGCTCGGTCGCCGCCGCGCTCGGGGTCGCAGTCCGGCCCCCTCAGCGGAGTCGGCGGCCGGGAACGTGACCGCGCGGGTCGCCCCGTGGCAGGATGCCAAACGATCAACAGTCGGTTGCCAACCCGGTCCGCCGGGCTCGCCCGCATCTGCGGGCCGGTGGGGACAACCTTATGAGAGACGAGGCCTGGAGCGTGTCTGCGAAGAGAATCCTCGTGCTGGTTTGCCTCCTGTGTTCCTGCCGGACCGCGGGTCCGGCGCCCGGCTCGCCTCAGGGCGAGCCGCTGCTGTTCGGCGCCGTGCCGACCGGAGAACCCGAGACTCGCCGCACCGAGCTTGCGGCCCTCGCCGCCTACCTCGAGCAGTCGCTCGGCGTTCGGGTGACCATCGAAGTCCCGGGAGACTACGTGGAGACGGCCCGCGCCCTTGCGGCGCGCAAGTGGGACCTCGTCCTGCTCGGCCCGGTGCTCTACAGCCGGGCGCACGAGCTGGGCTACGACGCCGTCGCGATGCCGGTGCGCGGCGGCAAGAGCGTCTTCGCGGGCGTCCTCATCACAGGCGCCGAGGGGCCTGTTCGGTCGGTCGCCGACCTGCGAGACAAGCGGATAGCCTTCGTGGATCCCAACTCGTCGGCCGGCTTCCAGTATCCCTTCGCCCACCTGTTTGCCAACGGCCTGAGGCCGAGCGACTACGAACGGGTCTTCGTCGGTGGCCACCACGCGGTCGTGCGCCAAGTGCTCGAGGGCACGCTGGCCGCCGGAGCCTGCTACGAGGACGCGATCAACGAGGCGCTCTCCCCTGAGGAGCGCGCGCGGATTGCCGTCATCGCCAAGACCGAGCCGGTCCCTGGAGACGTGTTCGCCGCCCGCCGCAACTCGCCCCACTTCGAGCCGCTGCGCGCGGCGCTCCTCAGCCTACGGGGCGAGGCGGCCGCGCCGCTGCTGGCGCCACTGCATGCCGAGGGAATGCAGGCGCCCGACGAGCGGCTGTTCGACTCGGCCCGGCGCATCGATCTGTTGGTGAGCGAAGAGGCAGGCCTGTAGCCGCCCACCCGATTCGCGCGCCGCCGCCCGCCCCCCTTGCGAGCCGCCGATGCGGTGCGCGAGGATTGGCGGCGTCTTCCAGCACAACGAGGTTTCCAGACGATGAATCCCGCAAGGCTCTTTGCCGCCCTGGCTGCCATCGCGGCCGCCGCGTCCTGCTCGACCGCCGCCCCCAAGCCGACAGGCGCGGGCTCGACCGCGGTGCTGCGAGTGCTGCGCGACTGGCGCGGGGTATGGAGCGGACAGGTCAAGAACAGCCCGATGGGCGCGATGTCCTACACCCTTCACGTCACCGAGACAGGCACGCAGGTGCACGCGAGCATGGCCCCGCAGCGCGAAATCAACCTCGAGGGGATGCGTCACGAGTACGACTTCGTCAGCTTCACTCAGGGCACCCCCTTCATCCGCTACTCGCTGACGCAGCGCAACGCGACGCAGGCCGGAGACCTCGTCTACCAAGAGAGCCTGTCGACCGACGACACCGCGGTCTTCTGCCCGCCGGACCGCGGGTGTGTGAAGGCCAAGCTCTCCTTCGTCAAGCTGGACGAGCGCAGCCTGCTGATGCGCGCGATGGTCCACGAGGACCGGCACAGCGAGATCGAGCTGCGCTTCGTCTCCTCGCAAATCCCCAAAGCCGCGGCGGAAATCGAGCCAGCCGCGCCGGTGATGAAACGCACCAAGGTCGAGCGCGCGACCGAGCAGGCAGGTGGCGAGCCGACCGACAGTGACCTCTATCTCGAGGAGCACCTCGACGAAGACATCGGTGAGGCAGGGCGCTGACGGGAGGCATGGAAGGGCGACAGCCGCTGCAATCGAGTCTCAAGAGGTGTCGGAAAATCACCCTCGCCTCGGCTCGCCACCCGCTCACCCCGAGCGCAGCCTCCCGAGGATCGAGGGAGGCGGAGTCGAGGGGCCCTCGACTTCGGCCTCGCAAGCTCGGCCTACGCTCGGGCTGACCGGTTACTGCTCGAACGATTCTTCGACGCCTCTTCAGCAGCCGTTTTCGAGCGGAAGCAGGTCCCTTGATGGCCGGCCTTCGTGCCGGCCGCCGGGAGCCCTCGGCTCGGCCGCACCTCTGCTCGATTTCTCGACGGGCGCATCCCTATGCGCCCCTACCAACCTGCGACCGATCGCTCGGGCTCCGGGCGATGCCCGGGGTGTCGACTCTCGACTCTCGACCGTCGCCTCAAGCGCGCCCGCGGCGACGCCCGGCGAGCAGCAGCACGAGCAGCGGCGTGAACAACAGCCCCGTTCCGGGGCCAGAGCCACAGCCGCACCCCCGGCCTTGGACCGCGACGCTGTCGTTGACGCAGGTCGCCGTGGGCCGGCCGACCGGATAGATGTCGCAAAGCCCCTGGATGTCATCGGCCTCGAGGCTTCGCTTCTCGGTCTCGCCAAACTGGGCGCTCAAGAACATCGTCGCCTCGGGGTCGGAGACGTGGTCGAGGCCGACCACGTGCCCGATTTCGTGGACGAGCGTGTTCTCGATGTCGGTGGCGACGCAGTCGGGAGGGACAGTGTCCGGGGTGCCGTTGCACAGAGGCAGATCGACGGTGGAGAAGACGAACCGCGCGCCGTTGAGCTCGATGTCGGCATCGAACAGCTCTCCGGTCTTGGTGCTGAAGGTGGTCGTCGTCACCGCGATGGTTCCGGGCGACTGCTCCCAGCAGCCGAAGAGGTTGTTGCAGCCTCCCTCCGACAGGCACGGATGGCCGTCGGGCACGACCTCGTCGCAGGAGACCTCTCGCCAGACGACGAGGTTGGTGTTGTCGCGTGCCTCCGGGTCGAAGCCCACCTCGATGCTGTCGGTCAGCGGCTCTTCGACGAATTCAAGGTCGCTGCACGAGGGCTCGTTCCAGACCTGGAAGCTTGCGCGGGCCGCATCGAGCGAGCTGCGGCCGGCCGAAGCGCTGCCCATCTGGTTGAGCGTGAAGGGGATGCGCCGGACGCGCCAGAAGAGACAGGGGCCATCGCCGCTCGCGGTCGGGACGTAGCTGCGCGAATAGGCGTGAGCCTGCGCGGCCACCAGCAGCGGCAGGAGAAGCGCCAGGGCCTTGGTCACGGCTTGCCTGCGTTCGCTTTCTGGACGCGCTCGACGAACTGTCGCAGCGGCACCGGGCCGAATCGGGCCGAGGGCCGCACGCTTCCGTCCGGATAGAGCAGGCTTAGCCGGGCAGGCTCGCGCACGACCAGCTCGCGCCCGGCCTCGCGCACGACCGAGAACCTGCCCTGGCCCATGCCCACGACCTGGAAGAGCCTTCGCGGTCCGGGCCGCCGCTTCAAGAAGAGCACGACCTCGTCGCCCGGCTCGAGCTGCGGAGAGCCGCTCACCTTCTGAGTAATGTCGCCGACGGTCCCGCCGGGCGTGTGCACCTCGACCTCGCGCGCCTGCGGGTCGCCCTTGAGGCGATCGGAGACCTGCACGCGGGTGACCGTGCGAATCTGGCGCCGGCCGGCGACCCATTCGGCCGAGGACTCGAGCGCAGTCCCGCGGACGACCAGCTCGGAGGCCTGCGAGAGCTGCTCGAGCTCCAGCGCCTCGACCACCGTCGCTCCGGCGGGCAAGCAGACGAGCAGCGAAGCAATCGCGAGCAGGGTCGAGCGCAGGGACATGGTCGAAAGTTCTGTCGGGAGTCTACCACGGGCGCGCCCCCGGTCTCGTTGACTTGCCACCACTGCTCCTGCAAGCTCGCGACCCGTGTCCGGTCAAGAACTCGGCAGCAACGCGCCCCCGAGCGAGAGCAGTCCCGCCCTTCAACCCGAGGCCCGGGCACCTGTCGGAGGGCTTTGGGGAGAGATTAGGGATGCGCTCTCCGGGATCCACATCCCCGGCGCGCTCGCCGCGACCGTCTCCACCGTCGCGCTCATCGTCTCGCACCACCACGGCAATACCGGCTCCTACCGGCGCGCGTTCGGCGGGTTGATCGGTGGGCAGATGGGCGAGGTCGCACCCTACCTGTACTGGTTTGGTGCCAGCGTCGCGCTCTATCTGCTCCTGCCGCTTTTCGCCGCCGCTCTCACCCCGGGGCTCAAGGTCCGACAGACGGGCATCGGCCTTGGCGACTGGCGCACGGGGCTCGCGGCGACCGCCGCGGTCCTGCTCGTCTTTCTTCCCATCGTCTTCGTGGCTTCGAGGATGCCGGCCTTTGCCGGCCACTATCCCCTTTGCTCGGGGGCCCGGAAGGCGTGGAGCCTCTTTCTCGTCTACGAGCTCGCCTACGCGGCCTACTTCGTCGCCTGGGAGTACATGTACCGCGGCTATCTGCTGTTCTCGCTCGAGAAGTCGATGGGCAAGATGGCCGTCTTCGCACAGATGATGCCCTTTGCGATCATCCACTTCGGCAAGCCCGAGGCCGAGACCTTCGGGGCGATCATCGCCGGCATCTTCCTCGGGCTGCTCGCGCTGCGAACCCGCAGCTTCTGGTACGGGGCGATCATCCACATCGCGGTCGCGGTGACGATGGACTTGCTGACGGCCTGGGGCCCGCTGACACGCCTTTCGCAAGGTTGACACGGCGGGCGGTGGGAGATATCTCGTCCGACGTGAGTTCGAAACAAAACCTTGTTGACAGGCTCCTGCGGCGCGGCTATAAGGGCGCCGTTTTCGCGACGCTGATGTTGCTGATGGTGGTGCCAACAAGAGCGGCCGCCAACACGGTCAAGGGAGCGATCCTTCCTTCCGGCAGCAGACAGGTTGGGGAGCAGAGGTATCGGTCGCCGAGTAATTACGCTGACACGCTGACCTTCTACGGAAGGCAGTACAAGACGAATCCGCGAAAGACGATCGTGAATCAGCCAGGAATTCGCGCTGTTCATATCGTCAACGACGGAAAAGGCGACTGGGAGGGTTTGAATATCTACGAGCTTGGCGGCGAGACGCGAATTTTCGTGGTCCTGCGCGAAAAGGCGCCGTCAGGTCAGTAGGGGCGAGATTGGGAGATCGTCTAACGGCAGGACGGCAGACTCTGACTCTGTCTATCTAGGTTCGAATCCTAGTCTCCCAGCACATAGGTTTGGCCCCGTTGTCTAGCGGTTAGGACGGTGCCCTCTCACGGCATAAGCCCGAGTTCGAGTCTCGGCGGGGTCACAAAAAGGCGCGGGTGAGACGCGCGATGCTGAACGAAGGGCCCGATCGATTCCGGTCGGGCCCTTCTCGCATTTCGGGACGGCGCATGTTCTCCGAAGCCCTGCAGCGCTTTGTCGAAGAGACGGGCGCACAGCTCGCCATCTTCTGCGATTACGAAGGCGAGGCGATCGGCCAGGCCTCGGCCGGTCCGGACGACTTCGAGGTCAAGCTGACCGGTGCGCAGCTCGGCGCGGTCACCGCGGAGCTGCAACGGCTCGCGCGCGCCTACGGACAGGAGGAGCGCGCCTCCTACAGTTTCGCGACCGGCACCACGACCCTCCTCGTCGAGGCGCTCCCCGGCAACTACTACCTCGTGGCCGCAGTCGCGGACCCGGCGCGCGTCCCTTGCGCCCGTTGGCATCTCGCCGCGGTCGCCAGGCGCTTCGAGGCAGAGCTGTAGCGACGGCTTGGGCTTCTTCTTGACCCCCGGCCGCCTGTCCGCCTGTCCACCCGTCTGCCTGCCGGCCAATCCGCCTTGCCGCCGCAAGGCTCTGAAGGTCATCGACCACCAGCGTTGCTCGAAGGTTTCGGCTGCGCCCGCCGGTCCAACGCCCTTCTCCACTCCGGGTGCTCGGCGAGCTGCCGCAGGGCTTCCGCAAGAAGCCTCTGGCCCGGTTGCCCCTTGTGCCAGGTCGAGGCGCCGCTCGGGTGCGGCAAGCAGAGCAGCTCGCAGCGATGGCCGAACAGCTCACCCTCGAGCACTCGACCCACCACCTGCGCGAGCGCCACCTTGTGGCCGAGCACCTGCTCGATAGCCAGCGCGCCGACGGGGATGACCAGCTTCGGCTCGAGCAGGTCGGCCTCGGCGCGCAGGTACTCGCGGCAGTTGCCGATCTCTTGAGGACCGGGCTTGCGATCGCCACCCGAGCGCGCCTTTCCGGGGAAACAACGAGCCACTGCCGCCAGGTAGACCCGGCCGCGAACCTGTGTCTCGCTGGCGCCCGCGCTCTCGAACCAGCGAAAGAGCGTTCGGCCTGCGGTCCAGGCAAACGGCCTGCCGAGCGCGCCCTCGTGCGGGCCGGGCGCCTGGCCGATGAGGAGGAGAGGCGAGAGCACGGCTTCACCGTGGACGACCGGTCCGGCCATCGCCGGACATCTTCGGCAGGCATCGAGCTCGCGGTGCAGCGCCCGCAGGGCGCTCAGCCGGCCAGCCGCTGTCTCGGTGCTCCCCATCGCCCTTTCGCTCTCCTCGCCCATGCGCCGCCATCGGCCAAAGGCTGCGGACGCTCCGAACGGTTAATCGGCAAGATCATTCGCATCGCTGACATTGTGAGACTCGCGCGGCCGGATAGAATCGGCCCGTGCAAGCTCCCCGCCTCCCTCTCGCTCTGATGCTCACGGTGCTCGCGGCCTGCCCCGGGCGCGCCGCACACCGACCGGACGGTCCCGCTTCGGCCGAGCCCCCGGTGCGAATCACCTTCGCCGCCACCAACGACCTCCACGGATGGGTTCAGCCCCGTGAGAGCGTCCTGCCCGACGGCACCGTGCTGCGCGCCGGTGGCTTGAGCCTGCTGTCCGGCTACCTGGCAATCCTGAGAGCGCAGAACCCCGGAGGCGTAGTCGTCGTCGACACGGGCGACCTCTTCCAGGGAACGCTGGTCGCCAACCTGTCCGAGGGTGAAGTCGTCATCGCGGCCTACAACGAGCTGGGCTACGACGCGGCGGCCATCGGCAACCACGAGTTCGACTACGGCCCGGTCGGCCCGCGCTCCGCCGCGGTCGGCGCTGACGACGACCCTCTCGGCGCGCTCGCCGAATGCGCCCGAAAGGCTCGCTTCCCCCTGCTCGCCCGGAACGTCCGGCTCGGCGACGGCACCCCTCCAACGTTCCTGCGCCCATCCATCATCATCGAGCGTCACGGCATCAAGATCGGCCTCCTCGGGCTGCTCACCCCGGCCACCCCCGAGGTGACCAACCCCGTCAACGTGATGCGCCTGCGCTTTGGCGAGCTCGTGGAGGAGGCTACGGCCGGCGCCGAGGAGCTGCGCGCACAAGGCGCCGAGCTCGTGGTCGCGCTCGTGCATGCTGGCGGCAGATGCGAGGAGCTCTCCGATCCGCACTCCTTGACGAGCTGTGATCTGCGGGGCGAGATCTTCGAGCTTCTCCTCAAGCTCCCAAGCGGCCTGTTCGACGCGGTCTTCGCGGGTCACACCCATGCCGGGATCGGCCACTTCGTCAATGCCATGCCGGTCGTCGAGTCGGGCGCGTTCGGCCGCCAGTTTGGAACCATCGAGCTCGCGGTCGACCCCACGACCCGCCGCCCGATTCCAGCGCAGACCCGAATCCGCGCGGCGATTCCGATTTGCGAGCGCACCATCGATGAGACCGGCGACTGCAATGCCAAGGACTGGAGACCGGGGATGACCACCCGCCCCAGCACTTTCGAGGGAGCCCCGGTCGTGCAGGATCAGCAGCTCGACTCCCTGATTGCCCCCTACTTCGAGCGCGTCGATCTCAAGCACCGGCAGAAGCTCTCGGTCACCATGCCTTCGGCGCTCGCCCGCGAATACCGCTCGGAGAGCCCGCTCGGCAATGCTCTGGCCGACGCGCTGCGCGAGTCGGAGGGAGCCGATGTCTCGCTGCTCAACAGCGGCGGCCTGCGAGCCGACCTGCACCCCGGAGAGCTGACGTACGGTACGCTCTACGAGGTCTTTCCCTTCGACAACAGCATCGCGACCCTGCACCTGACTGGCCGAGAAATCGTGGAGCTGCTCGAGGCGCTGCTGTCGGGCACGCACGGCGTCCCGCAGACCTCGGGGCTGCGCTTCGTGGTCGAGCGCTGCCCGGGCAAGGCGACCATCACCGAGATCCGCCTCGCCGACGGGCGCCCCCTCGACAATGAGGCGACCTACAGACTGGTCACGAGCGACTTTCTCGCCCTCGGCGGCGACGGCGTCGGCGAGGTCCTGGACCGCGTGCCCTCCGAGCGCAAGCACTATGGCCACGAGCGCGACCTCGGCATGCGCGACGCGCTCGCCGAGTGGTTCCTGCACCGTGGAGGCACGCTCGAGGGGCGCGTCGACGGCCGGATGAAGCTGCTCGACGCGCCGGCCGACGCCTGCCCGAAGCGATAAAACAAGGGCCGGCGGAGCAGAACCCCGCCGGCCCTGACCATCAAACGTCGACCGAAGGCTTACTCCTCGTCGCCGCCGCCCTCGTCGCCACCGCCCTCGTCGCCGCCGCCCTCGTCGTATTCGCCTTCGTCACCGCCGCCCTCGTCACCGTCGTCTTCCTGCGCGATCGCTGCCGCCGGGAAGAGGACCGTCGTCGTCACGAGCGAACCGGTCAGGAGCCAAGCCACCACGAGTCCAATGCGCGAAAGGAGCTTCATGCATTTCCATCCTGCAAGGGTTTGTGCCGCAGGATAGCCGATAATTTGGAAAAATGGGCAGGCATCCTCCCGACGACCGGTGGACAGACCTCCTACTCGGGATGGCTTGCTCGGTACGAGGCGGAGGGGTGCGGGTGGAAAAAGCCGCGCGGTGACGGGCGGTTGCACGGAGACGACGCGACCCGCCACACCCGTGCGTCTTGCGTTCGTCGACTCCCCGCTGTCCGGCTGGCGGCCACGAGCGGGGCGCACCGTGGTGTTAGGATCGGGGGTGCCATGACCAGAACGGCCACCATCTGCCTCGCCCTTGCAGCCCTCCTCACGCTGCCCTTGTCGGCCCGCGCCCAGTCGCCGGACCTCTTCGCCAAGAAGCCCCACCGCTGGCGCACCGAGGACCTCGACAAGCGCTTCCTGAAGACGCGTATCGCCAAGGCGCTACAGGAGCCGCCTGCCGACCCGGCCTGTGCGCGGGTCGTCGCCAGCCTGCTGATGGCGTTCTCCGAGGCGACCCCGTACTTCCACAAGAAGGACGAGAACTACTTCCTCTTCCAAACCCTCATCGCCCCCATCGCTACCGAGGACTTCCCAGCCGAGGCCTATCTGCGGCACATGGTGCGCCGCACGATGCTCGACCGGAAGGCGCCGGAGGCCTGGCTCAAGACCGCCAAGGTCCTCAGCGAGCGCTACAAGGCGCCCATAGACCTCGCCCGCCTCGCCTACGCGGTCGACGGGCCGATGCTCATCGACAGCGTCTACTTCAGCCTCGCGGTCTTCCTCGAGCGCTACCAGGCCGAGGTCGCCCTCGCGCCCAGCCTCGCGCAGGCCTCGGCGCAGCAGCGCTTTCGCGACCAGTACCTCGATCGCGACCTGACCTGGGGTGGATTGGTGCTCGCCGACATCCACAAGGAAGACCCGCCCAAGAAGACGAAGAGCAAGGCCGCTTTCGACGAAGAAGAGGAAGAGGGGCCCAGCTACATCGCCACCCTCATCGTGCCGATAGCCGGCCCGGTCTCGCACCCCATCTTCAAGGCGCCAAAGCAGGAACCCATCCGCGTCCGCGTCAAGCTGTTGAAGCAGCAGTACATGAACCTGACCAAGGCGGTGGTCTTGAACCCCTACGTCGTGCGCGGCAGGTTCTGGGACTTCAAGGTCGGCGACGGCACCCCGGACACCCCGCCTTTCGAGTTCGAGATCCGCGACGGCCTGCTCTTCGAGGACCGCGACTGGAGCCGCTACTCCGGTTTCGCCCTGCCTGGCGACGCGGAAGCCTGCGCGCTTTGCGTCAATGACCTCTCGCTCCTGGGCCTCAAGCAGAAGCAGGGCGTCGGCCTCAAGGACGGCTTCGCGCACTGAAGCCCGTCGCGCCGCGCGACACCGCGGTTCCGCCTCGAGACGCCGCGCTCGATCGCGCCCCGTCGGCGCGGCGCGGCAGCAGCTTTGCACTCGCCGCCCTCCATTTCTTGAGCACCGCGGAGGGCGAGATGAAGGTGACCGGTCGCAAAGACCCGGAAGCGGCGCGCGCGGGCGAGCCTGGCTCCTCGTTCGACGAGCTTCTCTCCAAACAGCTCGGTAACAAGGGCCGCAAGCCGCAGGCCGGCGGGAATCCGGCACCCAAGGGCCCGGCGCAGCCTGTCGTGGCGGGCAACGGGCCGAAGGCTTCCCCTGCGGCGCCCGGGATACGAGCCGAGGCAACCCTGACGGCGAAGCTGCAGGCTGGCCGCCTGCAGTCACAGCTCGTGTCGACAGGTCGGGCGCTCAGCGCGCGCACGGCTTCCCGCGCGCACGAAACCAGCGTGAGGACCGATGCGCTGCTCGCCCAGGCGCATTCGGCCTCTGCCGACACGAGCCGCGAGCGGCAGGCCGTCCGTTCCGAAGACGGCCTGCGAATGAACCTCCTTCGCGAGCTCGAGCGTCAGGCACCCGCGACTGCCCCGCGGCACGAGCCCTCGGCCCGAGACCGCGACCGAGGCCCGGAGCGCTGCGGCGAGCCCTGCGAGGCGGAGGGAGCGAGACCCGCGGGCACGCCCCCAACCCCGGCGACCGCCGAGGCCGGGCCGACAGCACCGGCCGCCCGGGCTGAAGAGGTGGCGGCCCTCGTCGAGCGGATCGAGGCGGCGGTCAAGAACGGCCAGCCGACCCTCTCGCTGTCGCTCGGAGCGGGCGCGGCAGCGGCGGTCGAAATCGCGAGGACGGCCAAGGGCGAGGTCTCCATCCGAATCGCCGCCCGAGGCGAGGCGCGCTCGAAGCTCCTCGCGCAGGCCAACGAGCTGAAGGAAGCCCTGACCGCGCGCGGGCTCAAGGTGCGCTCGCTCGACATCTCGCAGGCGGGCTCGAAGGGCTGATGCTCCCTGGAGCCGCGCAAACCCGCGCGCGACTCCGCCCCCCTCGAGCCCGAGGCCCGGCCGCGAGCGGGCCCTACGCCGCCTGTTCCCTCTTCGCCTCCACCTTGATTCCCGCCGCCCTGGCGAGCTCGCGATAGACCCGCCCGACCCGCTCGACCTGCCCCTTGGCCGGGAACCGCTCGTAGAAGCCTTCGTTCCTGAACTCGCGCTGCAGCTCGGCCCAGGGCGCGAGGCGCTCGGCCCAGCGCGCCACACGCTCATCGGCCGACCCTTCGTCCTCCGTGGCGAGGTCGGCGCACACGCGCAGCATCGCCTTGAGCGTCACCGGCCGCCTCACCATGAACGACGCGCTCCCCCACGCCTCGCCCCAGGCCTGCTGGGCCGCCTTGAGAAAGTCCCTGACCACCGCATACTGCCGGTCGGCGGCGCGCGCGTCGGTGCCCCTCTCCTTGAGGCGCTCCCAGTCCGAGGCGATCCACCGATGCAGCTCGTTGAACAGCTCGGCCTGCAGGATCCACTTCGCCTGCCGGCTGCGGCCGCCGAGCCGGTTGATCTTGTAGCGCAGCGGGCTGTCGGCCTCGGTGTAGAGCCGCTCGACCACCTTGGCCGCGAACTTCTTGTCGGGCGCCGCCCACGAGACGCGCTCGTAGAGGTCGACGAGGTGGCTCTTGTTGATGCGCGTGGAGGTCGAGTTGATGATCACGAACATCTCGGCCGCGAAGTCCTCGCTCTTGCCGTCGAAGATGACGCAGGGCACGTGCATGCCCTTGGCGTCTTCGGGCTGGTGGCTCCTGTAGAAGTGCAGCGCCGCCAGCCGGTGCTGCCCGTCGATGATCAGGTACTTGCCGCCCGGCTCCTCGAGGTTGCCGACGTTGTCGAAGGTCCCGATCGGATCGAAGTGCAGCCGCTCCGCGGTGAAGAGCAGCACCGTCCCGGGGATGGGCGGCTGGCTGACGGCGGTCTCGTAGAAGTTCTCGATGGCGGCGACCTTGCGCGAGGAGATCTCCCGCTGGAAGGCCGAGTCCGACTTCTCGATTCGGGCGATGAAGCCGCCGACCTCGTCGCCCGACTCGGGCTTCTCGGGCGCGATGGTCTCGCCGTCGCCGTAGAAGCGGCTGATGAAGCGGACCTTCCCGAGCAGATCCTCGGCCGGATACGACACGAAGTAGAAGACGCTGTCCTTCTGCCTCACCTGCGTTGCCAGCATGGAAAGCCTCCTTTTCCCTCACCTCGCCGGCCCGCGGGATGCGCACCGGCTGCTCCACGAACCTGCGGCTGCCCGAGCCGAATCAGCCCTGCGCCGCGTAGAAGTCCTTGTCCCAGGCCTTGCGGACCTTGTCGCTCCAGCCGAACAGGTCGCGCCCGAGCACGCCCCAGTCGACCGGTGTCTTGGCCGCCGAGAGCACCTTGCGGATGCGCGGGACGAGCTCGTCGACGTCGCGCGCCTGGACGAGCTGCCGATAGCGGGCCGCCTCGGCCGGCTCGAGGGTCGCCGCGCTCGGATAGAGCGCCTTGCGCAAGAACGCGCCCGGCCTGAAGCCCTCGGGGCTCTCGAGCTGCGGCGCCGCGGGGAAGCAGGCGACAAGATGCGCGAGCCTGAGCCGAATCGAGTCGGGCGCGCCTCCGGCGAGCTTCCAGAACACCCGCTCCATCATGATCGCGTTGGCGTCGGGCGCCCGCTGCAGCGCGGCCCTCTCCTCGGGGCCAAGCGCGTCGTAGGCCTGGCGCAGCTCGCGCGCCTGCTGGACCGAAAACTCCTCCATCGAAGCATCTCCCTTCTTCAGTCGGCCTCCGCCTCCGCTTCGGCCGGTGGGCCGCCCATTCGCGACAGGTCCTCCCGCTTCACCTTGGCGGGGTCGAACCTGCGCGCGGCGGCGATCATCTTCGCGATCGTCGGCTCGAACTCGGCGGTGGTGCCGCGCCGCGTGAACCGCAGCGGGTTGAGCCGCGCGATCACGAAGTACTTCAGATACGGGCTCTCCAGGCCGCGCTCCTTGAGCGCCTTGACGACGCCGACGACCTCGTCGTCGAGCTCGAGCAGCCGC
Organism: Myxococcales bacterium UBA5297; assembly: GCA_002408385.1. Taxonomy (GTDB): domain Bacteria; phylum Myxococcota; class Myxococcia; order Myxococcales; family UBA5297; genus UBA10939. The sequence goes on from DHSB01000119.1 coordinate 32,917, forward strand.
GCCGCGCGCTCCTCGCGTATCTGCAGCGCCTCGACTATCGGCTCGTCGAGGAAGGCCTCGATGCGCTTGACGATGGGGCTGTAGGCGCCGGCCGAGATGCGCGGGCGCTTCTCGTAGGCGGCGCCGAAGGTCACCAAGTGCGGCTCTTCGAAGATCGGGGCGAAGTCGCTCTCGACACCCTCGCCCGCGCCGACCAGGCCGCGGTACATGCGGATGACCTCGAGCGAGCGCTCCTTGACGTTGTGCGCCTTCTCGGTGTTGAGCGCGAGGATCTGGTAGGCGACGTCGGGCTCGGGCAAGACCAGCGCGACGATGGCCCGCGCGCCGAGCAGCCGCGCGGCCGCGATGCGGTGGCTGCCGTTGGGCGACAGGTAGCGGCCCTCGCGCCGGATGGCGACGACCGGATCGAGATAGCGCCCGACCCGCTCCATCGCCGCGGCGAGCCGCTTGACGTGCGGCTCCGAGACGTCGCGCTGGTACGGGGTCGGCTCGACCAACTCGAGCGGCAGGCTCGCGAGCACGACCGGGTGCGCGCCGAGCGGCTCGCGATAGGTCGCCAGCGCGACGCCGCCGTCCTCGGCTATCCGCTCGGCGAGCGCCGTCGCTTCGACAGAGACCCCGGCGGCGACCTCGCGCGCCGAGAGCCCGCGAGAGCGCTCGGCGGCTCGCTTGCGCCTCGGTCGCCTGGCCGGCGTCTTCGCCTCGGCTCCGGCTCGTCTCGCTGTGGGCATCGCCCCCCCTCCCTCACGGCGGCTCGAGAAGGCCCCGAGTCTCGCCCCGCCGGGCCCCGGGGCGCAACCGGGTTCGCCCGAAGAGGCTGCGCTTGCGTCCCCGCGCGTTCTGCGCCACAACCGGCCGCAGCTTTGGCCCAGGGAGGCAGAAACGAAATGGCGCTCATGACCCTCACGCCCGCCGAGGCGAGGGAGCTCGAGGGCAGGGAGCTTGGCGTCACCGACTGGAAGGAGGTCACGCAGGAGCTCGTCGACCTCTTCGCCCGCGCGACCGGCGACAGGCAGTGGATCCACACCGACCCCGAGCGCGCCGCGCGCGAGTCGCCGTTTCGCCGCACCATCGCCCACGGCTACTTCACCCTGGCGCTGGTGCCGGCCTTCTTCTACGAGCTGCTCGAGGTGCGCGACTGCCGCATGCTCATCAACTTCGGGGCGAACGAGGTGCGCTGGCCCGCGCCGGTCCCGGTCCCATCGCGGGTGCGGCTGCGCGCGCGCATTGCCGAGGTCGAGAACACCTCGCGCTCGTTCACCCTGCACGTCGAGGCGACCATCGAGGTCGAGGGGCAGGCCAAGCCCGCGATGAACGCCCGGGTGCTGTTCCGCTACTACGTCTGATCTGAAGAACCGTCGAGAAATCCCTCTTCGACTCCGTCCGCTTCCGCTCACCC
>DHSB01000119.1:34456-77300 GCA_002408385.1 Myxococcales bacterium UBA5297
GCTCCCGACGCGCGAGCGGCGGGAGCGAAGTCGAAGGGCCCCTCGACTTCGCGGCCTCGCAAGCTCGGCCTACGCTCGGGGCGAACGGGCGGACGGGCCGAGATCATGGAGATGTCTCGACACCTCTTGAGCCGTCGCCACCCCCGAGGCTCGCGGCGCGCGAGGGGGCCGCCGAGACAGGGCGGCGCTCCCTCCCTCGTCCTCCCGGCGACGCGGCGGGGCGCGCCCCCCCGCGTGCTACATTGCCGAACCGCAAACACCTCGAAGGGGATAGCGGATGGGTACCGAGTTCCGAATCCTCGCCGTCGGCGGCGACCGCGCCGTCCTGGTCGGCCTCGCACACGCTTTCAAGCGCCTGGGCACGGTGTTCGCCGCCCTCGCCGATCTGTCGCAGCTCCTCGAGTCGGCCGCGCGCTTCGAGCCCAACGCCATCCTCGTCTTCGCGCGCCCTTCGCCCGAAGACGCGATGCGCTCGGTCTGGCGCCTGCGAGCCACCCCGCGGTTCGCGAACCTGCCCATCCTGCTCGTCGCCAGCCTGCCGCCGCGCGACACGCGCGGGGTGACGCGCATCGTCCCCGACCCCTCGGATGTCGCCGACTTCGCGACGCGGCTGCTGGGATTCCTCGCCACCCTCCCCGCCCCCGCGCCGCGGGTCGAGGACGAGGAGTCCGTCGAGCTCCAGGAGCTCGCCGAGGTCGAGGAGATCCCCGCGCTCTCCGCGCGCATCCTGCTCGTCGACGACGACCCCTCGCTCTCCAAGCTCTTCGCGATCGCGATGACCAAGTCGGGCTTCGACGTGCGGGTGGCGAGCGAGGGCGAGGAGGGCCTGCGGGTGGCGCTCGAGATGCGCCCGGACCTCGTCATCGCCGACCTGAACATGCCCCGGCTCGACGGCTGGGGGCTGCTGCGCGCCCTGCGCGCCGACCACCGGCTCGGCGAAACCCCGCTGATGTTCCTGTCGTGCCACGACGACTACCGCGAGAGCCTCAAGGCGCTGTCGGCCGGCGCCCAGGACTACGTCGCCAAGGGCGGCAAGCTCGACGCGCTGGTCGCGCGCATCCGCTCCCTGCTCGCCGCGCGCGATGCCTTCGACCTCGCGCTGGCCGGCGGCGAGCGGGTCGGCGCCAAGCTCGAGGAGCTCGGCGTGCAGTGGGCGCTGCGCAAGATGGGCGCGGCGGGCGTGACCGGGGCGGTCCAGCTCCGCGACGCCTTCTGGACCTGCTACCTGGGGATCGACGAGGGCCAGCTGTGCTTCGCGCGGGCCGAGATAGGCCAGCACGTGCTCGAGGGGCCGGGCGCGCTGCCGCCGATAACCTCGCTGCGCAGCGGGGAGCTGCTCTACGTGCCGAAGAAGGTGCCGGAGAGAAACCTCGAAGGAGCGCTCGAGCAGCTCATCGAGGAGGCCGCGCTCAAGAACAACGCCAACGAGGCCGCCGCGCTCGATCGCCTCCTGACGCAGGCGACCAAGGTGGAGATCGACGCGGAGCTCTACCAGCTCTACGAGCAGCTCGGCCCGCCCGCCTCGCGGGACATCGCCAGGCTGGTGCGCCAGGGGCTCACTCCGCGCGAGGTGATCGCGCACTCGTCGAAGAGCCCCACCGAGGTCGAGGAGACGATCCGCGACCTGTTTCGCCGGAAGGTCGTGCGGTTGGGGGTGTGAGCGGTTTCCGGCCGCCCGAGATCGCGGGCAAGGCCCCCGCGCAGGACCAGGCCCCAGGCCAGCAGCGGGCCCGCGCGCCACGACGCGTAACGGCAGCCAGGTCGGCCGGCCGGAGATTACGCGGCGAGGGGCTGCCGTCCCGTCGCGAAGAACGCCGATTCCGCGTCGCGTAATCGCCAAAGGTTCGACCTGGCTGCGCTCACCGCGCCGCGTAAGGGCCTCTTGGCCCAGCACGGGCGCTATTACGCGGCGTGTAAGCACGGTCTCGTCGGCGAGGACGGGCGTTACGCGGCGCGTAAGGCTCGATTTGCCGAACCAACCGCACTTACGCGCCTCTTCGCCCCCCTTTCGGGGGACGGCCTTGTCATTTCCACTCCAGACCGGGCAGCATCTCGCCGTTCACCCGGGGGGCCAGGGGACGTCATCGCGTCCGCGTGCACCCCCAACCCACAAAACGGAGGGCGTGCCCCATGGCAAAGAAGCTCCACAAGAACGCATCCACCGAGTCGCATCTGCACCAGGGCGAAAAGCAGATCATCCGGCTCCAGCTCGACGAGAACGCCGCGCCGCTCGCGGGTCCGATCGCGACGAGCACCGCGACGCTGCGCACCGCCTACGAGAAGCGCCTCGCCGCCGAGAGGGCGCTCGTGCCGTTCGAGGTGAGGAGCGCGCACGCCGACCACGCGTGGGACATGGCGCTCCGGGGCACGGCGAAGACGCTCGAGGTCCGGGCCGGCGGCTCCAAGACGCCCGCCTACCGCGAGGTCTTCCCCAAGGGGTTCGGCGTGCTGGTCACCCCGAGCGGCGACGCCCAGCTCGTCACGGCCGACCAGTTCATCGCGCACTTTGGCGCCTGCACGAGCCCCGAGGCGAGGACGGTCGCCGAGGAGTACCTGCCGAAGCTGCAGACCGCGCGCGAGGTCCTGCGCACCGAGCTCGCCGCGCGCAAGCAGGCCGAGGGCGTCGTCTTCGCCGCGCGCGCCGAGGAGCTGGCGGCCAAGCGCGACTACAGCCGCACCATCGACAAGACGATCGCCGAGATCCGCGCGCTCTACCCCGAAGACCGCCGGCGCCAGGACTTGCTCTTCCCCAGCATCGACGCGGCGCGCGGGGACCGCGACGACGAGCAGGCTACCGACAGCGAGCCCGAGCAGGGCTAGCGCACACCCTCGCCGCTTCCCCTCGCCCCGCGCTTGGCCCCGGGCCGACGACGGCCCGGCTTGCGGCGCCCTCGGGCGGGCGGCGAGGATTCCCCACGAAAAAGCCCCTCCTCGACCGAGTCGAGGAGGGGCTCCAGGTTTTCGCAACGACGCTCTCGCGCTCAGGCGCCATGGCGGCGCCTCTTCACCGTCGCCCGGAGCGGCGCCGCCCGGCAGAGCCGCGGCCACCATGCGGCCCGGCGCAATCTCGCTGCGGCCCGCGCAGGTAGCCCTCGAGCATCGCCACCAGCTCCTCCGAGAACTCCTCGCGTGACAGCCCCTGCTCCGGGTGCGCGGCGAACCGGTGGGTGAGCGCCTCGACGCTCTGCACCACCAGCCGCGCCGCGCGCTCGAGATTGCTGCGGGCGGCCTCGGGGCAGGTGCGCAGCAGGCCTGCGACGGTGCGCGCGGCCTCTTCCTCGTTGCGCTCCACGGCCTCGTTGAGCCGCGGAGGCAGCGGCGTCTCCTCGAGCAACAGGTGCTGCAGGCGCGGCCGTCCGCCGTGCATCTCGAGCATCGCCTCGACGTAGGTCTGCAGCGCGTGGCGCAGATCGCGCGGGCGCGCCAGCGTCGCCCCGGCCCAGTCGTTGACCCGCCGCCTCGTCTCGGCCAAGTGGCGCTCGAGAAGCGCCACTGCGAGCGCCTCCTTGTTCGGAAAGTACTGGTAGAGCGTGCCGACCGAGACCCCCGCGCGCGCCGCCACCCGGTTGGTGGTGGTGCCGGCATAGCCGTGCTCCTCGAAAACCTGAACCGCTGCCACGAGGAGCTGCTCGACCGTGGCTTGGGAGCGCCGCTGAACCGGGCATTTTCTCGGCTCGAGGAGCTTCTTCGGTGCGGGCCGCCTCAGTTTCTGAATGCGAGTAGACATAACCTGAAGGATTACTCAGGATCGTCCGTGCTTTCCAGTGGCCTCTCGCCCCGAGGCGGCGAGCGGGCCTTTTCCGAGGACGACGCGATGACCAGCAAGGCTTCCGAGTGCACCCCTCCCAGCGTCCCGCCTGCCGCGAAGGCGGCCGAGAGTCTCGATCTGGGCGGGTTCGACGGGTTGAGCGAGCAGGAGGCCGCCGCCCGGCTCGCGGCCGAGGGGTTCAACGAGCTGCCGGCCGGCCGCAAGCGCGGGCTGCTCGGCATCGTCCTCGAGGTGCTCCGCGAGCCGATGTTCCTGATGCTGGTCGCCGCGGGCCTGCTCTACCTGCTGATGGGCGAGCCCAGGGACGCGCTGATGCTGCTCGGCTTCGTCTTCGTGGTGATGGGAATCACCGTGGTGCAGGAGCGGCGCACCGAGCGCGCGCTGGACGCCTTGCGCGACCTGTCGAGCCCCCGCGCGCTGGTGGTGCGCGGCGGCGTCCACCGCCGCATCGCCGGCCGCGAGGTGGCTCGCGGCGACTTCGTCGTCCTCGGCGAGGGCGACCGCGTCCCTGCCGACGCCCTCCTGCGCCGCGGCATCAACCTGAGCGTCGACGAGTCGCTGCTGACCGGCGAGTCGGTCCCGGTGCGCAAGCGCGCGAGCGCGACGGCGACCGCCCTCGACAAGCCCGGCGGCGACGACTTGCCTTCGCTCTTCTCCGGCTCGCTGGTCACGGCCGGCCAGGGCGTCGCCGAGGTGGTCGGCACCGGGCTGGGCACCGAGCTGGGCAAGATCGGCCGCGCGCTCGAGCAGCTCGAGCCCGAGCCGACGCTGCTGCAGCGCGAGACCAACCGGATGGTCAAGCTCTTCGCGCTGGTCGGCCTGTCGGCCTGCGCGCTGGTGGTCGTCGTCTACGCCCTGACCCGCGGCGGCGGGCCCGCCGAGTGGAAGCAGGGGCTGCTCGCCGGCATCGCCATGGCGATGGCCACCCTGCCCGAGGAGTTCCCGGTCGTCCTCACGATCTTCCTGGCGCTGGGCGCCTGGCGCATCTCGAAGAGCAACGTGCTCACCCGGCGCATGCCCGCGGTCGAGACCCTGGGCGCGGCGACCGTGCTGTGTACCGACAAGACCGGCACCCTGACCCTCAACCAGATGACCCTCAAGCGGCTGTCGAGCGGCGGCCGCGAGGCCGAGCTGAAGGCGGGCGAGCCGCTGAGCGACGCGCTGCACGAGGTGCTCGAGTACGCGGTGCTCGCCAGCAAGCCCGACCCGTTCGACCCGATGGAGAAGGCGCTGCGCAACGCGGGCGAGAGCTTCTTGGGCGGCACCGAGCACCTGCACCCGGGCTGGAGCCTGAGGCGCGAGTACCCGCTGTCGCCCGAGCTGCTCGCCGTCAGCCACGCTTGGCTGGCCGAGGACGGCAAGATCAAGCTCGCCTCCAAGGGCGCGCCCGAGGCTGTCTTCGACCTCTGCCACCTGCCGGCCGAGCGGCGCGAGGAGTTGGAAGAGCAGGTCACCGCGCTCGCCGCGCAGGGGCTGCGGGTGCTCGCGATCGCCCGCGGGGAGACGACCCCGGAGCGGCTGGCCACCGGCCACCATGACCTGACCCTCGAGCCCTTGGGCCTGGTCGGCCTGGAGGATCCGCTGCGGCCGACCGTGCCCGCGGCCATCAAGGAGTGCCAGAAGGCCGGCATCCGCGTGGTGATGATCACCGGCGACTACCCGGTCACCGCGCAGAGCATCGCCCGGCAGGCCGGGCTGGAGAACGCCGAGGAGGTCATCTCCGGCCCAGAGCTCGACGCGATGAGCGACGAGGAGCTGGCCCGCCGCGTGCGCACGGTGCAGGTCTTCGCGCGGGTGGTGCCCGAGCAGAAGCTGCGGCTGGTCAAGGCGCTCAAGGCCAACCGCGAGGTTGTGGCGATGACCGGCGATGGCGTCAACGACGCGCCTGCGCTCAAGGCCGCGCACATCGGCATCGCGATGGGCGGCCGCGGCACCGACGTGGCCCGCGAGGCCGCGTCGCTGGTGCTGCTCGACGACGACTTCTCCTCCATCGTGGCCTCCGTGCGACAGGGCCGGCGCATCTTCGACAACATCCGCAAGGCCATCTCCTTCATCGTGGCGGTCCACGTGCCCATCGCCGGGTTGTCGATGATCCCGGTCTTCTTCGGTAGCTGGCCGCTGCTGCTGCTGCCGGTCCACATCGTCTTCCTCGAGCTGGTGATCGACCCCTCGTGCTCGCTGGTCTTCGAGGCCGAGGAGCCCGAGACGGGCGTGATGGAGCGGCCGCCGCGCGACCCGGGCCAGCGGCTCTTCTCGCTCAAGGGCCTGGGGCTGAGCCTGCTGCAGGGGCTGAGCGTGCTGGCGGCCTGCCTGGCGGTCTTCCTCGTCGCCCGCGTCAACCACGCCCCGGACGCCGCGCGCGCCCTGACCTTCGCGGCGCTGGTGGTCGCCATCGTGGCGATCATCCTGGCCAACCGCTCGTGGTCGAAGACCATGCTCGGCGGGCTCACCTCGCCGAACACGGCGCTCTGGTGGGTGCTCGCCGGGACCGCGTTCTTCCTGGCGCTGGTGCTCTTCGTGCCCCCGGTGCGCGCGGTCTTCCACTTTGCGCCCGTGCACCCGTCCGATCTGCTGGTGAGCCTCGCCGCGGGCGTCGCCTGCGTCGCCTGGTTCGACATCCTCAAGCTCGTCCACCGGCGCCGCGCCGCGTGAGCCGGGCTGCGAGACCCGAGGTTCCCAAGGCGAGCGGACGCTGTCGGTGTTCGAGAGCGCCCTTGGCGGCCTTGGACAGGTTGCCGCTCGACGATCCGCGCAAACGCCCAAGCCACGTCGGGCCCGGCGTTCGAGTCCGAAAAAGGCGAATCAGCGAATCCCTTACTCCCGGAGGCGCCCCTCGGCCGCCTCGACGGCAGGGGAAGACCGGTCGCGTCCGGACTGCTGGAGAGCCCCGGCAGGATCTCTCGGGGCGCCCGCCATCACCGCGAGCGGCGACCTCGCGGGCGAACGAAGGAGATGGAGTCGAGCGTATCGGCCCGTCCCCGCGCCCGCCGTTCACCTGGAGCTGAGCGATTGCTGAGCGAACGGTTCTTCGACGGCCCTTCAGGCCGCGGGCGCCGGGGCCATCTCGCCACGGGGCTTTCTCGCCTGCAGCACCGACACCACGCCGCAGTAGAGGAAGCCGACCTGGAAGAGCACCAGGAACGGCAGCGAGTACCAGATGCCGTTCTCGATGGCGAAGAATATCGAGTAGGTCAGGTAGAGGCCGAGGGCGATCTCGACCAGCGGCACGAAGTTGAGCTTGCCGCGGTACTTGGTCTTCGTCGCCGCCGCCTTCTCGCCCTTGTTGACGACGCCGAGCTTGGGCGTGCGCACGAAGCCCGACTGCTGGTTGAGCAGCGCCTCGAGCACCGCTTTGGCGTTGTTGACCGACAGGCCGATGCCCAGCGACATCAGGAACGGCAGGTACTTCATCCGCGCGCCCCAGTTGCCGCCGACCTCGCGCTGCGAGGCGACGTAGAAGAAGCAGACCGAGGCGGTCGCCAAGATGAAGAACGGGAAGTCGAGCAGCAGCACCCCGTACCAGCCGTGGCGGAAGCGGATGACCATCGACAGCGGCATCAGCAGCGAGAGCACCACCATCAACAGGAAGGCGACGTTGTTGGTGAGGTGGAAGAAGGCCTCCTGCTTGATTCGGAACGGCAGCTTCGCCCTGAGGATGGTCGGCAGCAGCTTGCGCGCGGTCTGGATGGAGCCCTTGGCCCAGCGGTGCTGCTGGCCCTTGAAGGCGTTGATGTCGACCGGGATCTCGGCCGGCGAGAGCACGTTGGGCAGGAAGACGAAGCGCCAGCCCTTGAGCTGCGCGCGGTAGGAGAGGTCCAAGTCCTCGGTCAGCGTGTCGTGCTGCCAGCCGCCCGCGTCCTGGATGGTCTCGCGCCGCCAGATGCCCGCGGTGCCGTTGAAGTTGAAGAAGCGCCCGGAGCGGTTGCGCGCGGTGTGCTCGATGACGAAGTGGCCGTCGAGGAGGATCGACTGCGTCTGCGTCAGCAGCGAGTAGTCGCGGTTGATGTGGTCCCAGCGCACCTGCACCATGCCCACGCCGTCGTCCGAGAAGTAGGGGACGGTCTTCTTCAGGAAGTCGGGCGGGGGAAGGAAGTCAGCGTCGAAGACCGCGACGAACTCGCCCTTGGCCTGCTTGAGCCCGGCCTCGAGCGCGCCGGCCTTGAAGCCGCTGCGGTCGGCGCGGTGCAGGTAGACGATGTCGATGCCCGCCTTGCGGTGCTTGTCGACGACCTCGCGGGCGATCTCCCGGGTCTCGTCGGTCGAGTCGTCGAGAACCTGGATCTCGAGCAGCTCGCGCGGATAGTCCATCTTGCAGACCGCGTCGATGAGCCGCTCGCAGACGTACATCTCGTTGAAGATCGGCAGTTGGATGGTCACCCGCGGCAGCGTCTCGAGGCGTCCCTTGGGAGTCGGCAGGCGGTACTTGTGGCGGTAGTACAGAAACGCCATGAAGTAGCGGTGCGAGCCGTAGACCGAAAGGACCGCGAGCACCAGGAAGTAGACCCCAAGCAACAGCGACTCGACGAGCGTCATCTCGTTCGTGCCCTCGAGGCCGTGGCTTCTCCTTCCCCCTTCGCCCTACCGCCACGGCCCTTGGCGCGCTTTTTCTGCGCGTTTTCGGCAACCAGTTATGGAAAAGTGCGGCGGACTATAGGTCAGACGGTATAGCTCCGCAATCTGCGATTCCGCCCCGCGCCAACCCCTATCTTTCGACCAGAGCGCCTGGTGTCGCCCCGCAAACAGCAGCGCCCCCGGGACATGGAGCGCGGGGGGGGGGCGCAGCAGGCGAGCCAATGCTCGCGGCGTGAAGGTCGGTCAGGCGCTGGCGAGCACCTGCGGCTGCTCGAGCGCGCGCGGGGGGCCGGGCTCCACGGCGCGGGGCTGCGCGTCGGTGCGGGCGCGCTCGAGGATCGCCGCGACCAGCTCCTCGAAGCTCATCCCCGCGGCGCGGGCGATCTTCGGCAGCAGGCTCGTCGCCGTCATCCCCGGCAGCGTGTTCACCTCGAGGACGAAGTCGTTCTCGGTGTCCGAGGCGATGAGGTCGACCCGGCCATAGCCGCGGCACCCGAGCGCGCGCCAGGCGAGCAGCGCGAACGTCTCGAGGTTCTTCAACCGGGTCGGGCTGACCCGTGGCGGCAGGTGATAGCGGGTACCGCCCAGGTACTTGCTCTCGTAGTCGAAGACTTCGCGCGGCGCGGCGACCTCGCAGGCGCCGAGTACCTGGCCGTCGAGGATGCCCACGGTGATCTCACGCCCGCGCACGAAGCGCTCGACGAGCACCTCGCCGCCATAGCGGCAAGCCTCTGCGGCGGCCGCTGCGAGCTGCTCGCAGTCGCGCGCGACCGCCAGGCCGTACGAGGAGCCCGAGCAGGCCGGCTTGACGACCGCCGGAAAGCCGAGATCGCCGTGTACCTCGAGCACCTGCGCAAGCTCGCTGGCTTGGAGCGTGTAGCCGGCCGGCGTCGGCAGGTTCTGGAAGCGCAGCAGCTTCTTGGCCATCGGCTTGTTCATCGCAAGCGCGCTCGCCAGCACACCCGAGCCGGTGTACGGCAGGCCCAGCACCTCGAGCAGCCCCTGGACCCTGCCGTCCTCGCCCATCGGCCCGTGCAGGGCGATGAAGGCCGCGTCGACCTCGAGCGGGCGCAGGCTGCGCTCGAGCCCGGGCCCGGCGAGCACGCGATGGACCTCGTGGCCGCGCTTGGCGAGCGCCTTGGCGACCGCCTCGCCGGTGCGCGTCGACACCTCGCGCTCCTCGCCCCACCCGCCCATCAGCACCGCTACCCGGCGAAACTCCATGGCTGCTCCTCCTGTCGATTCGACTCCGTTCCCGCAGCCGTCAAAGCATCGGTAGTGCCACGCGAAAGGCCGCGCACTGTAGCGCCCTGTTGCAGCGAAGTGAACATAATTGCCGGCCGCGCAAACGCCCGGCGACAGGAGGGAAAGAGCGAAGTGGCGGCCCTCGGAAGCGAGCGGGCGCGGCGGCTGGTCGCGCGCCGCGGGCGCGGCCCGGTTGCCGCGCTCGCGTGGCCCTTTGGCCTCGGCGACGTCGGCCGCGTCGAATCGGTCAGCCCGTGCGCAGGCGCACCAACAAGGGGCGCCTCTTCACGACGGTCGAGAGTCGAGGGACGACGGTCGAGGGCCGGCGGGGAGCTTTGGCCATCGAGGGACCTGCTCTACCCGCGGAAGACTTGAGCTCGCGACAGCGCTTCTGCGCTCCAAGGTCTCTTAGACTCCGGCGTCCTCTTCGAACTCGAGGCCGGCATCTTCCTCGGGCTCGAGACCGGCGTCTTCCTCGGGAAAGCCCGCGTCGTCCTCGGGCAGGCCCGCGTCGGGCGGCGGCTCGTAGACGATGCAGATGCCCTCCTTGCAGACGTAGCCCTCCAGGCACGTCTCGGTCTCGTCGCAGGGCTTGCCCTCGGGCTCGAAGTCGACGGCGAACGAGCACGCGAACGCACCGATAAGCACGAACGCGCAGAGGAGGTTGAATCGGTTGGCTCGCAAGGGCCTGTACATGGTCGTTCCTCGTGCGGTCATTCGTCCGGCTACCAGTCGCGCAGGTCGTCGTCGTCGCGCTCGCGCCTCTCGGAGGCCGGCACCACCTCGTCGTCGGCTCGCGGCGAGCGCGAGACGCGCCTGCGCTCCTCGATGCTCAGGTTCGACAGATCGTCCTCGGCGATCCCTCGCCCGGTGATCGCCAGGAACAGGCCGGTGCCCCCGGCGATGATCGCGGCGAGATAGGAGACGTCGGCGATGAGCGCCGAGCGCCGCCCGTCGCTCTCGAGCGTCTTGTAGGTCTGGCTGATCTGAGGCTCCTGCAGGGTGTTGTAGCGGTCGTTCAGCGTGTTCGCGTCGAGCCCGAAGTAGACCCCCGAGCCGAGCGCGAGCGCTCCCAGACCGAGCAGAACATAACCGGTGTGCCGGGCGCGCCATTGGAACCCGCCTCCGGTCGTCGCGATAGCCTTGCCGCCCTCGCCGCGCCGGCGATCAGTCGAGAGGGCCTTGCGCAGGAAGCTGTCGGCGACCGGCTCGAAGCGCTGCTCGTCGTTGGGCAGCGGCTCCTCGACATAGGCGTACTCGTGACCGTCGGCGGCGTCGATGCGCACCGCGAGGGCCGAGAGCTGATCTTTGTCCTTGGCCTGGACGCCGATGACCAGCACCTGGTCGACGCCGAGGTCCTTGGCGAGCTCGCGGGCGACCCTGTTGCGGCCCTTGCCGCGGAAGTCGTCCTTGATCCTGCGCACCTGGTCGCGGAAGCGCTCGAGCCCGGAGGCGGCCTGCAGGGTCTCGACCCGGGTGCCGCCGGCCCCCGGCCGCACGGTCTTCTGGAGCACCCTGTAGCCCGGGGAGACCACCGTGAGGACGTGGTCGCCGGCGGTCAGGTCGCGCAGCTCGACCGAAGAGATGCCGCGGTAGCGCCCGTCGATGTAGACCCGGCCAGGCACCGGGCGCACCTCGATGTCGAGGCCGAGGCCGCTTTGCGAGGTCAGGGCAGCGCGCCGGCGCTTGACCTGGGCGACGAAGTCCGGGGCGAAGAGGTTCGGGTCGAACGGCGTGTGCAGATCGAGCGGAAGGAGCCGCTCGACCTCGCGGTCGGCCGCGCCCGCCTCGGCGTTGGCGATGAGCGAGGCGATGCGCAGCATGCGCGCCCGGACCAGCTCGCCAAACGAGCGCGACAGGTCGCTCTTCTCATAGGAGGCGATCGCCTGATCGCACAGCTCCTTGGCCCGCTTCGGCTCGAGCTCGTCGTAGGCAGCGCGGGCCTTGCGGATCGCCTCGTCGGCGGCGGTCATCAGGCCGCGCTGGGTCTCGTGGCCCTCTGGATCGAGCGCCGAGGCCAGATCGCGCAGCTCCTGCCGCCCCACCTCGAGGGCGAGCTTCTCGCCGAGATAGGCGAGCCTGGCAGCGGCGCGCGAGCTGTCGTCGAGGGCAAGGGCGACGACCGCCAGCCGAGGCGTGCGCGGCTTCGTCGGTGCGTAGAAGTCCGGCCCCGGCCCGCCGTCGGCGGCCCACGCAGGCGCCGCGAGGAGCCCGACCAAGACAGAAGCAACGGCCCGGAACCCCGAGCTGTGGCGATAGCGCATGATTGCCGTCCTTCCCGGCCTCGTCCCGCCTCACAGGCTCTTCTTGCCCGAGGTGGCGCCGTTGGCCTTGAAGATTTGCCAGGTGCGCAGGTAGTCGAGAGCCGTCTTGAGGACGTAGTCCTCCTCGTCGCCCTTCGCCGTCGCCTCGACCTCGCCCTGACCGGCCGGCTGCAAGTGCTGCCGGGCAGGGAGCCTGCGCTCGAAATCATTGCCGAAGTGGTTCTCGAGGTCCACTTCGCGGGGCGCGATCGCCTCGCGACCGGCCTGGTCGGGACCGCTCACCGCGACGTCCGGGGTGATGCCCTTCTCCTGAATGCTGCGGCCCCGGGGCGTGAAGTAGCGCGCGATGGTCAGCTTGAGGCCGCTGCCGTCCTCGAGCTCGATGAGCGTCTGCACGCTGCCCTTGCCAAAGGTCTGTGAGCCCATCAGCACCGCGCGGCCGTGATCCTGCAACGCGCCGGCGACGATCTCCGAGGCCGAGGCCGAGCCTCCGTTGACGAGGACGATCATCGGGTAGGGCGGCTCGGTGCCGCGCTCGTGGCTCTTCTCCTGCTCGACGTGCCGGTCGTTGCGGCCCTTGGTGGTGACGATGACCTGGCCGCCCGGCAGGAAGCGATCGGCCATGCGCACCGCCTGATCGAGCAGGCCGCCGGGGTTGTTGCGCAAATCGAGGATCAGCCCGCGCAGCTCGCCCCGGTTCTCCTTGCGCAGATCGTCGAGCGCGCGCCCGAGGTAGCGGTCGGTCTGCTCCTGGAAATTCTTCACCTTCACGTACCCGATGCCCTCGTACAGCCGGCCCTCGACCGAGACGACGCGGATGTGGTCGCGCACCACGATGAGGTCCCGCGGCGCGCTGAACCCGTCGCGCAGGATGGTGAGCACGACCTTGGTGCCCGGCGGGCCGCGCATCTTGGCGACCACGGCCATCAGGTCGAGGTCGGTGGTCGGCTCGCCGTCGATCTTGAGGATGAGGTCGCCGGCGAGGACCCCGGCGCGCGCGGCGGGCGTGTCGTCGATGGGCGCGACCACGGTCAGGTAGTCGTTGCGCACCCCGTTGGCCACCTTGGGCTTCATCGTGACCTCGATGCCGAGGCCTCCGAACTCGCCCTTGGTGTCCATCTTCATCTCTCGAAAGACCTCGGCCGGCATGAAGACGGTGTGCGGGTCGAGCGTGGAGACCATGCCCTTGATGGCGCCCGTCAGGAGCTGCTGCTCCGAGACGTGCTCGACGTAGTTGTTCTCGATGTGGGCCAGCACCCGCGTGAAGACCTCGAGGTGGCGGTAGGTACCCTCGCCGCCCGCGGCGAAGACCGCCCGGTCGACGGCCATTCCGCCGAAGAAGGCAAAGGGCGCGAGCAGCAGGACCGTCGCCCAGGTGCTTCGTGAGCGGCGCGGATACGACACCGAAGACCTCCCTGTCGTGGACTTGGACGCAGCTTAGCACCGCACGCCCTGGGCGCCTTGCCCTAGAGCTCCCCCCCGGCCACCCGAAGCTCGAGGGGTAGGCCGCTCGTCAACTACTTGGGAACCCGAACGACCCCACGCCGCTCGAGGAAGCTGTTGATCCGCTTGCACAACTCCTTGGGCCGCTCGAGCTGGGGAGCATGGCCAAAGCCCTTGACCTCCTGCACCTCGGCATCGGGTGGCAGATGCGCCTTGAAGAAGCCGACCCCTGCGTACGGCAGCAGCCGCTCGCTGCGACCCCACAGCAGTAGCGTCGGAGGCCGCAACGACTCGAGCTCCTCGGCACTCAGCCCAGCCGAGGCAGCGGCGTCCTGCAGCAGGCGGCGCACCGCCGGCGAGCTCATCCGCTCGCGCATCGCATACGCGGTGATCAGCCGGAAGAGCGGCGGCCGATGGAAGACGCGGCCTGCGAGCGCGAGCGCCTGACCGAGGGTGCGCACGCCGAGCCGCTCGACGACCTTGTCGAGCCCGACCTGCGCTCCGGCAGGGGCGACGAGCACCAGCGCGGCGACCGACTCGGGGTGACGCACCGCGAACCGTACGGCCATTGCGCCGCCGAGCGAGTTGCCGACGAGGACCGCGGGGCGGCGCACCTCCTCGGTCACGAAGCGCTCGAAGAACGAGAACGACTCGTCAATGCCCGGCGGGCCGGCCTTCGGGAGCGGCGAGAACCCGGCTCCGGGCAGGTCGACCGCTATGACGCGCATCGCCCGCCGATCGAGGCCGAAGAAACAACCCGACCAGTCGAGAGAGCTGCCACCGAGGCCGTGCAGCAACACGACCGGCGGGCCGTCCCAGCGGCCCGCGAGGTCCAAGAAGTGAATCCGCTCGCCCGCGAGGTCGACGAGCATGGAGCGCACCCCGCGCTTGACAAGACGGCGCCTCGCGAGCGCGATTGCCAGGGACTCGATCGACCTGTTCTCCATAGTGGACCTCGCCGACTCGAGCTCATGCCGGAGCCTACTTCGACCCGAGCCACCCCTTCGGATCGATGGGTTTGCCCTTCTTGCGCAGCTCGAAATACAGGTAGGCGCCCTTGAGCGACCCGGTGTCGCCGACCTGGCCGATGACCGCGCCCGCTTCGACCGCCTCACCCGCCTGCCGTCCGATGGAAGCCAGGTGCGCATAGAGCGTGTGAAAGCCGTCCCCGTGGTCGACGATCACCAGGTTGCCGTAGCCGCGAAAAGCGCTGGCGTGGACAACGGTGCCCTCGGCGACCGCCTTCACGTCGGTGCCCTCAGGTGCGCGCAGATCGAGGCCATTCTGGTAGGTGACCGTGTTGAACTTGGGGTTGAGCACCTTGCCGAAGCCGACCTCGATGTGGCCGTCGGTCGGAAACGGCAGCTTGCCCTTGAGCTTTGCGAAACCCTCGCCCTCGCCCGTCGGATCGAGCTGGCGCACGTGGCGCGACAGCTTCGCCTGGGCCTTGTACAGCTCCCCGAGCGTCTTCTCGCGAAGCCCCTGCTCGGCCAACAGTGCGTCGTGGAGGGCGGCGAGCTCATCCTTGCGTCTTTTGGCCTGAGAGCGTCGTTCGAGCGCGGCCTTGGCTCGCTCCTCCTGTTCGAGCTTGGCCGCCACCAGCTCAAGGCGGCGGACCTCGAACCGCTCGAAGCTCGAACGGGCAAGCTCGAGCATCCGCAGGTCACCGGCGAGGACATCCTCGAGGGCGCGCTTGCGGCGCAGCAGCTCGCCCACCGATCTCGCCGACATGAGCAGGCTCGCCCGGCGCGCCTTGCTGAGCTGGTAGCGGGCCTGCAGCCGCGGCGCAAGCAGATCGAGCTGGGCGATGAGCGCATCGCGCGCGGCCTGCTCGTCGAGCTCGGCCGACGCCACCTTGGCACCGGCGGCCTTGACCTCGGCCTCCGCCTGATGGGCGGCCTTCTGCAGCTCGCGCAGGGCAGCCTCGGCCGCCGCCAACTCGTCGAGGACGGAGACGGCCTTGTCGCGCAGCTTCTCGAGCGCCTCTTCGCTCGCCTTGACCTCGGCCTCGACCTGCTCGGAGGTCTTCTCGGGCCCCTCGGCCCACGCCGGAGCGGCAGTCATTCCGAGCGAGGCGAGGACGAGGAAGGCTGCGACCGCCCGAGCGCGCATCAGAGCCTCAGGAAGCGGCGCACCGCGACGAAGCTGCCGACGAGGCCAAGGCAGGTGCCTACCACGCATAGCTCGAGCCAGCCGTGCAGGTCGACGAGCTGGGGGAAGACGAGCCCGCCGAAGATGAAGGAGAGCGCCTCGGAGAGCCTCGGGCCCATGTAGCGCGAGAAGGCGTGAAGCCCGCCGGCGGCGAGCGAGGCGCCGAAGAGCCCCTGGATGATGCCCTCGAAGAGGAACGGCGCCTTGACGAAGGCGTCGGTGGCGCCGACGAGCTTCTGGATCTCTATCTCCTCGCGGCGCGCGTAGATGGCGAGCTGCAAGGTGGCGGCGACGACCACCACGGCGGCAGCAAGGACGATGAGCAGCACCAACGCGCCGGCACCCCGGGCCGCGGTGGCCAGCGACTCGAGCCTCTCCAGCCACTCGCGCCCGTACTCGACCGATTCGATCTCCGGCGCCTGGGCCCAGCGGGCAGCGAGTACCGCGATGGCGCTCGCGCTGCGCTGACCGGCCGGAGGGTTGAGCTCGACGGACCAGGGCAGAGGGTTCTTCGGCAGGTTCTCGAGCACACCGCCCGCTTCGCCGAATTCGGCGCGCAGCCGCTCGATCGCCGCCTCCGGAGTGACCAGCCGGACTTGTCCGCCTTCCTCCTGCCCAACCCGCACGACGAGCGCCTGCGCGGCCTCCGGCGTGACCTCGCTCTTCAGATAGAGGGTGATTTCGGCCTCGGCGCCCCACGAGTCGAGCACCGAGTTGACGATGCGCACCCCGTGGCGCGACAGGCCGGCAGAGAAGAGCGCGACCCCTATCGCGAGCGAGGCGACGAAGTGGACGAACGGGCTCATCCGGAGCCCGGCGAACGCCGCGCGCAGGAAGTAGAGCAGCTTGACCACTAGGCACGCTCCCCTTTGGAGCGGCGGCGCGGCGATGCAGCGGCGTTATGGCCGCGCGGCATCACAGCAGCGCCTCCGAGCGCACGAAGTCGCTGTCCTCGACGATGCGTCCCTCCTTCAAACCGATGGTGCGCGTCTGGTAGCGCTCGATAAGGCTGTTGTCGTGGGTGGCGATGACGACCGTGGTGCCGCGCGCCGAGAAATCGCGCAGCAGGTCCATGATCTCGAGCGTCAGCTTGGGGTCCAGGTTGCCGGTCGGCTCGTCGGCCAGCAGGATTGCCGGATCGTTGACGAGCGCGCGGGCGATCGCCACCCGCTGCTGCTCGCCGCCGGAGAGCTTGGGCGGATAGCTGTTCGATTTGTGCGAGAGCCCGACCTGCTTGAGCATCGCGGCGACCTTGCGGTTGCCATCACGCCGCGAGACGCCGAGCACGTCCAAGGTGAGCGCGACGTTGTCGGCCACGGTGCGCCCCGGCAGCAGCTTGAAGTCCTGGAAGACGACTCCGATCCTGCGCCGCAGGACCGCGGCCGCCGAGCCCTTGATGCGCGCGATGTTGCGGCCGGTGACGAGCAACTGGCCGCTGGTCGGCCGCTCTGCGCAGAAGACGAGCTTGAGCAGCGTCGTCTTGCCCGCACCCGAAGGTCCAGTCAGGAAGACGAACTCTCCCTTGCCTATCGCGAGGTTGACGTCACTCAGGGCGACCGAATCGTGGCCATAGCGCTTGGTGACGTGGAACATCTGGATCATGGCGTCGGGGCGGAGGCGCGCCGAGTCCCCGCGACTTCCGGAGCGAGAGCGCTTTCGAGGTTGAAAAGTGTTTACCACGAAGCAACCGCTTCGGGAGCGCGCGGTCGCGAGGCAGGGCAGTCCTCGCGCAAACGCTACAACAAGCGGCCAGGCGCGAGACCGGGCAGACGATCCGGGAGGCGAGGCCCGGTCTTTCGCACCCCTCGTGGTCGCTGCCTCACAGCGCCTGCTCTCTGGGGCCGAGACCGTTCGCGGACCGGCCGCAGGCTGTCGGGGCTTCGTTCGCCCGGCGCCGCAGGACTGCGCGGGCGCTGGCCGACTGGATCAAGAGCGCCCCATGCCCCCGGCCACAAGCAGAAGACACGACCCGCGACGAGAGGACTCGGATCTGGAGACGAGGGGAACTTGCCGAGCAGTGCTATCGTCGCCTGCGTGCTCTCCTACGGAGTCTCCTTGTGGGCAACTCTCAGACATTCGGCAAGTTTCATCTCGTAGGCAAGCTTGCCACCGGCGGCATGGCCGAAGTCTTCCTGGCCAAGGTCGATGGTCCAGCCGGTTTTCAGAAGACGCTCGTCCTGAAGCGCATCCTTCCCCACCTCGCTGAGGACGAGCGCTTCGTCGAGATGTTTCTCAACGAGGCGCGCCTCGCCGCCCGTCTCAACCACCCGAACATCGTTACCATCTTCGAGCTCGGAGAGGAGGAAGACAGCTACTTCATCGCCATGGAGTACATCGACGGCCCGAACCTGCGCACCTTGGGCCGCAGCGCGGCCAGGTCCGGCCGCCCCATCCCGGTCGAGCACGCCGCGAAGATCATCTCTCTGGCGTGCGAAGGCCTTGGCTTCGCCCACGACTTCGCCGACGACAGTGGCCAACCGCTCAACCTCATCCACCGCGACGTCAGCCCCGACAACATCCTGCTGTCGCGCGCCGGAGGGGTGAAAGTCGTCGACTTCGGCATCGTGAAGGCAGCAAACCAATCGCACCTGACGCAGACCGGCACTATCAAGGGCAAGCTTTCCTACATGGCACCCGAGCAGGCCCGCGGAATGCCGCTCGATCGCAGGGCCGACATCTTCTCGCTCGGCGTCGTTCTCTACGAGCTCATCGCGGGGATGAAGCCCTTCGATTCGACGAGCGAGGTCGCCGCACTGCAGGCCATCCTCTTCGCCCCCCCTGCACCTCTTCTCGAAAAGCGTCCCGACTGTCCCCCTGCGTTGTCGGCCATCATCGAGCGGGCTCTGCAGAAAGACCGCGAGGATCGCTACTCGGACTGCCGCGCCATGCAGTTGGATCTCGAGCGCTTCCTGATGGAGTGCGGCACTCCGATCGGCGCCTACGATCTGTCGAAGCTGGTCGCCGAGCTGTCACCGTCCGGCCCGCCGGCATTGCGGACAGCCCCGCCGGGGCCAGCCATCCCCCCGCAACGGGACGCTGCGGCCGCCGCTTCTCCTCTGCCGCCGCAGGACGCTTCGCCCGACAGCGAGTTGGAGGAGCCCACCGAGCTCAGGCAAGAGCAGGAGTCACCGCCACCGGTCGCCCCCCGCGCCTGCTCCATTGCGGCTGAGGCGACGCGGCTCAAGTCCAAACCGGCGGACCCACCGTCCCTTGCGCGGCAGGTCCTCGAACATGCCGAGCAAAGGCCCGCCTCCGCTAGTCGACGAAGCAACAAGCCGGTGCTCATCGGCGTCAGCCTCGGCCTCGCGCTCGCCGTGGCGGCGGCCGGCTACGCACTCTTCGGCGACGAGCTGTCGACCGATGCAATGCGCCTCGCCCCCTCACTCGAGCCCACTCCCATCGCCGAGCAGAAAGCCGACACCCCGTCCGCCTTGGCGATCGAGCCGCCGGCGACACCTCCGGACACTGGTCGCGCCGCCGCAGCCGAGCCGGAGCCGACCGAAGGAGCGCCTCCGGGCACCGGTTCCACCGCCGCCGCCGCGCCGGAGCCGGTCGAAGAGGCGCCTCCAGGCACCGGTTCCACCGCCGCAGCCAAGCCGGAGCCGGCCGAAGAAGCGCCTCCGACCGTTGCGAAATCGCCCAAGCCTGACGCAACGAAGCCAACCTCAGGCAGACCGGGCCGTGGCTCTAGGGGCACCAAGACCGCGTCTTCCCTGCCGACGAACCCGGCCCCTGTCCGCGGACAACCCCTTCGGAGCGAGCCGGTTGTCGCTCAGGGTCGACTCAGCGAGAAGGATTCACCTCCGGTGGCTGTGCAGAGCGCCACTCTGGTCGTCCGGACGGACCCGCCCTGCCTGGTCAGCGTTGACGGCACGAACCATGGCACCACACCGGTTCGGCTCGCGGAGCTATCGCCCGGGCCTCACGCCCTGGTGGTCCACAACGCGGCCGAGAACCTGGAGCGAAAGCTCACCGTCACCCTCGCGCCCGGCGAAAGCAGAACCGAGACGATCACCTTCGGCACTGCCAAGCTCGTCTTCCGCGTGCGGCCCTGGGCGCGAGTCGAAATCGACGGCAGGGCGCGCGGGGTGACCCCGCTTCCCGATGGGATCACTGTCTACGAGGGCGAGCACCGGGTGCGCTTGTACAATCCGGATTTGAAGAAGGAAGTTATCCGCACGGTATGGATTAGGGCCGGGGAAGACCTGCCCATCAAAGCAGACCTCGAGAGGTAGCAAGACCCCACGCCAGTTCACCGTTCGCCGCCACCCGGCAAAGGCTCACCACCGCGCCCGAGAGCGCCACGCGCGCTGTCGAGCACTCTCAGCATCGACAGCGCCGCGGCTCGTGACGTGGGCGCCGGCTGCGAAGCCGACTGCCACCGGAACCCTCTCGCAGACCAACTTGTTGGCCCGAAGGAGCGCAAGCTCAGAAGACGGTCGTGTCGCCCGCGCTCGTGGTCGACGGATTACAGGGGTGCAGCCCGCCGCCGGTCAGTCAAAGGGGTCAAAAGGGTCGCGCTCGCTTTCATCACGCCTCGCCGGCGCCGCCGCCGGCTCCAGCTCAGGAGTGCTGTCCACCTGCGAGTTCGAGGATGACTCGGTCGATGGGCCGCCTGCCAGGAACGAGATGATTCCGCCGACGACGGCGGTCCCGGCCGCTCCGAAGAGGATGTTGGCGGTGAGCGCCTGCCCTTGGGCTGCATCGAGCCTGCTCGCGGCATCGCTCTGGAAATGGGCGTCTTCGGCCTCAGCCGCCGTACTCGATGAGCGCGCGCCGAAAAAGGCGCCGCTGCCGGCGAGCACCGCGCCGGCGCCAACCAGGACGTATGCGAGCACACGACCTGAAGTCGTGTAGGTCTCCACCTGGCTTGGAGACCGGCCGCTGATCGCTTCCGCGGGAACCGGCTCGGAATGGGCGAGAAGCACCCGCGCCCTCTCCTCACCCGAGGGTGGCGCGACTTCGGCCTTCCTCCCCTGGTCCGACTCGGGAGGGTGGACGGCGGACGACACCCCGGCCGACCGAGCGAGATTCGGATCGGAGGCCGGCGCGGGCTTCTCCGCGGGCGCGGAAGGCGTCGAAGCTACCGGTGGCTCGGCGGGGGCCATGGCGACTGGCGGAGGCACGATTGGAATGGTCGCGAGGACTTGGTCGCGGGCGCTCTCGAAGACGACGGCGACCTTGGGCGAGACCTTCGCCGGAAGCTCGAGCTTCGGATCGAGCCGCAGGGCAGTCATGAAGTCAGCCCGGGCTCCTTCTTCGTCGCCGAGCTCCATGCGGATGTACCCGAGCCACAGTCCGATTTGGATCTTGTCGAACCGCGCGTTGTTCTCGAGGCTCGCCGCTTTCTTGAGCTGCTCGAGCGCCGCCTCGTATTCGAAGTCAAGGTAGAGGTCGATACCCGCCTGGAGATACGGGTTCGTGCTGTTGGCGAGGGCCGGCGCACCCGACACCGCGGTGACGATTGCCGTCGCCAGCACCAGGCAGCGTGCGGTTGTCATGTCGTGTCCCTCCTGTGTCTTTCCCTCTGAGCACCGGCGAGCGGCGTCATCGCCGAGCGTCGGGCTTCGTGCTCTGCCAGTGCGTCCATCGCCCTCGGACAGCAGTGCGAACAGCTCCCGAAGGCCATCATCCACGAATTCGCATGACTCGTCAGTCTAAGCGAAGCGCCAGGACTACAACCAGTTTGCTCGACTTTCGAGGGGAATGCATTGCCGCTATCGCCCGCAACTCGCGCGATCGAAGCGATCGCCTTTCCGACCTTCGCCGAAGTCCTCTTGCCCGAGCCGAGATGTGCCCGCGCACGGAGCCATCGTCCTCATGACTGATTGCAGAGATGTACCGAGTTTAGTTGAAGCTGGGTGCATTCGAATCGGCCTACAGTAGGACGTCAATTCCCCCGTGCCACGGAGACGCCATGGCGAAGAGGTCAGCCTGTTGTCGTTGGACACTGAATTCGACCGTTCCTCTGGCCTTGCTGGCGCTCCTGCTGGCAGGCTGCTCTTCAGAAGTCCCCGCCGAGCACACACCCGGCGTAGACGCCGCGATCGTGCCCTGCGCGGGAAGCTGTGCCGATGGGCAGGTGTGCATCGCCGATCATTGCTACGACGAGAACTGCGCGGCCAAAAACTGCCGGGAGACGCAGGCTTGCGTCGAGAACGAGTGCGTCGCCCGAGCGTGCCTGACCGTTGACTGTCCCGAGAACGAACGGTGCGTCGAGGGGCTCTGCTATCCGGACGACTGCGCGAGCTCGAGTTGCCAGCCCGACGAAGTCTGCATCGGAGGCACCTGCCAGGTCGTCGACTGTGTCGGCGTAAGCTGCACCGGCACCGACGTGTGCATCAAGGGCGACTGTTATCCGACCAGTTGCCAGGACGAGACCTGCGCGGCCGGCGAGGTCTGCGTCGAGGGCGAATGCACCGACCGGCGCTGCGTTGGAATCACCTGCGAAGGTGGGCACCTCTGCGTCGCAGGTAGCTGCTCCGGATGCCCAGACGATGAGTACGAGCAAGACGGTGAATGCCTGCCACGCGGGGATCTCGGCGCCGCCTGCACGCAGAACCTCGCTTGCCTTTCCGACTGGTGCGTCGAGGGACTGTGCTGCGACACCGAGTGCGCGGGGCCCTGCCGAAGCTGCGCGATGACCCCCGGCACCTGTCTCGACCGCCCAGCCGGCTTCCCCGACCCGGCCTGCGGCGCCTTCGTCTGCGAAGAGGGCGGCACCTGCGCCACCGTCTGCACCGGGCCCGAGCAGTGTCATGCGGACGCCTTCTGCAACGGCAACACCACCTGCGAGGCTGCCCGCGAGGACGGCACCTCGTGCCTCGCTTCGCAGGAGTGCGCAAGCGGCCACTGCGTCGACGGCTTCTGCTGCGAGACCGGCTGCGACGAGCCCTGCGACTCCTGTGGCCAGGCGGGCCGTGAGGGCACCTGCGAGCCGATGACCGAAGGCAGCGTGGGAGACCCCGCCTGCGGGGCCTACCTCTGCGACGGCCAGACGGCGACGTGCCCGACCAGTTGCGAGACGAACCCGCAGTGCGCGATCACCCACTACTGCACCGAGGCCGGTGTCTGTTCGCCCCAGTTGGTCGACGGCGAGAGTTGCGCTGTGGCGGCCGAGTGCGTCAGCGGCCACTGCGTCGACGGGGTCTGCTGTGATTCGGCCTGCGAAGGCTCCTGCGACGCCTGCAACCTGGCCGGCACCGAGGGAGTCTGCTCCCTCGCTCCGGCCGGCAGCGCGGGCTCACCCTCTTGCTCTCCGTACTTCTGCCCCGGTGAGTCTGCGGCCTGCGCGACTGTCTGCGCCTCGAGTGCAGATTGCGCGAGGGACTACTTCTGCTCGATGCGCACGCCTACCGAGGGCACCTGCGAGCCCGCGACAGACCTCGGCGAGCCCTGCAGTGCATTAACGGCCGCTTGCTCCAGCGGCCACTGCGCCGACGGGGTCTGCTGCGACACGGCGTGTGATGACGCTTGCGCCTCCTGCAATCAGCCCGCGCTGCGACCGGGGCATTGTTCGCCGCTGATCGCGGGGAGTGCGGGCGATCCGTCCTGCCGCCCTTTCCTCTGCGACGGCAGTAGCCAGAGCTGCCCGAGCACCTGCGACTCGGACGCCGATTGCGTGAGCACCCATTACTGCGACACACGCGACCCCACAACCTGCAGAGAGAAGCGAGCCAACGGCACCACCTGCTCCGCCGACAACCGCTGCCTGAGCGGCCACTGCGTCGACGGGGTCTGCTGCGACACGGCCTGCGAAGGTGCCTGCGATGCCTGCAATCTGAGCGCTTCGGAGGGAACCTGCTCCCTGGCCCCGGACGGCAGCGCGGGCTCGCCCTCGTGCTCTCCCTATCTTTGCCCGGGCAACTCCGCGACTTGTGCGACGGCCTGCAGGTCGAACGCAGACTGCGCGAGCGGCCACTTCTGCTCGATGCGCTCGACCGAAATCGGCACCTGCGAGGCCCTGCTCGAGAACGGCCTGCGCTGCGCCGCGGATGCCGAGTGCGTCAGCGGCCACTGCGCCGACGGGGTCTGCTGCGACACCGCCTGCGACGGCGCCTGCGACTCCTGCAACCAGGCCAGCACTCGGCCTGGGCATTGTTCGCCGGTGCCCGCGGGCAGCCCGGGCGATCCGGCCTGCGCTCCCTACCTCTGCGACGGAAGCCTGCTGGCTTGCCCGCGTGAATGCTCATCGAACGCAGACTGCATAGACGGCCACTGGTGCACCGATATGAGACCCAGCCGTTGCGAGGAGAAGAGGCCCAACGGCAGTGCCTGCACCGTCGACGCGAGCTGCCAAAGCGGCCACTGCGTCGACGGGGTCTGCTGCGACTCGAGCTGCGACGGAAGCTGCAACGCCTGCAACCTGGCCGGCTTGGAGGGCAGGTGCTCCCTCGCGCCCGCAGGAGCCATCGGTAACCCGCCGTGTGAGCCTCTTGTTTGCTCGGGCACCGCTTCGGTCTGCCCGCTCGCCTGTTCCTCCGACGCCAACTGCGCAAGCGGCTTCTGGTGCGACACGCGCGATGGGAGTTGTAGAGAGCAATCCGCCGACGGCGTCGCCTGCACTGCGGACAACCGCTGCCTGAGCGGCCACTGCGTCGACGGGGTCTGCTGCGACACGGCCTGCGACGGCGCCTGCGACTCCTGCAATCAGCCCGCGCTGCGACCGGGGCATTGTGCCGCGCTGCCCGCGGGTAGCCCGGGCGATCCGTCCTGCACTCCGTACCTCTGTGATGGCTCCCTGACCAAGTGCCCGCGCGAGTGCTCATCGAACGCAGACTGCATAGCCAGCCATTGGTGCCCCCCTTTCAGGCCCAGCCACTGCGAAGAGAAGATGCCCGACGGCAGTGCGTGTACCGCTGACGCGAGCTGCCAGAGCGGCCACTGCGTCGACGGGGTCTGCTGCGACACAGCCTGCGACGGAAGCTGCAACGCCTGCAACCTGGCCGGCTCGTTGGGTCGCTGCGCCCTCGTCCCCGCCGGGTCCGCGGGCGAGCCGGCCTGCGAGCCCTTCGCCTGCTCAGGCAGCTCGTCGGCCTGCCCGACAGCGTGCAACTCGGACACGACCTGCGCCGCCGGCTTCTGGTGCAATGGCACCCCCGAGCCGAACGAATGCATGCCGAAGCTCAGAAACAGCGCCTCCTGCATCGCCCACAACCGCTGCCTGAGCGGCCACTGCGTCGAAGGGGTCTGCTGCGACTCGGCCTGCGAAGGACCCTGCAATTCCTGCAGGACGTTGGGCTACGAGGGAACCTGCCGCAACGTGGGAATGGGTGGCCTGGGAGAGCCGTCCTGTGCGCCGTACCGCTGCGCAAGTGGCTCGGCCCAGTGCGCGACGAGATGTACGGTCACCTCCGAGTGCCGCTCGCCCGCGTCGTGCATCGACAACGCCTGCGTCCTATTCAGCGCAACCAAGTGCACCATCGCGGGTGAAACCTACGCTCAAGGGGCCACCAATCCGCTCAATGACTGCCAGCACTGCGACGCCTATCTGACCAGAACCGACTGGAGCGACAGAAGCGCAGGCACGAGCTGCAATCACGGCTTGGGAAGCTGCGATGGCCGCGGCCGCTGTCTGCCGTATCCCTGCTTCGGGACCTGCGGTTCAGCCGAATGCACCGGCCAGCCCTGTGGGAACGGATGTATCTGCTCGGCAGGCCAGTGCGTTTCCCCGAGTAATCCATCCATCTTCTGTGCCCAGTTCTAAAGCCTGACGCCTCGGAACGAAGGCGCGAGGCATAGCCCAGCGCCCCCGGCCGGAAGAGGCCGGGGGCCGAGAACCCGGGTTCAGCGGGCTTGGCGCAGAGGATTCTTTCGCCGCCTCCTCGAACCGAAGAAACCTTGCCCATCCCCGCCGCCGACCCTCCGCCCGTCGTCGGCGCGGGCTTCAAAGCCGGGGCATCCGAGATACACTGTTCGCCATGCGCACCTCTCTGCTGCTTGCGCCCCTGACCATCTGCTGCTGTTTCGCCATCGCCTGCCCGATGCCCGAGGTCGACCTCGCGGGAAAGGCCTGCGACTCGGACCACCCGTGCGAAGAGGGGTTCGAGTGCAACGGAGGTGTCTGCCAAACGCCCGGGACAGCCGAACCGGACGCGGGCTTGGTCCCGGATGCCGGACTCGGCGAATCCTGTTCAGGCAGCCACCTGCGCTGCATCGACGGCGCGCTCCAGGCCTGCCACCAAGGCAGCCTGGTTCTCCTCGACGACTGCAGCCGGCTCGGGCTCGGCTGCGACCCGGTGCGCGGCTGCCTCACCCGCTGCAGCAGTGAGCAACCTTGCGCGCCCGGCGAATCCTGCGACGAGGCGAGCGGACTGTGCGTCAAGCAGCCCGCGTGCGCGACGACGGCCGACTGCTCGGGTGAAGAGCGAAGCTGTGTCCATGGCGCCTGTCTGTCGGCGCCTCCGGGCGGCACCGTCATCGAGAGCGGCACCGAGGTCGCCGCCGATCTCTCCTGCTACCTCGAACCGTCGGCGACCACGCCCGGCCCGACCGTCCGGCTCAAGGGCTACCTGGCCAGTCCGGCCGGTACACCGACTGAGCGCACCGTCGGCTACACGCTGAAGGTGTTCCTCGCCGACGACCTCCACCGCGACCCTTCCGAAGCACAGCCGCTGGCCGAGACGGTGATCAGCCTCGCGATGATCGGCGACAGCGAGGCCGGCGCCTTCGACCTCGAGACCATCCCCACCGGCGTCGAGCTCGTCGCCTTTTCCGAGGGCGATGAAGGCCTGCCCACCTGGCACTACTTCGACGTGCAGGCCGCCCTCGCCCAGGACGGAGTCGTCGAGCCGTTCGTGCTGTTCTCCTACGATCAACGCCTCTGGGGAACCTTGACCGAAGGCGCGGGCCAGACTCCTCTCGCGGGCCGCGCAGGCGTCGACGGGCAGGCCTACGACTGCCACACGCCGTCGCTGCGCATCCAGGGAGCGACCGCCGCGCTCAGCACCTTGACCCCGGCTTTCTACAGCCATCCGGGCTTGGTCGGCGTCGATGCCGAGGCGAGCGCAACGACCGACACTGGCCGCTTCTTCTTCTTCGACGTTCCCGCCACCACCTTGACCGCGGTCGTGGGCAGCGGCGACCCGCTCGCGGCGGCCACGAAGCAGATCCGCACCTTCCCCAACTCGATCACCGTCTTCGCGATCCAGCCAGTGCGCTAATCCATCGGGCCGAGGCGCACCTCGCCCTCCGCCCCCGCGCGACTGATGCCGCGGCGGGTAGCGCGCACGCCCGGGCGTGCGCGCGCGTGGCTCAAAGCCTGCGCGATGCCAGGCGGTTGACCGTTCCTACAGTGCCCGACCATCCGGGAACGCTTCGCCCCTTCGGCTAGCTGAAGAATAGGGCCGTGCTCGGATGACGCAGGGAATGCTTCGCCAGGCACTGGGGATCTATAGTCCAGCGCCCCGAAGCCCCCGGAGCCGCGAGCGCCTGCGCGCCGATGCCTGTCGCACGCCCACTTGCTCAAGTGAGCGCATACACGCACGCTTGCTCGGTTCGTCGTCGGCGCACGCTGCTGGGCGAGGGTTGTGAGAAGAAGAGCGAGCAGCAACTCGATAGGGTCAAGGCGAGCCGGGGCTGGAGTGCCCTGAGCAGGAGCAAGCAATGGCCAAGCAACGCAGCAAGCGGAAGAAGAAGTCAGGCTCGGGCCCCTCGAGCGGCGCCGAGAGCAGCGGCGGTGGGCTGATGATGTCGCTGCGCGGCGGCTTCAAGAACGTCGCGACCGGCAACCCCAAGAAGGCCAAGGGCACCACTGGCAAGGTCTGGGACGTCATCTTCTGGGTGCTGTTGGCGGCTGCAGCGGTGTTCTTCATGGCTCGGAGGTTCTAGTCCCGAAGGCGGTCGGCGAGGCCGGTTCGATTCAGGCTGTCTGTCGGCGAAGGGCCGCCGCCTCAGCGCCCTCCGGCCTTTGCCGCCTCGAGCCGGGCCCTGGCCAGCTCAACCCCCGGCTCACGTCCCAATTCGGCAGCGAGAGTCTGCAGGGCGCGCTCCACGCGCCCTGAGGCCTCGGGCGGGAAGCGCAGCCGCACGATCTCCTCGACCGCAGCAGGCCCGGGTCCCGCGCTCCCGTCGAGATCGAGCAGGTGCTCTATCCGCTCCCAATTCGACAGCCGGTCTTCGGGCCTCTTGGCCAGAGTGCCGCGCACGAGCTCGACCAGCGACGGAGGCAGGTCCGGCCTGAGC
Organism: Myxococcales bacterium UBA5297; assembly: GCA_002408385.1. Taxonomy (GTDB): domain Bacteria; phylum Myxococcota; class Myxococcia; order Myxococcales; family UBA5297; genus UBA10939. The sequence goes on from DHSB01000119.1 coordinate 62,084, forward strand.
GCTGCGATGTCCGGCGGCGCGTCGCAGATGTGCGCCTTGAGGAGGGCGACGACGTTCGTCTCGAGAAACGGCAGCCGCCCGGTGAGCATCTCGAACGCCATCACGCCGAAGGCGTAGATGTCGGCCCGCCCATCGGCCTGCCGGCCGGTCGCGGTCTCCGGCGCGACGTATTGCGGGGTCCCGTCTATCGAGCGCGCGCGCGCCTTCCCCGGCTCGCGCGGTATCGGGCGCGCGAGGCCGAAGTCCATCAGCTTGACGTGGCCCTGCGCGTCGATGGCCACGTTGGCCGGCTTGACGTCGCGGTGCACGATGCCTCGCGAGTGGGCAAAGGCGAGGGCGGCGGCGAGCTGCCGCAGGATGGCGGCGGCCTCGGCCGGCGGCAGCGCGCCCCGGGCCCTGAGCAGGCGCGCGAGGTCGGTCCCCGCCACCTTCTCCATGACGATGAACCAGGTCGCCCACGCCGCCTCGGTGTCATAGACCTGCACGATGTTCGGGTGCGTCAGCCCCGCGACGAGCCGCGCCTCTTCGAGGAAGCGGTCGCAGAAGGCCGGGGAGTAGGCGAGCGAGTGCGCCAGCATCTTCACCGCGACGGCGCGCCCGAGCCCGGGGTGCAGCGCCTCGTAAACCTTGCTCGAGGCACCCTCGCCTATCTTGCCGAGCAGCCGGTACTTGCCGACCCGCTCGAAGCTGCCGCCCTCCTCGAGCCTCTTGCCGAGAATCTCGGTGAGGAAGCCGGCGAGTTGCGGGTAGTCGTTGAGCATCGGGCGCAGCACGGCGCGGTGGATGACCACCGCACGTACGTCGGTCTCGGCGATCACGTCGGCGTTGCGCGGCTCGCCGGTGAGCAGCGCCATCTCGCCGACGCAGTCGCCTTCCCCAAGGCGAAAGACGCTGCGCTCGTTACCGTAGGCGTCGAGCAGCGGCACCCGGACGTGCCCGTTGCGAATGACGTACATCGCGTCGCCCGGCTCGCCGCGCCGGATAAGGTATTGGCCGGGCCGATAGACGCGCTGCTCCATGAGCGCGGAGATCTGGTCGAGGTCGTCGGGCTCGATGACGCTGAAGCCGGACACCGTGGCAAGGAACTGGGCGACTGACATGAACAAAGCCTCTGAAAGCGACCGCGGGGGCGGCCGCCGCTGTCGGACAGGGGGACAGGATAGCGCCAGAGCATCGGGCCCGGTCGCATGGTCGGCCGGGACGGGGGCAAGCGCATTCCTCAGCGCCTTCTTCGCTGCCGCCTGGAGCTCGACTCCGCGATCTCCTCGCGGCGCCCCTCCATTCGCTCGGCGACCATCCGCTCGAGGTACCTGCGATCCTGCCAGCTCTTGTAGATCCAGATCAGCAGGATGATCACGCCGCCAAAGACCGAGTAGCGGGCGATGCGCCCGGGCATCTCGAGCGCGTAGTCGACGTTCCAGAGATCGCGGGGACCGACGATCAACAGCTCGCTGCCCCGCTCGTTCATCCGCCGGTAGCGCAGCGCCAGGGCGTCTATCTGCTTCTGCTTCTCTCCCGGCAGCTTCGTGTTGCGCTCCTGCAGCCGCCGCACGACCGCCTCGATGCGCTGGTGCGCCAGGGGATCGTCGGGATACGCGCTCAGAGCGGCGAGCAGGTGGTCGAGCGCTTTGAGCAGGTCGGAGGCCTCGGCGGTCATCCCGTTGTCCTCGCCGAGCATCTGCCCCGCGATGCGCAGATGCCGCGCGGCCTTGTACTCGGGCGCGTTGTAGTACTCGTAGCGCAGGAATCCCCAGACTCCGCCGAAGTACAGACCGAGCAGGATGAAAAGGCCCCAGGGGATGGGAAAGCGGCGCCGACCGCGCCTGACGAGCACGTCCTCGATGATCTCGTCGGGATCGACGCGCACGGGCTCGCCGCACTCCGGGCACTCGGGCTGCGTCGGATCGCGAGTCGTCCCACAGGACGGGCACCAGAGCGTTCGTGACACGCCGTCACTATCCGGTCAGTCCGGCGATGCCGTCAAGGAAGCGACACGCTTCTCGCTCCCCTGCCGCTCTTGGCGCTCGCCACGCACTTGGCTGCCGCCCTGGACGGCCTGCCGCAGGACCGTCGGGCACGCGCACCGCCGGGTGCCAATCGCACGTGCGACCGTCACCATCCAGCCTGCTCATGCGTGGAAGGCGGCGATCGCCCGATCGATCCCAGCCGTGGGGAGTTTCCCAACTCCTCGGCCCGCCAGATTGGGTGCCCGCCGCGCCGCTTCGTTGGTATCGTGCCCCGACCGTGACTGACTCAGCTTCCATGTTGCGTCCGCCAGCCCTCCGGCCCGGCGACTCGGTCGCCGTCGTTGCTCCCGCGAGCCCATTCGACCGCACGTCGTTCGAGCGCGGGCTCGAAGCGCTCTCGACGCGCTATCGCCCCGTCTTCACCCCGGGCCTCTTCGAGTCATCGCGCTACCTGGCCGGCTCCGACGCGCGGCGCCAGAACGAGTTGGCCGAGGCACTCGAGTCGCCCGAGGTGCGCGCGGTCTTCTGCGCCAGGGGCGGCTACGGCGCGATGCGCCTGCTCGAAGGGCTCAAGCTGCCACAGGCGAACAAGCTGCTCGTCGGCTTCTCGGACATCACCGCGCTCCACGCGGCCTTCCAGGCAGCCGGACGCACCAGCGTCCACGGCCCGGTCGTCACCCAACTCGGAGCACTCGGAGCGCGGGTCGCCGAGCCGCTCTTCCGCCTGCTCGAGTCGCCGAGCGAGCGGCCCGTGCTGCGCGGGGAGCCGATCGCCCGAGGCGTCGCCGAAGCGCAGGTCGTCGGCGGCAACCTCTCGGTGCTCACCCGACTGTTGGGCACTCCGTTCATGCCCCGGCTCGACGGCGCCATCCTCTTCTTCGAAGACGTGACGGAGCGGCCGTACCGACTCGATCGGATGTGGCACCACCTCGCCCTTGCCGGCGCCTTCCGGCGGATCGCAGGGCTGGCGCTCGGAACCTTCACCGGCTGCGACGACAAGGACCTGGCCGGCGACCGGGTCATCCGCGAGCTCGCTTCGGCGACTGGGCTACCCTGTGTCATGGGCCTGCCGGCCGGCCACGGCGACGACAATCAGTCTTTTGCCCTGGGCGCCCGCGCTCGGCTGGATGGAAGCGAAGGAACACTCACCTTTCTCGAGGGGGCGGTGGCATGAAGTCCAAGCAAAGCGACGAACGGGCACCGTCGGTGCCGGAGATTGCCAGAGCGCTCGAGGAGGGTGTGGAGGCAGGCGTCTTTCCGGGCGCCGCCGCCGCCGTCTTCCTGCGCGGCAAGCTGATCCACGCCTCGGTCATCGGCGACGCGCAGCGGCTCCCCGCTCGCATCCCGCTCTCCGACGACGCCCTCTTCGACCTCGCCTCAGTCACCAAGGTCGTCGCGACCACCACCGCGACCGTGGCGCTCGTGGCCCGCGGCGCGATTTCGTTGGACGAATCCGTTGCGCGCTTCTGGCCCGAATTCGCCCGCGCCGGCAAACGCGCCGTCACCGTGCGCCACCTGCTCGCCCACTCGTCGGGCCTGCCGGCCTGGAAGCCGGTGTACCTCGACGTCGCGGCCGATCCGGGCGGGGAGCCGCTCTTCGCCGAGGAGCGCGACCCGGAGAAGACCGCCCGCGCCTGCCGGCGCGGGCGCGCCATGGTCTTCGAGGCCATCGAGGCGACCGAGCTCGAGCAGCCGCCCGGGACGAAGGCGGTCTACACCGACCTCGGCTTCATCGCCCTGGGGCGCGTCATCGAAGAGGTGACCGGGCAGCGGCTCGACGCCTTCGTCGAGCGCGACATCCTCCCCGAGCTGCGGCTCGAGTCGTTGATGTTCCGGCCGCTGGACCGGGCGCCACGCAAGGCGCCGGTCATCGCCGCGACCGGCGTCTACCGGCCCAACGAGCCGGCGCCCGGGCAGGAGCAGCTCGTCCCTGCGCCGCCGCCCGACGCCGTGCCGCGTGATCGGGCAGGCGAGGTGAACGACGACAACGCCTTCGTCATGGGCGGCGTCGCGGGGCACGCCGGGCTCTTTGGAACCGCGCGCGACGTCGCGGCGTGGGGCAACGCGGTCATCGAAGAGCTCGCCGGCGCGATGCGCATCGCGCCTCCCGAGGTCTGGGAGCGCTTCTGCACCCTCGACTCGACGCCCGGGACCTCGCGTGCGCTCGGTTTCGACACCCCGACGCCCGGCGCCTCCTCGGCCGGGCGCTACATCGCCAGCTCGCGGGCCGTCGGGCATCTCGGCTTCACCGGCACCAGCGTCTGGATCGACCTGCGGCGGCAGCTCTCGGTGGCGCTGCTCACCAACCGCGTCCACCCGACCCGGGCCAACGTGGCCATCCGCGAATTCCGGCCCCGCTTCCACGACACGGTCATCGAAGCGTTCGGGCTCGAAGGAGTGCCCGAGTAGCAAGCCGCCGCTGGAGCCGATGGCGGGCCGCAGCCGGGAACACGGAGCGCACAGAAGAGATTTGACCGAAGAGCAGGCACCAACCGAGCTCGTGCTCGATTTCCGGACGAGCGCATTGCCATGCGCCCCAACCTCACAACTCCCAACTCAGAACTCACAACTGCCATGCCCATCGTCACCCGCGTCGACCGCAAAGAGATCCACCGCATCCACCTGCTCGGAGTCTGCGGCACGGGCATGGGCTCGTTCGCCGGCATGCTCGCGGCTCAGGGCTTCACCGTCACCGGCAGCGACGAGAACGTCTACCCGCCGATGAGCGACATGCTCGAGGGCTGGGGAGTGAGGACGATGCTCGGCTACAAGCCCGAGAACCTCGATGAGGCCAAGCCTGACCTGGTCATCGTCGGCAACGTCATCCGCCAGGTGAACCCCGAGGCGACCGCGGTGCGCGAGCGGGGCCTGCCGCACATGAGCTTCCCGGCCGCGCTCGGGGAGCTGTGCATCGGCGAGAAGCACTCGCTGGTCGTCGCCGGCACGCACGGCAAGACGACCACCACCGCGATGCTCGCCCACGTACTCTCGGCCGCCGGCCGCGACCCCTCGATGCTCGTCGGCGGGGTCTCGCTCGACTTCGGGGCCAACTTCAAGGTCGGCGCCGGCGAGCACTTCGTCGTCGAGGGCGACGAGTACGACACCGCCTACTTCGACAAAGGGCCCAAGTTCCTCCACTACCGGCCCCGCAGCGCCATCTTCACCAGCCTCGAGTTCGACCACGCCGACATCTACCGCGACATGGCCCACTACTGCTCCTCGTTCGAGAGGTTCGTCGCGCTCCTGCCCGAGGACGGCTACCTCGCGGTCTGCGCGGCCTATCCGCGGGCGGTCGAGCTCGCCCGGGCCTGCCGCGCCAAGGTCGAGACCTACGCCGGGGCGACCGGCGCCGACTGGCATGCCGACGGGCTGACGCACGGCGCGGGCGGCGCCTTCTTCGACGTGGTGCACAAGGGCGTCAAGCTCGGCCGGGTCAACCTCGCGGTCGGCGGTCCCCACAACGTCGAGAACGCCCTCGGCGTCATCGCGCTCGCCACCTCGCTCGGGCTCTCGATAGAGGAGATCGACAAGGGGCTCGCGTCGTTCCGCGGCGTCAAGCGCCGGCAGGAGCTGCGCGGCGAGCCCAACGGCGTCTTCGTCATCGACGACTTCGCCCATCATCCGACCGCGGTGCGCGAGACCATCGCCGCCATCGGCGCGCGCTACCCCGGCCACAGGCTCTGGGCGATCTTCGAGCCGCGCTCGAACACGAGCCGCCGCAACATCCACCAAGCCGAGTACGCCCGCGCGTTCACCGGGGCGAGCCGCGCGGTCATCGCCACCCCGCTGCCGACCGACAAGGTCCCGGCGGACGAGATGCTCGACGTGGGCCAGCTCGCGAAGAACATCACGGCGAACGGCGTGTCCGCGACCGCGGCGGCCGACGTCGCGGAGATCGTCGCGCTGGTCAAGGCCGAGGCGAAGCCAGGGGACGTGCTGCTGGTCATGTCCAACGGCGCCTTCGGCGGGCTCATCGACAAGCTGCTCGTCGCGCTCCAATGATGCGCCCGGCCTCGCTCCTCGCGCTGGCGACGCTGATCGCCTGCTCGGCGGCTCCTCCCCCCGCGCTCGTGGAGGGAGCTCCGCTCGGCCAGGCGCGCCACGGTCTGGAGGCCGAGCTTTCGCTCCAGCTCGAGCGCCCGGGGAAGGTCGTCGTCGTGGTCTTCTTCGCGACCTGGTCCGAAGCGGCCCGCGCGGTGCTCACGCAGGTCGAGAAGCTCCACTCCGAGCTCGCGGCCCAGGGCGTGGAGGCCATCGGCGTCGCCATCGACGAGGACCAGCGGTTCGTCGCGCCCTTCGTCGGCGAGCTCGGCCTCACCTTCGAGGTGCTCGCCGATCCTGGCGCGCGGAAGGCAGAGCGCCTGGCGCGGCTCGAAGCGGTCCCCACCGTCGCCGTGCTCGACGCCGAACGGACGGTGCGGCTGCTCTCCAGCGACCCGCACGCCATCCGCGAAGTCGAGTCTCTGGTGGTCTCACTCGCCTCGAAACCGATCGAGCAGGCCGACTGACCTGCCCTCACCTCGGCGCCGCGAGGGCTGAAGATCTGTCGAAGAGCCCCTTGAGCGATAACCGGTCAGCCGGCGCGCAGCCTCGCGAGCGCGACGAACCCGGGGCCGGACAGGTTCGGCGACAGCAAAGCGGCTGCTACCCTCCTGCAGACCAAAACAGGCCGACCGAGAGGATGAGCGATGGGCGCCAAGCGCAGTTTCAGAAGCCGCAGACCGAACGCAGACCCGGCCTATCCGACCACGACCCGCCGGGCGCTCGCCGCGCTGGGGACCGCAGCCGCGCTCGCCGCCCTCACCTCCTGCGGAGCCGCGCCCAATCCGGACATCGATCCCTACGAGGAGACCGACGCTGGCCTGGTCGACGCGGGCGCGCCCGACGGCGGTGCCGACGCCGGGCAGTAGTCCGCAGGCATTCGCAGGGGTCTCGGCTCGAGCGCGTGTCGGGAAGTCTTCTTGAGCTCGGCCCGCCCCCTCCGTTCACCTCGAGCGAGGTCGAGAGGCCCGAGCGCCGTGCAGGGCTTCTGCCCGCTGAGTCATTGGAGGGAACGGTGCAGCGGAGGCACCGCCGAGACCGCTGGCCCTCACCCTCCTCTCCCAAACGGCGCGCGCGACGACCGTGCTCGACTCGATCATCGAGGGCGCGCCTGGGAGAGGCGATCGCCCTTGACGGTGCGAGGACTCGTCGCTTGTTCGAGCAGCGCTCGCGAGTGCTGGGACGCCGTGATGCGTCCAGGCGTACTGCAGCGCGATCAAGCCGGAATGCAGAAGGCCAGCACACGCGATCGCCCCTCCCAGGCCCGCGCAACCAAGTCCGCGGCGTGCACGCTGGAATGCGGGCCGTTTGGGAGGGGAGGGGGCGGGCCACCGCTGCTCGCGGCGACTCGCTCCCTCGAATTGCGCATACGACTTCAATCGATCGGCGGCCAGCGCTCACGGCGCTCGAAAAGGATTACGGCGGAGGTCGAGCGCGCGGTGCGGTTGATTGAGGGCGGAGTCGAGGAGACCCCTCGACTCCGCCTCCCTCGTTCTTCGGGAGGCTACGCTCGGGGTGACCGGGCGGCCGGGCCGACGGGCCACCACGCGAAGGAATCCTCGCCCCCTCTTCAGTCCTCGCGGCCGAGCACGAACCGCCGCGAGGCGCGCACCAGCTCGGCCTGGTGCCCGCGCAGGACGACCAGGTGGTTGCCGAGCGGCCGCTCGAGCAGCTCCGCGAGCATCGCTTTGTCGGCGCGAATGCGCGCCTGCGTACGGCACAGCCCCTCCTCGGTCCCCGACGCGATGAGCTCGCCCTCGCAGATCCAGACAGCCTCGAGCCGCGCGCCGCCGAGGCGCACCAACGTCACCGGCCCGGGCGCAAGCTCGCCGGATATCGCCACGCCCAGGCCCGACTCGAAGTGTGAGCGCAGCTCAAACGAACGGACGCAGCCACACGGCACGGTGCAGTGGGCGAGGAGGATCTCGCCGGTCGAGAGATCGACGCGCGACGGGTTGGCCATCCACGGCATCTCGCCGGTGAGGCGATAAAGCCACAGCAGGCTAAGCACCGAGGGCACGTCGCCTTCGCATCCGGCGGGCACGCCCTCGTCACACAGCCGCGAGAGCGCGATGCAGCTCGTGGTCCGCTCGCGCACGACGAGCTCGAAGCAGCGGACGGTGATCGCGTCGAGCCGCTGCGCCTCGACCGTCTCGCGCAGGACGCGGTAGACGGCCATCGCCTGCGCGAGCGTCTCGAGGTCGGGCTCACGGCACCCGCGGGCGCGCTCGGCGAATTGGCGCGCCTGGTCCCTGTCGGCGTCGTTGACCGCCATCCGCTCGAAGATCGGCTCGAAAGCCAAGGCCACCAGCTCTGAACCCCAGCTCGCGCGCACCGTCTCGGCGTCGTGGGCGCTGGCGACGAGCCAATCCGAAGGGCCTCCGATGGCGCCGATCCGCGCCAGGCGCAGCCCGAGGGAGACGGCGCTAAGCGTCGCTGCCTGCGCGAGTCGCTCACGATCCGCAGCCAAATCGCCGGAGAGGAAGACGATGCGCCCGATGCCGCCGTCGCGCCGCACCCGCGCCAGGATCTCCAGGCTCGCCGGCAGCGAATTGTGGAGCGGGTGCGCGACGAGCACGACCGGCTCTCGCCCGGCGAGCGCGCGCCGGCGCTCTATGCGCTCGAGCACGATGCCCTCGGTGCCGCCGGTCAAGACGACGTGGAAGAGCGGATCGCCGTGGGGCGCGTCTGCAAACCCGCGCCGGGCGCCCCCGGCCTCGGAGAGCGCCCGCTCGTGCTCGGCGAGGATGCGCGCGGTGCTCGTCGCGTCGTGAAGGGTCGATGCGGCGACGTCGTAGGTGAAGGCCGTTTTCACGCTGTACCTCCAGGGTGAGCGCCCGGAGGGTATACCGAGGAACAGGTTGTGAGTTGGGAGTCGGGAGGCGGCACGCCGGGCGGAGCCGAGCGGGGGCTCGCTTCCGCGCAGCGCGCTTCTCACCCGACTTCCGCCTGCTCCTCGGGAATCGCGAGGAAGACGGGAAAGCCCGAGAACGCGTCGCGCAGGAAGAACCCGGAGTAGCCCTCGTGCTCGGCCAGCTCGAGCCGACGTCCGGTGAAGACCTCGACGAACCGCTGACCGGTCACGGCGAAGGGGACGCGCACGAAGGTGTCGGCCCACAGCCGCTCCTCGCAGGGTGAGCCGAAGCGGTCGAGCAGCTCGGCGAGCAGCCTCGGGACGACGGCGACCGCGCTCTGCTCGCCGTTGCGCCGCGCCAGGCCGATGGCGTGCAGGGTGCGCTCGCCTCGGATCACCAGAGGCAGGTAGCGCCCGTCGCGCAGCAGCTCGGGGAACCGCCGCCGCAGCCGCAGACCCTGGCTGGTGACGTAGAGCTTGATGCGCCCGTCCTCGAACGAGGCGTGCAGCTCTCGGGTGAGCGCCTGACAGCCCGCGGGCAGGCGCGCGTCGAGCTCCGCGAGCATCCTCGCGCGCAGCTTGAAGTCGACCGGCCGCCGGTTGTCGGGGTCGACCAGGCTGAAGTCCCACAATTCGTTGCCCTGGTAGAGGTCGGCGACCCCGGGCGAGGCGAGCTTCAGGACGAGCTGCGCGAGCGAGTTGTACGCGCCGGCCAAGGCGATGCGCCTCTGGAAGGGCACGAAGTCGCGCCAGAACCGCTCGGAGAGCCGGGAGTCGAGGACCGAGTCGATGAACGAGGCGACGGCGCGCTCCCACTCCTCGTGCGGGTTGAACCAGCCGGTGTTGACCTTGGCCTCCTTGACCGCCTTCTGCATGTAGGCCTGGATGCGGCCGCGATAGGTCTCGAGCCGCTCGCCTTCGAGCTCGCCGAAGGGCCAGGTGCCGAGCAGCGTCTGGTAGAGCAGGATCTCCTCGTTGCGGTCGGGGGCGAGCAGGTCGCCCACGTTCTGCTTGAAGCGGCGGTTGAGGCGCGACCAGACCGACAACCTCTTCTTCCACTCGCCGGGGATCTCCGAGAGGACGTTGATGCGGGCGCGCACGTCCTCGCTGCGCTTGGTGTCGTGGGTCGTCGACCCGATCAGCGCGGCGGGCCAGCGCGAGGCGCGCTCTTCGTTACGCTCGTGGAAGTCCTCGACGATGATCCCGAACTCGTCGGGCTCGCCGCCCACCTCGTTGAGCGAGACGAGCCGGTTGTAGATGTAGAACGCGGTGTCCTCGACCGACTTGGCCATCACCGGCGAGGTGAACTGCTGCAGCTTGAGCACGAACTGGAGACGTTCGGCGGCCGCCTCCTCGGTGATCCGCCCGTCGCCGAGGCCGAGGAGCACCTCGCGGATGAAGTTGAAGATCGACGCGTTGATGGTCGGGTTGCGCCGCCTCGCCAGGCGCAGCGCCGCCTCGACCGCGCCGCGGTCGTGCTCGTCGGCCGGCGCCCCGTCGCTCGCCCGGTAGGTGCGGTAGACCGGGAAACAGGCGATGACCTCCATCAGCGCCCGCCGCAGGCTGTTGAGGGTGAAGTCGCGGGTGCGCCGGTCGTGCTCGGAGATGCGGCTCAACTGCCGGGCGAGCATGTTGAGCTCGCTCGACATCGAGTCGCCCATCGTCTGCCGGCGCTTTTGGTAGACGAGCTCGGCGTAGGAGAGGTCGAGGCCGGTGAAGCGGGCGAAGGTCTCGTCGACCGCGCGCACGTTGCGCTCGTCCACCTGCACGTCGTTGACCGCGTTCATGAAGTCGTAGCCGGTCGTCCCGTGCACCGCCCAACCCGGCGGGATGTTCTCCTGGTTGGCGAGGATCTTCTCGACGACGACGTAGAGGGGCCGAAAGACCGGCGAGTCGGCGCCGCGGGCCGCGTCGGCGCGGTAGCGCTCGCGCAAGGCCGGCTCGAGCGCGGCCCACTCCTCGTCGCTCGCCCCTTCGGTGGCGCCGGGCCTGCGCTCGACGAAGAGCCGCCGGCACAGCGTGATGGCCAGCTCCTCCTGGAGCCCCTCGAAGTAGTCGGCCGGGCAGTAGAGGCCGTCGGGGTGGTCGATTCGCAGCCCGGTCACCTTGCGGTCGGCGATGAGCGAGAGGACCAGCGCGTGCGCCTGGTGCAGCACCCGCGGGTCCTCCATGCGGATGGCGGCCAGGTTGTTGATGTCGAAGAAGCGCCGGTAGTTGATCTCCTCGGCGGCGACCCTCCAGTACGCCAGGCGGTACGACTGGGAGCGCAGCAGCGCGTCGAGCAGGTCGAAGCTGTGCGGGTCGCCCGGCACGCCGTTGAAGAGGCGCACGTTCTCGCGGATGAAGGCCTCGAGCTGCGGCGAGGCTTCGCACAGCGCGACGAGGCGGCGTTTTATCGACTCCTTCTCGCGGTTGCGCTCCTCGATGCGCGCCTGGTCGGTCTCGTGAGAGGGGGGCAGGTTCCCGAGGGCGGTGATGATCGACAGCAGGTCCTCGAAGGCGACCTCGCCTTGCGGCAGCGCCCGCTGCAGCTCGTCGAGCCGATGGTTGAGGATTTGCGTGTATTGCCGCGGCGCCACGGGGAACCGGTGCTCGTAGTAGTCGATGTGGAAGCTGCCGTTCTCGAAGGTGAGGACCAGCTCGCCGCGCTCGAGCACCGCGCCGTACTGGTCGCCCAGGATGGGCAGGAGCACCTTGTTGCGCAGGTCTTCGCGGATGGGATCCCAGTCGATGTCGAAGAAGTAGGCATAGATGGACGACGGCCCGTTCTCGAGGACGTCCATCCAGACCGGGTTCTCCGGCCCGATGGCCATGTGGTTGGGGACGAAGTCGAGCAGGTGCCCCATGCCCCGCTCGCGCAGAGAGGCGGCGAGCGCACCGTGGTCTTCGGGCCGGCCGAGCTCGGGGTCGAGCTGGCCGTGGTCGACGACGTCGTAGCCGTGCTGACTGCCCCGCTGCGCCTTCAGGCACGGCGAGGTGTAGAGGTCGCTGACACCGAGGCTGTCGAGATAGGGCACGATGGCCTTGGCGGCCTGGAACCCGAAGGTGTGGTTGAGCTGGACGCGGTAGGTGGCGATGGGCAGGCGCGTATACGCGGCAAGCGCGGCGACCATCGCCAGGTAGAGCTCATCGACCAGCTTGGGCGGCTCGTTCTCCACGCTCGCCTCGTCGGACCAGGCGCCCACCCGGCGTCCCTGGCGCTCCCGTTCGATAGCCCCCGCCCGACGGCTTCTCCCCCACCCTGCTGACGCGAAGGGCCCTTGGCATCAAGGAGTGTGCAGGCTCGGCGCGAAATACGAGGAAACCGCCCGTTCACCGCGGGCGGAACAGGGCTCGGGCTTTCCATCAAAGCTCGCCAAAGCTCGGCATTCCGGCGGCTTCTAGGAAGCGGCTCGCGCAGATGGGCGAGCCCCAGGCTCCCTGCGAGCCTCGTCGAGCGATTCGAACCGGCCGCCGGTCATCCCGAGCGTAGAGGCGACCCGCGGGAGCCTCGGATTCTAGGGGCCTCTCGACTTCGCCCCCCTCGTTCCTCGGGAGGCTACGCTCGAGGTGAGCGGGGGGAAGGGCTTCAGATACAAGGGAGTCGCGGATTCGCCTCGCCAGTAGATTCGAGCACTTGCTGCTTCCGGCCCATTCGGTGGAGTGAGATCTGGCGCCCGCCATCCCCCGCTCGTGGCAGGTGGGACCTATCCGGACGGGGGCGCGGGGGCTTCCACGGGCGGCGCGGCGATCACCGAGCGCCCCCGCGGCGCCCGAAGGTGCAAGAGACGAAATGCATTGCGCCATTTTGTGGCAGAGGCCAGGCCATACCGCTTTGCATTGCGTCTTTTCGCGGCCCCAGCCAGGCAGAAGGCCGTTCGGGAGCGCGAAAGTGAACGAATCGCCTGCCGCGACCCTCTCCGGAAGGGCTTCTGGGGCCCGGAATTGTCCGCTTCAACGCAATCGATCGCGGTGGGGCCTGGCCTCCGCCAGGCGAGAACGCTCTGCATTGCGCCTGGGCTGGCCTGGGCCGCGCGGAGCGGGATCCAATGCGGTGCTTCTAGAGGTGGCCGGAGGAGGCGCAATGCACCCCGCCTGCGCCGAGGAGGATGCGCGCGCCACCGCGCGCGAGTCGGCCGGCACTCAAGGCGCGCGGGCCGCCCGCGGCTCACCGGCCCTGCCCGCTCGCGAGCGCCGCCTCGGTGGCCCGCAACAGCGGCGCGGCGCTCACCGGCGCCCCCGTCGCATGCTTCATCCACAAGTCCGGGGGCACCGCGCCATAGCTCGTCATCCGCTCTATCTCCGGTCCGATGGCGGGGCTCTTGCGCAGATGCTCCTCGATCTGGAACGCCACGAGGTGGCCCATCGGATAGTCGGGCAGATAGAGCGGGTAGGCGATGAGGTGCGAGTAGATGCCGAGCAGCACCGAGTCCTTCGCTCCGAGCACGGGCGCGTAGTAGCGGTTCCAGACGTCCTTGCTTATCGCCAGGACCGCCTCGCGGAACCCCTCCGGGGTCGCCTGCGGATGGTCGTAGAGCCAGTGCCAGGCGGCGACATCGACCAGGCCGACCCCGGCGATCTCCCAGGTCATCCAGAAGGTGTTGAGCACGCGCAGCCGCTCGGCCTCCTCGTCCGGCCTGCTCAGGCCGAGCAGCTCGAGATCGCGCGACTGGAAGACGAAGGCGATGGCCTCGGTGAAGGCGTTGTTGGGCACGCCGGCGAGCAGGGTGCGGTCGACGTCATAGAGCGAGAAGACCTGCTCGACGTTGTGGCCGAATTCGTGGATGGCGACGTTGTAGCCCTTGTAGTCCATCCCGTCCCGGGCGATGCGCGTGCGCAGGCGAGGCAGGTCGCCGCGGCGCCTCGCCTCCATCGCGTGGCCCGCCCCGCGCGCCGCGTCGACCGCGATGTGCTCGGAGAGAAAGCGCGCCTTCTCCTCGCTGAAGCCGAGCTCCTGGAGGATGCGGGGCATGTCGGCGTGGAAGGCCTTGGCGTCCGGGTATCGCCCGCGCGTGATGGCGTTGAGCTCGTCTTCCGAGTAGCGCCCGCGCGCCTGGAAGCCGTTGAACCAGAGGTCGTGCGGCTCGAGCGGGCGGCCGAGCCGCTTCTCGATCTCGGCCGCCACCCCGCGCGCGACGGGCGAGGAGACGACCTCGGTGAGCAGGCCGACGACGCGCTCCTCGGGCATCTCCCGGCCAAGCTCGAAGGCCCGCGAGAGCGCGGTGGGGGTGACCGGCGTGTACGGGTCGACCCGCCGTGCCGCGAGAAACTGCTCGATCCACTTGCGGTAGCGCACATCGGGCTCGGGATCGGAGTCGGGGTTCACGGCGCGGGCGGGCGCGTCCTCCTCTATCTGCGTCTCGGGCGCGGCGCTGACCCGGTTCGCGTGGGGCTCCCAGTCGACGCGCGGGTTGTCGACGACGATGGCCGGGATGGTCTGGGTGACGATGCGCTCCATCACCTTGGCGATGAGCCGCTGCTTCTCGAGCCCCCGGGGATCGGCGTAGTTCGCCTTCAGCTCGTCGCGCAGGTTCCAGTGGCTGATGAGCCGCATGCCCTTCGGGAACAGCCGCTCGCCCTTCTCGTCGAGCAGGTGATGCATCCAGATGTTGTACTCGGAGACGTAGAGATCGGCCTCGGCCGACACGCGCGAGATCTGCTGCAAGACCTCGCCGGGAACGCGGCGGGAGAAACGGCTGGCGAGCCGCACGCGGGCCCACTCGTCGCGGCTGTAGAGGTCGCCGTGGTCGAGCCGCTCCTGCAAGGTGGTGAGCGGGAGGTTGAGCAGCACGACGAAGCCGATCATCGAAGCGAAGAAATCCTCGTTCAGGTGCGCCGCCGGGTCGAAGGCCGCGAGCAGCGGATCGACCGGAAGCAGCGGCCCGATCTCGAGATCGGTCGGGGCGCGCAGCGCGCGGGAGATCTCGGTGTTGTGGCCCTCGAGCTGTTCGAGGACGGCCTCGAGCCGGGCGACCGTGAGCGCGAGCGTCGCCTCGTCGGCGATGAAGTGCTCCCGCGCGAAGGCCGAGAAATTGCCATCGGAGGGGCGCCATTGCGCGGCCACCTGCCGCAGGCCCCGCCGGATGCGCTCCTGCTGCGAGGCGCCGTGCTTTGCGAGCAGCTCGACCTCGAGTGCCGAGACTTCTTGATGGAGGTCCATGGAGTCGCTCCTGGAGGGCTGACGGGAGTCGGGCGAAGCAGGCCGGTTTGCGCCCCCTGAGCTGCAGGCGAGGGCGAGGGCGGCGGCAAGAGCCAAGGGGATGTCGACAGGGCGCATGGCCAGCCTCTGTAGCGCCCCGGGGCCGGCCGCGGCAAGCGCCGGTGAGAGCAAATCGGCGCGCCCCCGGGCTCTGGACTTCCTGCGAGTCTCTTCGAG
>DHSB01000119.1:77592-83306 GCA_002408385.1 Myxococcales bacterium UBA5297
TCGCGTGGTTGCCAACTCCTGACCTGGACCTTGCACGAGCTCTGGGGCTCTGGACGGCTCCGACCGGACACACACACAGCCTGGCGAAGCTTCGCCTTGAGAGGCGTCGAAAAATCACCCTCGCCTCGGCTCGCCACCCGCTCACCCTGAGCGTCGCTACCGACGCGTTGAGCGGCGGGAGCGGAGTCGAAGGAGCCCTCGGCTTCCGCGCGGCCCCCTCGACTCCGAGGCTCCCGCTGGTCGCCTCTACGCTCGGGGTGACCGGGGGCGGGCTCGGGGGTGGCCGGTTATCGCTCGAAGGATTCTTCGACACCTCTTCAGAAGGATTTCTCGACGGAGCCTCAGTCCGCCGGCGTCGCGGCCGCAGTGGCCTCCGCCCTGCTCAGCGCTTCTGCCCCCACCGCAAGGCCGTCCGCGAGCCGCTCGACGAGGTCCGGATCAAACAGGGCCCGCCGCGCCTCGCCCCGGCCCTGAAGCACGCGGTCGGAGGCCTCGATGTACCCGAGGTATCCCTGCGAGAGCCCGACGACGACCGGCTCGGCGACGCCTGCCGGGGTGCCCATTCGGCCGAGAATCTGAGCTGCGGCGAAGCTCGTCGCCTCGCCTGGGACAAAGAGCCAGGAGAGCCCGCCCAAGCGCAGGACCGCGACCCGCGCGGTCCTCGGGAGCAGGGGGGCGAGGAGGTTCGACACCGGGCGACGGAGCGCGCTGGGCACTGACGAGGGGGCGAGCACTCGCGGCAGGTCGACTTGGAGCTCGGCGAAGCCCAGCGAGGGCTCGACGAGGGGCGGCCCTGAGACAGCGAGCGCGTCGCGAGCCGCCCGCGCGAGCGTGACCGCCACCTTCTCCGGCTGGCGTATCCGAGCGCTCACGTCGCCGACGGCGCCCTGAGTGAAGAGGGCGACCCCGCCCTCCTCCTCCAGCGCCGTCATGAGCCGGCTTGGGAAATCGCCGTCGAGACGCTCACCGTCGCGGGCGACCAGCGTCGCGTGCGCGGCAAAGGTGACGAGCCGGGCGACCGGCGCACCTCCGTCGAGGGCCTCCAGGCTCAGCACCCGCAGCCTGTCGTCGACGTCCGCGCCGGGTTCGGCGCGGTTGCGGGTCGACTCAGGAACGGCGACTGCTCCCGCGCGCGCCGACACCGCGCGCCTGAGGTCCGTGGCGAGCCGCAAGCACGTCTCGATCTTGGCGACAAGTCGAGAGGCGCGCTCCTCGTCGAAGGCACCGGTGGCGGCCACCGCGGGGAGGAGGCGCGGGTCGTAGCCGCCGAAGGAGCTGTGGACGTGCGTCGCAGCGAGGACCACTCCATCCAGCCCGAGGAGAGGAGCGCGCTCGCGCACGCGGTCCACCAGGCTCTCGGGCACTTCGAGCAGCTCGAGCGACACGAGCCCGACCCGAATCCGCCCGCTCTGGAAAACGACGGCTCGGGCAAAGAGAGGCGCCGCCAGGTCGCTCGCCTCGCGCCGAGGGGGCGGATAGCCGGCGACGACGACCGGCAGCTCCGGCGAGATGTCGACCTTCGCCGCTCCGGCGAGCAGGACGCCGCCCGCTCGCTCCGCCTTCAAGAGCCGTGGGGTGCTCGCCTGCGGGGTGGCCTGCCAGTCGACCCCGAGGGCCAGCAGAGGGCACAAGAGCGCAACGGCGAGGAGCGCTGATCGAGTGCGTTTGCGGGGCATCGGCGGCCGGGTTGCGCGAGGGTCGAGCGGGCTTGCCCGGACGCTTTCCTCGCGGGAGAGGGTGAGTGGCCTCTATAATCCTCACGACGAGTCTTCAACAATAGCCACACCGGACGGACCGACGAGCACCGGCGAGCCTCGCCTTGCGCGTCGACACGAGCAAGAAACGGCGTGTGGCTCTGAAAACGGCGCTGCTCGCCCAAGGTCGCGCATGCAGGTGGCTTCGTGGCGGGCGACCAGATTGACAGAGGGCCTTGACGAGCCGTCCGGCCTAGACCTGACCGACCGGCGCTTCGCGCACGTTGGGAGCTTCGCAGCATGACCGCACGAATCGGCGAAATCCTGGTACGGGCCAAACTGATCGATCAGCTTCAGCTCCGCTCGGCGCTGGCCGACCAGCAGCAGTGGGGCGGGCGCCTTGCGAAGATTGTCGTCGAGAAGCGCTTTGCCAAAGAGTCGGCGGTCATCGACGTGCTGTCCAAGGCGCTCGGTGTGCCGAGAGTCGAGCTGGACAAGGTCGAGAAGGATTCGGGCGCGCTGCTCAAGGTGGATCCCAACTACGCGAAGGAGAAGGCGGTCTTCCCCTGCGCGCTCAAGGACAACGGCAAGACGCTCTGGGTGGCCATGGCCGACCCGAGCGACATCCCTACCCTCGACGACTTGGTCATGAAGACCGGCGCGCGCGTCAGGCCTGTCATCGCGGGCGAGACCGAGATCATCACAGCGATCGAGCGCCACTACTTCGGCCGCGATCCCAGCATGACCCCGCAAGCTTTCGGGTCGATCGACGCCCTCGGCGCGGGCGACGAAGAGGGCAAGCTCGTCGACATGGCGGGCAATACGATCATCAAGAGCATCAAGGACCTCACGACCTCCGCGCCACTACCGGCCGCGCGGCCGCCGCCTTCGCCGGCGGCGGCTGTGTCGACGGCCAACAGCATTCTCGATGGGCTCCTCGGAGGAGGAGGCGCGCCGTCACTGACCCCGGCGGACAAAGAAAGAGTCCGCGTCATCCAGGACCAGCAGGAGAAGGGCGCCCGCATTCTGCGCGCGGTGCTCGAGCTGTGCCTCGAGAAGGGCTACTTCCGGGTCGAGGAATACCGCGCGAAGCTCCTAGGCTGAGGAGCGGCAAAAAAGTCCGCCCCGCTGCCGCCCCGTCTCTGGGAAGGTCGGGATCTCTGGAAGCCTCCGAGCGATAGTCGGTCAGCCCGAGCCCAGGCCGAGCCTGCGAGGCCGAAGTCGAGCCCCTCGACGGCGCCTCCCTCGTTCCCCAGGAGGCTGTCGCTCCTGACCAACGGCGCTGCCAGTTCCAGGTCACCGCCGGTCACCGGACCGGCAACGAGCTCGGGGGGAGATTCGCGACGACTCTTGGATCCGGTAGCCCGAGACGCCGGGCCGCCAGCACGAAGGCTGGCGCTCCGGCCCTCCTGGTGCCGGGCCGAGGTCAGGGAGGTTTCGCGACACCTCTCGAGCCCTCGTCGTCGCGCCCGCCTTGGCCCCGGTAGCCAGCCGAATCGGTGCGCCCCAGCGCGGGGTTCGCGGCGGCAACCGGGCGTTGGAGAGGTGCTCGCGGCGGGGGCCAGCCTTCGAGCGGACCCGCGCTGACCGCGAGCCACCTTCAACGAGGCCATCCCGCGCGCGGCAGTTGGCTAGACGTCGAGCTCGTCGCCTCTGACCGGCTGCAGCGAGGCCACCCCACGCTCGATGAGCGAAAAGGGCACGTGAGCAAACCGGCTCCATTCGGGCCCGAGCGCGCGTCTCAGATCCCAGACAAGAGTCCCCTGCGCCTTGATCTGGCTCAGCACCCAGTGCTCGGGGCCACTGAGCACGATGTCTTTCGGCGGGAGCGGATAGAGGCGCGCCGTGTAGGCGATGGCTGTCGGGTGCTGCTTCAGCCGGATGGCAAGCGCCGGATTGCTGATGACGAAGGTCTCGTAGAGGTTGAGCGCGGCTTCAAAGGCCTCGGGTTTGCCGACGTTGAAGGCGATGCCGACCGAAACCCCGTCCTCGTGAACCACCCTGCCCTTGAGCTTCAGGGGGGCTCCACCTTCGGGCCGAAGCAAAAGATCGAGGTCGGTTCCCGCCTCGGGCAACGAGGCGCCTTCGAAGCGCATGCCACCCGGCGACAGATCGACCGCGTGGCCAACATAGCTGTAGGAGAGGTCTTCGAGCTCGACCGCAAAGCGCACGGGGATGCGCGCGTTCGCACGCCGGTCGCGAATCTTCTCTTCGAGGGCCATCTGCTCACCCCGCTCCGTCTGGTGGGATTCCCGGGTGGTCTATTCCGAAGCCTTCGACTCGGCGCCGCTCGCGACCCGGGTCTCCGAGGAGAGAATCAGGTCGCCACGCTTGAGGTAACTGCCGTCGCCGAAGGCGGAGTAGAAGTCGTCGAGGACCGCCTCGAAGTCGGGGTATCGGGCCTCCCGGCGGTCCTGGGTCATCTTGTCAAAGAGACCGTCGAGCGCCTCGGGGGCCTTGTCGTTGACCGCCGAGGGCAGAGGTGAGCGGCGCCCGGGGAGCTGGCCGGTGAGCATCTCGTAGAAGAGGATCCCCACCGCATAGACGTCGGAGGACGGCCCCAAGTCCTTGGTCGAGCGGGCGAGCTGCTCGGGGCTCATGTAGCCCATCCCGCCGGTGCCGACGAAGACCTGCGGCATCCCCTTGGCGGTGTCCACCTCGATGACCCGCGAGAGCCCGAAGTCGGCGAGCTTCGCGTTGCCCATGGCGTCGAACAGGATGTTCTCAGGCTTGATGTTGCCGTGTGCCAAGCTGTGCGCGTGGGCGGCCCGCAAGCCGTAGGCGACCTGCAAGAAGATGCGGATCGCCTCTTCGGTAGGCAGCCCCTTGCCGCCGGAGGCCGCCAGTCGGTCGGCCAGGCTGCCACCGGGGCACAGCTCGACCACGAAGAAGGGACGCGCGACATCGCAGTTCTGGTCGAGGACCGGCACGAGCGACGGGTGGCGCACCAGCGCCTGGGCGCAGATCTCGCGTTTCAGGCGCTTGATCACCTCGCCTCGCTGCAAGAACGAGAAGTAGCCGAAGATGTCTTTCAGCTCCTTGATCGCCACGTCGAGGCCGAGCGCGGTGTGACGGCCCCGGTAGACGGTACCGAGGGGGCCCTGGCCGATAGCGTCGTATTTGACGTAGCGCAGGTCGATCTCCTGGCCCTTGGGCTCGGGCCGCGCCTCGTTCTTGAGCGCGGGCAGCGGCGAAGCCGCCGGGAAGGAAGGCGCCCCCTCGACCTCCCGGCCGAGCCGAGACCGCGGCGCCGAGCCGCTCGGACGAGGCTCGGAGGCTTGGGCCGCCGAAGCCGGGGCAACCTTGGTCGGCTCCTCGTGCACGGGGTCGGGAGGCGGCAAGGGCAACGCGGGCGGCGGGGTGTGCTCCTCGGCAATCATCGAGGAGTCGGCGAGGATTTCGGCCACCGGAGCGTCGATCTCGGCGAGGCGGCTCGCGAAGTACTCCTGGACCGCGTCGATGAAGCGCTCGCGCCTGTCGCCATCGACGATGCGCTCGCCGTCGGGAGTAAGCTGCAGGCAAGCTTCGCGATCCATCCCGATGAAGTGGTACTTGCGCAGAAAGAAGAAGTAGGTGTCGAACTCGAGCGACACCACCGGCTCGAAGGCGCTCTTGACGTCGGCGAGCTTGTTCGAGCGCCCCGAGCGCGCATTGTCGCGAAGGGTCGACAGAATGGTGAGGGCCTCACCGGCAATCTTCTCGCGGGTCATCGCTGCTCCGGCCATCTCCCCTCCACTGTGGAACTCGTCGGTCGCACCGCCACGCCTCCGAGGCGTGGCCGGGCGAAAGGCGCAGATTCTAACAAAGCGTCCATGGGCGGCAAGAAGGCCTTGCGGACAATCAGCCGGCGCCCGCGGGCGGGTTTCGCCGCTACCAGCGCGAGTGGTGGTCTTCGGTCACCCCGGGCAGGCCCTTCACCTCGACGCGCTCGCCGTCAGGCCCGAGCACCGTGCCCGTAAAGGTGCCAATCGGCTGCACATATCGGCTCGCGAAGAGCCGGTAGTCGAAGCTCTCGCGCCG
>DHSB01000119.1:83433-100162 GCA_002408385.1 Myxococcales bacterium UBA5297
GGTAGTCGAAGCTCTCGCGCCGCACGCCCTCCGGGTCAAATCGCAAGTCGACGCGGCCATCCTCGGTGCTCAGCCTCCAGGCCGACAGGGGCGCCTGCGGCGAGTGCTCGAACCGGGCCCGACCGAGCGGCGCGAGCCGCCCGGCTATCCACAAAGCGTTCTCGGTGACCGGACCGCTGTTGTGCCCTTCGACCAGGTTGATGCCGAACAGCCTGCCGTCGTCGAGCCGACCGCAGCCGCTCGCCCACCGCCAGCGGGTCTGGCGCAGGAGGTAACCGTGGGAGTAGTCGAGGCTCGCAAAGCCATCTTGCAGCCGGTAGGTGCTCGGCCCGACCCTGATTTCGCCGGCAGCGGGGACACACGAGGACTTCTGGGTCATCGTCACCCGGTCGCCAGCGACCGGGCAGATCGCCGTGAGGGGTTCGGGCGCGCCCTCGGGCCTCAGGACAAGCTCGGCGAGCACGTGGCCGGGCAGCGACACGACCAGGCGCCCGCCGAGGCGCGAGGCCTCGAGAAGAAAGCGAGTGCGCACGCCCCTGAGCGTTGCGCGGGTCTCGGCCGCGTTGTCGTCGAGGCCGACGACGGCCAGCTTGATCGTCCGGTCGACGAGCATGCGGCGCTCACGGCGGTCGAAAACATAGAAGAAGCCGCCGGCCGCGTAGCCGAGGTCGACCACCGACGCGGCGAGCACCAGCGACGGCGAGCCGACACAGGCATAGAACCACCTCTTCTCCGAAGCGAGCCGCGCGAGCCCGCTGCGGTGAAAGCGGCCGGCCAGGGGCCGAAGCGAGGTGTCGTAGACCCGGCCCGCGAAGGCGCCGAAGTGCGGTGCTCCTCGTTCGTCGACAAGCCTTCGCGGGGCCTCGGGCAGCGATTCCATCGTCTCCTCCGCAGCACCCGGACCAAGCGGCGTCCTTACGACTCGCTTCGCGCCGTCAGGCCAGGTTGGAAATAGTCCGCTCGGATCTGCAAGCCGCTCAAACCGCGCTCGTCCGGTCCGCTCTCCACAGCCTGCAGCCCCGACTGCCTCGTTGGCTTGCGGCGCGGCCCAACTCTGTCAAGGGGAATCGGGAGAGCGCAGGGTGAGGCGGGCCTTCAACTTCTCCGGGCCGCGCGCGCTTCGGGCTCGGGCACTCCAGCTCGTCGGAACAACTCTATCGCCCGGTCGTGCTGCCCGGCAGCGAGCGCCGCGTCGCCGGCAAGCTCCCATGAGCCCAGTTGCTCGTACAGCCGCAAGGCCTCCTCGGGCCGGCCTGCCTCTATCCAGCTCTGGGCCGCTGCCGGCAGGTCGCCTGCCCGCTCGCACCAGCGGGCGGCCTCGCCCAAATCGCCCGACTCACGCGAGCGCCTCGCGCTCGCCTGCGCAAAGCCGAGCGCCTGTTCATCGAGCCCGGCCTGCTGCAGCCACTGGAAGGCAAGATCGGGCCTTCTCTCGCGCGCGAGGTCGAACGCACGCTCGTGGAGGCCGAACTTTCTGAGCACTTCGCCGGCAGCGGGGAGATCGCCTCGAGCCAGACGAAGCTCGGCCTCGGCGGCGACGAGCCGCTCCATCCCTGCCAGATCGCCCGCCTTGCGCAAGCACTCGGCGGCCTTGAGCGTGCGGCCCGCGCGCTCGTAGGCCTGCGCCGCGTCGAGCCACTGTTCAGCCCGCTCGTAGAGCCTGCCTATCTCGACGAAGTCGCCGCGGCCCGCGAGCAGGTCGAGGTAGAGGTCGCCCTGCTTGTGGCGCAACAGGAGCTCCCGCGCCCCCTTCGGTCCGACGGCGGTCGCGAGCTCGCGGACGGCCTCCAGATTGCCGGCCAGCAAGGCGACGCGCAGCGCGGCCCGCAGATCGCCCGCGGCGCGCCACGGCTCGAGCGCCGAGGAGTAGTCCTGGTGCTGCTCAAAGAGCCTGGCGGCGTCGGCGTGCCGGCCCTCACGCGCGGCAAGCGCGGCCGCCTCCTGCCATTCGCCTGCCCTCTGCAGCATCTTCATCGCCGGCTCGGTGCGGCCTGAAGCGGCGATGAGCAACGCGGCGCGCCGCTCGTCGCTCACGGCCCGCCAGATCTCCCCGAGGGTGAAGAGGATCTCCTTGCGCCTGGCCTCCTTCTCCGCGTCCTCCTGCGGGGGTTGACGGCCGGCCCGCAGCAAGGCGGTGAAAAGGCGGGTTCGCGCATCGAAATCGAGCTCGTCGATGCTGCCGAGCCGCAGCGCCTGCAGCCGCTCGAGGACCTTGGCAAACGGAGCCCTCTGGGCCTCGAAGTCGCCGGTCGTCAACGGGCGCTCGGCCTCCTTGAGCGCGCCGAGAATCGCCGCCTCGGCCCCGGCGCGTGCGCTCCGGGGTGGTTCGCCCCCTCGCCCGTCGCGGGCTCGCGGCGGCCCGCGCCTGCCAGAGCCTCGTCTCTCGACACCAGGGGCCCTCGGCCCAGAGCTGCCACTCTTCGAGTCTCGATTCATGTGGTCAAGGGTGCGTTGGCCAGCCGAATCCGTCAACGACCATCGAGCCTTGAAAGCCTTCAGGCCAATCGACCGATGCGAGTCCGGAAGTCCCGGCGTGATAATCGATCGGGGCACCATGGCGACTGACAGCAGAGGAAAGACGCCGATGGCAGAACTGGAGGGCGGGAGCATGCGGGCGCGACACGACAAGGAGCGAGGCCAGGCCGCCGTCGAGACCGCCCTGACGCTCCCGATGATGCTCTTTGCGCTGCTGGGCATCTTGCAGCTCACCCTGGCCTACCACGCCCGCATCCTCACCGAATACGCCGCCTTCAAGGCCGCCCGCGCCGGGAGCGTCTATCGCGCCGACTGCCGAAGGATGCAGCAGGCGGCGCTGATGGCGCTCGTCCCCTCGATGCCCACGGTCAAGGCAACGCCGCGCGAACAGTTCGTGCGAGCGGCCACCGCGGTGACGACCTGGCGCTTCAACCGGAGCAGCAAGTTCACGCCGTTGGTCTTCATCGACTACCGCATCGAGAACATGCGCCGGCCCTTTGACGTGCAGCTCGATCCGAACGCGGACGCACCGATGCGCCTTCGCATACGGCTCGCGTACTTCTTCGAGTACCGCATCCCCATGGTCAACTGGATCATGACGAAGTACTGGCTTGCCGTGAACACGGGGCGGCGCTGGGCTTCGACCGATCCCACGATGGCGATGCTGCAGGCCAAGCAACCGGTCGCCATGGTGAGCACCGATGAGCTGGTGACCAACGCCCAGGCGGCGATCGCGCGCAGCTACTTCACCACGCCCATCGTCGCCACCTGGTCGATGCGGATGATGAGCGACCCGATGCCCAGGGAGCGGGGCGATGGGCGCTGCCGGTGAGCCGGAGGGAGGCCGCTGAATGAATCGCTGGTCGAGACTCGAGAGACGGCTGGGGCGGCGTCGGGGTCAAGCGCTGACCATCGCGGCGCTCATCATGCTGCTCACCTTCGTGGCGGTGATGCTCACCTTCGCCATCGGCAACCGCACCCGCGAGAAGGTCAAGCTGCAATCCATCGCCGACGCGGGCGCCTACAGCCTCGCGGTGGCCGGGGCCCGCACGTTCAATTTCACGGCGTGGTCCAACCGCGCCCACGTCGCGCACGACATCAGCATCCTGTCCATCCACTCGCACCAGAGCTACCTGAGCTGGTACGACAACATGCTGCAGGCGCAGGGGACCGCCCATTACATCGCGGCCGGGGTCATGGGCGCGATGTGCATTCCCTGCGCCCTCTCGGGCGTCTGCTGCCAGTCGTGCAGCAACGCGGGCAAAGCGGTCAAGGTCGGCAAGTATTACCGCAACGAAGTCCACAAGGAATTCCACCGCGACTACTTCACGGATACGAGCTACCACGACCATCTGCACAGGGGCGCCAAGGCGCACATGGGGTTGATTACAAATACCGGGCTCGCCCAATGGACGATGCTCGCCGATCTGTCCGCCAAGGCGACATCGCAGACCTTCGCCGAAGACGCCGCGAAGCTCATCGACAATCGGGCCCGCCCCGCCGGTGCGGCCGGACTCGCCAGCGCTCGAAACATCAACGGGGCCATCGGCTGGCACCCGGCCAACGCCGAGGAGTGGCTGGAGATCAACTCCGCCTCGCGCTGGCCGCAGTGGATCACCCGGCGCGGGTACGTCATCGAAGGCGGTCACTGGTGGCTCAAGTACGCCGAGGCCGCGCAGAAGGGCACCCCCTGCGCCGTGCTGCCCATCCCGCCGCACAACAGCGGCAACGCGAAGATCCTCGGGATCAGCCCCCAGGGCAGCGAAGCGCGCGCCTTCAACGCCATCAAGAAGGCGGTCAATCGCAAGGAGCCGCACGGGCGGGATGCCTGGTCCGGCTTCAGGGACGGAGGAGGCCATGCCTTCGGCGCCTGGGACTCTGGCGGCGCTTCGGCGCTGTGGATCTGCGACTGCCCTGCCCCCGGCTACATGACCGCAAAGGGCGCCGCCTACTCGGACCCGAACGACCGGGGGCACCAGCACGGCTGGCACCTCGTCGACGGCAAGCCGGTGAGCGCCTACACCGGCCATGGGCTCGGCGGCTGCGACAGCAACCGCGCCTGCGGGATCTACCAAGGCCACATGCGCTACAAGATGGCGACCGAGCGTTCGACCGGCGGGAGCACCGGCAATCCCTACCTCTGGCACCAGCCTCACACGGTCGCGTTCGTCACCAAACAGGCCAATCGCAGGCGAGAGGTCTGGGACTTCAACTTCCGCGCGACCTTGCCCCTTCCGGTCGCCTTCACGACCACCAACTCCCGGGGCGACGACCCGCCGATGGCCGCGATCGCCGGCGGGCTTGTCTACTACCACAAGCCCAACATCGGAGAGAGCGACGGCTGGAAGGAGCCCCCGAGTCTGTGGAACCCGTTCTGGCGCGCCAAGCTGCACCCGGTGACCCCGGGCGATGCGCGCCTGGCTTTCATCGGGCACGAGTCGTTCAACGCCTACAGCGTTCTTGGCCACAAGGCCCTCAACTACTAGCCCCGCCGGAGGACGCCATGCGCAAAGGCTTCAAGACCGAGCAAGGCGCGGCCGCCGCCGAGCTCGCGCTCGCCACCATGCTCATCGTGCCGATGGCCCTCTATTCGATGTACGTCGGCGAGGCCTTCGTGGCGGGGCTCAAGGCTCAAGAGGCTGAGATCGCCGCAGCCTGGGAGATTACGGCTTACCGGCTGCACAACTTCCGCTCGGGCAGCTACACCGGCCGCTTCGGCAGCGCCGCGAACCGCTCCGCGGACTCGGTCCACAACGACCTGCTCGACTTCGACTCGTTCGACCGCAGCAACAGCCACGGCAGGGTCAACGCGGTCAGCGAGTACGAGTTCAAGGAACTGCGCTGTAGCAGGCGCGGCGGCAGCTCGGCCGGCAACGGCATGGGACCGGGCTGGGGCCTCGGGGGCAGCTTCTTGTACTCGGACGGCTGGGTCGGTTGCCAGGCGCGGGTCGAGTTCAGGAACCGCTTCCTTCCCCGCAACCCGCACAGCGAGTTCTTCCGCAACTCGGAGCTGCTGCCCAATGAGGTTTCGAAGCTCGAGCTCTGCGGTCTGGGCAACGATCCGCAAGGCTGCCGCGCGAGTCGCAACCGCGGGATGGCCCTGCTCACCGGTGACTGGGGGCTCGACAATCCGAGGTACAACCCCTTGGGCACCGAGAAGAACCAAGAGTATTGGAACGTCGGCAACGACATCTACAAGTTCTTCGGCGGCGCCTATGCCGGCACGACTGCCATCCTGCTCGGCTTCACCCCGCTCGTGTATGCGTGGGACCAGGCCAAGACGAGCACGTTCCGCATGACCTATCGGAAGACGATCAAGGAGCAGCAGGACGTCAGCACGGCAGCCGGCACGTTCAAAGCGCACGCCTCGCCGCATTGTGACGAGGACCGCCCAGCCATCGAAGAGTACACGCACCGCATCAGGAACATGAGCGCCGAGGTCTATTCCGAGCGGACCATCGGCAACTATCTCGGCAAGAATCAGGCGGAGTGGAACCTGCAATGAGCCGCAGCCCGCGCCAATTGCTCAGCCTCCGGGCGGCCGCCACGCTCCTATTCGGGCTTGGCCTCGGCCTTCTTGCCGGCCGGCTGACAGGCGCCGAGGCGCTCGACTCCCGGGGCCAAGCCCAGCCCGACGCGCTGGCGGCCACGCGGCACGAAGGCGGCACACCGGCGCTACGCTCCGAGGAGCGCGTCTGCGGCCCTGACCCGTTTTTCGAGGAGAGCGCCCTCTGCGTCGACGAGACCGAGGAGGATCTGGCTTTTCGCGAGCTCGAACGGATTCTGAGGCGCGAGTCGGGTCTGCTTGCCGGCCGGCTCGGCCAGGTGCGCACCGGGCAGGAGGCGCTGCGCGAGCGCTTCCCCGCGTTTCCACAGGCGTACACGCCCATCGTCTCCATGGGCGAGCAGGTGGTCGCCAACGGCGTCCCGATGGACCTCGCCTTTTTCGAGACCCGGGCCGATGCGCCGCAGGTCCTCGAGTACTACACCCAGCACTTCGGCTCACGCGGCTGGTCATGGAGCGGGCTCAAGGAGAACTACCAGGTCATCCCCCACCCGGCGATTAGCGCCATCGACCTCGAGGAGCGCGTGCAGATGACGGTGATGGTCCTGGAGAACCGCGACGAAGGCTACAGCACGGTCTTCCTTGGGCTCGCCGACATGCTGCCCGAGGCCCAGCGGCCGCTCGAGGACGTCGGCGATCTTCCCGTGTTCCCGGGCACTGCCCCCTTGGCCCTGCGCTCGTTCGACGTCGAAGCTGCGACAAGCCTGACCGTCACCTTCACGGTGCCCGAGGCCCACGAGACCGTGGCGAGCTTCTACCGGGAGAGGATGCGCGAGCTCGGCTACTCGGAGGACGAGCCCACGCCCGCCGTCACCGACGAGGCCGGCGGGAGGCTCCAAACCCTGCGCTTTGCGTCCGCCCATGGGCGCTGGACGCTTGCCCTCGCCTCCTACGACGGCGAAACCGGGGTCACGGCCGTCAATTCGAGTCAGGAGGTGCAGCAATGAAGCGCCTAACCCTCGAGCCGTGCAGGCTCCTCGCAGCTCTGCTTCGCGACGAGGACGGACAGGCCATGGTCGAATACTCGGTGACGACCATTCTCCTGCTGGGCTTCCTCGCCGTCGGCGTCTCCTGGCCGCTGACACGCAACCTGTTCGATGGCCTTCAGGGATACATCGACCTTTATTTCTACGCGCTCAACCTCGCCCTCGGCTAGGAGACGGCCAAGGGGAGCTCGGCAGCAGTTGTCACCTCTGGAAAGAAGACCCGGCCGCCCCTCGCCGCGGCGCCGCCCGCGCCCCGCGTGGGGAGCAAAGCCGAAGGGCGCAGTCGACTTTGGCCCGCTGCCCGGGCCTGCGCTTGGGCCAACCGGGATTGCCTGCTCGATGATCAGGATGACATCCGCTCCCCTTCACGGAGGCCCCATGAAACGATGGCTCCTCGCCGCCTTGGCGGCACTGATATGCACGGCGGCGGCCCCAGGGCTAAAGCCCAAGGACTGCCCCTCCCTTTGCGAGCGCTCGGTAGTCGAGTGCAAGAAGATGTGTGAAGGCGATGTCGGGTGTGTCGAAGGCTGCCAGGAGAGCAGCAAGATGTGCCCCAAGATGTGCGCGGCGATGACCAAGTATCCCGACGATCCGGCCCGCTTGCAGACCGAGATGCAGAAGGTCATCGAAAATGAGGACGCAAAAAAAGCCAAGGACCCGGGCACCGAGCCCAGGGGCGGCAAGCACCGCCACTGAGGAAAGGCGACGGGGAGACTCGGGCCCCTCCGCTCCTTCCGCCCAACGGCCCATCCCCTGGCGCTGCGGAGGGCTTGACCTGGACCGTGGGGTCTGGAGCCCAAAACCCCGGCTCCCTCGTTGGTTCCAGAGCGGCCGAGTCAACCGCCAAGCCGCTGGACAGGACCGGACGCTGCTCTGGCCTTCACCGGGTTAGACCTCTGGTGCCTGAAGGCTTCGCAGAGACTCGCGCACCCCTGAGCTCGTTCCGCCTTGTCCAAGCAACTCGGGCGCAACCCGGTCATCCCCAGCGTAGAGGCGGGCAGCGGGCGCCTCGGAGCCGCGGGACTTGCGGATTCGCCTGCGAAACTTGATCGGGACGAAGACCTCCGGCGGCCCGCCCTTGAATTCGGCCACTTGCGGTTCCCGGCTTTTCGCGCGGAACGAACTCTGGCGCTCGCTCTTCGGCTTGGTCGGCTACTCCAGCGTGCCGGCAGGCATCTCCCGCCGGCACCGCGCTATCCCCTGCCCCGCGCGAGCGATGCCAGGGTTGCGCCGCCGGACCTGCTCGTAGAGCTCGATCGCCTGCTCGCAGCGGCCCTTCCGGTAATGGGCGTCGGCCCTGCGCAGCAGCGCCGACAGCTCATCGACCTGCTTTTTCAGCTCGACGACCTTTTGCCGAACCGGGCTGTCCACCGGAATTGTCTTGAGCATCTGCGCGGCGGTGGGCAGACGGCCCGCGAGGTATTCGTTGTTCGCCTGGGCGAACATCGCGGTCTCTGCCAGCAGCCGCACGGCAGCGGCGTCGTCGCCCCCGGGGAGCGGGCCCTGTTGCGCCGCCGGATCTGGATCGCCACTGGCAACCGCGCCCGGCTCCTCGCCGCCCGCCGCGGGCCCGGCCGCCGCGGGCGCGGTCGCTGGGACCTTCACGGCGGGAGTTTGGGCCGCGCCCGGTGTGGCGTTCGGCGAAGTGGGGGCTGAGGTGTCGACAGTCCCCGGTACCAAGGAGTGCTCTTGCCTGACTTCAGGTGGCGGCGGGGCCCTGCGCACCAGCGCGTACCAGGCCCCGCCCCCGGCGCCGACGAGCGCGATCACGACAAGCGCCGACACGAGTGCTCTTCGCGGCGCCTGTCCCGGCCGACTGTAGGGCGAGCTCTGGTAGGAGGTCTTTTCGAGCGCTCGACCCTTGAGCAAAGTCAACCCGTAGCCCTGCCCGCCAGAAGCCGCGGGCCCCGAGGCGGTCGCTGGCGCCAGCGCCAGAAGGGCCGTCGCGAAATCGCCCATGGTCACGAAGCGTTGCTCGCGCTGTTTGGCGACCGCCTTCTGCACGACCTGATCGAGCCCCACTGGCACCGTGAGCCCTGGCGCGAGCTCCGCGAAGTGGGGCATCGGCTCCATCACCTGTTTTCGCAGGGTCTCGGCAATCGAGCCGCCCGTAAACGGATGGATACCGGTGACCAGCTCGAAAAGAACCAGCCCGAGCGCGTAGATGTCGGTGCGATGATCGACATCGCGTCCCTCGGCTTGCTCAGGAGACATATAGCGCGGGGTCCCGCAGATGCTGCCGGCGGCCGTCAAGCGCGTCCCCTGCTCGTCCATCAGGCGCGCGATGCCGAAATCAAGCACCTTGGCATGGTAGCCGCGCAGCCCCTTCACCAACATGATGTTTTCGGGCTTCAAGTCGCGATGAATGATGCCCTTCGAATGCGCATACCCCAGCACTTCGCAAACCTGCAGCACTACGTCGAAGGCGTCCTTCATCGAGAACCGTTGCTGCTGCTCGAGCTCGCGCTTGAGATCTACGCCGTCGACATACTCCATCGACAAATAGAGGGTGCCGTCGCCGTCCTGACCGAAATCGTGTAGCTGGACGGCGTGCGGATGCGAGAGCTGGCCGTAGGACTTCGCCTCGTTGAGGAAGCGACGCACCACGTCCGAATTGCCCGATAAGCTGGGATTCAGAAACTTGATGGCGACACGCTGGCCCACGCCTACGTGCTCGGCCAAATAAACCGAGCCCATCCCGCCCTGGCCCAGCTTTCGGGCGATGCGGTAGCGGCCACCGACCACCCTGTCGAGCATCGGGTCGGCGGCGGGCTTGATGTCGACCCGCGCCGTGCTGCCGCACTGAGGGCAGATGCCCGTCCAGGTCGCAAGCTCAGCCCCACAGCTCTGGCACATCGCCGCCATTCAAGCTCCTTTGCCGACGAGTGGGGCCATGCCTGCACCCGCGTCCGCCACGGACTCTATCCTTGCGCCCCGATGAAAAAAATCCCTTCGCGACTGCCCATCCCGCCGGCGCCAAGAGCGAGGAGAGGCGGGGGGACAGCGCCGGGAGCGCCTGAGGCGAGCCACCTCAACGCGTCGTGGCAAGGACGAACCGATCATCCCAAGCGCGGCGGCGATCGAAGGGAGCCTCGGAGTCGAGCGACCCGCGGGGTCGCGTCCAGATCCCAGAACTCCTGACCCAGCTCACCCCTGGTGATTGAAACATCCGGTTTCCTTGTCGGCGGCACGGCTGCTCGAACCCCGGGCCAAACGCCGTACCAGCGAACGGAACGCCGCGACCACGGCTCATCGATTCTTGCGCCTTGCCTGCCCCCGCCGGTCGCTGGGAAGGTCAGGAGCTCTGGATTCTGATCTGGACGTGAAGAGGCCCGCCGCATCCCCAGAAGCAGCTTCCAGCCCAGCTTCTGGAGCGGAGCGAGCCGCGGTGCTCTGGCTATTGTTCGAAGCGTCGCTCGAAGAGAAAGCGCTCCAGCTCGGCTGCTGCGGACGCCGGGCCCAACTCGAGCGCGACCGCAAGGCCGAGAACCGCGGTCCTCGGGTCGTCTCGAAGCCCGGAGCGCAGCGCGCCGAGGGCCCCCGCCTTGTCGCCGGAAAGATAGCGGGCCAAGCCCCGGTGAAAGACGGCCTCGAGATTGGCCGGGTCTGAGGTAGCAGCGATAGCGAACTGCTTCTCGGCTTCGCCGAAACTCCCCTCGATGAGCAGCGCCATGCCCTCGAGGAAGGCGATGCGCGAAGCCTGCGTCTGCTGCTCGACCCCGCAATCAAGGGCAAGCTGATACAGGCCCGAAGCCTCTCGAAGCTCAGCGGGTGAGGCCCGCTCGCGCCGTGACAGCGAGAGATCGAAGACGCTATCGGCCTGCTTCATCGCGGCGCGCCCGAGCTTTGCGGCCATCTCGCCCATGTCCGGAGCAGCGTAGCCCGCTGAAAGCAGCTCTCGCAGGTGATCGGAGCCGCCGACCAGTGCACCCTTGTCGAGCGCCTCGAAAAAGGCCGCCTTCAGATTCACGTACCTCCTGCCGAGATCGCCGCCCTGCGGCTGCGCCGCCAGCCTGCGTTCGCACAGGCTCAGCTCGCTTTCGGCCTTCCCGCGATCCGGCGAGGCCGGCGCATTGCGCACATACGCCCGGTAAGCCTGGCAGGCGAGCTCGGTTTCCTCGAGCGCGGCCAAGGCCCGGGCGAGCGACAAGTAGGTCGGCAAAGCCGAGGGCGCAGCGCGCGCTGCCTTGAGAAAGCTGTCCCTCGCCTGCGCGTAGGCCTTCTCGTTGTAGAGACGCATTCCCTCTGCGACGAGAAGATCGGCATTTCCCACCCCCGCTCCGACGAGCGGCTCGGCCCGCGCTGCAAAGGGGGCCAGCACCCCGAGCAGCATCGCCAGCCTGGCAACGCGCCACGCACAAAGGGCGGCCCGCCGTCCCCGTGACAAGAAAGCCTGCCAAGGGCGGCTGAGCGGCGGCTCGCCGCTCGCCGCGAGAGCGGCTCGGGTCGCGCGGAGGTCTTCGACGGCACTAGAACGCATAGCCCACTCCGACGTGGAACCCCTGAAAACCCGAAGTCTCCGAGAGGGTCCAACTGTGGCGGAAGATGCCCTCGAGGTAGAGACCGGCCACGATTTGCGCTCGCAAGCCGATCTGCGCGGTTCCCTGGAGGTCGAGCAGGTAGAGATCGTCGAGCTCCCGCCCGTCACCCGACCGGACGTTGTTGAGGATCATCACTCGCGCCTCCAGGCCAAGCTGCCCCACGAGGCTAAAGCGCCACAGCGCCACGCGCAGGTGCGGCTGGAGGGCCCGAATGACGACCGCGGTCGCGTCCGCGCGCCCTTCGGCGGACGCAGCTCGCTCGAGCGTAAAGGCGAACGGCGTGGTGCTGTGGTAGTAGCCCGCCCCGAAGGCCATCAGCCCGAAGTAGCGCCCGTCGTGACCGTATTCGAAGGAGAGCCCGCTCAGGCTCGGCTCGTTCGTCAGCCGGCGCGCGAGCGGCCCGGTGTCGTCGAGAGGATTGCCCTGGGCGCCGAGCCGAGCGCTGTGCAGCCAGGCCTGCTCGTAGCTGACCTGGAAATAGGCGCCGCCCGAATAGACCTGTTCCTGGGCCCGGGTCAGCTCCCGGCGAAACGCGGTCCAGCCGGTCGGCTCGAGCCTCCTCTCGAGGGTGAGCGTCTGGCCGGGCTGGATTTCGATCTCCTCGGCGAGCGGCACGAAGCCCTCGAGATCGAGGACAATTCGGTGCTTGCCCGGCCGGAGCGTCTGCTCGACCTTGTCGGTGCCGAGCCGCTTGCCATCGACGCTGATGCCAGCGCCCTCGGGGCCGGCGGCGATGACCAGGCGCGCCGGGTTCTTCTCGAGCGTCTCGGAGACGACGAGCGCGCCGCGAACCGGGACGTCGAGCACCTTCTCGAGGGCAACGTGCGAGGCGAGCTCGAGCTTGACCTTCCGCTCGCCCGGCAGAATCTGACCGGAGTAGGGCGTCACTCCCACCTTCTCGCCGTCGATGAACAGCGTGGCGCCCTGAGGCACGCTCGCCACCTCTATCGTCGAAGCGAGAGGCACCACCTTGATCAGCGCGGCGATCAACGCGCGCTCGAGGCTGGCGCCGGTGCCTTCCGCATAGGCACGCTCGCCGGTCTGCGGCAGGTAGCTCGTGACCCGGCACCGATAGGCCAGCTCCTCGTGGCCGGCCCTGAGCATCACGATGCGCTCCAGGCCCAAGGAGGCGATGAAGGAGTCGACAGGGTCGGAACAGGCAGCCTCACCGATCAGGCAATCGAGGCTGGGACGTTTGCCCTGCAGCGCCGCGGCGAGCGCGCGCGTGCCGACGAGTTGGCCCTCTTCGCTCGCCATCAGCTTGCCGAGCGCCTCCTGGGTGCGTGACACGAGCAGCTCCTGGCCCGGATAGAGCGGCTGCACGAGCCAGACGGTGTTCGGCTGTGGCGTGGTGCCCGCCGAGGAAGCGAGCAACAGGCAGAGGATCGCGGAGGGAAGCATGGGTGCGGGCCCCGGCTAAGTGGTCGGCTTTCAAAACACAAAGTCGGAGGAATCGCAACGAGCCGCGCGCGCGGGACGAGCGGCGCAAGCGACGCGCGCAGCCAGACGATTTGCGCTTGGCGGGGCGTCGCGCGCAAACCGCGCGGGCAAGCGCTCGGGGATTCTCTCGCAATGGGCCGAGGAGGCGTTAGACCGCCCAGATGCGCTGCGGAGCGATTTCCAGGCGCTCGAGCCTCCGCCTCAGCAGCCGATCGCCCGGTCCGTCCGCGGTCCATTTCGGCACCACGAAATGCAGCTCGGCGCCATAGAGCTTGGCCGCCGACGACAGGAGCGTCCAACGGTGCTCCATGCGCGCGTCCTCGATCTCCTCGCCGGGCACCGCCTCGAGCAACATGGGCGTTCGAGCCCCGTTGCTCTGCCGGCAGGTCAGGTCGGGCCGATGGTCCTCGAGGGTTCCCGAGAGCATCACCGGCGCCATGTAACCGGGCAGCCGCGCCTTCAAGTCCGTGTAGCCGAGGACCTTGAAGTATTCGGCCATCAACCAGAGGAGCTGGCGCCGCTGCTCAGTCTCGGCGACCGCGTCGATTCCGAATTTGGTGGCTTCCGTGTCCACGCCTCTACGCTGCGGTCGCGAAGAGGCGCCAGCAAGAAAGAGGGCGGGGAGCGCACGCCGTCAGGCGCCGCGGACGAGGCCGGGGCCGCCCGCCTGTTCGAGCCCGGCATCTTCTCCGGTTGCCGCCTGCGCAGCCCAGAGCCCCGCGTAGAGGCCCCCGCGCTCCAACAGCGCCCGGTGCGAGCCTCGCTCGACGAGCCGGCCGCCCGAGAGCACGGCGATCTCGTCGGCGCGCTCCACGGTGCTCAGCCGGTGCGCGATGACCAGCGCGGTGCGCCCGCGCAGCAGGCTCTCGAGCCCCTGCTGCACGAGCTGTTCGCTGGCGCTGTCGAGGGCGCTCGTCGCCTCGTCGAGCACGATGATCGGCGCGTCGGCGACAAAAGCGCGGGCGAGCGCGAGGCGTTGGCGCTGACCACCCGACAGGCCCGAGCCTCGCTCGCCCACCTGCGCTCCAAGCCCTCCCATCTCGCTCACCAGGTCCCAGGCATGCGCTGCCCGAAGGGCGGCGATGACCTCGGGCTCGCCCGCCCGTTCGTTTCCACAGACCACGTTGTCGAAAACCGAGCCCGCGAACAGCACGGGCTCCTGGGGGACATAGGCGATAAGGCGCCTGAGGTCGGCGAGCCGGGCGGCGCGCAGATCGCGCCCGTCGATCTCCACCGCGCCTCGAGTCGGATCCCAGAAGCGCAGCAGCAGCAGAGCGGCCGTGCTCTTGCCTGCCCCGCTCTCGCCCACCAGCGCGAGGGTCTTTCCCTTGGGCACGACGAGATCGAGGTCTTCGATGACAGGCGGCCCCTCGGCGCCCGAGTACGAGAAGGAGACCCCGCGAAAGGCTATCTCGCGCTCGAGCTCGAGCGGCGCCGCCTCGGCCGGCTCACTTAGGCCAACCGGCGCGTCGAGCACCTCGAAGACCCTCCGCGCTCCGGCCATGCCCTGGATCACCTGCTGCCCGGTAATCGAGAGCGCCTTGATCGGCTGGTACATCAGCGTCAGCGCGGCCAGAAACGACAGCAGGGTTTCGCCCTGGAGCGCGCCTTCGGCTATCGCGGAGCCCGCGAAGAAAATGACCAGCGCGAGGCCCAGGATGCCGAACAGCTCGACGACGGGGCTGAACGCGGCGCGCAGCAGAAAGGACCGGTGCATCACGCCCAGGTAGCGCGCCTGCGCGCCGTCGAACCGGCGCAGCTCGGTGCCTTCGCGGCAGAAAGCCTGGACCACGCGGACATTGGCGACGCTCTCGCCCGCGTGGCTTGCGAGCGCGCCGAGCTGCTCTTGGGCCTGGTCGGAGACGCGCTTGAGGCGGCGGCCGAAGCGCGCGATGGGGATGAAGGTCAGCGGCACGGCGACCATCGCGGCCGCGAGCAGCCGCAGGTCGAGCCAGGCACAAACCGCGAGAAGCGCCAGGGCCTGGAGTGTGTCCTTGACGTAGCTCGAGAAAGCGACGGTGACCGCGAACTCGACCGACTGCACGTCTGCGCCGAAGCGCGAGAGCAGGTCGCCCGAGTGGCTGCCCGAGAGCCAGGCCTGCGGGAGCGTCAGAAAGCGCCGATAGAGCGCCCGGCGCATCTCGGCGACCACGCGCTGCCCGGTCGACTGCATGAGGAAGGACTGCAGCGCCTGCGTGCCCGCCCGGACGCACGCGGTGGCGATGAGCAAGGCGGGCAGCGCGACGAGGAGGCGCTCGGCAGGCAGCTCTTGAAGAGCGCCCAGGCCCGCCACCGGCGCCGCCTCGCCCGTCAGCAGCAGCTTGAGCAACGGCCCCAGCAGGAACGCGTAGAACGAGGTGGCGGCGGCAAACAGCAGGCTCGCGAGGACCGCGATGGCGACGCGGGCGCGATACGGGCGGACAAATCCGAGAAGTCGTTGGTAGACGTCCACGAGGACCCCTGCGCCCCCCGAGGCGCTGCCGGGAGCGCGTTGCCGACCGCGCGCAGGGCGCCCTACCGCGCCGTCGGCAACCCGGTGGACTTGGGCTTGGCCTCTATCGGGAAAGGCCCCCCCTCGATCGCCGTGACGACCCAAACGCCCTCGCGGTCTTCCCACGCGAGCGCCATCGCCTCGGTCTTCGTCGTCACCGACGGCAGCCGGTACCAGGAGACCTTGCTCAAGATGGTGGCGCTCTTCTCGCCAATCTGCGCCTCCTCGAGCTCGTAGTCGGTGATCTTGAGGGTCTCCTCGTCGTTGCGGTCGATCACCGCCTTGAGGAAGTCGAGCCGCAGCTCGGGCGCGAGGTATCGCGCCGTGCTCTTCAGGTCGCTCCAGCGCGCCAGCTTGTGGAATGTCTCGGTCGCCTCGCGCAGCGCCGCCGCGTCGGCCTTCTTCTTCTGCGCATGCAGACAGCCGGGCAAGAGGGCGACGGCGCAGACCGCAGCCAACGTCCCGGCAAACGCTCGCCCGAGCGCCGAGCGGGCGGGCTTTTGTGCTCGTAGGAACATAGTTGGCGCGACGATAGGCACGCGCGCGCAACGTTTCAAGGCATGCGTCCATTTGCTAGCATTTGCCGCCTACCTGCCGAGCAATTGCACCGGGAGAGCGCATGGCGAAGTCCCTCGTCGAGAAGTACGAGCAGATTCTCGAGAACGACCCGGGAAGCCTGGTGTTCGTCGAGTTGGCCAAGGCCCTGCTCGAGCGGGGGGACGCGGCCCGCGCCGTCGAAACGTGCCGACGCGGGGTCGAGCACCACCCGGAGTCGGTCATCGGACACGTCTTGTGGGGAAAGGCGCTCATCACCTGCGGCCGGCCCGCCGAGGCGATGGAGCAGTTCGACAGGGCGATGGCCATCGAGCGCGACAACCCCCAGGCCTACAACCTCATCGGCGAAGTGCTGCTGCACAAGGGGCTGTTTCGGTCGGCGCTGCCCGTCCTGAAGAGAGCGGTCAGCCTCCAGCCGAACGATTTGCGCGTGCGGCAATGGTTCGAGCAGGCTCAGCGCGCGGTCGGCGGGCTCCCTGCCATGGCCACCGAGCCGCCAAGAGACGCGACCGAGGTGGATCTGCCCGCCCTGCCGAGCTCCCTGACGCCGACCGAAAGCGGCCTCCAACCGACGATCACCGAGCTGTCGGCCTACACGCCGGGTGAAACGGTGCCCGGCCTCACCGACGTCTTCCAGTCGCTCGGGGCCCGGGAGCAGGGGCAGCCCCCTGACGGC
>DHSB01000119.1:100280-100903 GCA_002408385.1 Myxococcales bacterium UBA5297
GCAGGGGCAGCCCCCTGACGGCGGGCAGCCGGCCGAGGCCTCGCCCGCCGAGGCGGTACCGTCCGAGCCTTCGGTCGTCCTCTCGGACCGGCAGACTCCGCCCGAGCCGGGCACGCCTGCGGCCGATCTGCCCTTCGACGATGCGCGACGCTCGCCGGAGGCCCAGGCTCTCGCCACTCTGGAGTCGGGCGCAGACTCCGCGGACGTGCTCCCCGGTTTGACCGGAGTCTTTCAGTCGCTCGCGGCTCGCGAACAGAGCGAGGCAGGCGCCCCCGCGCCCGGCTCGGCTGCGCTCGAGGCCGAACCGAAGGTGCAAGTCGACCCTGCCTGGGGTCTTCCCGTCCCTGTGCCCCAGGAGCGCGCCGCTAGCCCTGAGGGGGAAGCTGCCGCACCCGCGGTCTCTGCGACCGAGGGGCACGAGCCGGCAACCGCGGCCGCGCCCGAAGAGCCCCCAACGCGCTCCTCGGCGGTCGAGCCTCGCGCCCGCGAGCTGACCCCTCACGAAGCCGTCGGCGCCGAGGCGGCAAAGAGAGCTCACGAGGAAGAGACGAGCGACGGGCCCGTCGCCGCCGAGGCGGCAGAGTCGACTCGCGGGGAAGGGACGAGCGACGAGCCCGTCGCCG
>DHSB01000056.1 GCA_002408385.1 Myxococcales bacterium UBA5297
AGCGACCGGTGGGATGAAGCGATGGACATCACCCTTCACACCGCGCCAGTCGGCCTCCGGGTATTGCGGGCCGCATGATCAGGATGGCATCCACTCCCGCGCCACCGGTGTGTTGCCCTTAGCACCGCGCGCGCCTCCGGTGCCGCCATCGACGTATTCCTGCCCGTTCACCTTCTTAGCCCTGAAGAAAAGCGGAATGGCTGCCGAAGCCAGGATGGCTTGGACTTGCTCGCTCTCGGGCAGCGCCTGAACATGGAGAAACTCGGAGTCTGGCGTGTCGGTGATCCCGAAGGCGCCCAAGGCCCCGACGGCGAAATCCAGCCAAGCCTTGCCGTGGCTGCGGTAGACGGAGACATGGAAAGGCTTGCCCTTCCGCAAGGAGTCCATGTCGAGAACGCGCTTCAAGGCATCTTTGACGGGGCTATCGCTGTACAGGCCGCCACGGTCCAGAAGCGACGAACTGGCTGGTATGAGCGCGACCAGTGCGGCGTCCAGCAACGGCGGCAGGATCACCGTCTGCCCCATAGAGACCATCAGGCCGAGATACCAAGCGAAATCGGCGGTGCCGGGCCCTTCATTGCCGAGCTTGATCGGATTGTTATCGGCAATGAAGCGCCAGACTTGCTCCAGCCGGCTCGCAGCCTCAGCCATGTTCGCGGACGCCGCAACGACTGAGCCGTTGAAGGCGCCGATGCTGGCGCCGGAGACGGCATCGACCTCCAACCCGGCCTCGGCCAGATAGCGAAGGACGCCGACGTGGAAGGCGCCTTTCGAACCACCGCCGGCCAGGGCGATCCCGAGTCGGGGTTTCCGGAGGTCACTCGACGGCGTGATGCTTGGCATGACGGCTCCTGACGAAGATGGCGTGCCCCTCTGCTTCCAATCGGCGTGACAGGATCTCACAGCTTTGCAGGGGCAGCAGGGTCGGGGCATGGAGACGGCGGGTCACGTCGGGGGCATGCCCGTCAGCCGCTTGCTGGATCACGAATAGCCTCGGGGAACTGGCCGGCGCCGACCAGTCCAGCAGGAAGGCGAAGCCTTCGCGGGTTTCCTTGGGCAGATCGAGGATGGGGGCGACCAGTGCGTCGTAATCCAGCATTCCGGCGCTCCCGAAATCTTCGACCAGAAGGTCCCTCACCCGATTCCGGAGCAACGCGCGCAGCATGCTGGCGGCTTCGTCCTCTGGCCAACCGCGCAGGAAACGCCCGTAAGGCCCCCAATACAGGCGCGACATCAGCGTCACCAGACGCAACGCCGGGGGCACCGACCGCCATTCGGCCTGACCCCAGCAACTCAATTCGACGTCCAGGTGCCGGCCGGCGCTGTCGCGTGCCTCCACCAGGGTCAGACGCGCGTTGATGTTCTCAATCTCCCGCGTGCCGGCATTCCGCCATGCGTCCAGTCTCTCTGCGAGTAGGGAGACCTCGGCTGCCAAGGCTTCATGGCGTTCCTGAAGGCGCATGACCCCCCGCCGGGTCTCGAGGAGGCGGTCCACTACCCGTCCCAAGGCCAAGTCGCTTTGCAGTTGGGCGGCCTGCAATGCGGTCAGCCATTCGCTAGCGGCTCGCAGGCCGGCGGCCATGTTGCGGTCGATGTTCTGCTGGCGACGGGCGGAGGCGCCAGTCAAGCCGTCCCAGGTGCGGGCCAGGATGCCGCGCGGGGGGGCACGGAGGCGGATATGGTCATCGACCACCTCCAGTCCGTTGACCAAGTCGACGATCGCTTTTTCCCGAACGATCTCTTCGATTGCGGCTGACGGTGCCAATGCTAGGGCATACATGGTCCACACTCCCTCGCCGCGACGTCGCCATGGCGTCAGCGCATTGCTGTACCTAACCCGCTGAACGGGCAGGAGCGGAGTCCACCCGGGGCAGATGTTGCCTGAAGTCCATCAAGTCCTGCCGGTGCATTCCCGCCTGTTCAGCGACGTTCTCGATGTGACGACGCAGTTCCGCCAGTCTTTCCTTGTCCCGCTCCTGGTCCCCGATGCCATCCAGCAGTACGGTGCGGTAGCCTTCCAGATGGTTTCGCAGGCGTTCGAAGTACTCCTCGATGGCGGGCTTGATCTCGTCGTTGACGAATTCGGACGCCCGTTTGCCAATATCGTCCTCTGCACGGGTCAAGCTTTCGTCGACGCCCCTGCGGATCGCCTCAACGTCGACGGTAGTCTCGGTGAATTCGACTACTTCTTCGTAGTAGCCGCCACCCCATAGTTTGCGGGCAAACCAAGCCCCGATGCCCTTCTTCGCTCGCTTCCGGGTTTCGTGCCAGGAGCGGGTCCCGATGGCGTCAAAATCGCCGGTTGAAATTGCGGTCTGATCGGCGTTGAAGTTGGGAGCCGGGAAGGCGATGGTCAGGTCGATGCCGCCGTCTTTCAGGGTTTGCTGCGCCCGCTCCAAG
This sequence comes from Myxococcales bacterium UBA5297, assembly GCA_002408385.1. Taxonomy (GTDB): domain Bacteria; phylum Myxococcota; class Myxococcia; order Myxococcales; family UBA5297; genus UBA10939. The sequence continues at coordinate 2,401 of DHSB01000056.1, forward strand.
ATGGCGCCCACCTCATCGCTCGTGGACGTACCTAAATCATCGCGCAGCTTGGTTGCCGCCTCTTCCAGCGCACGCTCGCCGTCTTTTACACCATCGCTAATGATCTCCTTGATTCGCTCAGTGATCGTGCCAGCGAAATTCACCGCCTTTTCGCGATCAGGGAAAGTGATCTTGTCGTCCGACTGTTGTCGAACTGCTGTTGGAGGCGGTGTTTCCGCGGCGCGTTCCCTGGCGAAAGAGAGAATTACATCGAGGGCGCTTTGCTGGGCCCGCCGTTCCTGCTCCGCGATTCGTTCCTTTTCTTTGGTGTAGTTTCTTTCGTCCTCCCTGCCTTCTTCGAAGTATGTCCGGACGGCCTCACGCATCAGCGTTTGAGTTGTCAAAAAAATGAGTCTTGCCTGATTCGCAAAACGGTCGGTCATGCCGTTCAGCAACGCCTCGGCCCTTTTCTCCGCAGCATTCGCTGCACGAATGTCCGTGCGCAGATGGTCGACCATGCGCTGAAGCTGGGCCACCTCCTGGGTGACGCCGCCTTTGCGCAGAGCCAGAAACTCCTCGATGGTGCCGCCGTAGTCGCTCATCTTCGCCAGAGCGGCTTCGATGCAGATTTGCGCCGCCTGCTGATGCCCGCGGGCGATGACCTGTGTGAGAAGCGGTTCGAACTGGCTCTTTTTCCAGAACTTCTTCGCCTGGCGAGCAAGCTCCTCGCGGTTGTCCAATTCCTCGTCGTCCAGGTTTGCCATGTTCGCGAAGTCGCGGAACCAGGGCGCGTCCTTGAAACCCCGGACGTCCTCTCCGACTTCAAGGGAGGTCAAGAGGCGGCTCGACAGGTACGCAATGAGGCCCGACGCCGGGAAAACCCGTTCCGCCTCGATATCCAGCAGAGACTTGGTTACGAAGTTTCTTACCTCTGCTTCGGGCATGCAGTTGGCGTTACGTTGATCAAAGCGGTTGACCAGCGCGAACGTGCGGTCCCCCAACTGCGTCGATAGAAAGCGGAGGACGCTGCGCACCTGTTCGTCGGCGGTGGAGAGCAACTGGGTATAGTCAAGCACCGCCAGGACGGCCGATGCCTTCTCCAGTTGTTCCTTCATGATGTTCAACAGGGCGTCGCCCTGACCGGCCTCGTTGGGGCCCGGGGTGTCCAGCAAGGTCAGACGCCCAAGGCCATCAGCCGCGGTCTTTGCCAGATGAGTGAACTCGACCTCAATGACCGGCAATTCATGGATCTCGTCATAATCGTCGTCGCCAAGGGACAGGCCTATGGGCGCTTCGCGGGCGAGGCGCACGAGATCGTTCAGGTCCCGCAGCACGATGAAGATTTCATCTACGCCGACATGCCGCCCTCCGATCCAGTCCCCGCGCCCGGCAAGGATGCGCTGGATCAGTTCCCTGCCGTTGGCTTGATGCCAAGTGTCCAGTTTGTCGAACCCGCCACGCGCCTGCAGAGCCTGGAGGCGGCCTCGCACGCCGGCCTCCAAGGCGAGGATCGGCGCAGTCTTGGGAAACTCCAGGACCGGATCCTTGCGTCCCGGCGTGTGCCGAATGAGCGTGGGCATTGTAGTCATCGGTTGGTTGCGGTTCGGCAGCACCTCTGTCCCCGTGATGGCGTTGATCGTCGTGGATTTGCCCGCTTTCATCGTGCCGACGACGGCGATGACCGCCTCGAGATTGTCCACCTTGGAAATTTCACCTTCCAACACCTCCAGCACGGTGACTAGCCGCTGCTTGTCCAGGACTCGTGCTTGCCCATCGGCGGTTTCATTCACCAAGCCTGGCGTATTGCTTATCTGCCGCAGCACGGCTTGTTGCCCCTTGAGAAGGGCGAGGGCGGATTCTTTCACCTTGAGCATGTTGTTTTGGTGCATGGAGGTCCCCTTGCAAAGTAAGAGAATTATGCGGGCACAGCACGTTGAGCTTGTTGCAATGCGACGGCATAGGCGTCGACTAAACGTTTCGGCTGAATAATCCTGACCGATGCGCCCCAACTAAACAGGTGCCAGCAAATCTCGTTCAGTCCACTGGCGGTGAAGCGCACCGTGGCGCCGCCGTCGGCGTGCGGCTCGATGGTCTCGGTCGGATGGAAGCTGTGTTGACGCAGGCGCGCCATGCCCTCGGGCAGCACGCGCAGAATGACCTCGAACGGTTCCTCGCGGCACACGCCAAAGGCGCCGGAAACGAAGTCGGACAGAGCGAAAGACGGAGCGCGGTGGAAGGACTCTCCCGTCAGTTCGACCCGATCCAAGTAGGGCAGGGCGAACTTGCGCCATTTGCGGTCCTCGACCCCGCGCCACACGAGGTAGCCTTTGGCGCCGTACAGCAGGCCGTAGGGCTCCGCCAGGTAGTCGCAGGCCGGGGCTTCGCCGCCCTTTCGATAGGTCACGCGCACGCGCTCGCATCGCAGGATCGCCGTGCGCAGGGCCTGGAGCACGGCAGTGTCGGCCGTCGGGACCGAACCGGGTTGGAGAACGAAGCCTTGCGCCTCGTCGAGGGCGTCGGCGTCCACGGCGACCGCCAGGGTCTGGCTCTCCTCCAACCGGTCGATCAGCATGCGCAGGGCGGCGGCGACGGTGGCCGGGGCCTCTCGCTCCAGCGCGGCGACGCCGGCCCGGGCCGCCGCCAATTCCTCCGCCGTCACCGGCAGGTGCAGGCCGCCCGACCCCTCCTGGATTCGCTTGCGCACTTTGCCCGGTTCGGGTGACGGCAGGGTTTCGACCACGTAACCGGCGGCCTCGATGGCGCCCAGGTCGCGTTCGACGGTCCGCCGGGTCACGCCATACCGGTCGCGCAAGTCCTGGATCGGCACTCCGGAGCGCGCCGCCGACAGGTCGCGAATCATGCCAAGGACGCGCAGGAGTTGAATGTTGCGGGAGGTGGACATGGCCGTGTGTAAAGTTCTTTTGGTTCTGGGCGAGCATACCCTCGTTTGCTTGGTACGCAATGGGACCATTCCACTGGTGCGACCCTAGGTGACGCATCTGGTAGACCGCTGCGTCGGCGCAGGCGCACGACTGTCGACGGGCTGTGCGCGACCTACCCGGCGAGGCGGCCGGCGGCGGTCTTCCGGTGTCAGGGGCTGACAGAGTCGGGAGGAGGAGGCGGCGGCTGTCAGGCGGCGCCCGGCGATGCCACGAAGGCCCGGCGACATGTTGCCGTGCACGCCAAGACGCAACACTGCGAAAAGACTTAGGCATCCTGCTGGTCGCTGGGCCGCGCCCGTGAGGCACCTGCTTGGGGGGGCGTGAGGCACCTTGCCGCGGCCGTGAGGCGCCGATCCGCGGCCGTGAGGCACCTTGCCGCGGGCGTGAGGCGCTCTGCCGCGGGCGTGAGGCGCTCTGCCGCGCGCGTGAGGCATCCTGCCGCGCGCGTGAGGCATCCTGCCGCGTGCGTGAGGCATCCTGCCGCGCGCGTGAGGCACCCAGCCGCGGCCGTGAGGCACCGATCCGCGGCCGTGAGGCATCTTGCCGCGGCCGTGAGGCACCTTGCCGCGAGCGTGAGGCACCCAGCCGCGGCCGTGAGGCGCCTTGCCGCGGGCGTGAGGCACCCAGCCGCGGCGGTGAGGCGCCATGCCGCGGGCGTGAGGCACCCAGCCGCGCCCGTGGACGCAGCGACTCGAAGCTGCCTCTACGCGCGGGCTGAGCGGACCAAGCCTGACCTGGCTCGAACCACCTGTCGGGCCTTCAACGCCTCGCCCAAATACCTCGCCGTCCGCGACTCCCGCGACCGCGCCACCTGCTCTGGCGTGCCCCAGGCGACCAGCGTGCCTCCCTGGTCGCCGCCCTCCGGCCCGAGGTCGATGACGCAGTCGGCCGAGGCGATCAGGTCCGGGTTGTGCTCGATGACCACCACGGTGTCGCCCCGGTCGACCAACCGCTGGAGCGCCGAGACGAGCTTGGCGACGTCGGCCATGTGCAGGCCGGTGGTCGGCTCGTTGGGCACGTAGAACGAGGGCCCGACACCAGAGCTCGCGAGCTCGGCGGCCAGCTTCATCCGTTGCGCTTCCCCGCCCGAGAGCGTCGGGCTCGGCTGGCCGAGCTGCAGATAGTCGAGCCCGATCTCCACCAGGAAATCGAGCGGTCGCATCACCGACTGGAACGCCGCGAAGTACTCGCGGGCCTGCTCGACTGTCATCGCCAGCACGTCGGCTACCGACTTGCGCTCGAGCGTCACCTCGAGCGTGTCTGCGTTGTAGCGCCGCCCGCCGCAAGCCTCGCAGGCGATGTAGACCTCGGGCGCCTGACTGCTACGTCGCTCAACCGCCCTCGAGTCGATCGACTAGCGCCTCGATCAGCATCCGCCTTCCGCGCGCGCTGGAAGGGATCGGCTTCGCGGGCGCCGGCTGGTCTTGCGGTGCCTCCGGCACCAGCCGTTCCCCGTCAGCCGGGCAGGAAGCGGCAAAGCGGCCGTCCTCGTCGCGCAGCTCGAGGTAGACCACGCCGTTCTCGAGGACCTTGCCAACCCTCAGCCTGTAGCCGTCGATCGTGACATGGTCGCCCTCCTTCACCCTCACAACCGGGGCCGGCCGTTCGAGACCGCTTCGGCGTGCGAGCTCCCGATAGACCCGCGCAAAACCCTCGTCGAGGTCCAGATCTAGGGCGCCGTAGCGGGTGACCAGCTTCGTGCCGTCCGACAACTTCTTGACCGAGCCGGGACGCCGGCGCTCAAGCTCGGCCTCGAGGTTCTTCAACTCTTCCGCCAGGTCCGGGTGATCGCTCAGCTTCCCGAGCATCCGGGGCTCATTCGGCTTGGGCATCGCGCTCTCCTTTTGTGCCGCAAGTGGACCTACACGTAGAGGATAGGCGGAGGGGCGGTCATGGCCGGTGAGCGGGGGCCTGACGATCCGGCAATCCAGCGCTCCAAGCAGATGCTCCTGGGACCTATCCATGAGCGCCTTCCCGCCGCTAGCGCCGACACGAAGGTCCGCTCGCCGGCTGGCCGCTCGCGAGCCGGGGGAAGCGGGCAAAGGGGGAAGGGAGGCGCGAAGCTGAGCCAATGGGCAGGCCGCACGATGTGCCAATCGACCCGGGCGCTGCGTCTGTGCCACGTTCCCAACGAGAAGGAGCGGCCGCTGAAAGCGAGCCGTAGCGGCAAATTGAGCGGCCGCTGTCCGAGGCGCTGCATTGGGAGAAGCTCCGGGCGAGCTGAAGGAGCAGGCCGAGGTCGGGGAGTGCGCTGGGCCACGGCCGTGAGCCATCCAGTCGCGTTCATGCGCTCAATGCGCATCAAGCCAAGCCGAAGCCCTCATTGCGCAGGAAGTTGGCCTCAATGATCGCCTCGATCGAGAGAGATCGCCGCGGACTGCGGGCGCACTTCCGATTTGCCCTCGAGAGGCGCAAGAGGGCGTGAAGCCGGAGCGCTCTAATCTCCATCACGCATCAGCTCGAGCAGTGCAGGTGTCGGCTCGGCAGCTTCGGCGCGGTGAAGCATCTCCTCGCCCGTCTTCCCGGAGACGACGAGGCGAGGATGAACGATGTACTCGGTCGGCAGCTCGTCCAAAGCCTGGAGGTGGTGCAGCAACGCCTGCTCGATGAGGTGGCCCTTCTTGACGCCGGTCTGGCGGACGTACTTCTCCAGCAGCTCGCGAGTGGTTTCCGAGATCTGGGCCGAAATCCGATTATCCTTCGCCATGACGAGCTCCTGGAGGGAAAGCTACGCTCTTGTAAGAACCGGTCAAACGCGTGGAATTTTCGGAAGGAAGCATGCCGTGCGTCCAAGCAACCAGTTCCTGCGGAAAGAACGTGAATCCGCAAGGACGCTCGTCGAGCAGACACGACGTCCAAAACTAGTCGTTGTACGCGAACTCGGTGAGCGTGCCCTCAGAGACGGTCGTGCACGCGTCGGCCGAATCTGGGTGCGTCTCTACGACGATGTGCACCGTCAGCTCGTCACCGTCGAAGAGAAGCGTGCCCCCGTGCACCGCGTACAGGACCGTGCCGCTATCGCGACGCCCGTTTCCCGAAAGAATCGTAGCGCGATCCCCTTCGAACTTGGCCGCTCCTTGTGCAAGCACCCTGCCGTTCAAGGCCAGAGTCGAGTCGTAAAGAGTGAATGTTCCGTGCTCTCCGTTCACCCGTACCATCCGCTTGAATGCGCCACGACTGCTCCGCATGGAATCGTTGCAGTTCGTCGTCTCACTTAGTTCACCCGTATAGCTTTCGCCGCTCATCTCCGAGCACGAAACGCCGACAATGCAGACCAGGGCCAATAAGCGCGACATGATCAACTCCTTGCGGGGAACCAGCCTCAATCCTTGAACTCAGTTCGTCGGCGAATTGAGCCCTCGAACCTCCGCGTTCATGAGTCAGCCGCCCTCGTCGCGCCGGAATCGGAGCGCCAAGGCCAAGCGCAAAGCCATTTCAGACTACTTGGTTACCGAGGCCCGCGACATTGGCCCGCTGAAAGTGGGAGTGCAAGTACTACCTGGTCTACATCCCGAAGTGCCGGAAGAAGGTACTGTTTGAGCACATTCTTAGGCGCGGCTTCTGCGCGAACGGCAACCAGCTCACGCCTCCATCGCCCCGTCATCAGGTCCGGGCCGCCGTCCGTCTCGCCGGCTCCCCCTTCGCCTTCAACGCCTCGCCCAAATACCGCGCCGTCCGCGACTCCCGCGACCGCGCCACCTGCTCCGGCGTGCCCCACGCGACGAGCGCACCTCCCTGGTCCCCGCCCTCCGGTCCGAGGTCGATGACGCAGTCCGCCGAGGCGATCAGGTCCGGGTTGTGCTCGATGACCACCACGATGTCGTCCCGGTCCACCAGCCGCTGCAGCGCCGAGACGAGCTTGGCGACGTCGGCCATGTGCAGGCCGGTGGTCGGCTCGTCGAGCACGTAGAACGAAGGCCCGACACCCGAGCTCGCGAGCTCAGCGGCCAGCTTCATCCGCTGCGCTTCGCCGCCCGAGAGCGTCGGGCTCGGCTGGCCGAGCTGCAGGTAGTCGAGGCCGATCTCCGCCAGGAAATCGAGCGGTCGCATCACCGACTGGAACGCCGCGAAGTACTCGCGCGCCTGCTC
>DHSB01000030.1 GCA_002408385.1 Myxococcales bacterium UBA5297
TAGCCGTGTCAAAGTCGGGCGGAGATTGGCCATAAGTTCTGGAACACGCTCTCCTACAAACTCGGGCGGATGGGCGAGAGGAACCTGCGGCGCAACGCCGAGACGCTGCTGACGGCCTGGAACGGGTTCTGGTCCGCGGGTCACCTCGCCGCGCTCCTCAGCGAGCACGTCGGGCGAGCTCAATCGGATCTGGGTCGAGGAGAAGGGCCAGCCTCTGATCGGCCTGACGGGCAAGTTGGTCGACCCCGGCTTTCTGGCCGGCCATAGCCCGGGCGATGCGGCTGCCGCACGCCGAAACCTCGCTGCAAGAGTACGAGACGTCTCTTGCCGACGAGTCGGACCACCGCACGCCAGTTCGAAGGGCGGCGGGCTCGTGGCGATGTGCCCCGGGCACGCGGGGCTGCGGCCTCGGGGCCTCGAGCTGCAGCAGCAGCCGTTCTTCCTGCTGAAGCGCTACGCGGACGAGGAGCGCGCCGCTCGTCTCATTCGCGTGCTCCCCGAGACTCGAGAGACCGCGCTCAAAGCAATCCGCGACGTGCACCTGCCGTTGGTGGAGGGGTGGACCAAATGCCAGGAGCCCGACTCGCCCCTGCGCTTCGAGCGCCTCGACGAATCGAAGAAGGAGGCGCTCGCGGTCTGGGCCGCGAGCAGCAAGCCGGTGCAGGTTCGACCGCAACATCGTGGAATTCCTCAGCGGAGTAGCGTCGGCGGCGCTCGTCCCGGTCCAGAACCTCTACCTTCCGTCCGATCAGGTGAACGCCATCGAACGGGCAAGGGGCGGCGATGCCTGGGCGATCGATCAGATCGTGCGCCTTGTCGTCGAGTACTGGCAGTTGACCTTCGAGACGCCGGCCGTGGCTCAGAACACCGCCAAGCCAAATGAGCGCTGTCCTTGCGGCAGCGGCAAGAAATTCAAGCGCTGCTGCATGGCCTCCGCGGCTTGACGGGCGCCGCCTCGGCGGCCGTCGGGCAGGCGCTCGCGGGCAGTAGGGCCGGAGGAGCGGCCGAAAACTTGCCGAACCGCCCGTCTTCCTTGATCTAGGTCAAGGCGGGGGTGCCCCGCGTCCCCGAGACTCGACCGCCGAGCCACCGTCCCGGAGCACACCGATGCGCGCGCCCCCGACGCCCCTGACCATCTTGAGCATCGCGGCGAGCGCGCTCGTGGGCGTGGCGGCCGGGGTGGGTGGCTACACGTTCATCTACGCCAAGGGCTTCTCGTACCTCACTGACGAGCCCGCCGCCTGCAACAACTGCCACGCGATGAACGACCACTACGGCGCCTGGCTCAAGGGCTCGCACCACGCGGTGGCGACCTGCAACGACTGCCATACCCCGCACGGCTTCCCGGCGAAGTACGTGGCCAAGGCGATCAACGGCTACCGCCACTCGCTCGCGTTCACGACCGGCGGATTCCCCGACCAGATTCAGGCTACCGAGCGCAATCGCAAGGTCACCGAGGCCCAGTGCCGGCATTGCCACGCGCAGCTCGTTGGGCAGATGGAGGCAAAGGTCCCGGGCGGCGAGCCGCTCTCCTGCCTGCGATGCCACGAGACCGTCGGCCACCTGGACTGATGAGGTGTCGGCAGATCACCCCGGGCTCGCGAGTTGGCAGGGGCACGGCTCTCGGCAGAACGAGCGCCGACAGAGTTCTCGATTTCGCGATGCTTTGAGCGGGCCAAGGGCCCAGGAGACAAGACATGAGCGACTCGGTCCGCGCACTCTCCCGGCGCAAGTGGCTGATGATGCTCGGCGCGGTAGGCGGCGGCGCGGCCGCGGCCGCCGCGGGCGTCACGGCGTTGCTGCTCGACATCCACACGAAGAAGCAGCAGGCGCAGGCGCCGTTCTTCCGCGTCGTCGAGCTGACCGACCAGACCGAGGACCCCGCGGTCTGGGGGAAGAGCTTCCCGCTGCAGTACGACGGCTACCGGCGCACCGCGCAGATGGCGCGCACCAAGCACGGCGGCAGCGAGGCGGTCCCGCGCACGGCGACCGAGTCCGACCCGCGCACGACCGTGGCGCACTCCCGGCTCGAGGAGGACCCGCGCCTCGAGACGATGTGGGCCGGCTACGCCTTCGCCGTCGACTTCCGCGAGGAGCGCGGGCACGCCTACATGCTCGGCGACCAGACCTACACCGAGCGCCAGAAGGCCTCGCCGCAGCCCGGCGCGTGCGTCCACTGCCACGCCTCGGTCTACGTGCCGTACATGCGGCTGGGCGACGGCGATCTCATCAAAGGCTTCGAGAAGATGAACCCGCTGCCCTACGCCGAGGCGCGCAAGCAGGTGGAGCACCCGGTGGCCTGCATCGACTGCCACGACCCGAAGACGATGGAGTTGCGGGTGACCCGGCCCGGCTTCATCGAGGGCATCAAGAGGGCCAAGGCCGCCGAGGGCATCGAGGGCTACGAGGTCAACACCATGGCGAGCCGCCAGGAGATGCGCAGCTACGTCTGCGGCCAGTGCCACGTCGAGTACCACTTCAAGGGAGAGGAGAAGCGGCTCACCTACCCGTGGCACGACGGGCTGAAGGTCGAGGCCATCGCCGACCACTATGACGCGGAGGGCTTCAGCGACTGGACGCATGCGAAGACGGGGGCCAAGGTCCTCAAGGCTCAGCACCCGGAGTTCGAGATGTGGAACCAGGGCATCCACGCGCGGGCCGGGGTCGCCTGCGCCGACTGCCACATGCCGTTCATGCGCGAGGGCGCTCAGAAGATCAGCAGCCACCACGTGCGCAGCCCGTTGCTCGACCTCAACCGCTCCTGCCAGAGCTGCCACCGCGCCAGCGAAGCGGAGCTGCGCGCGCGGGTCGAGGAGATCCAGGACCGGGTCTACAGGCTGCGAAACCAAGCGATGGACGCGCTCGTCGGGCTCATCGGCGACCTCGAGAGGGCCCGTGAGGCGGGCCGGGGCGACGCCGAGCTCGCCCGCGCGCGCTACCTGCAGCGGCGCGCGCAGTTTTTCCTGGACTTCGTCGAGGCGGAGAACTCGACCGGCTTCCATGCGCCCGAGGAGGCCGAGCGCATCCTCGCCGAGGCCATCGATTTCGCGCGCCAGGGGCAGATCTCCCTGCGCGACGCCGAGTTCGCGCCGACCGTCGCGCTGCCGGCCGCGTTCGCGGTCGAAGCGGCGGCGGCGGCGAAGTAGCCAGCGTCCCGGGCGACGGCGCGGCCGATTCGGAAGCGGGCCCGTCGCCGTCTGGGCGTGCTCTCCCGGTCGTCCAGCGCGACGGGGGCCGAGCTCGATGGGCGGCGCCCACCAGGACGAGACGATCGGGTGGGCTCGGTCACCCCGCGCGCGGGCGATCGGCCGTCTATTCGACACGCTCCGGGCGCGCCCGCATACTCGTCGGGTAGGAATCCGTTCCGCCGTCCTCGTGTTGAGCACAGAGGCAGAGGTTCGAATCGGGAAGGTCATCGGCAGTGAAGGCGAGCTCGTCTCAAGCTGACTTGCGCGCGCGGTCCTCTAGCCGTTCGGTCGAGCCTGTGCTCGCCGCGGCGCTCGTCGCCGGCATGTTGGCTCTCGGGCTCGCGGCCCGGCCTGCCCCCGAGCCGCGCCTCGAGCGCCGGAGCGCGCTCGGGCCAGCGCCGATGGTCGGGCTTGCCGAGGGGCCGGACACCGTCAGCGCCGAAGCTTGGCATTCGGGCGCGCAGGCGGCGGTCGCCGCCGGCCAGCACTGCGCCGACTGGCAGGTGGCGAGCGAGGCGATGCGGCGGTCTCCGCACCCTTTCCATTCGCTCGCCATCGATTCTGAAGCAAGACCGCCGGTCGGTGCCCAGGGGCGTCCCGAGAGGCCGCTTCGCGGCCTGCCCGCCATGCCCGGTCTGCCGCAGGCCGGGCTTCACGAGCATCCTGCCCAGGGTCCTCCTCGCCTCGGCTGAGGCGAGTCGTTCGCACAGTCGAAGAAAGGGATTTCGAGCTCGGCAGGTCGAGCGCGCGCTCGTGGTGCGCCTCGGCGGCTGGAGCCGTGCGCCGCGTCGGTCGCGGCGAAAGGGCACATGCCATGAGCAGCAAAAAGCGTTCAGGGGAAGTGGGCAGCGAGCAGGCGCAGAGCGACGGCGCCGTGGCAGACCGGGAGCAGCCTCGAGGCGAGAAGGCCGCCTATGGGACCGTAGGCGAGCAGCTTGACCTCGGGCGCCTCATCATCTTCGCGATAGTCGCCGCGGGGGTCATCGCCGCGGCGATCGTGCTGAAGGTCATGATGTAGGCCGGGTGCGGGGCGCGACTCGACGGTCGCGCCCCGCCGAGACCCGCGTCGCGATGTTTCCGGACGGTCGGCCTCCGCGCCGGCCGCCGGGATCGACCTGGGCATCTGCCCGGTTCCTCGCCGGGCGCATTGCCATGCGCCGCTACCAGCCCGCGGCCGATCGCTCGGGTTCCTGGCGATGCCCGGGCTGCCGGCGCGGGCGCCGCTATCCGACGCAACTGAACTGCTCGACCTCGCGCCAGCCCGCCCTCGCGAGGTGTTCGCGGATGAGCGCCCGGGCGCCCTTGGCGCCGACCGCGGCGACCAGGTGCACGCCCGAATACGGCGGCAGCTCGTCAGGCGAGACCACCGGAGCGCCGTGCAGCGTGCGGCCGATCTTGCGCGGGTCGATGTCCACGAACAGCTCGACGCGTACGCCCTGCGCGCCGAGCGCGCGGTAGAAGGCGCGGCCGGTCTTGCCCGCGCCCCAGAGGATGCAGCGGCCCTCGCGCAGCGCCCCGCGGGCGAGGTGATGCGCCTTGAGCCGCACGTGCGCGGCCATCGCGTAGTCGGGGTGCGTTCGCGTGAGGCGTTCGCCGCGGTCGCGCCAGCGCAGCAGCACTTCGGGGACGTTGGCGAGCGCGTGTCCCCTCTCGAAGAGCGCCAGCCACAAGGCGTAGTCCTCAGGCCAGCCGCACGAGCTCCAGCCTCCGAGGGCGCGCAGCGGCTCGGCGCGCAGCATGGCGCTCGGGTGAACGATAGGGCTCTCGATAAGCCGGTCGCGCAGCAGGTCGGCCGGCTCGGTCAGGCTGTTGAGCCACGCTTCGTAGGCGAGGAAGCCCTCCGAGAGGCCCTCGCGCGGGAAGCACTCGACGCGGCTGCCGACCGCGGCGAGCCTGGGGTCCGCCTCGAGCGCCGCGAGCTGCAGCTCGAAGCGGCGCGGGAGGGCGAGGTCGTCGGCGTCCATGCGCGCGATGAAGGGCGCGCGGCACTCGGCGAGACCCGCGTTGAGCGCGCCGCAGATGCCGGTGCCCGGGCCGGTGACCACGCGGAGACGCCGGTCGCGGCTGCCCGCCTGCTCGAGGAGCGCCCGGGTTCGGTCGGTCGAGCGGTCGTCGACGGCGATCAGCTCGAAATCGCCGAGAGTCTGCGCCTGGAGCGAGCGCAGCGCCTGCTCGAGCCACGGCTCGGCGTTTCGGGCGGGGAGAAGGACGCTGATCGCCGGGGAGGCCATGGGCGCTGTCGCTCTCTGAGTGGGGCTGGGCTAGACTCCCGGGTCATCTTATGGGCGACCGGAAAGAAACGGACAGGCCTGCGGCCGATTCCCAGAAGCCTGGCATCGGAGAGCGTCTCGGCGATCGTTCCCCCTTCGAGAACTGGTCCCCGGACGACCGTGACGAGACCATCCGCGTGTCGGCGCTCGACGAGCAGGAGCTCGCTCGGCCCGATCCTTACGTCGCGCTCAACCTGCACCGCCGCGTCGCCGACAAGTTCCTCAAGGACGGCAACCTTTATCGCGCCTTCGGCGAGCTGATGCGCGCGGCCCAGACCACGGCCATCGATGCGCGGCTCGCGAAGGACCTCGCCTGGCTCGCCAAGCGCAACGGCTTCGAGAGCGCCGCGGCTGGAGTGCTCGCGGCCGCATCGACCAGGGCGCTGCCCGAGTCGCGCAACCCGGTGCGCCAACATGCCGCCCGGCTGATGCGCCGGCTCGGCAGATTCAAGGAGGCGCGCGAGCTGCTCGGGCAGGCGCTCGAAGAGTCGCCCGGCGACCGGCGAGCGCGCAGGCTGCTGTGCCTCGTCTCGGTTCAAGAGGGGAGCTACGAGTTGGCGGCAGAGCAGCTCGCGCGCGAGATCGACGACGACGCCGCCCTCGGCCGCTTCCGGCGAGCGGCGCGCAGCAGCCTGGGGCTCGCACGCCTCTTCGACGAAGGGATGGGCGATCCGGCGGGCGCAGCGAGCGCCTATGCCCGCTCGGCCGAGAACGCGCAGCGCGCCGGAGAGCCCGCGGGCGTCTTCTCGGCGCGGGTGCTCGCCGCGCGCGCCCTCGTCCAGTCCAAGGCCCCGCCCCAAGAGCTCGAGGCCGGGTTGCGCGCGCTCATCGAGGCCGGTCGCGCCGCCCGGCGTGAAGCCGAGGCCGAGGCGATTGTCGGCGAGCTGGGCAAGAGCGCGGGACCCGGGCAGGCCAAGACGCTCGCGATGCTCGCCGAGGCGGCCTTCGCCCGCGGGAACCAGGAGGAGGCGGCAGCCCTGCTGCGCGAGGCCGTGGAGGCCGATCCCGCGGATGAGCCGCTCGCCGCCCGGCTCGAGAGCCACTTCATCGGACGCGGCGCCTGGGGCGAGCTCGCCACGTTCTACCGCGGGCGCGCCGCGCACGAGGCGAGTCCCCAGGCGCGCGCGGAGCTGCTCTCCAAGCTGGCCGAGGTGCTCGAGGACGAGCTGGGCGACAAGGCGGGCGCGGCCGAGGTCTATGCCTCCATCGTCGAGCAGACGGGCGATCCGGCGGCGCTGGGCGCGCAGGTGCGGCTGCTGTCCGCCTCGACCGAGCCCCAGGCGGTCCAGGGCGCGCTCGACGCCGCGGTCAGGGCGGCTCGCGATCCGAAGGCAAAGGCCGAGGCGTTGCTGCTGCGGGGCGAGGTCCATCTCGCCGCGCATCGAACCGAAGAGGCCTGCGCGGACTTCGAGGCGGCCCTGGAGCTCTCGACGACCCTGCGCGCCATCGCGGGCTTGGCGGAGTGCCGGGCCGACCGGCGCACCGTCGAGCGGTTCGACGAGGCCTTTCGCGGCGTCGGGCGGGGAGTGCCGGGGCGGGTCGCGCTGGCGCGGCGCCTGGCCCGGCTGCTCGAGTGGCCGCTCGGAGAGAGCGAGCGGGCCGGAGAGGTCTGGCGCGAGGTGCTCGCCGAGAGCCCGGCCGACGCCGAGGCCGAGGACCGGCTCGTCGACCTCGCGCGGAGCGCCGGAGCGAAGGACGAGCTCATCGAGCTGCTGCGCCGGCGCCTGACGCGCGAGCCGCGCGGACCGGCGGCGCGGGCGACGCGCCACGAGCTTGCGACCCTGCTCGAGGAGCTCGGCCGGGACGAGGAGGGGCTCGCCGAGTGGCGGATGGCCACGCGGATGGAGCCCGGAGACGCGGTCGCGCTCATCGCCCTGGCCGATCGCTGCGAGCGGCGCGGCCGGCTCTCGGAGGCCGCCTTCGCGCTCGAGGGCGCCGCGGCGGCAACCGAGGCAGGTCCCGAGCGCGCTGCGCTGTGGCTCAAGCTCGCGAAGCTGTGTCGTGACGGCTTGTCGGACCCGGCGCGCGCGGCCGCCTGCGAGGAGCGAGCCCGCGCGCTGCTCGAGAAGCAGGCTGCGGCGAAGGCCGAGAAGGTCGCTGAGCCGCCGAAGGCAGCGGCGCCGCCCGCCGGCCAGGAGCCCCGCGGGACGGCGCAGGCGAGCGGCCAGGCTTCCCGGGCGATGGGGCCCGAGAGGCTGGGCGCTGACGCCCAGGCCGTCGAGACCAAGGCCGTTGAGGCGAAGAGCGTCGAGACCGAGGCCGTCGCGGCCAAGACCGTCGAGATGGAGCAGGTCGAAGCTTGCGCCGACCCTGTCGCAGCCGACGCCGCGAGGGCCGGTCAGGAGGCCGAGGGGCCCGCGTCGCGCGCGACCGGCGGGCGGGATGAGAGCGCCGCGCGGCCAGAAGAAGCGTTGGCGGCGCCTCTCCCCGACGACGGGGAGGAGCGCGAAATCAACACTGGCGATATCCTCGAAGTCGTCGCCGATCCGCCTGCGCCCGTGCTGCAGCCGGTCGGCGACTCGGACGAGACGCCGACGAACCCGATGCCGCCGATGCCGCCGATGCACGTCTTCGGCGCGTACTTTTCCGAGAAGGCCTCAGCCGACGCCGCCGCGCCCAGCCTCCCCGAGCCGGCGGCGCAGGCGTTGCCGGCGCTCGAGGATCCGGACCTTCGGCCCCCGGCGGTCGAGACCAAGCCCGTCAAGCGGACGAAGTCGCGCAAGGTGAAGCGAGGGCGGACCGCCGAGCACAAGGCGCTGCTTACCCAGCTCGAGGCCAAGCCGCTCGATCCGGGGCGCTACCACGCCTTGGCCGAGTATTACGAGGGCACGCAGAACCCGGAGCGTGTTGCGCTGATGGAGGAGATAGCCAACGCGCTGAAGGGAGATCCGTTCGCCGAGCCCCTGGCGCCCCGCTTCACGCTCGATCAGGCGGCTTGGGAGGCGGTGCGGCACCCGCAGCTTCGGGCCACGGCCAGCGAGCTGTTCGGGCTTACCGGCCTGGCGATGTGCGCGGTCAATGCCGTCACGCCCAAGGAAGCCGGGGCGAAGAAGCCGTTCTCGATGGCGGCGGGCAAAGGCGCGAAGGCGACCGCCGAGTCCCTGCTGACCGCGGTGCGCGTGCTGGGAATTCGCGCGCCCGAGGTCTTCATCGGCAGCATGGACAGCCCACCGCTGTGGGCGGTCAACAGCGAGCCGCCGATGCTGCTCGTCGGCAAGCTCGCGGTCAGCCGCGTGCTGCCCGATCCTCTGCTTCGCTTCTTCGCGGGTCGCGCCCTGGCCGCCTTCCGTCCGGAGCTGATGCCGCTCAGGCTGCTGTCGTGGGAGAGGGTCGCCGAGTGCATCGAGGTGCTCAAGCCCGCGGTCTACGGCGAGCGGAATCTGCCGGCGGCGACCAAGGCGCTCGCCCGGCGCATTCCGGGCAAGTCCGGCGATCGGCTCGCGGTGCTGCTCGAGGGCATGGAGCGGCGACACATCAACCTCGCGCGCCTGACCGAGGGGGCGCGGCACACCGCCAACCGCGCCGGGCTGCTCGTCGCCGGTGGAGTCGCGCCTGCGGTGACCGCGTTGCGGGCCAAGCGGGAGTCGACCGAGGAGCTGATCGAGCTGCTGCGTTTCGCGGCCTCGAATAAGTACCTCGGGCTGCGCGCGAAGCGCTGATTCTCGGTATTTCGAGAGCTTGCGCGGCTTGTTGGCAGAAAATTCGACGCGTGCCGAGGGCGCCGCTACAGTCAGCGCCGACGTCGCGGCCGGGGTGGGAAGGGGCCGCGCGATTGCCGCCTGCGACCCTTAGGACGAGGACGCTTCGACTCCATGGCAGAGCTCATCGATCTCGGACTGCTCACCGACGCGAACCGCTTGCTCGAGAAGCTGATTGAGAAGCATGGCATCGCGTGGTTCCTCGCGCGGGACGGGCAGCGGTTGCTGGCGCTGGAGAAGCAGAAGATCGACCTGGTGGTGCGCACCGCGGTGCGCAGCCGCGAGCGCAAGGCGCAGGTGGTGATGCGCCCGGCGGTCGAGCAGTGCCGCAAGTCGGTGCGCCGCACGCTGATCCGGCGGGTGGCCGAGGCGATGGTCGGGACGGGGTGCTAGCACCAGCCCCGGACGCCAAGGGTCGAGAAGCCGCGGATAGTGGGAGGTTGGAGCTGCGGCTGCGGCCTCGGGCGAGCGGCTCTCGCCGCCCTTCTCGCCGGTCAGCCGGGCGTCTTCACTTCGCCGCACTTGAGCTTCGCGCCAAAGCCGCCGATCCCATCGTCGCTCTTGATCCAGAAGACCCTGCACCCTTCGGCGTTGATGGTCGGGAAGCCGGTGCAGGTCACGCTGGCGTCATCGGTGAAGCTGAACCCCATGACCTGCCGTGGCTCATGGGCGTCTTCGCATTAGCTGCAACGGTGACAGAGGAGAAGCGCTGCCAAGCCTACGAGGGCGACGGTGGGTAGAACCCATCGGCCGACGCGAGGCCACGAAGGATGATCGGCACCCTGCCAGCGGTTCTCTGCGCCGGCTTCGAGCCACGCAATCACGCCAGCCACCCACTCGTTCTGGATGCGGGCATACTCCGGGTTCTCAAAGCGGACATCTGCGTCCGAAAGCCAATGCCAGAGCTCGTGAGGTAGTCGGTTGCACAGCGAGGGGCTCCAGCATTTGCTGAACCTCATCGCGTCGTCCGTCCACCGCTGCAGGGAGGGCCGATCAGTCGCCGGGTGCTCAAGTAGTTCGCGGAGGCGTTTCCCGACTTCTCTCGCTTCCTGCGTCACGTCCGCGTCCATGTCCAAGGCCTCAAATAGTCGCAGGCGCGGAGGGCCATGAGCGCGTTGGCCGTCCTCCCGGCTTTCCCGGCGGTTTGCGTCATTCCGAGCAGCTCCGCGATACGGCCGAGGGTGATGCCCTTCTCGATGCGGGCCAGGCGGTCCAGCTTCCACATGTCGTCGGCGACCAGGACAACGAGCTGGGCCGCCTCGTACTCGGCGGCGTCCTCGCCGGGCAAGAGCAGGTTCTTGCCGGCCAGCCCGTGCTTGACGCTGTTTGATCGCCTTCGGGGCTCTTGGGACCGGTGGCCTTGGCATGGTCGGGGAGCTTCTTTACGTCCGCGCCGAGCTGCTTGATGTCGTGAGCGTCATGCCCGAGTGTGCGCTCTCCGGTCGTGCGGTGGGAAGCAGACCTGCTACTTGACGTCGCTGCGGCGAGCCGCACCGCTTTTGGAGGTAGCCATGGCCGCGTCCGTGAAGGACTGGCGCCAAGCCTTGCCGATCCACGTCTGGATGTTCGAGGGTAACAGGCGAAACTTCCCGGGTTGGCACTTCACGGCAACTCGGCGCTCCTGCGAGGCGGTGCTCGAGCTCCTCGCGCTGATGCGATCTGCTCCGGGTCCAGCCGAGAAGGAGCTGGAGGTGACGCCGCCCAACGATGCGATCCTGGCGGTCCCAAACAACTGGGCAGCGGGATGGTGGGCGCCTCGTGCTCTCATTGTGCGCTCCGCCAAGGGTGGAGCGGTCAGCCCGGATCACTGGCGGCTTTCGCTGCATGGGGATGTGCTTACCCTGGTCGCTTCGGCGGAGCAGCTCGCGCACGTTCAGGCGGGCGTGATGGATGTAGCGGTCGGCGAGGGCGACTACTCGATTGGCCAGGGAGACGAGCAGCTTTGGTTCTGGTGGTATCCAGCGTCGAAGAGGGACTAGCGAGCGCCCGGACTCGCAGCGCCAGCCACCATGCCCTTGCTTGCCTGGCTTCTAGCCCGCGCCGCGCTCGGCCGGCAGGAGCACCATCAGTTCAGGTAGCCGTTGGCCACCCGGATCTCGCGATTGCGGACGTCCCGAACACGAACCCGAAGAACATCTCGAAGGTGCACCACTCGCGCTTCGGCAGCCTGGCGGTCGGGTAGTGGGTTCACGCAGACGACGTAGAGGTCGCTGTCGCCGCCGAGAGCAGCAACGGAGTACCGGCCGGCGCTGTCGTGGTCGATGAAGGGCTTGGGCTTGGTGGTCTCGACCGCCTGGATGAGCGCCAAGGCCTGCTCCAAGACGAACATCTCGTCGCGATGGATCGGCTTTCGAGCACACCAGAAGGGCTCGCCCGATGGACCAAAGAGGAAGAGCTGCTCGGCGGCTTGGCGCTTGAGCACGTCGCGCAACACTCGCTCCACCAGCGCCTCGACGCTCGCCTTATCCATCGCTCCTCCCGTTAGTCGTCGCGGGGCCGAAGAGCCCTCTCGGTCGAGTTGGGGGCAGCCGGAAGGCCGGCGGCTGCATCCGCGTTCTCTGGCCTCGGAAAGCCTTGGCGGTTTGGCTCGCTGTTGAAGTGCTCGCGCACGAGCTCGCGCACCATCGCCGTTTCCAGTCTAGGAACAAGCGCGGCACCCCAGTCACGGACGACAGGAGGAGCTTGTCGCGGATCTTCACGCCAGCCGGGTTCTCCGCGCCATACTCAAAGCAAGGCGTCGGCGATCTCGCTAACCGGGTGCTCGAACTCCGCGTCTTGGGGCCAGTCGAGGAGGTCGATGGCGGACAGGATCTTCCGCAGCGGGTTTGCGCCCATCTCCTCCGCCAAGCCGAGCTCCAGGGCGGGACGCCTTTGGAATCGAAGTCGACGTCTCGTCGTCGAGCTGTCCGCCCAGCCGGAACGCCCCTTGGCTTGAGGAAAGTGGCGCAGCCGAACCCGCAGTGCCGGGCTCTCCCCGGACTGCAAAACGGAGAAGCCGCCGGCGGAAAGCCCGCCGACGGCCTCTTCGAACCCGTGGACACAGCGTCCCGAGTCCATCGGGAGCCGAGTCCTAGAACTCGTGCATCACCAGCCCCGAGCGCAGCTTGGGCTCGAACCAGGTGCTCTTGGGCGGCATGATCTTCCCGGCGTCGGCGATGGCGATCAGCTCCTCGATCCGCGTCGGGAACATGGAGAAGGCCACCTTGCAGTCACCCGAGTCGACCCGCTTCTCGAGCTCGGCCATGCCGCGGATGCCGCCGACGAAGTCGATGCGCTTGTCGGTGCGCGGGTTGCCGATGCCGAGGATGGGCGCGAGCAGGTTGTCCTGCAGGATGGAGACGTCGAGGGCGGCGACCGGGTCCTTCTCGTCGAAGGTGCCGGGCTTGGCGGTCAGCGTGTGCCACTTGCCGTCGAGGTACATGCCGAAGTCGTGCGTCTTGGTCGGCTTCTTCTCGCCGGTCGGCGCGACGGTGAACTTCTCTTCGACCTTCTTCAGGAACTCTTCCTTGGAGAGGCCGTTCAGATCCTTGACCACGCGGTTGTAGTCCATGATCTGCATCTGGTCGTGGGGGAAGATCACCGTGAGGAAGAAGTTGTACTCCTCCTCGCCGGTGTGCTTCTCGCCGGCGCGCTGCTTGCGCAGCTCGCGCACCCGCGAGCCGGAGGCCGACCGGTGGTGGCCGTCGGCGATGTACATCACCGGGATGGGGCTGAACTCGCTCTGGAACCGCTCGATGTCCGCCTGGTCGTCGACGACCCAGAAGGTGTGGCCGATGCCGTCCTCGGTGGTGAAGTCGTAGGCCGGCGCCTGCGCGGTGAGCCGCGCGACCAGCTCGTCGATGGACTTGCGCGCCAGGTAGACGAAGAAGACCGGCTCGTCGTTGCCGTTGAGGGTGTCGACGTGCTTGGTGCGGTCGTCCTCTTTGTCGGCGCGGGTCAGCTCGTGCTTCTTGATCCTCTCGGCCTGGTAGTCGTCGACGCTGGCGCAGGCGACGAGGCCGGTCTGGACGTGGTCGCCCATCTTCTGCCGGTAGAGGTAGAAGCAGGGCTTCGCGTCCTTGACGAGGATGCCTTCCTTCTTGAAGTGCTCCAGGTTCTCGAGACCCTTGGTGTAGACCTCGGGCGCGTGCTCGTCGACGCCCGGCAGGTCAATCTCGGGCCGGGAGATGCGGAAGAAGGAGAGCGGGTTGCCCTCGGCGTAGGCCGCGGCCTCCTTGCTGTTGACGACGTCGTACGGCGGGCAGGCGACCTTCAGAACCTTGTCTTTGGGAGGCCGCAGGCCGGCGAAGGGGCGAACGATCGACATGGTGTCCTCCAGCGGGTTGAGCACCGCGGTACCAACGCGTTGCTTCGGGTTGTCGAGCGCCCGGCCCCGGCGAGAAGCGGGCTTCTTCGGGTCGTGCGCTCGGGGTTGGAGCGGGGTCGATGGGCTTCCGGCCCGCTCCCTTTAGAGAAGTCCGAGCGCGCGCAGAGCTTCTTGCAGCTTGGCGCGTGGACCTTCACTCATCGGCGTGAGCGGCAGGCGAATCTCCTCGCTGAACCTGCCCATGAGGTGGAGCGCCGCCTTCACCGGGATGGGGTTCGATTCGAGGAACAGGCAGCGGTGCAGCGGGTTGAGCTTCACCTGCAGCTCGGCCGCCTTCTTGGTCTGGCTCGCGAGCGCGGCGGCGACGAGGTCGCTCACCAGGCGCGGCGCGACGTTGGCCGAAACGCTGATGACGCCCTTGCCACCGAGGGCCACGAACGGCGCGATGGTGAAGTCGTCGCCCGAGAGCAGCGCGATGCGGTCGGGGCCGATGCGCTCGAGGATGTCGGCGAGCCGGGTCATCGAGCCGGTGGCCTCCTTGAGGCCGACGATCTCGGGGATCTCGCAGAGCCGCTCGACGGTCTCCGGCTGCAGGTCCACGCCGCAGCGGCCGGGGACGTTGTAGGCGACGAGCGGGAAGCCCGGGTGCGCCTTGGCGATCTCGCGGCAGTGGGCGACCAGGCCCGCCTGCGTCGGCTTGTTGTAGTAGGGCGTCACCACCAGCGCCCCGTCGGCGCCGGCCTCGCGCACCTGGCGCACGCCGTCGATCGTCGCCGCGGTCGAGTTCGAGCCGGCCCCGGCGACTACCGGGACGCGCCCGGCGGCCACCTCGACTGCGGTGCGGACCGCGCGCGCGCGCTCTTCGGCGCTCATCGTCGAGGCCTCGCCGGTAGTCCCCATGGGCACGAGCCCCGCGGTGCCGTTGTCGAGCTGGTGCTGGATGAGCCAGCGGTAGGCCTCGATGTCGAGCTTGCCGTCGCGGAACGGAGTGGCGAGCGCGACGAAAGATCCGACGAGCGGTTTCATGCGGTGACTCCAGGCCGTATCGGCCAGTGAACAGGCCGGGCAGTCTAGCAAAAGCAGACAGGTTCTGGCCGGCGATCCTCGGGCGCGCGGGGCCGGGCCGCTCGGACGCAGAAGAACCACTTGGCTCGACGGTCCTGCTGTCCCGAAAGGGTCGACGATGATGCCGCGGTCCCCCAAGCGGGCGAGTCGTCTGGAGCTCGAGCACCGTCGGCGGTGACGATTCCAAGTCGTCCGGAGCTCGGGGATCGTCGGCGGCGACGTTTTCGAGTCGTCGGGAGCTCGGGGACCGTCGGCGGCGACGATCTCGGGGCCGTCGGGAGCTCGGGATCGTCGGCGGCGACGATCTC
>DHSB01000211.1:0-16249 GCA_002408385.1 Myxococcales bacterium UBA5297
CTGCTCGGGCGAGCCGCCCGACGTGGCCGCGGGCGCGCCCCGGGCAGCAGGAGCCGCCGCGGCGACTGCAGCCGGCGCCTGAGCTGGCTGGGCGGGCGCGAGCCGTGCGCGCGCGTCCGGGTCGTTAGGAGCAAGCTCGGAGATCTTTCGCCAGACGTCGCGCTCTTCGTCGATGCGGTCCTGCTCGTCGTAGATGCGCGCGAGCTCCTTGTAGACCGAGACCGTCTTGGAGACCTGCCCAAGCTCTTTGAACGCCTGCGCGAGCATGTGCAGGGTTTCGACGTCTTTCGGATCGGCCTTGAAGCAAAGCTGCAGCTTGGCCAGAGCGCGCTTGGTGTCCTGCTTAGCCAGATAGATCGCCGCGAGCTCGCGGGTCAGCTCGATATTTCCCGGATCGAGAAAGACGAGGCGCTCGGCGACCTTGATGTAGTCGTCGACGCGGTTGTTGCGCTTGAGGTACTCGGCGGCGTGCTGGAACTCGGCGATCGCCTCGGGGTTCATCGCCTCGCGAGCGTACAGCTCGGCGAGCTTGATGCGGCTGGCGATGTTGTCCGGGTCGAGATCGACCATCTTGCGCAGTGTGTCCAGGCTCGCGCGCGAATCGCCGACCTTGTCATAGTGCTCGACGACGAGCTGGAACTGCGCCATCGCGTCGCTCATCAACCCAAGTTGTTGATGGAGCTCGGCGAGCTTCAGGTTGACGTCGACGAGGTTCGGGTTGAGCTTGAGAACCTGCTTGTAAACCGCGACGGCCTTGAGGAAGAAGCCGTCGGCTGAGTAGCTCTCAGCGACCTTGAGGAAGCTGTCGGCGGCGAGGCCGTTCTCGCCCTTCTTCTGATAGAGCTCGCCGAGCTTCTGTTGGATGCGCGCGTCCCGGGGGTCGGCATCGAGGAGCTTGTTGTACTCCTTGATAGCCTTGTCGTACTGCCCCTTCTGAACGTACTTGGTCGCGGCCTCGATGATCTTGTTCTTGTCAATTGCCACGGTTCTGGCCGCTCGCTTGTGACCGCAGCGTTCCGGGGAACGCCTGCGGACTCGCCATCGCCGCGAGGTGGTGTCCGGGAGCCTGCTCTTTGTTGGAGCCTGCTCTCTCTTGGCGCGGGGGTTCAGCGTATCGAAAGAAGGACAGCTCAGTCAAGAATCGCGCTCAGCCCAAAAAGCGACGGATGAGCGGGTACTTAGGCTCTCGCAAGGGGTTCCGTCGGCAGGGTTCGGCGCCCCGGAGCTCGTCGCGCTTCGTCCAGGCAACTTGGACGCGTTTCCGGTCATCCCGAGCCGAGAGGCGACCAGCGGAGCCTCGCGGACCTCGCGAATTCGCTCCCAACCTCGTCTGGACGGAGACCTCCAGCGCCTCGCCAGTGAATTCAGCCACTTGCGGATTCCACAGCCTTCGCGCCGAACGAACTCCAGCGCCCGGCAGGCGGTCCCCTGTGCCCAGGCCGTTCTGGGCGTTCGCGATAGGTTCCGGGGGCTCACGGGTCGCGCGCCGAGCCGCCGCACTTTGCCCCAACCTCGACCACTACCCCGAGTGAATACAAGGTGACATCCCTCCTGCGCCTGAGGGAAGGTCAACCGCAGCCGCCCTCATGCGCGGGCGAGCGCAAGACATCGGCCTCTCAGCCAAGGACCAAGCGCGAGCACCATGAGGAAGTCCCCTCTTCCCGTGCCTGCGCGGGAAGAAGGGATTGAGGGAAGAGAGCCGCGACAGGGTTTCCCCAGCGTCTCAGGCGTTGACTCGGGTGATGTACTCCCCGGTCCGGGTGTCGATACGCAGGACATCGCCCTCGTTGATGAACAGGGGCACGCTCACCACGTAGCCGCTCTCGAGCGTAGCCGGCTTCTGGGCGCCGGTGACGGTGTCGCCCTTCATGCCCGGGTCGCATTTGATGACCTTGAGGTCGACCGCGTTCGGCACGCTCACGCCGATAGGCTGGCCGTTGTAGAACAGGATGTACGCGCTGATATTCTCTTTGAGGTAGTTGCCGGCCGAGCCGAGCTGCTCCTTGCTCAGGTAGGTCTGCTCATAGCTCTTGGCGTCCATGAAGTGGTACTCGCCGGCCTGCTCGTAGAGGTACTGCATCTCGCGCTCTTCGACGTCGGCCTTGGCGACCTTGTCGCCGGAACGGAACGTCGGCTCGAGCGTGCGGCCTGAGGTGAGGCTCTTGATCTTCGTTCGCACGAATGCCGAGCCCTTCCCGGGCTTGACGTGCTGGAAGTAGACGATCTCGAAAGGCTCGCCGTCGATCTCGATCTTCAGACCGTTGCGAAACTCGCTGGTGTCAATCATCTCGGCCATTGGTCCGACTCCTTGATCGCGCAACGGCCCGCGTGGCGAGCCGTTTGTGAAGTTGTTTTGGATTTGCGTGAGCGTCTGTCGAGGAGCGCGCTACTCCAGCTCGGCCTTGACCTTGGGCGCCGTGATCCGCAGCACGTATCGGCCCTTGCCGTAGTTGCCCTCGGGAGTGATAGCGAGCACCAAGTAATACTCCGGGGTCAGCATCCGCGCGATGGTGATCAACCGCTCGGTGTTGATGGAGATCTCGCTGACGTCGCCCGCCTGCAACGAGGCAGCGGCCTCCTTGAGCTTGGAGAGAATGCTGCCGTACTCGATGAGCATGGCCGGCAGGTCGAGCCCGTCGAGCTCTTGGACCTGCTGCGTGTCGATAGCCATGCCGTCGAAGCCCATGACACTGCAGACCACCGAGCCCTCGACCTGCTTGAGAACCTGCTCCAGATGCGTGCGGAAGGACATGCGCTCCTCGCTAAAAAGCCCTTGAACCCTCTGGACTTACGGCTGCTGCCGGGCGGCACTAGGTAGCCCGAGGGCCCGGTGAAAGTCAAGGGGCGAGCATTCGACGCACCGCTCGCTCCAAAAAAGGGGCCGACCCGACGAAGGTCGGGTCGGCCGATTGCTGCACGCCGTCTTGCTCTCCTACTCGCAAAGGCAGGTGTCGGGGTTACGGGTGGTACCCTCCGGGCAGCCCGCGGAGCCCGCCTTGCACACGCAGACATAGCCGATACCGTCCTGTCCCCAGTTCTGGCACGGAGGGTCTGTCGGCCCGGCCGAGACGAGGTCGTGGACCGCGGAGTCGCAAATCGGCGCCATGCTCGCATAGACGGTTAGCGGGAAGGCGAACGGCGCCGTCTCGTACTCGGCCCCGTGGGCGAACGTTCCGGAGAGCTTGATCTCCACAACGACCTCCCGGCCGTCGGGCGTCGCCATGGCCACAAGGCGCCTGTACGCCTCGGAGCTGAGGATATTGAATGCGAAGTCCGTCTCCGACTGCGCCTGAATCAGGCCGGAGAGGCTCATCTCGCTCGTGACCTCAGGGACTCCCTGCCCGGTGTAGCGGAAGGTCACCTTCTCTACGTAGAAGTCGTTTCGGTCCGCGGGATTGTAGCTGGAGCCACCGCCCGTCAACTCGGTCGCTTCGACGTTGCTCACCACGCGAAGCGCGAGCATGTAGGCCGGATTATTGGGGTTTACGTACCCGAGATCGATGACGCCGCGGGCGAGCTGCATATTGGAGCCGGTCGTCAGCACGCACTGGCCGTCAATCGCGCCGGCGAGCGCCTGCTTGACCTGAATGCTGACGACGTCAGGCACGCACGAGGCCGAGCAGAGCCCAAGCGCCACAGCGGGGACAAGGAGCAGTTTCGTAAGCTTCATGGGATTCCTCTCCTCTAATCGCTTGCTCAGCCTACGGGGTCATCTCGCCAGCGGCGACGATCTGATTGCGGTTGATGATGCGGGGCGTGATGAAGATCAGCAGCTCCGACCGGTTGTCAGTCTCGCGGTTGTGCTTGAAGAGCCAGCCGAGAACCGGGATGCGCGCCAATACCGGCACCGCCGCCTCACTGAGCGCCTGCGAGCGGGTGTAGATGCCACCGATGACCGTGGTGTCGCCGTCCTTCACCAGCACCTGGGTCTTCGCCTCCTTCTTGCTGATCGAAGGCTGACCGTTCGCACCCGAGTTGCCCGGGTCAGGCTGGTTGTTGCTGGCGGTGATGTCGAGGAGGACGCTGCCATCGGCGGTCACATGCGGGGTGACGTCCAACTGGAGCCGCGCCTCGACGAAGGCCGTGTTCACGCCGGCGGCCGAGACCTGGCTGAAGGGGATAGACACGCCCTGGCTGATGGTCGCCGAGGAGTTGTCGAGCGTCGTCACCTTGGGAGCGCTGATGGTCTTGATCTGACCGGCACTCTCCATCGCCGAGAGCCGCAGGTTGAGGGCCACCGCGCCCCCCGCCGAGCCGAAGATGAAGCCGACGCCGCCGCCGGAGCCGGCGCCGATGGGCGCGGGCATGTTCACGGCGTAGTTCGGGGTATCGGCGGTCCCCATCGTGCCCTCGTTGCCCGCAGCGCCCGACATCCGGACGATGTTCGGGAAGAGCAGACCCGTCGGATTGCCGGTGGTCGGACCGAGCGAGACGTTACCGCCCCACTGGATGCCGAAGTCGCGCGCGAAGCTCGTCGTCGCTTCGACGATGCGGCCCTCGATGAGCACCTGCGGGGTCTGCGTGTCGAGCCGGCGCACCAGGCCCTCGGCCCGCGCCAGCGCCTCGAGCGTGTCCTTGACGATGATGACGTTGGTGCGCGTGTCGACCGTCATGCTCCCGCGCTCGGAGAGCAGGCCGGTCACCTTGGAGGAAATCTCGTTGGCGGTCGCATAGTTGACCGGAATCAGCCGGACCTTGAGCGGCTCGACCCTCTCCATCGCCTTCTTGCGCTCGGCGGCGAGCTTGCGCTCCTCTTCGAGCTCCTTCATCGGCGCGACGCGCAGGATGTTGCCGATCTCCTCCTTGTCGAGCCCCTTCGACTTGAGGATCAGGTCGAGCGCCTGGTCCCAGGGCACGTTGCGCAGCTTGATGGTCACCTTGCCGCTGACGTTGTCGGCGACGATGACGTTGCGTTTGGAGACCTCGGCGATGATTCGCAGAAGGTTGTGGATGTCGATCTCCTTGAACTCGAAGGAGACGCGGCGCCCGGTGTACCTGCGGCGCGCCGACGCGGTCGAGCTGTACTGGGCCGGCTCCGACGAGAAAGCCCCGGCGCGCGGGGAGGAGACGGCCGACTCCTCGGCGAGTTGAATCCTCTGCCCGTCGATCAGCATCTCGGAGCTCGCCGACGCCACCGCGCCCTCCGCCTTGATCTCCCAGACCAGCGCCCCCGAGGACTCGACGGTGACGGCGTCGTCGGCCGCCCCTTCGAGCGTGGCAACGATCTGCACCCGCCCCGCCTCGCCCGGCGCGCTGAAGGAGCTCACCATCTTGACCGGACCGCCGAAGGCCGAGGTGTCGAGGCTGCGCTCGAGCCGCGTGGGCAGCGCGGCGTTCTCGAGGGTGAGAATCGCGGTCCTCGGGTCGGGACGCGAGACGCGATACTCAGCGCCCTTGCCGACGTTGACGACGATGCGTCCGCGCTGCTGGTCGCCGCTGAAGGCCACGTCCTTGACGGCCGCCTTGGAAGCCGTCGGCTTGGCCGCCTTCGCGGCTTGCTTCGCGACCGGCTTGGCTTCGGCGAGCGCCTGCGACTGCATCAGCACGCGCAGGCCGTTCGAGGTGCGCTCGACCGAGTACTGCGGCATCGAATCCCCGCGCGCGTCGATGACCACCCGGATCTTGTCGGCGTGCTTGCCGAAACGAACGTCTTTGATGGGAGCGCTGGCACCGGCGCTCTTGGCGCGGGTTGACCGCTCGAAGCCGAAGAGATCGAGAGCCAGCCGCGGCGGGTCGCGAAGCTCGATGAGGTCGAAGGTGCCCACCTCGCCGTCGGTGAGCAGCCCGACGCTGAACGAACGGCCGGCGTTGGAGAAGCGAACCGCCCGCACCTGCTTGCCGGGGTTGACGACCTCCTTCGAATCGGTTCGCGAGACGACGACGTCCGGGTCGCCCGACGGCTGCGCCGCAGCCTGCTGCTCGCCAGGCCGGTCGGCCTCGAGCGCCGGCGCCGCACTCGGCTCCACCGCAGCCGCGGCCGCGCCCCCTTCGGCGACCGTGACCACGACCTGGTCGCCTTGCGCCTGCACGTCGTAGCGCGCCCCTTCCGACAGCGCGACGACCAGCCTGCCGACCGTCGCCCGCTCGTCGGAGAACTGGGAGACGGTGACGCCGGCGATGGGGCCGACCCCATCTCGAGGCCCGCGGACCGCCGAGACATCGGCACCCGAGACATCGACGACCACCCGCGAGGGCTCGGAGAGCTTGAAGACGGTGAAGACCGGCACCTTGCTTCCAGACAAGGTCACCTTGGCCTCGGCACCCTGCCCCGCGACATCGATCGACTTGACGACGTTCAGGTCGGCAGCCGACGCCGCTCCGGGGATGAGCGCCAGGGCAACGACCAACCCGGCCAGCCAGAGGCGATTCTTCATTGCAGGCTCTCCTTCAACCGTAGCTCTTGATGCGGACCAGCGGGCGTTTGGCCAACGATCTCGACTCACTGCATCACCTCGGCGCCAAGGAGGTCGACATCCTCGCCACCCTTCGCCTTCTCGTCCTTGGGCAATTCAATGACGATCTGGTTGAGGTGGGGCTTGCCCATCTGGTCCTTGAAGACCTCGGTCACGATCACTTCGCCCGAGCGAATCTGCGAAACCTTGCCGTTGCGCTTGCCAATGAAGGTGCCGCGGCGCACGACGTAGCCGCGACCGCTCGGGTCCTCGACCATCGCTACCGGGTTCGACATGCCGCTGATCACCGCGACGAGCTTGAACTGCTCGAGGTCCCACTTGCAAAGCGGGCCGCAGTCGCGTCCCCCAACGGCGAGGCTCGGCTTGGCCTGCTCGTCGTCGAGCACCGACCGGAACGGGTCGCGCTTGCCGATGGGCGAGTAGGCGTACTCGTAGGGCCTCACTTCTTCGGCAACCTCGGCGGCGCTCGCCGCCTCGGGCTGAGCAGATGCCTTCGCAGCGGCAGCTTTGGCAGCCGGCCTTGCCGCCTGCTTCGGCTCTTCGCCGCATGCGGCTACGAGCATCAATCCAATTGCGGCTACGAAAAGCCTCGAGACCATGCTAGACCCCGCAGTACGTGCAGCGCGCTTAGCGCTTCTTCTTATCGGCCGCGGGCGCCTCGGCGCCCTTTTCAATGAATCGGAACGTGGTCGCCAAATAGGTGGCGCTCAAGATGACCTTCTCGCTCTTTCGCTGCGGGCTCGAGAACGAAAGGTTGCTCACATTCACGATGCGCCGCAGCTTCGAGATGCTTTCGAAGAAGATCGCAATCTCATGAAACGAGCCCGATACCTTCATATCAATAGGAATTGAGGCATAGAAGTTCTGAGGCGTCTCATTCTTCGGCTGGAGGCTGACGATCTCCAGGCCGCTCTTCTTGCCAACATCATTGAGTTGTCGCAGAAGCTCATCGATGTCCCTCGAGACCGGCAGCTCGGTGAGCGCCTCGGCGAGACGTCGCTCAAGAACCTCTTTGTCGCGACGAAACTGATTGAGATTGTCCGCGATGACCTTCTTGTCGACGAGATCCTTTTCAAGCTTCTTGTACTGCGACTGATTCCTCGCAATCGTCTGCTCTATCCCGTCGATGACCAAGTACCAATTGGCTCCGGTCAAAAGAGCGACCGACAGGCCGACGACGGCGACTTTTGTGCCGAGTGGTACCTTGACGATGCGTTCGATGAGCTTGTTCATCGCCTATTCCTATCAGATCGCGTAGTCGGCCTTGAAGGTAAGCGAAAAATCGACGATCTTCGTGTCACCGGCAGTCTTTTGCGAAGCTTGCTTGAGCGTGATGTCGCCAAAGAACGGCTTCACTTGCGAAAGGGAAAACTCCTCGATATCACCCGAAAGAGAAAGCTCGACCCGGCTTTCCGTCGCGCCTCGCCGGTTTTCGACAAGGCGCCCCATTCCCTTGGGCGTCCAGACGACATTGGCTAGCGACTTCATGTACTCCGCGAGGTCGTCATTCGAGATCGCGCTCCCCTCGATCGCCAGAGCGCCAGCCTTTTCGTCGAACTTGCGAAGCCAAACGTTCTTGGGAGTAGCGGTGGCCAAGGCATCCAACATTTTGACCGGACCGGTGCGCCCGCGCTTGAGCGTTTCGAGGACCTTGAGCTTTTCCTCTAGGCTCTGCTTCTCTTTGGCGATGTTCTTCACCTCGCCAATGATCCGGTCGAGCTCAGCGATCTCCTTTTTGACCGCCGCCACCTGGGCGACAAGACGCTCGCTTTCCTCGTTCTTCTTGTCATACCAATAGTAGTTGCCCATGGCAGCGCCGACGAGCACGAGCGCGAACAGAAAGAGCTGCTTTCGGCCAAGCTCCTGCTTCTTTACGGCGCGGATAGGTAGGAGATTGATTCTAATCATGCTAGCCCCTTCGAAGGCGACGCTTCCCTGCGCCTACTTGTCTCCGGGTCGGCGGAGCCCAAGCCCGACGGCCACGGCGGCCATGGGGGCCATCTCCATGATGTACGCCGGATCGAACTTGCGGTTGTCGATCTCGATGTTCTTGAAGGGATTGAGGATCTCGACCGGAACCCCTACCCGCTGCTCGATGGTCTTGAAGAGCGCGGGGATCTTCGCGGTGCCGCCGGAGAGAAAGACCTTGGCGATGTGACTGTCAGCGGCGGTCGAGGCATAGAAGTCGAGCGAGCGCTGAATCTCACCGGCGGTCTGCTCGGCCACTGAGCCCAGCACCCGCTCCACCTCCTGCGGCACGACAGAGTCGGCGTCGGCGCGGTTTCCGCCAATCTTGAGCGCTTCGGCTTCGTCATACGAGACGTTGAGCTGCTTCTGGATCTCTTCGGTGAACTGGTTGCCACCGATAGTCACGTCGCGGGTGAAGGTGGTCACGCCATTGGCGATGATGTTGATGTTAACCACCGAGGCGCCGGCGTTAATCAGCACCACCGTCTCGCCATTGGGCAGGTCGTAGTTCGACTCGAAGCAGTTCTGCACCGCGAAGGCGTCGACGTCGACGACCACCGGCTGAAGCCCCGCCTCAGCGACCACCGAGGTGTAGTCGTTGATCATGTCCTTCTTGGCGGCAACCAGCAGCACGTCCATTTGGCCAGCTTGGTCGTTGCCCGACTCGAGGGGGAAGGTGTCGATGTTGACGTCTTTGACGTCGAAGGGGATGTACTGCTCGGCTTCCCACTGGATCGACTCATCGAGCTCTTCCTGGCTCATCCGCGGCAGGCTGATCTTCTTGATGATCACCGAGTGGCCGGAGACGCCGATCGCCACTTCCTTGTGCTTGATGCGCAGCTCGGCGATGAGCTCTTGAATCGCCTGCACGATGGCGGTCGAGTTCATCAGCGCCCCGTCGACGATGGCCTCCGGCGGCAGGGGCTTGGTCCCAAAGGATTGGAGCTGGAAGACAGTCGCCCCGCGGCGCTTGACCTCCTTGAGCTGAATCATCTTCACCGCGCTCGAGCCGATATCTAGGCCCAGTGCGAGCTTTGCCTTGGCCATCTAGTCGAACCTCCAGCCCACATTTTGGCCCTGCGGGGAGTGCGCCGCGACAGGGTTCGGCGCGAGCGAGAGCGAGCCTAGCATGCGACCTAACGGACGCAAAACTTTCGACCGCAGCTCCGCTCACAGGGTTCCCTACTTCGAGACGCGGCCTCTTCCTACGTTGCTTCGTCCCGTCGATGCGGTGCCCGTCGCCATCAGCATAGACCGCCCCTTCACGGGAGGCCGAATGCTTCCAGCGCCTCCAAGCACGAAGGCGACCTAAGCGCGCTCAGGGCTTCAGGTCGATGTTCTCTTGCTCGGAATCTGGTCGATATGCCGATGGTGCGCTGGGAGATGGCGCCTTCGACCGCCGTTTCTGCCGCTCCGATGCGCGCCACTCCGCTAGCCCATTCTGGCCGACGCAGGTGATGGCGCGGACAAGCAAGGACCTTCATGGCGTGGAGGTCAGAGTTGGCGAAGCCACCCTCCACGGCACAATCGATGGCTTGTTCGCGTATGACGGACCGGCGGCAAGGGGCATAAGCCCAAGAAGCCAGGATCTTACCGCCGGCCCCGTCCCCCACAAAGCCGCCGATTAGCTGAGGTCATTCAAAGCTTTGAGCAGGCATTCGCTAGTGCGCGAAGTTGCAACCGATGGCCAGGAGGTTGGCGCCCAACCTGGAGTCGGAAAGTCAAGCCGTGGTTCCCTCGACCCCGAAGCCGCCCCCCTAGTCGCCGCTACGTTCGGGTGTCCGGTTGCGCCCTAGTCGCATAGACAGCGGCGGAAGGAACTCTCGAAGCATCTGACTCCCTCCTTGAAACGAAATGGCGTAACGCAGTCACCCCTAAACTGCGTCTCGCCGACGGAGCCACACCCAGCCTACTTCAGATCCCGCCGTGAGAACACCACAACCCCCATCGCGACAAAACACAGCATCCACAACGCGCCGTACGCCAATGAATATCCTAACATCCCGGTATTTATCGGCAAGAAATGCGTCGCTTCGACGGAATAGTTCAACCGCCGCAAATCAGGCAAAACAACATAGAGCCACTCCCCTGCAGCGCGAACAAAACTCGACGCCGACTTTGACGCAAAAAAACGAACATCGTGGCTCGTATTTCCGAGTACAAGAAAACTGAGACAGAAGAATGCCGACAAGGCCGGCGACGTAAAAGTGGACGTGAACACCCCGAACGCCGCCACAATAAACAACTGAACAACCACACCGAGCAGCGCCCAAAATAGTTGACTCTCTACGCGAGCACCGTAGAACGCCATCTCCAGAACAAGGGCTGCACCCATGATCAACACCGCTACGAGGAGCGTCAGCCATACACCGAAAGCCTTACCCACGACGAACTGTGCTCGCGAGACAGGCTTCGCGATCACTGTGTACAGGGTTCGCCGCTCGATCTCTCGGTTCACCATCGTCACCGAAAGAAAAATCGCGATGATTGCACCGAACACATGGACTGCCCCGAGCCCAATATCTTGAAGAATTCGGTCCGCACTATGTATCGTCACTTCCCCTACCAGAAACGACGACATCAGAATGACAAGCGCAAAAAAAAGAACCGAATAAAGAATACGATTTCGACGTGCTTCGCGGAAAGTCGCCAGCGCAATCTCAATGACAGGCCGCACAATCAACCCCTAATCTCTCTAAACTGCCTGCGCAATATCAGTTAGCGACTTCTCTTGCAAACAGCGCCTCAAGCCCACCTCGCCGCGGCTGCATAGATCGAATAACCGCGCCATGCCTCCAAAGCAATTCCATTGCCTCTCTGGCCTTGTCATCGCCATCCACCAGCATCGAAACGAGACCACTGACGTCGCGAATGGAGGTCGCATACCGTCCAAGCTCCCTACGGAGCTCCTCCCGAACATCCGCCGCATTAATCTCAATCAATGAGCCTTCGCGCGCCAGCAACTCAGGAACTGTTCCGACTTTCATCAACTTCCCGCTCGCAAGAAATGCGACGCGGTCACACACCATTTCGACGTCGGGAACGATATGCGTAGAAAAAAAGACAGTTGTTCCCCGCGACCGCAACGAAAGCATCAGCTCTCTCACGTCATGCCGGCCAAGAGGATCAAGGCCTGACGTCGGCTCATCCAGAATCACCAAGTCAGGATCCTGGAGCAGCGCTTGCGCAATGCCAATTCGCTGCACCATTCCTTTGGAATAGCGTCGCATCTGCAGGCGAGCCGCCTTTTGCATTCCGACAAGTCCAAGCAGCTCTGCAACACGGGCTCGCCGCTTGGCCCGATCTAGCCCAAGAAGCTTGGCGTAGTGCTCGAGGAGCTCTTGCCCACTGAGATGCTCATAGAACACCGGATTCTCGGGAAGAAAGCCAATCCTGCGCTTAGCGCCATCAGAGCCTGGCGGCGCTCCGAAGATCCGAACTTCTCCCCCGTCCTGACGAATCAACCCCGTAAGAATCTTGATCGTGGTTGATTTCCCTGCTCCATTCGGACCAAGGAATCCGAATATCTCTCCAGCACGGACTGACAAATCAAGACCACGGAGCGCCTGGACGTTCTTCCTCATCCAGAATCCAGTTCGAAACCCCTTGGTCAGTCCGCGGATCTCAATAGCGTCCATTGACATTAACTCACACTATTCGTACGGCGCCGGGCGAGGAACCATCGCAGGCCGCAGCCTTTGAGAATGCGTCGAAGAAGACACTTCGCCAGTAGCCGCATCGATCAAGAACTCTCCGCCATAACCTTCCTCTGGGATGGCGTCTAGAATGCCCTGTTCGAGAAGTTCTTGAAATTGAACAGGGGTCCGACCGTTGCGTTCTTTGAAGACCGTCACGGCAGTCTCCAAGCGGACAATATCGCGCTCCAATTCAAGCCGTCGCACCCGTTCCTTCATCATCTCATTAAAAGACGGATCCTCATTCGACTCGAGCATACTTTGCGCAAACGCGAGCGCAGTCTCCACGTCATCTGCCGCCGCGAGAACTCGAGTGGCCAACTGGGGGACATACGCAGGACAACCAGAAAGCCTTGCGCACGTCATCAAATATTGCCCGGCTCGCTGCGCATCGTTATGGTAATTAAGGAGATTGTATGCAGCAAACACGTAGAAATCTGGATTGTCGGGAAATAAACTAGTGCCTCTCTCCAAAAGAACGGTGCTCTCTGCTGTATTGATCCAGGTTTCTCGCCCGAGATTCGTCGGCAGCGCAACGCCTCCGAATAGCAGGGGGTATTCCCAACGCGGATCCAATCGGCTGACAAGATCAACAAGCGGAAAGAGATCTCGATAGAAGAGCGCTTGATTCCAGCCGCTTCCAAAATATTGAACCGCCTGAATCCAGTAATAATCGGCCGCCAGCGTATGATACCCAAGCGACAGGAATCGGGCCGTCTCTACCGACGGCAACGACCGCAAACTGCGAGCCGCCTTTTCCTCATCGAGAAGCGGTGGCATGCGATGTTTCGCCATCGCGGTCGCCATGAGGCCCGAAGCAAGGGTCGCCAGCAACGCAAGAGTTGAATTTCTCTTAGGCATCGAGGTCCGCAGAAAAGGCTAGTTGGGCGGACACACTGCCGCCCGCCCAACCAATTAACCGTCTCTAGACTAGCAGTCTACGTCGTTTGTATCGAGCGCAGGGGTGCCAGCGGGGACGCGGCAGTCCTTGTCACCCGAATCACAGTCGCGCACAGGGCAGGAGCCCTTCACGTCTTCAGCATCAGCGCTCGAGATCCACCAAACGTCGTTCGTATCATCCGTGTCAATATTGCCGACAGCAATAGCCGCCCAGTTACAGGGACTCTTCGGACAGCCGGCCGTCTCGGTTCCGAAATCGTGGCCGGGAATCGTGTCTGGACCCAACAGCCCTGTCGTCGTAAATGTAGGCACAGCGGCAACTGCCGCCGCAAGATCGACATCCATTTGAAGACCATGCTTGAAGGTATCGACGCCAATCGCATTGACATCATTCCCAGTGGACAAGTCCAAGCCGGGGACGACATCGACGGTGGAACGATTCTCAAGTGAAACCGCGTCCTTACCAATCCTATACCCATAGCGATTCGCTCGCTCGGGGGCGAAACCGAACTCACGGAACCTGACGGAGTAGCGGTCCTTCTCCTGGAAGAACGACCGCTCAGCAGTAAAGATGGCCTTCAAGTTTCCCTTGCACTCACTCTGCTTCGAGCGAGCCTGGAACTTGATGAAGTTCGGGATGGCGATGGCTGCGAGAATGCCGATAATCGCGACGACGATCATCAGCTCGATGAGGGTAAAGCCTCGAGCGATTCGCTTCATTGGGTCTTCCTTTGGTTGGGGGAAGCTGCCTCTCGTGCAGCGACCGCTTCTTCAAGCAATTTCCTGGCCACAGGCTAAGGTCTTGTTTTTTCGACTGCTTACCTTCGCGGTTGACGTTTTTCGCCACCATCGACGGCCTATCTTGTCACCGGCAGTAGTCGCCTTCGGCTAGAACTAGTTGCGCGCCGCCCAACGGTCGACCTGCCAGCCCATCGCCGTCTTTTCCATCAGCTCGTGCCTTCGGCTTCCTGTTGTTTGGGGAGGATAGCCGACGTCACTCCAACCGCAACAGGCAACCGAGCCACTGCAAGCTTTGGTGTAGCACAGGCTCCGCGCTCTACGAAGCATGCTACCTTCACTCCGTTCCTTGCTGCGCCGGAGCCCACCCCATGCGCCTCACCGCCGTCATCCCCGTCTACAACGAGGCGAACAATATCGCCTCGATGCTCGACTCCCTGCTCAACCAGCGCCTGACTACCAGCACGCTCGTCGAAGCCGTCGTCGTCTCGAGCGGCAGCACCGACTCCACCCCGGACATCGTCCGCGCCAAGTCCGCCGCCGACCCCCGGGTGCGCCTCCTCACCCAGGACGTGCGCCTCGGCAAGGCCGCGGCCCTCAACGCCTACCTGCGCGAGCGCGATCCGACCTGCGACCTCATCCTCATCTCCAGCGGCGACGTCCTGCTCCAACCCGGCTTCCTCGACCTGCTCGTGCGCGCCTTCGACGACCCCAAGGTCGGCATGTGCGGCGGCCGCCCGGTCCCCACCAACCCGCGCGACGGCCTGGTCGGCCGGATGGTCCACTTCATGTGGGACCTGCACCACGAGATCGGCCTCGACGAGCCGAAGCTCGGCGAGGCGGTCGCCGTCCGCGCCAGCCTCATAGCCGAGCTGCCGCGGGAGAGCCCGGTAGACGAGGCCTCCATCGAGGCCCAGATCGCCTCCCACGGCTATCGCCTCCACTACGTCCCCGAGGCCGTCCTCGCCAACCGCGGCCCCTCGAACCTGCGCGACTTCGTCAAACAGCGCCGCCGCATCGCCGCAGGCCACTACTGGCTGCGCGAGACGACCGGCTACGAGGTCTCGACCCTCAACGTCGGCCGCGTCGTGCGCCGCGCGCTCAAGTACCCGACCTTCACCAACCCGGTCACCGACTTCGCCTACGTCGCCGCCGCGGGTCTGGAGGGGGTCTCCCGCCTGCTCGGCTACTTTGACCTCAAGCGCGGCCACAGCCACGCCATCTGGTCGATCGCCGAGTCGGCCCACGACACGGTCGCCGGGGACGACCAGGCTGCCGACCAGCCGAAAACGGCGAATGGGTAAGCTCGCGGGCATCGCGCGGCTCGCCAGCTATCCCGCCTCTCGGCTACTCGAGCGGCCGTCTGCCCTTCCCCTCAACCTGACGCTCAGCGTCACCTATGCCTGCTCGTCGCGCTGCAAGACCTGCGAGGTCTGGAAGAAGCGCGCCGACAATCTGCGGCTCGACGAGTACGAGCGCATCTTCGCTTCGCTCGGCGGCTCGATCTCCTGGGTCACGATCAGCGGAGGCGATCAGTTCTCGCGCGCCGATCTGCCGGAGATTGTCCGCCTGGTGCGCGAGCGGCTTCGCCCCGAGATCATCAACCTGCCGATGAACGGGCTGCTCAAGCAGCGCATCGAGACGCTGCTGCCCGAAATCGCCTTCCACTCGCGCGGCTTGCAGCTCATCCTCAACCTCTCCATCGACGACCTCGGCGAGCGCCACGACGCCATCCGCGGCCGCCCCGGGGCCTTCGAGCGCGTCACCGACACGCTGCGCTACATCAAGCGGCTCAAGCGGCGCTTCCCTCACATCGTCCTCGGCATCCACACCGTCGTCTCCCGCTTCAACGCCGAGCGCTTCCCCGAGATCGTCGAATCGCTGCGCGCTTTCGAGCCCGACTCGCTCATCTCCGAAGTCGCCGAGAACCGTGTCGAGCTCGGCACGATCGAGCGCGACATCTCCCCGACTGCCGACCAATACGCGGCAGCGGTCGACCACCTGATCCAAGGAATCCTCGCCAAGCGCTCGCGGCATCCGATTGGCCGGCTGGTCGAGTCGCTGCGGCTCGAGTACTACGACCTCGTCAAACAGACCCTCCGCGAGCTGCGCCAGCCCATCCCCTGCTACGCGGGCTGGGCCTCGGCGCACATCGCGCCCGACGGCGAGCTGTGGGGGTGCTGCGTGCGCGCGGAGTCCTTCGGCAACCTGCGCGACCATGGCTACGACTTCCGCGCGGTCTGGTCCTCGGAGCGGGCCGCCGCGTTCCGCCGCTCGGTGATCAACCGCGAGTGTGCCTGCCCGCTCGCGAGCGCGGCCTATACCAACATCGCGCTCTCGCCTGCCCGGCTGCTGCGCGTAGCGGCCAACTACCTGAGCCTGCCTCGGCTGCCGTAGCGCGCACGCCTCGGTGACGTGCACCTGCATTGCCGATGGCTTGTGTGCCCGGCCGCCCGCGTCACGCCTCCGGCTTCCCCGCCCCCGCCCCGACCATCCGCGCTTCAGCCCGCGCCTCCGAGCTCCTCAAGAAGAGCG
>DHSB01000211.1:16342-16726 GCA_002408385.1 Myxococcales bacterium UBA5297
CTTCAGCCCGCGCCCCCGAGCTCCTCAAGAAGAGCAGGAGCGCCAAGCCGGCCGCCGCGTAGGCGGCGACCCGGTACGTAAGCGACATCGCCAGCACCGCGGCCGCCGGCGCGCCGACGCGCGCGAGCAGCCAGACGTACGCTGCCTCCCCGACCCCGAGCCCGCCGGGCGCGAGCGGCAGCGCGTTCGCCACCAGCCCGAGCCCGGCCCCGACGGCCGCGCCGGCACCCATCGGCCCGCTCCAGTAGGCGGCGAGCAACGCGAGCAGCGCGCTGATCTGCATCGTCCAGTTCACCCAGCTCGCGCCGACGACGGGGATGACCGCCCAGGGCCGCTTCTTCAACTCGGTAAGGAAGGCGAAGCCCGCCTCGACCACGCGGATGC
>DHSB01000211.1:16879-34748 GCA_002408385.1 Myxococcales bacterium UBA5297
CCCGCCTCGACCACGCGGATGCGCCGAATCCGCTCGGGGACGAGGGCCATGAGGCCGAAGCCCACGACCGGCGCCGCGACGCATCCAACGAGCGCCCAGACGGCCCACGCGGCGAACGTCTCCGAGCCATCGACAAGCGCCAGGACGCTCGCCAAAACCATCAGCGACCAGAGCCCGACGAGCCGGTCCACCACGATGCTCAGCGTGGCCCGCGATAGCGGAACTCCAAGCCGCGCGAGCGCAGCGGCGCGATAGACGTCCCCTCCGACGCTGCCGGGCAGGATGAGGTTCACCGGCAAGGCCCGGAACACGATGAGCACGCAGTCGCGCAGGCCGGTGGGGCTGCCGAACAGCCTCAGCAGTGACCACCAGCGAATCGAGTTCGCGGTGATCCCGATGATCAGGAGCACGAAGGCGATCGCCATCGCGCCGTAGCTCGCCCTGGCGAGCGTCTTGCGGACGCCGGGCTGGTGCTGGGCCGCCGAGGCTTCCTGCGGCGTCAGCGCGATGCGCGTCCCCGCTTCGTCGATCAGGACGGCGTCTCCAGCCCCCTCGTGAAGAAGCTCGACCCCGACGAGCTCGCTTCCATCCCTCGACACGACGAATCGGTCGTCCCACTGGAGGGCGCGCGACAGGAAGACGACCGCGAGGCCGACGAAGAGCAGCCGCGCGAAGGCCCAGAGCAGCCTGCGCCCGCGTCCTGTCCTCTGGCTACTTGGCACGCGCGCCCGCCTTCTCGACGAGGTAGGCGTGATGGTGGCCGAACAGCGTCTTGAGAGCGTGAGGCCGGTCGCCGTCGAACACCGGATGCCGCTTCAAAGCCGCCACAAGCGCCTCATGCCCCTCGACGCCCGCGAACAAGGGGAAGCTCTCGGGACCGTAGCGGTACGGATCCTCGGAACCCGCGGCGAGCCTCTCTCCGATCCGCCGGCCGAGCACCGGGATCCGCTTGAGCGACGCTTCGAGCAGCCGCTCGCCTGTCGGCACGAAGAGGTCGGGCCACCACGGGCAGTCGAGGTACTCGTGCTCGACGACGGCGCCGAAGCTCTCCAGCACCGGCTCGAGGACGCACGGCTGCGTCGCCGCGTGGTCGAAGAGCTCGGGTTCGCGCGCCGCCTCGGTCAGCCGCTGCGCCTTGCGAATGTAGACGCCATACGAGCTCGGGTTGGTGACCGAGACGACGAGGTACTTGCGCGCCCGCTGCACGACGCGCGCGAGGTAGCCCTGCCACGCGCTGACCACGGGCAGCGCGTTGTAGGTGAGCACCAGGTCGAACTCGCCCTCGGGCAGCCGCTCGGGGCTCGCCTCGACGGTGCGCAGCCGATCGGCCACGCCGAGCAGCGTGTAGACCCGCCGCACGGTCTCCAGCGCCTCGGCCGACGGCAGCGCCACGGTCACCTCGCACCCGAGCCGCGCGAGGCCGACCAGGTGCAGGCCTGGAATGCCGGCCATCGCGTCGACGGGCCCCTCGAGCGCCGTCTTGATGGGCCTCTGCCTGAACCAGCGCTCGAGGAGGCCATAGACGGCCAAACGCTCGTAAGCCGTTCCCAGCCCCGCGTCATGCGTCGCGTAGCTCATCGCAGCCCCAGCGCGCGCGCGGTGCGCTCGATGCCTTCGTGGTAGCCGATCGCCGGTTCGTCGCCGAGCAGCCGGCGCATGTGGTCGATGCGGTAGGCGCGATCGACGGAGATGGTCGCGAGCTTCTCGCGGGTGAGCGGCGGCTCGCGGGAGATGAGCCCGAGATTCTCCGCCGCCTCGAAGACGCGGGCACCGGCCGAGAGCAACCGAGTCGGAGGCCCGACCGGCGGGATCCAGCGGCCAACGGCGCGGCTCGAAAGCCTGATCAGATCGCCGACGCGAATCGGATTCCGATAGGTGCAGATGAACCGCTCGCCCTTGGTCGCCTCGCTCGCCGCCGCGTCGAGGGTCAGGCGGGCGAGGTCGTCGATGTAGACGAGCTGGACCCGCGTGCGCCCGAGGCCCGGCACGACGAAGAACCGCCGGGCGACCATGCGCAGGATCTTGTCCATCATCCCGTTGGTGTCGCCGGGGCCGTACGTGATCGACGGCTGGACGATGGTGAACGGCTGCGCGCCGCGCACTGCCTGCTCGCAGACGACCTTGCTCTGGCCGTACTCGGCGACCGGCGCGTTGGGGAAGCTCTCGTCTACCGGCAGCCGCTGCGGCCAGCCGTAGACGGCGACGGACGAGACGAGGACGAAGCGCGAGCAGCAGCGCTCCGAGGTGCGCAGCGCTCGCCCGGTCAGCGCGTTGTTCTCGCGCGCGTAGTCCTCGCGCTTGACGCCGTGGCGATGCCGCAGCGCCGCGGCGTGGATGAAGGCGTCGAACCGCTCGCCGCTGTCGGACCAGTCCTCGAAGGACTTCCAAGGCAAGTCGTCAAGCCCGGCGCCGGGGCCGGACCGTCCGGCGACGCAGCCAACGCCCCAGCCTCGCGACCTGGCCGCGCGCGCGATGGCGCCTCCGATGAAGCCGCTCGCGCCTGAGACGAGTATTCGCATGTCACGTCCCTTCCTTCGACCCCTGGTCTCTGAGGTCGTTGTCGTCGATCTCGGAGTGTTTTCCGAGGGATATACCATGCTCGTCGATGGGCGCCCGCCCCCGGTCACCTGAGCGTAGGCCGAGCCTGCGAGGCCGAAGTCGATTCGCGGATTCGATCCCCAAGCTCGACCTGGACAAAGGCCTCCGGCGGCACCTGTCCACTCGAATCCGTACTCCCCAGCCCTGCCTTGCTTCCCGGCGCACTTTCCTTGACCGGGCGGCTCCAACGCCGTTAATCGAGCTGCGAGCGAATCAGATGCTTCGCGTGTTTTGACCTGGCCGACACGCCTGCCGGCCGCCGCGCCCCGAGGATCGACCATGCCCGCGCCCGCACTCGTCCTCATCGGCGTCTGCTTGCTGCTGGCGCTGCTGTGGGGGCTCGGCCGGCTCGCGTGGCTGGCCATCGCACGCGCAGAGAAGCCACCGGAACCCCTCGCGGTCCTGCTCGCAGGGTACTCGTCGCTGCTCGCTATCCTGCAGGTGTGGCACCTCGCCCTCCCCGCCCGCACGGCGGTCTGGGTCCTGGTGCCGTTTTCGCTTTTCGGCTGGCTGCTCGGCGGCAAAGAGGCACTGCGGTCGGTCGTCCGGCTGGCGCGCACGCGACCGTTGCTGCTGCTGGCCGCCCTCGCGCTGCTCGCCTGGGTGGCGGGGCGCGCGACCTGGCCGCCGGCCAACGCCGACGACGCGCTCTACTACGTACAAAGCGTGCGATGGAACCGCGACTACCGGCACCTCATCGGACTCGGCCTGCTGCATCCCTATCTGGTCTTCAATCACGGGTATCACCTAGTGGTGGCGGCCGTGGAGTTGGGCCCGTTCGTCGATCACGGTGCGTCGGTAATCAACTCGGCGTTGCTGCTGCCGGCGCTTTGGGCCGGTGTCGCCGGGCTCGAGCGGCTCCCGCGAAACAGCGCGGCGAGTCGTCCCTTCGACGCTTTCTCCGGCCTGCTGCTCGCGCCGGTCCTCGACGTCACCACACACTCCTTCTCCAGTCCGTCGGCCGACATCGCGGTGCTCTGCCTCGGTGCGTGGCTCGCGCTCGTGCTCCTGCGACCGGCGCTCGACGCCTCG
The DNA here is from genome assembly GCA_002408385.1 of Myxococcales bacterium UBA5297. Taxonomy (GTDB): domain Bacteria; phylum Myxococcota; class Myxococcia; order Myxococcales; family UBA5297; genus UBA10939. The sequence goes on from DHSB01000211.1 coordinate 20,510, forward strand.
ACGCCGACCACCGACGGCCGTGTGGTGCTCGGCGTCTTCGCGGGAGTCGCGGCCTGCGCAACCAAGCAGGCAGCCATCTGGTCCGCAGCGCCACTCGCCGCCTTTGTGATGATCGAGCGGCTGCGCGCGAGCCCGGGCACGAGGTGGAAGCTGCTGGGCTGGTCCGCCGTCGCCGGCGCCATTGTCGCCGTGCCCTGGGTGGTCCGAGGGCTCCTCGCGAGCGGCTACGTCCTCTTCCCGTCTGACGCCTTCAACCTCCGGCTGCCGTGGCGGGTTGACGAGGTCGACGCGCGCAGCCTCTACGACCACGCACACCGCTACGCGCGTCGATCGGGGCTACCCTGGGATGCCTCCCTCGGCTCGCTCGGCTGGCTTCCTCCGTGGCTAGGCTCCGAGGTGCTCGACAACCGGCGGTTCCTCATCCCGGTGTCGCTGTCGGTGCTGCTTTCGGTGTGGAGCGTCCTTCGACGTAGGCGGCTGTCGCACTGCTCCCTCTGGCCCGTCGCGGTGCCTTGGGTGGGCCTGGCGCTGTGGTTCCTTGTCATGCCCGACACCCGCTTTGCCGGCCCGCTGCTCTGGCTTCCGGCCGCTATCTCGTTCGGACTGCTCTCCTCGACGGTTACTTGGACGGCGGCAGATCGGATCGCCTGGCTCGGCACCGCGCTGCTGGCTGCCGGCGGGGCCTTCATCGGCAGCACCGCACCAGCGTGGCGCACCGAGTTGGCTTCGCCGAGGCACGACCTCCCGGGCGCCACGTTCATACTGAAGAGCGGCGAGACGGTCCGGATCGACAGCCACAAGAGCTGCTACGACGTCCCCTGTGCCTGGAAAAAGGTCGAGGGCCTGCGCCTGCGCACACCGGGCGATCTGGGCGGCGGCTTCGCCATCGAACGAAAATAGGCGCGTGCTCGCTCCTCCTTGTTCCGTCCCGGCGCCGATCCGCCGGGCTGATATGGCGCCCTCCGAGCAGCAACCTATCGCGCAGGCCAAGACTGGAGCAGCGGGTGAGGAGACTGCGGCCCCGCCTTGCGGCGCTCCTCCGCTCACACAGAGCGGGGAGATGCCCTGCCACAGGTTTCGCGCCCGTGCGAAGGCTTCCCGGCCTCTCCTCAACTCCCCCCACGAACCTGCCCGTCGCCGACGACCATGAACTTCTGCGCGGTCAGCTCGGCGAGCCCCATCGGCCCGAAGGCGTGCAGCTTGCTCGTGGAGATCCCGATCTCGGCGCCCAAGCCGAGCTCGCCGCCGTCGTTGAAGCGCGTCGAGGCGTTGACCACCACCGCCGAGGCCTCGGCCTCGCGGCAGAAGCGCTGCGCGGTGCTGATGTCCTGGGTGACTATCGCCTCGGTGTGCAGCGAACCGTAGCGGGCGATGTGCTCGAGCGCCTCGTCGAGACCGCCGACCACCCGCACCGCCATCACCAGGTCGAGAAACTCGCGCCCCCAGTCCTCGGGCGAGGCCGGCAGCGCCGCGACGCCGGCGGCCGCGAGCGCCGCGAGCGACTCGGGGAAGGCGCGCAGCTCGACCTTCCGCTCTACGAGCGCCCGGCCAAGCTGCGGCAGCAACCCTATCGCCGCGCGGTCGATGAGCAGGCACTCGGCCGCGTTGCAGACCCCCGGGCGCTGGGCCTTGGCGTTGACCGCGATCTTTACCGCCTTCTTCGCGTCGGCCGCCGCGTGCACGAAAAGGTGGCAGACGCCCTTGTAGTGCTTGACCACCGGCACCCGCGCGTTCTCGGCGACGAAGCGGATGAGCGCCTCGCCGCCGCGCGGGATGGCGAGGTCGACGAGCTCGTCCTGCTGCAGCAGCGCGAGCATCAGGGCGCGGTCGGGCGTGTCGACGAGCTGGATAGCCCCGGGCGGCAGCCCCGCGGCCGCCAGCCCTCGGGCCGCAGCCTGCCCCAGCGCCAGGTTGGTGCGCAGCGCCTCCTTGCCGCCGCGGAGGATGACCGCGTTGCCGCTCTTGAGGCAGAGCGCGGCCGCGTCGGTGGTCACGTTGGGTCGCGCCTCGTAGATCATCAGCACGACGCCGAGCGGGATGCGCACGCGCTGTACCTGCAGGCCGTTGGGCCGGCGCCAGGTTCCGGTCACCTCCCCGACCGGATCGGCCAGGGCGCGCACCGCGGCGACCGCGCCGGCCACGCCCTCGAGCCGCTTCTCGTCGAGCCCGAGCCTGTCGAGCATCGCCTCCGACAGCCCCGCCCGGCGCCCGTCCGCCAGGTCCTCGGCGTTCGCCGCGAGAATGGCCGGCGCCTGCTCGCCCAGCGCCCGGGCGATCTCCTCGAGCGCCCGGTCCTTCTGCGCCGTCGGGGCGCGCGCGAGCTCCCGCGCCGCCGCCTTCGCCCGCTCGGCGAGCTCTCGCGCCCGCGCCTTCATCGCCTCTTCGCTCATTGCTCGCCTCCCAGCTCCACCAACTCGTCGCGGTGGACGATCTCGTCGAGGTACTTGTAGCCGAGCACCGCCTCGATCTCGCTCGACTTTCGGCCGGCGATCAGGCGCACCTCCTCGGCGCTGTAGGTGGACAGCCCGCGGGCAAAGACGTGGCCCTCGAGGTCGGCGATGTCCACCGGGTCGCCGTTCTTGAAGCTGCCGACCACCTCGCGCACCCCCGTGGCGAGCAGGCTGCGCTTGGAGACGAGGATCGCCCGGCGCGCCCCGTCGTCCACCTTGAGGCTGCCCTTCGGTTTGAGGGCGTGGGCGATCCAGCGCTGGCGCGAGCTGAGGCGTCGCTCGGGGTTGGCCTCGAAGAGCGTGCCGACCGGCTCGCCGGCGAGCACCTGGAGCAACGCCCCGACCCGCTTGCCCGGGACGACGACGGTGGGCGCGCCCGACTCGGCGGCTCGGCGCGCGGCCCTCACCTTGGTGATCATCCCGCCGGTGCCCAGCCCAGAGGTCGAGCCACCGGCCAGCCGCTCGATCTCTGCGTCTACCCGCGGCACCACCTCGAGACGGCGCGCCTTCGGGTCTTTGCGCGGATCGGCGGTGTAGAGCCCGTCGACGTCCGAGAGGATGACCAGCAGGTCGGCGCTGATGAGGCCGACGACCAGCCCGGCGAGCGCGTCGTTGTCGCCCAGCTTGATCTCGTCCACCGAGACCGTGTCGTTCTCGTTGACCACGGGGATGGCGCCGTGCCCGAGCAGCCGCTCGATGGCGCGGCGGGCGTTGAGGTAACGGGCGCGGTGAGAGAAGTCGTCGTGCGTCAGCAGGATCTGCGCGGCCCGATAGCCCGCCCACCCCAGCGCGCTGTCGTAGCGATGCATCAGCGTGCCCTGGCCCACCGCCGCGCAGGCCTGCTTGCCGGGGATGTCCTTGGGCTTCTTGGGCAGGCCGAGCCGCTCGACCCCCAGGGCGATGGCGCCGGAGCTGACCACGACGAGCTGGCGCTCGCGGGCCACGTCGGCCAGGTCCGCCACCAGGCGGGCGAAGTGGACCGCGTCGAAACAGCCCTTCGAATCGGTGAGGACGCCGGTGCCGATCTTGACGACGACGCGCCGGGCGGAGCCGAGGTTGCGCTTGTTCATGGCGGCGCAATCTGCCCCAACAGCCCACGCGGCGAAAGGGCGAAGCGCCCCCGGGGCGCGCCGAGTCTCGCGCGATGCTCGGGCTTCGCGGACGCTCGAAGTACCGAAGAGACGGCGCTCGGTGATCGCCGCCACCTGCCCCGGCTCGCTCACCGACTTCGCCAACCTGCGCGGCGGGCCGTGAACGTTTTCTGAAGGGCCGGCCGGTCGCGTGATGAATTCTCGAGCGTCGTGAGGATTTCCCAAGCTCCTGGCGCCCTCAAGCACTCGGGAGCACCCTCGAACCACCGCAGGCCGGCAAGGACAAGGCCCCTGGCTTCTGCGCGGCCAATCGGCGCTGCACCATCTTCAAGACCCGCTGCAGAGCCGGCTTTTCCCCGGGGCTCCCGGGGACTCTCGAATCGGCCGCGCCTCTGCTCGATTCCTCGACGGACGCGTTGCTATGCGCCCCGACCCAACCTCCGACCGCTCGCTTGGGTTCGCCTCTACGCGCGGGATGACCGGGTTGCGCCCAAGTTGCTTGGACAAGACGCAACGAGCTCAGGGGTGCTGGGCAGCCCGAGCCTTTCGAGGCTCCCGACCCCCTTCGCCAGAATCGCCGCGGCCTACGCGGCCTACGCCGCCGCGCTCCGGCTCGGCGGCAGCGCGCCGAGCAGCTTCCGAGCCTTGACCGACCAATTCCAATCGCGTCGCTTGATGAACCGGGGCGCGAGCCCGTAGTCCTTCAGCGCCTCCTCGAGCAGCGCGCGCGCCTTCTCGTCGCGGCCAACCTCGTGCAGGTACTGGGCGTGAGCCAGCGCGTGGTTGATGCGAGTGCTGCGGCGGCAGAGATCCTCGAGCGTCGCGAACGCCTCGTCCTGCGCGCCGACCTTCCAGTGCGCCTTGGCCAGGTGCAGCCACACTTCGTACTCCAGGTACCCGGGGTCGACCCGCAGCAGGCTCTCGAGGTCGGCGATGGCGCCGATCCAGTCCTTGAGGCCGACGCGGCACATCGCCCGGCCGTAGAGCGCGTCGCGGTCCTCCGGATCGCGGGCGAGCAGCGCGGCGAACTCGGCGGCGCCCGCCTCGAACTGCCCGGCGTCGTGCATCCCACGGGCGAGCGCGAGCTGGTTGGCGACGCTCGGGGTCAGCTCGTAGCGCCCGCGCAGCTCGGCGACCGTCGGGGGCCGGCTCCACTTCACCAGCCCGGCGATCGCGCGCATGTCGGGGTCGTGGATCTTCACCATGAAGAAGTAAATCCACTCGCCGAAGGGCAGCAGGATCACGAAGAACCAGTGGTACTCGGCCCGCCGCCGGATCGCGTCGACGAGCATCCAGACCATGAACACCTGCTGAAGCAAAAACAGGATGCGTAGCATCGGACCTCCGTGACCGGCTCGATTCTAGCCCGGCAGGCGCAGGGCGGGCCCGGCGGATCGTTCGGCGCCGCCAGGCTCGCGACCCCTCGCGGACCGGTCCGGCGGCTTCCTCGTCGACGAAGGCGTCGGGGCTGTTTTCGCCGGTCTCTCCCGAGCGACGAGCGCCGAGGCTGCCTCGCCGATGCGCTCTAGGTCGCCGAGTCCCAACGCGCTCGACAGACCGCTCTCACGGGGCTGACGGCCGTTGGCGAGGAGCTCGACGGGCTGCTTCTCAGCGCTCGGGTCCTCTGCACCGAGCGATGGACCGTCCGGCTCATTGCTGCCGAGCCGATCGCCACGGGTTCGTCAACCGATCGCCAAGAGTCGGCGAACGGCAGCCGAAGGGTGGACGGGGCGCTCACCGGTTCAGCGGGGGTGGACACAAGGCCAAAACGCTTCGAGCAGTGAGCCCCAAAATCCGCCCGTTGAGAGCAAGGCGGACGGCCCCGGGCTATCCCCGCGCCGCCCTGGGCTCCAGCTCGGCAGCCCGGGGCGCGACCACCGGCACCCGACAGACGACCTCCGTCCCGGTGGGCTCGGCGGGGCGCACCTCGAAGGAGCCGCCCAGCGTCATGGCCCGCGCCCGCATCGAGCTCAGGCCCATCCCCGGCTTCGGGTCGCCCGCCAGGCCCCGCCCGTCGTCAAGGACGCTCAGGCGCACCCAACCGTCCCGCTCGGAGAGGCTCAGGACGATGCGCGAGGCGTTCGCGTGCCGGACGGCGTTCTGCGTCGCCTCCTGGGCGACGCGGTAGAGCTGCAGCGCCTCCGCGCCGCCCAGAGACGGGGCGCCACTGCCTTCGGCCACGCACTCGACCTCGACCGTCTCGCGCACCTGACGCGCCAGCTCGCGCAGCGCCACCCCGAGCCCGCCCTCCCCCATCGGCCCGGGACTCAGGCCGCGGGACAGAGCGCGCGCCTCGCCCAAGGCTCCCTCCACGACCTCGGCGATCATCCCTGCCTGATGCGCCTCGCCGGCGCCCCGCTCGACGAGATCGGTTTCGAGCAGCCGCGCTGCGAGCAGGCCGGCCGTCAATTGCTGGCACAGCCCGTCGTGAAGCTCGTGCCCCACCCTGCGCCGCTCGCGCTCGGTCGCCTCGATCACTTCGCGCTCGAGCTGCGCGCGCCGCTGCGCCTCCTCGGCCAACCGCTCGGTGGCCGCGCGCGCCTCGGTGAGCAGCCGCTCCTGAAGGCCGATGGCACGATCGAACAGCACCGTGAGCATCACCATCAACAGCACCAGGATCAATCCGTGGGTGAGCCACTCCGCTCCGCCGAGCTGCGGCCGCGGCGCGGGCAACGCTCCGCGGTAGGCGAGCACCGTGAAGGCCGCGTGAATCGCGATGCTCAAGCCGATCGTCACCCCACCGAGCCGGCGACTGCCGAGCAGGATAGCGATCAGCGGAAGCGCGACCAGCAGCAGTCGAATGGTGGCGGCGAGCCCGAGATTGAGCATCGCGGGGACCAGCAGCAGGTAGCCAGCCGTCAGCAACCCGGCGAGCCGCAGCCGGTGGAAGCGCATCGGCACCGGGATCATCGCCACCTCGAGCCCGTAGGCGGTGAGGTAGGTGGCCCAGAGGTAGGGCGAGGAGTCACGCACCAGGACCGAGCCGAGCGCCGGCAGACCGACCACTGCGGTCGCCACGAGCAGGGTCGTCAGCACCTGCCGCCGCCACTCGTCGAGGCTTTGAGCTGAGACCGTGGGGGCGCGCGACAGGCGAAACATGCGCGGCTCGCTACCACGAACCGGCCCGGGAGGAAAAGCGCCGGCCGTGTGGTGGTTTTCCCGCGCAGACGCCCCCGCCTCAGATCGGCTACCTCCCACGCCTTGCTCCAAAGCCGCACGGGGTGGCCGGAGCTGGGACGTCATCCACACCGAGGACCACGATCATGAACCTCAAGCTGCTTGTCGCGGCCGCAGCTGCGGGCGCCCTCGCCCTGGCCGGATGCTCCGAACCTGAAGATAACCCGCCGGTCGACTTCTCGTCCGAGGTGTCCGTCGAGCCTCGCGCCCCCTTGGCCTTCGCCTCGACGGCAGCCTGCGCGCTCGACTCCGACTGCGCGGCCGGCCTCTTCTGCTTCCAGGGCGGCTGCGCGCGCCAGTGCGCCGAGGACTCGGACTGCGAAGAGGGCAAGAGCTGTGACGCCCGCGGCCGCTGCGCGGCGGCGATGCCCACCCGCTCCACCAACGACGGAATCACCGACGTCGAGCCGGGCTGCTCGCTCGTGGAGCTGCCCGCCAAGATCCAGCGGGTCGCCCCGGGCGTGCAGAGCTTGGAGCTCGCGGTCACGGTCTCGCCCGCCGCCAGCGCCGGGCTGCGCTACCGCGTCGAGCGCACCGACGGCATGGGAGACCCGCTGCAGGTGCGCACCGCCAGCGGCACCACCGACTTCGTCCTGCGGATCGACACCGGCCTGGCCAACCCCGCCGAGGCCGACCCCACCTACGTCGAGCTCTACGTGATCACCTCGGCCGGCGCCTTCAACCTGACCCTGGCTCCCCAGCTCCCGTTCGCCGGCCACTACGCCGGCAGCGTCGCCCTCGACCAGTTCGGCCAGACCGGGCTGCCCATCGACTTCCAGATCGTCACCGACCCGCCCGACGCCTCCCTCGAGGGCGCGACCGCGGCCTGGGTGGTGCTCCCGGTGCGCCCCGACGCGATCTTCAGCCCGCACCCCAAGCAGCTCGCCGCGGACGTAGAGGAGACGATGGCCCGCCCTCTGACCTGGGAAGGCGCGCCCGTCAACCGCTGGGTGGCGACCTTCACCAGCGGCTACGACCTCGGCGCCGGCTCGGTGATCGCCGCGGCCTCGCTCGCCGGGCAGGTGCGCCGCACCCTGCGCTTCGAGGTCGAGCAGCACGGCGACGACATGCTCATCGGCCGGCTCAGCGATCGCTGGACCGGCCTGTACGACGCGCGCTCGGAGTACGGCGCGCGGAGCCCGGCCCGGACGGTCTTCGAAGGCGACCTCGAGCTCACCCGCGTCGGGCCCGCCCCGCTCGCCTCGGAGATCACGGTCGACGAGGTGCCCGCCGGCGACCCGCAGCAGTTGCCCGCCCCGGCGCTCGCCTCCTGCTCGGACGAGAGCTTCGCGGTGCAGGCGAGCGGCGCCTACGACTGCGAGGGGATCGCCACCCTCGACGCCTTCCGGGCCGCCCCGGTCGAGCTGCAGGCCTCCTGCGCCATCGCCGTGTCCCGGGCCAGCCTGGCCGGCGAGACCACCGCCGGCCAGATCGCGGAGTTCCTCGACCACGGCACCTCCGGCGGCGAGAGCTTCGCCGACTTCATGAAGCGCTGCGCCGCGGGCACCGACGGCACCTGCCGCCCGACCCCGGCGGTGCTCTGCGGTCGGCAGCTCGCCGCCTTCGCCTACGCCGGCATCGAGGAGCAGCTCGCCTCGAGCCCCGACCTGGTGCTCGCCTTCGAGGAGGCCTCGCGCGAGGCGTTCCTCGGCCGGCAGATGGGCGCCTTCCAGACCGACACCAACACCCGGCTCGAGTGGCTCAAGTCGAGCGACTTCCCGGCGATCGTCACCAGCGCGGTCAAGAACCACACCGAGAACCTGCTCGAGAGCTGGGCCGCCAACGTCCTCGAGGTGCACCTCGGCGTGCTCGCCGGCCAGTTCGACGACGCCGGCCTGGCGGTCCTCTCGCAGCCGGCCTTCGGCCCGAGCGGAGCCGCCGCGCGCAAGACGCTGCTGCTCGAGATGTCGCAGAGCTGGCGCGGCGCCGCCGACGCGCTCAGCCTGGCGGCCGCGCGCTGGAACCAGCTCTTCCAGGACGAGGCGACCCGCGCCACCAAGGCCTCCTTCGTCAACCGCCGCATGTTCGACCTCTACCTGGTGGCCGGGCTGCTCTCCGACTTCAACCGCGCCAGCGGCGCCAGCTTCGCCTCGGGCAGCTTCGCCTCCGGCTTCTCGCAGTTGATGCGCGAGCTGGGCGAGCTGACGCTGCCGTTCGACCACCTGGTCTACGCCCGCGACGCAGAGGTGGTGGTCTCGACCTCGGTCGACCCCTCCAGCGACAACACCACGCTGCTGCGCGAGCGGCGCGAGGCGGCCAAGGCCGAGGTCGCCGCGGCGGCCACCGCGGTGGGGGCGATCATCGCCGAGGCGCAGAGCGAGGCGCTCAGCCAGGCCGAGCTGACCAACCGGATGAACAACGAGATCAACGAGGTGCGCGACGAACTGGTCGAGCTGTGCGGCCTGCCGGTCGGTTGCTCGCCTCAGACCTACCAGAACGAGCCCGGCTGCGAGGTGCGGGTGGCGCCCGGGCAGTGCGGCTTCCGCATCGACGTGCAGACCGGCGACTACCAGCAGCTCACCGCCGGGGGTGAGAACGTCTCCGAGGCCGGCAGCGCGCTGCTCGACCTGAACGACGCCCTGCTCTCCTTCAATCGCGCCCAGGAGGAGCTGCGGGCCCACCACGACAGCGCCCAGCTCTACCTGGAGGCCACCACGCAGTTTGCGGCGATGGTGGAGTCGGCCAACCAGACCCGCCTCTCCACGCTCGACCAGATGGAGGCGGCCATCGCCCGGCGCCAGGCCGACCGGCAAAGCGAGCTCGGGCAGTTGCTGCAGAACCTCTCGGCTCGCAACCAGGCCCGCCGCTCGAGCATCCAGTCGACCAAGGCGGAGATCGCGCAGTGGGACGCCCTCCGCCTCGGGGCGGTGGACACCTCCTTCTCCAAGCTGCAGACCGCCTGCGGTCTCGAGTCGACGGCGGGCTTCCTGTTCCAGGGCGCCGAGCTGACCGAGAGTTGGGGCGAAGCGATCGCCGAGGGCTTCCCCACCACGGTCGGCCTCTCCAACGACGCGACCGCTCCGGCCCGCGCCGCGGTGATGATGGGCGCGCTGAGCGTCTCCACCAAGCTGAGGGTGACGGCGCAGGCACTGGAGACCGCGGCCAGCGCGCTGACGGTCAGCGCCGAGAAGGACCAGGCGATGGCCGAGGCGCGGCTCGAGGCGCTCAAGGACCAGGCCGACCTGGAGGACGCGATCACCGCCGCGGACCTGGCCGAGCTCGAGGAGAAGGCCGAGCTGGCGGCTCAGCAGTCCCAGGCCGAAGAGGCCGAGCTGCGCGAGCTGCTGCTGCTGACCGAGAAGAGCGCGGAGGCGGAGCTGGCCTTCCAGCGCGACCTGACTGAGCTGAACGACCGGCGCGTGCGCTACAAGCAGCTGCTGGTGCAGACCACCGGGCTCGAGCTGCAGATCGCCCAGGCCCAGGTCGGCGTGGCCATCGCGATGCAGCAGTACCAGAAGGTGGCCCAGCGGGCCGGGTTGCGGGCCGCGCGGCTGCACGACCTGGAGCGTCAGCGCCAGGAGGTCAACAGCCTGGTCGGCAGCCCGACGGCGGTCTTCGCCTGGGCCAACCGGCTCGAGCAGGCCGAGCTGCGGCTGCAGCGGGCCAAGGACGCGCTCTACGACTGGCTGGTGGCCCTCGAGTACCTGGCGGTGCGCCCCTTCATGGACCAGCGGGTGCAGATCCTGCTGGCGCGCAACACCTACCAGCTCGAGGCGATCGCCGCCGAGATCGAGCGGCTGCAGAACAAGTGCGGCGGGCCCATCAGCCGCCACACCGCGGAGCTGTCGCTGCGCGACGACCTGCTCAGCCTCTCGCTCGAGCTGACCGACCCGGTCACCGACCAGAGCCAGACCCCGTCCCAGCGGCTGCGCGCGCTGCTCGAGCGCGGTTACGTCCCCATCGACAAGCGGGTGCGCTACACCAGCGACACCTCCATCGGCGGGCTGCTCACCAGCCGCTCGGTGATGGCGGCCACCTTCACCGTCTCGCTCAACGACTTCGCCAACCTGGGCGCGGCCTGCAACGCCAAGGTCTACTCCTTGGCCGTCAAGCTGGTCGGCGAGGGGCTGGGCAGCGCGCAGCCGACCGTCTCGGTGCTCTACGACGGCTCGAGCGAGCTGCGCTCCTGCCAGCCGGGGCTGGAGGCCTACCTGGGCTCCTTCGGCCGCGAGGCAACCTCATTCGGCGCGATCACCCGGCTGCACGCTCCGGGGCGCAGCGTCTCGCCGGTGGCCGGCGTCAACGCCTTCCCGACCGACAGCGGCAACGTGTCGCTGACCGGCCTGCCGCTCGCCTCGCAGTACACGCTGCTGATCGACCCGCGCATGGGCGAGAACGCGAAGATCGACTGGACCAAGCTCGAGGACGTCGTCGTCAAGCTCGAGTACACCTACCAGGACCTCTTCCCCGTCGGGCAGTGCCAGTAGTGGCCCCTCTTTTCCAAGGCTAAATCGAGGCGCGCCCCCGGCTCTCGGGGCGCGCCTCTCTGCCTTTCGCCGGGCCTGCGGCCCACCGGGCGCGCCCAGCGGAGCGCCTCAGCCTCCCCACGCTCGCCTCGAGGAAACTCCATGAAGAAGCTCAAGCTGTTCGCCAGCCTGGCCCTGCTCGCCGGCCTGGCCGCCTGCGGGGCCAACGAAGAACCCGCTTCCCCACTGCCGGACGCCGGCTGTCAGGGCGCAGGCTGCAGCCTGCCCGACGCCTCGGACCTCGCCGACGCCTCGGTCGCTCCGCTGCCGGACGCGGGGCGGCCCGACGCGGGAGAGCTGCCCGAAACCGACGCGGGCCTCGTCGAAGACGCCGGCCTTGGCGAGGACGCCGGGCAGCTCGAGGACGGCGGCACCGCCGACGCCGGCCCCGAGGAGCCCGCCGGGGCCATCCCCGGCTACCTCGCCTGCGACGACGACTCGGAGTGCCCGGTCGGCTACGGCAACTGCATCTCCGCCATCCCGCTCAACCGCCGCGACTCGGCCGGCACCCTCGCCGTGCGCGTGGGCGACCTCGACCCGAGCCTCACCAAGGCCGGCGTCTGCTCGCTGGTCTGCACCAGCAATCCGGGCATCTGCGCCTCCCTCACCATCGAGAATCTAGAGGGCCAGCAGCTCCCCTACACCTGCCAGGTGCTCGTCGCCGGCGCCCCCACCTATCCCTCCCCGCGCCCTGCGTTCCCCTTCGCCGAGCAGCTCTCTGCCCTGGAGTTGCAGGCGGGCCGCGCCTTCGGTGCGCTCTGCCGTCCGCCGCTGGGATTGTCGGCCCGGTTCGACGACGCCTTCTGCGCGCCCTGCGCTGGCGCGAGCGAGTGCGGCGAGGGGACCTGCTGGAGCCTCGCGCAGTGGGACGAGGTCCTGTCCGGCGGCTCGGGCGAGTGCCTGGTGCGCTGCGCCGACCACCCCGACTGCCCCTTCGGCTTCTCCTGCGAGAGCCTCGTCTCCGACCGCGACGGCGTCCCCTTCGAGCACGGCACCTTCTGCCTGCCCTTCGAGCAGACCTGCGGCGCCTGCCGCGACCTCGACGGCGACGGGCGCGGCCTGGGGCGCTGCGGCCCGGGCGGCGCGGTCCTCGGCGCCGACTGCGACGACCACGACCCGCGCGCCTACTACGACGGCGCGCAGATGAATCACCCCTTCCCCGAGCACTGCGGCGCGCACGACCTCAACTGCAACGGGCTCTCCGACGACGCCGAGCAGATCGGCCCGGCCGGCTTTCCCGCCGAGCACTGCACCGGCTGCGGCCAGCCGTGCGCGGGCGCACTTCCCAACGCCTCGAGTGCCTGCGTCTTCGACCACGCCTCCCTGCCCTCGTGCGTCGCCGAGTGCAGCGATCCGAGCGCCTGGGCCGACTGCGACGGGCTGCTCGAGAACGGCTGCGAGCAGCCGGCTTCCGACCCGGCGCGGCTCTACTACCTCGACGCCGACTCCGACGGCTACGGCGTCGGCGAGCCGGTCTTCGCCTGCCAGGCAGACTTGGCCCCGGAGGGCTACGTCAACCAAGCCGGCGACTGCGACGACTCGGCGGCCGCCGTCAACCCCGGGGTCGCCCTCGATCTCTGCAACGGCCTGGACGACGACTGCGACGGAGAGACCGACGAGGACCAGCAGACCGGCGGGGACTGCGACACCGGCCTGGCCGGGGTCTGCGCCGCCGGGCTGCTGCGTTGCCAGGGCAGCGCCGGGCTGCAATGCGAGCAGGTCGTGTTCCCCGCCACCGAGACCTGCAACGGCCTGGACGACGACTGCGACGGCAACATCGACGTGGGGATCCAGGGCGTCGGCATCGCCTGCAACGTCGCGGGTCTGGTGGGCGCTTGTGCCGCCGGGCAAATCACCTGCGACTCCCAGCGGCAGGAGCTCTATTGCGCCCAGACCGTCTTCCCCGCGGCCGTCGACCTGCCCGACGACGGCGTCGACGCGGATTGCGACGGCTTCGACGGCTCACTGGCCACCTCGCTCTTTGTCCACGCCGGCGCGGCCGAGGGCGGCGACGGCACCCGCGAGCGCCCGGTGCGCACCGTGGCCCGGGCGATGGAGTTGCTCGCCGCCAACCCGGGCAAGACCGCCGTCTACGTCTCCGGGGGCCAGTACGAGCTGCACCGCACGCTCGAACTGGTCGACGGAGTCAGCTTCTACGGCAGCCGCGTGGCGGACGACTGGCGCCACGGCCCGTTGCGCACCTCCTTCGTGCGCACGCTCAACAACCCGACCGATGCGAACCACCTGGTGGGGATCGACGGCCTGGATCTCGTCAAACCGACCACCTGGCAGAGCATCGATTTGAGCTTTCTTGGCGAGCCGGCACCGCGGCACGTGGTGGGGCTGCGCTGCTCGCGTTGTACGGGCCTGACGCTGGTCGATGCCAGCATCAACAGCGGGACTGGTGGCTCCGGGGCCGCGGGGGTGACGCCGCCCTGGAGCGGCGCCAACGGAAGCACCGGGGCCGTTGTCTACTCAGGCGACACCAATCCAGGCCTCGGCGCCACCTCCTCCGGCAACGGCGGTCGAGGAGGAAATGGAGGCAGAGGGTCTTCAACCCCAAGTGCGAGGACGGACGGCCAGGGAGGAGGCACCGCCTGCGGGTCTGGCGGATGGGGTGGCTATGCGGGAATCCCCGGCATGAGCAGGGGCGGCGAGGGCGGCTCTTGTGGGACACCGGCAGCGGGAGGTCGGGGAGGAGGCGCCGTGGGCCTGGTGACCGACGGCCCGCGGATCCTGCTCGCCGACAACGGTGGAGAGGCCGGCGGCCTTGGCGGGGGCGGAGGTGGCTCAGGGGGCCAGGCGGGCTCTTCCATTGGTGGCTACGGTGGCGACTCGGGCGGTGCGGGCGGCCCGGGTGGTCCCGGTGGCGGAGGCGGCGGCCATTCGATCGGAATGCTGCTCTTCCAGTCGTCGGGAATCGCCTTCGACCGGGTCACGGTCAATGGCGGCACGGGCGGAATGGGTGGCGCCGGCGCCAACGGCGGCAAGGGCGGCAACGGTACGGACACCCGCGCGCAGGTGCGCTCCTCGGGTGCCGGCGGCGGCGGCGGGG
>DHSB01000161.1:0-8412 GCA_002408385.1 Myxococcales bacterium UBA5297
ACGCGCGGGTGCGGGTCGAAGACGGCGCTGAGCAGGGCGATGGTCGCGTCGTTGAGCCCGGAGCAATCCGGCGGCTCGCTGAAGGCGAGGGTGATCGCCGGCGAGCGATCGACGCCCGTCGAGCCGTGCGCGGGGCTCGCGGCGAGCAGCGCGAGCGGCGGCGGATCCACGACGCGCCACTGGGCGCTGAAGTCGGTCGGGAGCTGGCCGCCGAGGCTGGTGGCCCGGGTGCTCTCGAGGACGCGGGCCGCGGCGTCGAAGGCGCCGCCCTGGATCAGGAGCGACACGTTGGTCGACCACTCGAAGGGCAGCGCGCTGTCGGGCTGGAAGGTGACTACGCAGGGATCGTCGGCTTCGCCGGCGGCGCACGCGTACGGCGCGTCCTGGCGCGGCGCGGGGCAGGTCCACTGGCCGGCGACCGGGCCGTCGGTGGCGGCGACGCGCGGGTGCGGGTCGAAGACCGCGCTGAGGAGGGCGATGGTCGCGTCGTTGAGCGCGGAGCAATCCGGCGGCTCGCTGAAGGCGAGGGTGATCGCCGGCGAGCGCTCGACACCCGTCGAGCCGTGCGCGGGGCTCGCGGCGAGCACCGCGAGCGCCGGCGGATCGATGACGTGGAAGTCGAGGGCGAGCTCGGCGGGGAGCTGGCCGCCGCGAGTCGTCGCGCGGGCGCTCTCGACGCTGGTGAGCTGCTCGGGCGCGACCCCCGGCTCGTAGAGGCCGCCGCCGAGCACGAGGCTGACGTTCGAAGACCACTCGAAGAGGAAGCCTTCTTCCGGCGTGAAGAGCGCCTGGCACAGCTCGGGGCTCGTCGCGCAGGTCTCGGGCGAGCGCTGCGCGGGCTCGACGTCGGTGCAGATCCAGCCTCCGGGGACGTCGACCGTCGCGCCGGCGAGCTCGCCGAGGCGCGGGTGGGCGTCGAACTTCTGCTGGAGGCTGACGAAGCCGTCGGCGAGCGTGGCGCAGTCGATGGGCTCGCTGAAGGTGACGAGCAGCGAGGCGTCGCGGGCGACCTGCCCCGAGCCGGCGCCCGGCATGGTGGCGACGGCGGTCAACGGCGCGGGATCGATGACGTGCCAGCCGGTCTCCACCGTCGCGGGGAGCTGCCCGCCGTAGGGCGTCGCGCGCGCGGTCACGATGGGGTTCTCTGCGTGCGTGCCGCCCTTCAGCACGAGCTTCAGGTCGGAGGAGTACTTGAAGAGGAAGGTCTCATCGCTGGGCTTGAAGGTGACGACGCAGAGGCTCTCGTCGCCCTCGCACTGCGTGCCGTCGAGCGTCGCGTCGGCGCTCGCCTCGACCGCCGGGCACTCCCAGCTCCCCGCGATCGCCCGCGAGAGCTCGCCCTCGGCGGTGTGCGGGTGCGGGTCGAAGGTCTCGGTGAGCACGGCGTTGCCGTTCTCCAGCGAAGCGCAGCTCACCGGCTCGCTGAAGCGCACGCGGACCACCGCGTCGCGGGCCACGCCGCTCGCGCCGTCGGCCGGCTCGACCTGCTCGACCCGCAGCATCGGCGGGTGCACGGTGCGGAAGCCCCAGCCGACCGCGACAGGCAGCGGGCCGCCGTCGCGGGCGCGCTTGAGTGAGGTGGCCACGCTCACCTTGAAGACCGTCGAGAAGGGCAGCTTCGCCTGTGGCGTGAGCGTGACCGTGGGGACCGGGTCGTCGGTGTATTCGGCCGTGACCGCGACAGGCTGCGGCTCGGTCGGCGCGTCGGGGTAGCCGAGCGACTCGAGCTTGATCGCCTCGGCGACCGAAGCCGGATCGAGCTTCTCGCTGAAGGTGAGGACGACCTGCGCCTCACGAGCCGCGTCCACCGAGTCGCCGGTCGGCGTGGCCGAGACGACGCGCAGGGGAACGTCGGTGACGAAGTCCTGATCGGTACAAGCCGCAGCCGCAAGCAACACGAGGGCGGCCAGAGTGACGCGACGCATGCGTGCCTCCGATTGCTGAATCAGCGCTGGTTAAAAGGCGTAGCGATAGCCGAGGAGCAGGTTGGTGCCCTGAACGTCGCCGGGCTCCGCGTTGTAGGCGCCCGCGTAGAGATCCTGGAAGCCGAGGTCGGTGCGGGCGTTCATGTAGCGGACCTCGACGAGCAGCGACCCGGGGCCGAGCTGCAGCGTCCCCTCGACCCCGAGATAGAAGCCGAGCGCCCAGCCCGACTGCGGCGCGTCGGTGATCTCGCCGCCGGCCGAGCGGTAGGTGCTCTCGGAAGAGACGTGGACGGCGGCGAAGCCCGCGGCCGGGACGATGGCGACCGGCAGCGGCAGCGGAAGCTGGAAGCCCAGGCCGAAGAGGACCGGGATGGCGTCCATCTTCCAGGAGTAGGAGAGCTCGGGGCCGAAGTCGGGGTCGTTGACGAAGGTGCGCTTGCCCTCGCCGCTCAGCCGGTAGTAGCCGCCCTCGAGGTTGAGCGAGAGGGCGCGTTCGAGGAAGGGCAGGCGGTAGCGCAGCGCGAGCGCGCCGGAGGCGAAGACCGACTTGCCTGCCTCGGCGGCGCTTTCGGCGGCGGCGACGGCCTCGGCGGTGTTTCCGCTGGGGATGAGCATCGCGAGCTTGAGCGCGAGCTCGAGGCCAAGGGGCTCGGAGCGGGCGGCGTCGGCGACGACGAGCGGTTCGGGCTGCGGTGGGACGAGAGCCGTTGCGGCCGGAGCGGCAGACGAGGCCGGAGCGGTCGAGCCGCCGACCGCCTGGAGCTGGCGAAAGCCCGGCGGCGGTGGGGGCGGTGGAGGCGTGACGGCGGCCCCTGGTGCGGTGCTCGCGGCACCGGCAGCCGCGCCACTTGCGGCAGAGGCCGGGCTGGCCGATGGAGAAACCAGCGGAGCCGGCGTGAAGGCCTTGGGCGCAGAAGCGGGTTCGGCTGCCGCGGAGGCCTGAGCGGCCCCCGGCGCTGAGGCCTGTGCGGGCGCGGGAGCTTTCGATCTGGCGACCGCCGACTTCGTCTTGGCGGTCTTCTTTGCCTTCTTCGGCGTCTTCTTTCCGCTCTTCTTTGCTACCGCGGTGGTCTTGGCGGGGGGGCTCTTCGTCTGGCCGTATCCTTCGGCGGCGAACCCGCCGACCAACAGACAGGCGAAAACCACGACGAGTCGTCCGTGCATGCCTGGGGCCTCCAGCTCATCGGTCGGACTGCGCACAGCCATCCCCGTGGGCGGAGGTCGCCCCGAGAGTTGCGCTGTCTAGTCCCAATTGCTCGGAGGTGGCCTCGTTGGATCCCCACTGTCGTCGCGCGGAGGATTCGGCAGGCGTTGGCATCGCGCCGCCCGTCGCGTCCATGGCGCAAACCCGCCTCCCGACCGCCGGTCTCGCGATTGCCAAGCGACCGCCCACCATGGGATCGTCCGCCACCCGACACGAGGGCAAGAATGATGAGCAACCATGTGAACAGCTCCGCGTACTGGGATGCGCGCTTCGACCAGGACTGGGAGACGGCCGGCGGCCGCGACCAGACGCGCTTCTTCTGCAGCCTCGCGCTGCGCTACCTGCCGAAGTGGCTCGCGAACGATCTCCGCACCCGCGCGCTGTCGATCTGCGACTGGGGGTGCGCCCAAGGCGACGGGCTCGACGCCTTGGCCGAGAGCTTTCCGGAATCGAAGCTGACCGGGGTCGACGTCGCCCCCGCCGCCATCGAGCGGGCCCGTGCGCTCTTTCCAGGCCACAGCTTTCACACCCTCGACGACTTGCCGAAGGACGCCACCTTCGACCTCGTCTTCTGCTCGAACGTGCTCGAGCACTTCGACCAGCCACTCGAGCTGATGCACCAGATGCTGCAACACTCTCGACGCTATGCGCTGGTGCTGGTCCCTTTTCGCGAAGCGCCGCGCATCGACGAGCACCTGAGCACCTTCGACTACAACTCCTTCCCGTTGAGGATCGGCGCTTTTCACCTGCTGCATTTCCGCGTGATCCCCTGCGCGTCGCTCCCGAAGAGCCGCTGGAGCGGCGAGCAGATGCTCGTCGTCTTCGGGCACCCGGACCACGTGGACCTCGGCGAGTACCGCCTGCAGGCTCTCGTCCAGGGCATGGCCGACGCTGAGGCAGACCTGCGCAAGCGCTTGGGCTGGCTCGAAAATCAGCTCGCCGAAGTGCCCGAGAAGCGTCGGGCGCTGCAGAAGAGCCTCGAGCGGCAAGAGGAGCTCGAACGGGCCCTCGAATCGACGCGGCAGCAGCTCGCGGAGGCTCGCGCCTCGAAGGCCTGGCGCCTCGCCAACCGGTGCCACGCGTTCGCGAGCGGCACCGGCTTGCGCACGGTCGCTTCGGGGCTGCGCTCGCGGCTGACCCGGCGCTGAACGCGCGCCGATCTTGGAAAGCAGCTTGGACGGGGCCGGCCTTCGTGCCGGCCGCCGGAAACCCTCGAATCGGCCGCGCCTCTGCTCGATTTCTGGCCGGGCGCATTGCGAGGCGCCCCTACCAACTTGCGACCGATCGCTTGGGCTCCGGGCGAAGTCCGTGCTGCGCCTGTCGAAGGGGCTCGGGCCGAACGGTTGTCGCTCGAAGGATTCTTCGACGGCTCTTCAGGGCCGCGCGACGTTGCGCGCCTTCTGCACCACCCTGCGCGCGAGCAACTCGGACAGCCCGCGGATGCCCAGCTCGCTCGCGGCGGGCGCGGCCCGAGCCGCGGCCGGCTTCAGCGCGACCTCCGGGCCCATCGCCAGGACGTCCAAGACGATGCGGACCTCGCGCGCGTCCGGCGGCACCTGGCTGCAGTCGAGCGACAGCTCGCCCGAGTCACTCTCGAAGCGCCACAGCCCGCTCGCGTCGCGGGCCTCCGGTCCTTTCAAGGGCACCGCGAGACTCTCGCCGCTCGCGCGCCGGACGAGCGCGGGCGTCGGCTTGGCGAGGAACGGCAGCCCGTCGAAGGGGCGCGCGCGCAGCTCGCGCAGCTCTCCGCCCTGGATCTCGACCGAAAGCGCGGCGTCGGGCCCCGGCAGGTCGCGAACCGCGCGTTGATGGTCTACCCGCTCGCCCAGCGCGTCCTCGACCGTCCAGCGGCACCAGGCCGCGGCCGGGTAGAGGCAGCAGCGCTCGAGGTCGGTCAAGAACAGCCCGGGGTGCGCGGCCACGTCCATCGCCGGGTCGATTCGGTCGAGGGCCCGAAGCTGCTCTTGCCCCTGCTCGATCAACCCGTGGGCGCGGTCGAAGACCCGTAGGTTCGCGCGCCGGATCTCGTCGAGCTCGGCGCTGCCCGGAACCTTCCCCGACGCGAAGTCCTCGTAGGCCAGGCAGCGGCCGCCGAGATCGATGAAGTCGCCCATCTCCGGGAGCTTGACGATGGGGACGACGCCGTAGGCCAGGTACTCGTAGAGCTTGGTCGGGCAGGCGACCCGGTTGACGGCGATCGGCTCGCGCAAGACGAACCCGAAGTCGGCCTCTTCGTACTCCTCGGCGAGCCGCTCGGGCGGGCAACAGCGCACCGTGACCTGCTCGGCGACCCCCGCCCGCTTCGCCGCCGCCTTCATCCCCTCGAGGTCGTCGGTCAGGAAGCGGAACTGGTAGCGCCCTCGGAGCTGGCGCACCGTCTCCATCATCAGGTCCACGTTCTGCCAGCGCTGCGTGCCACCGGCATAGACGACGATGGGCCTCTCGCGAGGCGGGCGCTCCAGGCTGTTCGCGATGGGCCGCTCGTTGTGGATCGGCATGAGGATGAAGCGCGTCTTCAGCCCGGGGTACTTTTCGCGATAGTGGCGCTCCATCGCGCCGGTGACGACCACGACGGCCGCGCTCTGCTCGAGCGCCACCTTCTCGTACTCCTCGAACAGCCGCGCGGACTGCGGCTCACCCTGCAGCAGCGCCTCCTCCGGCGCGATGCCGTGGCTGTCGGTGACGATCTTCCCGCTGCGGTAGTAGGGCAGCAGGTACTGCGCGGAGTGCATCGTGTGCGCGTAGACGAAGTCCGCGCGCGCGAGCAACTCGAGGAAGCGCCGCCGGTGGCCCGTCAGGCGAAAGTCGACCGGGAAGAAGCTGCTCTTCTCGTCGACCTGCTGGATCTTCGGCTCGAAGCTCAGCTCCGGGGTGACGTGCTGCGACGGGAAGACGTAGCAGCGCTCGCGCGAGGCGAACAGCGCGTCCACTGCGGCGATGCGGCGCATCCAGCCGTTGGCGGCCCGGTCGGCGAAGGGATAGGGCCCGAAGATGAGGATCATCGGCTCTCCAGATGTTTGGACTGTCTCTGCGGAAGGTGGCTGCTCCAGCGCAAATCGCGCGCCGCGCCTCCGGCCAGCAGGTGGCCGAAGAGGGCGACGTGGCGCCCGTAGGCCTCCTCCGGGCTCTGGCACCCGTAGCCGACCGTCGGCCGGTGCGGGAGGCGCGCTTCGGCCGCCAGCTCCCGCATCGCATCGGCGAGCGCCCGGCGCACCTGCCAGAGGCGCGGGGCGTCCGAGGCTCCCCGCAGCGCCAGGTCGAAGTCCGTGAGCCTCAGGGTGCGCCAATCCTCGAAAGCCGCCGGCAAGAGCCTTCCCGGGGTCCCGCGGAGCTGCTCGACGGCCGCGCCCACCTCCGTCGACACGACCGGCGTTCCGCGCCGCAGCGCTTCGGAGATGGCGAGGCTCCAACCCTCGCTCAACGAGGGCATGACCAGCGCGGTTGCCAAGTCGAGGAAGCGGTGGACGTCGTCGCGCCGGCCGGTGAAGCGGACCCGTGACTCGAGCCCGTGCGCGGCGACGAGCTCGCGAAGCTGCTTGGCGTAGTCCTCGTTGAGCTGGCCGCCGACGAAGACGAGGTGGCTGTGGGGGCACTCGGGAGCGATCTCCGCGAACGCCTCCAGCAGCAGGTGTTGACCCTTGACCGGGTAGAGGCTGCCGACGTTGACGAAGACCGCCGCGTCGGCGCCGATGCCGAGCTCGGCGCGCAGCCTCGAGTCCTCCTCCGACGTCGAGAGGGGCGCGGTCGCGGCGTGACAGCCGTTCGGGAAGACCACCATCTTGGACGGCGACAGCCCGAGGTTCAGGTCGGCGAAGCAGGCGACGATCGCCGAGACACAGGCATAGGCCGCGGTGAGGCCATCGGCCCGCTGCCAGCGCTCGCGCTCCAGGTCGTCGAGCCAGAAGTAGGGGCTGTGGACGGTCTGGACGAACGGAATCCCGGCCGCGGCGCTCGCCTGCGCCAGGGCCACCGAGTAGTGGGCGTTGACCAGCGCGACGCGGCGCTCGCGCAGGGCCTGGGCCAGCGGCTCGGGCGACGGCGGGAGCGCTCGCCCTCGGGCGAGAGCCATCCGGTGGTCCCGACGAGCGGGTCGAACCCCGACGCCTTGAGCCGTCCGGCGAGGTCGATGATGACGTTCTCGAGGCCGCCGAAGCGAAAGTCGCCGGTCTGCAGCATCACCACTGGCCGCTCGGCCCCGTCGCGCAGCGGCGCGAGCGCGGGGGCCTCGAAGGATGCACCCTCGCGAACCGCCTGGACGAAGAGCTGTGCGAGCCGCAGCGCGTGGCCGAGGTCTGCGACTTGCGCGACGAGGGGGTGCAGCAGGCTCAGCCTCTCGTAGCTCAGGGCGTCGAAGCAGACGAGGAGGTCGACGTCCTCGTAGACCCGCCGCCTCTGGCGGTAGAGCGCGCTGCCTCGGCTGCGGCAGAGGGCGACGACGATCTGGTCCCGCAGGGTCTCTTGGGGCACGCGGCTCAGCTCGTCGGCGAAGACGATCAGCGACTGGCCCGAGGAGGCCGGGCGCGTGGTCTGGTGTGCGCGGGCGGCAGCTTCGCGGCGCGCCCGCTCCATGCCGAGCGCCTGCTGAACGAGCGGACTTGGCGCCGGGCTCCCCTCGCAGGAAAGGCGCCCGGGCGCGAGACCCGTCTCGGTCCGCGCCTCGTCGATGAGGTCCGACAGGCGCAGCGAGCGGCAGGGCGAAAGGCGATTCAGGGCGATCACGGGTGTCGACTCTCGGGCTCCGGAGCTCGTTCGGTCGTGCCCAGGCAGCTTGGGACAACCCCGGCCATCCCGAGCCCTTCGACGAGCCCACGGCAGGCAGGGGCGACCCGCGGGAGCCTCGGAGTCGAGGGGGGCGTCGTTTCGCTCCCCAACTTCGGCTTGGGAACGAAGCCTTCGGGGCTTGCTAGCGAATTCATGTACTTACTGATACCAGCGAGAAGCGCGGAGTGAACGTTTCGGGCTCCGCAGACTCCCCGATTTGCCCGGGCAGCGCAACCCTCGCTTCCCCGACGCCAACTCGCCGAATCCCGCTGCTTTGCCCCTGGCCGCAAGCGGCGCGTGCGTCCGGCATCCCCGGAAACCTCGGCCCGCAAAGACAAGGCCCCGGTCCGCGAAGGACCGGGGCCTGACTCACCGGAGAAAAAGAGAGAGTTGCTCGGGCCGCTACTCCGGCACGTCCGATTCCGAGTCCGCTTTGCTCTTCTTGCGCCGCTTCACCGGGCGCTGGACGCGCTCGACCTCGGTGAAGAGCGCGTCGAAGGTCGCCCGATCGTCCTCGAAGGC
>DHSB01000161.1:8546-9345 GCA_002408385.1 Myxococcales bacterium UBA5297
GTCGCCCGATCGTCCTCGAAGGCGAGCTCGGCGCGCAGCCGCAGCTTCGAGTAGGCCTTGCTCCAGTCCATCGCCGCGGCGTCGCGCGCGGCCCGCTTGATGTCGTAGGTGCCCTGTGGGCCGGAGAGCCCGGTCACCGCCTGCTCGACCTTCGAGGCGTGCTGCAGGCACTCGCCGATGGTCCGGGTGACCTCCTCGTTCGGCCCCTTCGCGGCGATCTTGGCGGCCATCTCGCGCACCGCGGCGACCTCGGTCTTGTAGGCGAGGTCCGCGAGCGCCGACGGCGTGTGGCTCGAGTAGGAGGAGAACGGGTTCTTGCGCGACCCGAGGCCCGCGCCGACCAGCTTGGAAGCCAACCCGTCGAGCCCCCGGTCGAGCAAGGTGTCGGCGGCGCCGATCTCCGCGAGCGCCGCATCGCGCGCCCGCCGGGCTTCGTCGACCGCCTCTGCCGCCTCCTCAGGCGTGCGGTGGACCAGCCTGAAGCTCTCCAGGCTCGTGGCGAGATCGCCGGTGACCGTCACGCCGGAGAAGCGCGCGAGGACCGCGGCGCCCAGAATCCGCTGATCAATCAACTCGAATTTCATGTGACCCCCAACGGTGAGTGGCGGCACTCTACGGCCGGACCCGCGGGCGGCGTCAACCAGCCCCCCCGAGAAGGGGATGCTTCCTTACAGCGAGCCTGGAATTCCCCCAATGGGAGCGGAAATCCGGATCTCGGAACGCCATTTCTGCGCGCGGGAAGGCCGTTCCGAGGACGGGAATGGCCTTCCTGACCTGCGGATCGCCGTTCCGAGGACGG
>DHSB01000161.1:9557-16437 GCA_002408385.1 Myxococcales bacterium UBA5297
GATCGCCGTTCCGAGGACGGGAACGGCCTTCCTGACCCCGCGGATCGCCGTTCGCCAGGACGGGAGCGGCCTTCCTGACCTGCGAATCGCCGTTCGCCAGGACGGGAGCGGCCTTCCTGACCTGCAGATCACCGTTCGCCAGGACGGGAATGGCCTTTCCGAGACCCGGCGAGAAAGCCGTTCCGGCGACCGGGAGCCGGCTCGTGTGACTTGGCCGCCTACCCGCGGGAGACGGCGCGCCGAGGCTCTCCGGACGGCGGCCTCAGAAGCCCTGCAGCCTCCACGCGCCTCCCTCTACCAAACCGTGCTCTCGACCGTGTTGGTCGGGCCGGCCGGCGTGTTGCCGCCAATCAAGAAGATGTGCGCGCTCTCCACCGTGCTGCCCATCAGGTGGCGCGAGCTCATCGAGATGCCGATGGAGTTCCAGTTCTTGATGTCCGGCGGGTCGGGCGGCCCGCCGTTGCAGGTGAAGCCGGTGCCGCACAGCAGCCCCGAGCTGGTCGACGAGCTGGGGCCGAGGCCGCCGCCGAAGATGAAGAGCTGGTTGGCCGCCGCGGCGAAGCCGTAGCCCGCGAAGCTCGGAGAGCCCACCGCCCACCAGAGGTCGAGCTGGCCTCCGGCGAGCACCTTGGCGCCGTTGGCCTCCGACACCAGGCCCGCCGCGTTTCGCCCGGGGCCGGCGTAGAGGTAGGTCTCGCCGGGCGGGCTCCGGGTCGAGGCGATCTCGTCGACCGAGAACGCGGCGAGCTCCCAGCGCCCGGCCGGCAGGGTGTTCGGCCCGAGGGTCAAGACACCGACGCCGTGGCTGCCGTCGGCGCCGACGTCGATGGTCAGGTACTCGTACGAATTGAGCGCGGCGCCCGAAGCCGCCTTGCCGCCGATGGCGTAGAGGTACCAGCGGCCGGCGAAGAGCGGGTCCTGGCCCAGCCCGAGCCCCAGGCTCTCGCGAGCCTGGCTCATCGCCGCCACGGTGCGCCACTCGCCCAGGTCGCCTATCTGGCGCGCCTGGCCGGCGCTGGTGCTCAGGCCGGTGTCGCGGAAGGTGCGCTGGCCGCCTCCGACCTCGGCGAGCAGCCGCTCGTTGCCCGCGGCCAGGTTCGGGGTCGGGCTGCGGTAGATGCGGTAGCGGGCCGCCCCCGGGATCTCCGACCAGGCGATCGTCGCCCGCAGCGCCCCTTTCGCGAGGGCCGGGATGCGCACCGGCTGCGGGTCGCTCGGCAGGGTCTCGCCGCCGGGGTTGTTCCTGTCGGAGGCCGGCATCAGCGCTGCCACCCGGTAGTACCAGAGGCCCGGGGCGAGGCCGGTCGCGTCCGGCTCGAGCAGCAGGTCGTCGATCACCGGCGCGCCGGCCGGGTCGAGCACCTCGGCGCGGAGGACCGAGGCGAGCGGCCCGCCTCCGTCGTTGCCGCCGGCCAGGTAGATGAAGCGCCCGAGCCGCACCGTCGCCGCGAGCGTGCGCGCGGCGGGCAGCGCGGTCGGGAGCATGCGCCAGGCGAGCGCGGTGCCGAAGCGATCGAGCTGCGCGGCCTCGACGCTCGCCATCGCGCCCGCCGCGGTGCCGGTGTCCCCGCCCATCGCGTAGATGAAGCGCGCGGTGCGGGTCGGGCGGCCCTGGACTGCGGCCGGCGCGCGCCGGGCGACGTTCATCGAAGAGGAGGGGGCGAAGTCGCCGAGGTTGCTCGACGAGTTGGTGATGCCGATCGCCGAGAACTCGCCGTAGGCGAGGTCGGGGTTGGTCGCCCGCACCACGCAGGTCGAGCCGACCGGCAGCGGCGGCGGCTCGACCTTCACCTCGGTCGCGCTCTCGGTCAGCAACGTGGTCACGAAGGTGGTGACCGCGCCCAAGGCGTCCATGCAGTAGAGCGAGACGCCCACCCCGGGCGCGAAGCCGGCGCCGCGCAGCACGAGCTGCTGGCCGGTGGTGCTGGGGATGGAGCCCGGGCTCGCCGAGTCGATGACGGGCGCGGGATCGGCGCCGACGCGGAAGCCCGCGGCGAGCACGCCGACCGAGCCGTCGGGGTTGACGACGACCACGTCGTAGGTGCCCACGCCGAGCGTCGGGACGACCGCGGTCAGCTCCGAGGGGCTGAGGAATCCGACCGCCTGGGCCGCGGCCGCCAGGCTGCTGCCGCTGCTCGGGCTGAGGTAGACGCGCGGCACGTTCTGGAAGGCGACCTTGCCCGCGGGCAGCGGACCGGTCGCGAGGAGGGTCACGTCGGTCGCCGCGCCGGTCCAGCCGAACGGCGGCTCGATGGCGGCGATGGCCACCGTCTGCTGATCGGTGACGGTGAAGGCGCTCGCCAGGCGCGTCGCGCAGTTGCGGGCGTCGTGCAGGCTGATCTCGTAGGGGCCGGCCGCCAGGCCCGCGGGGATGATCGCCTGGACCTGGTTGGGCCGCAGCGGGTCGTAGGTGTAGGGCAGGTCCTGATAGGCGCCGCTGCTGCCGGCAGGCCGGATGCCCAGCCAGCTCACGCTCGCGCCGTTGATGCCCGAGACGTAGACCGTCGCCTGCACGAAGATGCCGCTGTAGATGACCTCGGGGTCGACGAAGTAGACCGACGGGTTCTGCAGGATGGTGACCGCGTTTGGCCGGGTGCTCGAGCACCCCGCGCCGTTGGAGACGGTGACGTCGTAGAGGCCGGGGGCGAGGTCGTCGAAGCCGGCGGTCAGCTCGAAGGGGCTCAAGTAGCCGAGGTGATCGGCGGGCGTGGTGTTGAAGCTGACGGCGGTCGTCTGGCCGAAGCCGAAGCCCTCGATGGCGAAGGACGACGGGCCTTCACAGGCCCAGGCCGGGGTGACGCTGGCGACGAAGGGCGGCGGGCCGACGAGGAAGACCGCGCTCGCCGAGCACGCCTCGCCAGCCGGGTTGGTCACGGTGATCGCGTGGGCGCCGACGGTGTCGCCGCCAAACGGCACTTCGATGACCAGCTCGGTGCACGACTCGATGCCCGGGTGCACCTGCGTGCAGCCGCCCATGCTCACCAGGCTGGCCTGGACGCCCGGGGGCGCGAACTGGACGGTCGGCTCGAAGCCGTTGACGCGCAAAAAGCCGTTGCCGAGCAAGGTGAGCTGCGCGGGCACGTTGCCCACGCAGGCCATCGCCGGCTCGACCGAGGTGATCTCGAAGAGGTCGGTCACCAGCGTCACGCGCGCCGGCGGGCTCTCGAGCATGCCGTCGCTCACCTTCAGCTCGATGACGTAGGGGTCGTCGAGGCTCGAGGGGACCGGCGCGTCGAAGGTCCGGGTCGCGGCGGCCGAGCCCTGCAGCGGATCGGTCGCGCCGGCGGGCGCGGAGACGACCTGCCACTGGTAGCCGAGCGAGTCGGAGGTCTGCGGCAGCCCGCAGGCCGCGTCCGGATCGAAGCTGGGCGTGCCGTCGAGCAGCACGCGCACGCAGGCCGGGATGACTATCTGCGACAGGTCCGCCGAAGGGCCGAAGGTCGGGCCGCCTTCGAGCGCGGCGCGAAGCTGGGCGACGGGCGGGTTGCCGCCGCAGGGATCGACGTCGACGCGCACCGTGCGCGCCGCGCTGCGCTGGCCGGTCGAGTCGGTGGCGGCGACGGCGACAGCGTACTGGCCGCCGAAGTCGGGGACGAAGGAGGCGTCGCGGCGGGTCGCGTCGTCGAAGCGCGCGCGGCTGCCCGCGGGCAGCTCCTGGAACCACCACTGGAAGTCGAGGTGCTGGCTCGCGCTGCAGGAGAGCTCGTTGTCGGCGTCCTGCGGGTTGGAGTGGAGGACGACGAAGCCGTTGACGTGCCTGCGCGAGATGGGGTCGACGGCCGGCGAGACCGTCGGGGCGGCGGCCCCGCAGGGGGTGACCGTCAGCGCGGCGATCTCGGTGTCGGAGCGGCCGGTGGGATCGGTGACGGTGATCTCGAGTTGATAGGCGCCGGGCAGGTCGGGGAGGAAGCCGGCGACGAGGCGATCCGCGCCGCTGATCGCGGCGGCGCTGGCCGCCGGCGCCGAGAGCACCCGCCAAGCGAAGGTGTTCGAGAACGGCGTGCCGAGCGCCGACTGGCATCCGGCGCCGTCGTCGGCGTCCTGGAACGTGGCCCGCAGCTCGACGGTCTGGCCGACGGCCGAGACGGCGGGGTTGGCCTCCGCGGAGACGATCACCGGCGCGTTGGCGCCGCAGCCGTTCACCGAGACGGTGAGGTCGGCGGGCCGGCTCAAGAGCCCGCCGGAGTCGGTCACGATGCAGGCGTACGAGAAGCTCTGAGGCCGGGGGAGCGTGCAGGCGGGCTCGTTGTCCGAATCGGTGATCGCGGGGACGAGCCGGATGGCCGTGCCGACGTGGGCGCTCGCCGGCTCGGCGGTGAGGGTGGCGACCGGGGCGTTGGCGCCGCAGCCGCTGGCGGTGACGCTCACCCGCGCCGGCGCGCTCGACTTGCCGGTCGAGTCGTGGGCGACGAAGCGCAGGACGTATTCGCCGGCGAGGTCGGGGGCGAACGACGGGGTGAGCGCGGACGGGGCGTTGAGCGCGGCGCGGCTGCCCGCGGGCAGCGACTCGAACGACCAGCCGTAGGTGAAGCTTTGGCCGGCGAGGCAGTGGGCGTCGTTGTCGGCGTCGGCGACCGCGCCCTGCAGCAGGACCGCCTGGCCGACCGCGGGCCTGCTCGGGCTCGCTGAGGCCGAGGCGACCGGGGCGGCGCCGCCGCAGGAGGTCGCGGAGAGGGTGACGCGGGCGGGCTCGGAGCTGCGTCCGGTCGAGTCGCTGGCGATCAGGCGCACGACGTAGTCGCCGGCGACGTCGGGGGTGAACGACGGCTGGCGCGCGGTCGACGAGTTGAGCGCGGCGCGGCTGCCGGCCGGCAGCGACTCGAAGGCCCACTGCCAGCTCACGCTCTGGCCGTCGAGGCAGAAGGCGTCGTTGTCGGCGTCGGTCGCCGAGGCGGTGAGCAGCACGGGTTGGCCGAGGTTCGGCGCGGCGGGAGTGGCCGAAGCGGCCGCCACCGGCGGGTTGGCCCCGCAGGTCGAGACGGCGACGGTGGCGAAGGCGGGCGCGCTGCGATGGCCTGCCGAGTCGGTGACGACGAGCCGCAACACGTAGTCGCCGGGGAGATCGGGCACGAAGCTCGGCGCGGAGAGGGCGGCGCCGTTGAGCAGCGCGGCGCTGCGGACGGGCAGCGCGGCGAAGGACCAGGCGTAGCGGAAGCTCTCGGGAGCCGAGCACGGCGCCACGGTGTCGGCGTCGCTCACCCGGGAGACCGCCTGCACCGGCCTGCCGACGCCGGCGGCGGCCGGCAAGTCGATGCTGGCGACCGGGACGCCGCTGCCGCAGGGGGAGACCTGGAGCGAGAAGGCGAAGGGCGCGCTCGCGCGGCCGGTGTCGTCGAAGGCCTCGACGCTGAGCCGGTACTCGCCGGCGACGTCCGCCTTGAACCAGGGTCGCAGGGACTGGGGATCGCTCAAGACGGCGGCGCTGCCGGCCGGAAGCCCGACGAGGCTCCACCTGAGCCCGAAGAGCTGGCTCGACGAGCACGGGGCGGCGTTGTCCGGATCCTCGACCGCGGCCGAGAGCCCGACCGCCTGGCCGACGTTCGGCGCCGCGGGCGACGGGGTGACGGCGGTGATGCTCGGCGCGCTCGCGCCGCAGCCGCTCACCTCGATGGAGAGCTGGGCGCGCGCGGTGCGGCGGGTCGAGTCGGTGACGACGAGCTCGACGAGGTAGGTGCCGGCGACGTCGGGGAAGAACGACGGCGAGGCGAGCCGGGGATTGTTGAAGCGGGCTGCGCTCGTCGCCGGCTTGGCCGCGAAGCGCCAGGCGTAGGTGAGCGCGCCGGGCTGCGAGCAGGGCGGGGCGCTGTCCGGATCGAGCGCCATCGCGCGCACCTGGACGCTGGCGCCGACGGTGGCGGGATCGGCGGACAGAGCCTCGATGACCGGGGCGTTTGCGCCGCACTGGCTGGCGGTGAATTCCAGGGTCTTCTCGCCGGCGCGGCCGGTCGAGTCGGTGACGGCGAGCCGCACGCGGTAGACGCCGGGCAGATCGGGCGTGAGGAAGGGCTTGGAGCCCTCGGTCGCCGACAGGCGCGCGGCGCTGCCCGCGGGCGCGCCGACGAGTGACCAGACCAGGGTGTGGAGCTGGTCGAGGTCGCAGGGCGGGTCGAGGTCGGCGTCGGTGAAGCTGCCCTCGAGCTCGACGAGCTCGCCGGTGGCCGACTCCTGCGGGGTCGCGGTGAGGGCGACCACGGGCGCGGCCGCGCCGCATTGGACCGTGAAGGCGACGGCGGCCTCGCTGGTGAGGACGCCGTTGCTGACGACCAGGCGCGCTTGATACGGGCCCTCGACGTCCGCGGTGAGCCAAGCGGTGGCGAGGGTCGGGTCGGCGATTTCGGCGGTGCTGCCGGCCGGGCGCGAGACGAGCTTCCACAGGAACCCGAGCCCGCGGCCTTGAGGGTCGCTGCTCGCCGAGCCGTCGAGGACGACCACGCCGCCGACGGGCACCGGCTCGGCAGGCCCTGTCGCGACGGCCTCGGGCGGGCCTATCTGCTTGCAGCCGGCGAGGAGCAGCAGGGCGAAGGACGTCAGCAGCAGGTTACGCATCGGACGCGCTCCGACGAAGGAGAGGGAGGGGCGCGGGGCCGAAGCCCCGCTCCCGAGGTGTCGCCCGCGGAGGGGCTAGTTGGCGGTGATGGTCGCGGTGGCCACGTCGCTGACGAGGCCGGTCGAGTCGTAGACGCGCAGGCGGACGACGTAGGTGCCGGACCGGTCGGCGCGAAACCAGGGGTTCGAGGCGCTGGCCGAGGGCTGCAGCGAGGCCTGGCTGCCGACCGGGGCCGAGAAGAGCTCCCACTGGAAGCCGAGGACTTGGCCGAGGCCGCAGCCGTCGATGTCGGCGTCGCTGCTCTCGTTGCCGGCGCCGAGGGCGTCGACCTGG
>DHSB01000161.1:16557-17039 GCA_002408385.1 Myxococcales bacterium UBA5297
CGGCGCCGAGGGCGTCGACCTGGACAGGCGAGCCGATGACGGCGTTGGCCGGGGCGCTGATGCGGGCGATCGGCGCGTTGCCGCCGCAGGCGTCGACGTTGATCGGGAGCAGCGCGGTGCGGCTCTGGTTGCCGTCGGCGTCGGCCGCGGCGACCGCGACGAGGTAGGTGCCCGCGAAGTCCGGCGTGAAGGAGGCGTCGCGGGTATTCGGGTTGTCGATGGAGGCGCGGCTGCCCGCGGGCACCTCGGCGAGCCACCAGCGCACGGCGAGCGGCTCGGGCGGGCCGCCGGCGCAGCCCGCGTCCGGATCCTGTGCGTCCGAGCTGAGCACGACGAGGCCGCCGACGTGGGCCGGACCGCTGAGGTGGGGATTGACCGTGGGCGCGATCGTGCCGCACGTCGAGGCCGAGACGAGCACCTGGCCCGAGCCGGTCCGGCCGGTCGAGTCGGTGACCGTCAGCTCGAGCTCGTAGTCGCCGGGC
>DHSB01000161.1:17183-17449 GCA_002408385.1 Myxococcales bacterium UBA5297
AGCTCGTAGTCGCCGGGCAGGTCGGGCACGAGGCCGGCGGCCAGGCAATCGGCGCGGGCGACCGCGGCGAGGCTGCCGGTGGGCGCGCGCACCAGGCGCCACGCGAAGCTGTGCGTCTGCGGGCCGACGAGGATGGCCTGGCAGGCCGGGTCGGCGTTGTCGGCGTCGTCGAAGCTCGCCCGCAGCTCGACCGCCTGGCCGACGTTCGCCGCGCCGGGGTTCGCGCCGGCGCCGAGGACGACCGGTGGGTTGGCGCCGCAAGTGCC
>DHSB01000161.1:17587-17968 GCA_002408385.1 Myxococcales bacterium UBA5297
GGTTGGCGCCGCAAGTGCCGGCGTCGACCGTGGTCTCGACGGGCGGGCTCGAGCGGCCAGTCGAGTCGGTGACGACGAGGCGGACGACGAACGGCCCGGGCACGTCGGCGACGAACGACGGCTCGCGGGCGTTGCCTCCCGAGAGCGTGGCGCGGCTGCCGGCCGGCGCCGAGAGCAGGGTCCAGGCGAAGCTGAAGAACTGCGGCTGAGCGGGGGCGCAGGCCGGGTCGTTGTCGGCGTCGAGCACCGTCGGGGTCAGCTTGACCGCGGTGCCCACGCCGATGGAGGCCGGGCCGGCGGCCACGGTGACGGTGGGCGCGTTGCCGCCGCAGCCGTTGGCGATGACGGTCACGATCTGCGGCGCGCTCGCGCGGCCGGTCG
>DHSB01000161.1:18114-84997 GCA_002408385.1 Myxococcales bacterium UBA5297
CGGCCGGTCGAGTCGGTGACGACCAGGCGCACCTCGTAGACGCCGGCGAGGTCGGGTACGAAGGAGGGCGAGAGCGCCGAGGGGCTGTTGAGCGCGGCCTGGGAGCCGGCGGGCAGCGACACGAACGACCAGAGGTAGCCGAAGCTCTGGCCGGCGCCGCAGGCCTCGCCGTTGTCGGCGTCGGTGACGCTCGCGCTGAGCAGCACCGGCTGCCCGAGCGCGGGCGCGGCCGGATTGGCCGAAGCCGAGGCGACCGGGACCGCGCCGCCGCAGCCGCTCGCGGTCACGGTGACCGTCGCCGGCGCGCTCTCGCGGCCGGTCGAGTCGGTGGCGACGAGGCGCGCGACGTAGTCGCCGGCCAGGTCGGGGACGAAGGAGGGGGAGAGGGCGGTCGGGCTGTTGAGCGAGGCCTGGCTGCCGGCCGGCAGCGACTCGAAGGACCAGCGGAAGGCGAAGCTCTGCGCGCCGCCGCAGGCGCCCTCGTTGTCGGCGTCGGTCGCCGAGGCGGTGAGCAGCACCGGCTCGTTGAGCGCGGGCGCGGTCGTCGAGGCCGAGGCGGTGGCGACCGGAGCGTTGCCGCCGCAGCTCGAGACGCTGACGGTGGCGACCGCGGGCAGGCTGAGGTGGCCGGCCGCGTCGGTGGCGACCAGGCGCAGCGCGTAGTCGCCGGCGACGTCGGGGACGAAGCTCGGGGCGCGGACGTCGAGGGCGTTGAGCGTCGCGGTGCTGCCGACGGGCAGCGACTCGAAGGCCCAGGCGTAGGTGAAGGTCTCGGTCGCGGCGCAGGGCGGCTCGGTGTCAGCGTCGCTGACCACGGCCTCGGCCTGCACCAGGCTGCCGATGGCGGCGCTGGCCGGGGCGTCGACGAGGGCGACGGGGACGGCGGCGCCGCAGGTCGAGACCTGGAAGGTGAAGCGGCCCGGGTAGCTGCGCAGGCCGGTGCTGTCGGTGACGGCGAGCTCGACGGCGTACTCGCCGGGCATGTCGGCGAGCAGCGAGGGGTTGGCGGCGACGCGGTTGTTGAGCCGCGCCTCGCTGCCGGCCGGCTGGGCGGCGAGCGTCCACTCGTAGGTGAAGGACTGCGGCAGGCCGCAGGGCTCGAGGCTGTCGGCGTCCTCGACCGTCGCGGTGAGCTGCACGGTCTGGCCGGCGTTGGGCGCCGCGGGGCTGGCCTGGATGGCGCTGACGACCGGCGTCGCGCCGCCGCAGGGCGAGACCTCGACGGTCACCGGCGCCGAGACGGTCGAGCGGCCGGTGTCATCGGTCACCTTCGCCCGCACGACGTAGTCGCCGGCGAGGTCGGGGACGAAGGAGGGGCTCTCGATCTCGGGGTCGTTGAAGGCCGCGTGGCTGCCGGTGGGCAGCGCGACGAAGAACCACCCGTAGGTCAGGCTCTGATGTGCGCCGCACTCGGCCGCGTTGTCGGCGTCGGAGGCCGCGGCGGCGAGCTGCACGACCTGTCCGACGTTGGGCGCCGCGGGGCTGGCCGCCGGCGGCTCGACCGACGGCGCGTTGCCGCCGCAGTTGCGGGCGGTGACGGTGAAGAGGAACGGCGCGCTCGCGCGGCCGGTCGAGTCGGTGACGACGAGCCGCAGCTCGTACTCGCCGGCGAGGTCGACGGTGAAGGACGGGTTGAGCGCGTCGGGCTGGTTGAGCGCGGCGTGGCTGCCGGCGGGCAGCGAGGCGATGGCCCAGTGGTAGACGAGCGCCTGCTCCTGCTCGCAGGGGCTGTCGAGGTCGGCGTCGGCGACGGTGGCCGAGAGCTGGACGACCTGGCCGATGCCCGGGTTCTCGGGGCTCGCCTGCGCGGCCGAGACGGTGGGCGCGCTCGCCCCGCAGGGGCCTGCGGTGACCGTCACCTCGACGGCCCCGCTGGCGGCCGTGGCGTTGCGGGCGACGAGGGCGACGGTGTAGGCGCCCTCGACGTCGGCGGTGAACGACGGGTTGACGATGGTCGGGTCGTTGAGGCGCGCCTGGCTGCCGGCCGGCAGCGCCTTGAACGCCCACTGGAAGAAGAGCGCCTGGGCCGGGTCGTTCGGGTCGGTGCTCTGACTTGCGTCGAGGGTGACGACCGCGCCCACCGGCACCGCGAGCGCCTGGGCGCTGGCGACGGCGGTCGGCGGCTCGATGGCCTTGGTGCAGGCTGCCACCGCCACCGCGGCGGCGAGGGACAGCGCGATGTTGCGGACGAGCTTCATGGTTCCTCCGGAGATCCTCGAAGAAGGGTCGGGTCGCAGGGGGCTCACCTAGAGCGCGACGTCGAAGACGAAAGCGAGCGAGTGGAAGAGGCGCATCGACTTCTCGAGCACGACGATTTCGCCGTCGTAGCCGATGCCGAAGCGGGTGCCGGGGGCCAGCCGCATGCCGAGCGAGGCGCCGTAGGTGGCGTAGGCAAGCGGCCCGCCCATCGCGTTGAGCTGCACCTCGTCCTTCACGACGTGCTGGAGGAGGTTGTAGCCGTAGAGCCCCTGCACGCGCAGATCGAGCTGGTCGCTGAAGGCGAACGAGGTGCGCAGGCCCGCGGCGAGGCCGGCGGCCTGGCTGCGCAGCGCGTCGTTGACGAAGAAGCGGCCCGAGGGGCCGACGAGGACCGCGAGGCGCAGCCAGGGCTGCTCGAAGCCGAAGAGGCCGGGCAGCTCGTAGGCGAAGAGCAGCTCGCCCGAGAGCTTCTGCTCGTCGAGGCTCGTGCGCGCCGCGCCCTGCTGCGCGAGGTCGGGGCGAGAGGTGAGGTAGTCGCGGCGATAGAGCTGGTCGCGCGCCGAGAGCATCAGCGAGGCGTCGTCGGTGAAGCCGTATTCGAGGGTGAGGCCGAAGCCGAAGGTCTCGGTGCTCTCGCCTACGTCGGGTTCGGCCGTCGTGCCGACGCCGAGGCGCGGGGTGATGTACCAGCGCGCGCGCTCCGGCCCCGGGTCCGCGGGCTTGGAGACGAGAGGCGCGACGACCGGCGACGGCTCCGGCTGCGGCTGCGGCTGCGGCGTGAGATCGGCGACCGGCGCGGGTGCTGCGGCCGAGCCGAAGGCCTCAATCGAGCGGCTCTCGGGGGTCGACGTGGCGGCCGTGGCCGGCGCCTCGGGCGCGACGAGCGGCGCGATGGCGGGCGCGGAGGGCTCGCTCTTGGTCAGCGGCGCAATCGCAGGCTCGGTCGACTTGCTCGCCGGTGCTGCCAGCGGCCCAATCGCGGGCCCGGCCGACTTTTTCTTCGGAGGCGTTAGCGGCGCGATGGCGGGCTCGGACGAGACCGCCGGATCGGGCGACGCGGACTTGCCTTTCTTCGACCCCTTCTTGGCCTTCTGCTTCGTGGTCGTTGTCGTCTTGGTCTTCGAACGGGACTTGGCCGCGCCTTCCGCGACCGAGCCGAAGCAGAGACTCGCCGCTACGAGCCCACACATCAACGCGGGGAACCGCATGTTCGACCTCTTGTCGGTTGTTTGGGATTCGCGTTCGGCGACTACCTAACGCTCTCGCCCGCGGAGAAACAAGGTTCTTGTCCCTGAGGGCTGGGGAGACTCGTCGAAGAAGTGGACCGGGGGCCGCGGAGGGCGCTGGGCGCCAATGCCCGGAAATCGCGGTCGATTTCTCGGGATGCAGGCGGAAGTCGGGCGCCGCCACGGCGGCTGCGAGCCCGGGCAGGTTGAGGGCGGATAGCGAGTCGTCGAGACGCTCGGTAGCGCGCACGGAAAGCGAGAGAGCGATGAACGGGTGCTCGGGAAGTACGTGCGGCCAGGGAGCGGGCTTCGCTGGAGGCAGGGAGTCTCCACCCGGTTGAGCGCGCGAGGGACGCTCCGTATGCTCGCGCCCGCGAGGAGGGAGACGATGCTGATCGGCGGTGTGACAGCCCTGCTCGAAGGGCGCGAGGTCTTCGAGAGGTTCTTCGAGGACAGCAACGACGCCATCGTCATCACCGACCTGGGCGGGCGGATCGTGCGGGCGAACCGCACCTGGCTGCGGCTCCATGGCTTCGCGTTCGAGGAGGTGCGGGGCCAGACCACGAAGGTGGTCAAGAGCGAGCACACCAGTCGCGAGATGTACGGGCAGATGTGGTCGCAGATCCGCGACCCGGAGAAGGGCTGGTGGAAGGGCGAGATAGTCAACCGCGCCCGCGACGGCCGGGAGATTCCGCTGCTGCTGACCATCTCTGCGATTCGGCGCGGCCTCGAGATCGTCGGCTACGCGGGCGTGGGCATCGACATCAGCGAGAGGAAGCAGGTCGAAGAGCTCAAGCGGCTCTACGACCTGGTGGTCTGGCACGACCTCAAGTCACCGCTCGGCGCGGCGCTGAGCCTGCTCGACACGCTGCTGGGCGGGCACGCGGGCGAGCTGGGCGATCAGCAGCGCGACCTCGTCGAGAGGGCACGCGCGCAAGGCGCCCGGATGTCGGAGCTCATCGCCACCTCGCTGGACCTCGAGAAGCTCAAGCGCCGCAAGCTCACCCTGGAGATCGAGCCGGTCGAGATCGTCGGCGTGCTGCGCGCCTCGTTCGAGACCCTGCGGCATCTGGCGGAGAGCAAGTCAGTCCAGCTCGAGCTGAAGGGAGACGTCAGGCTCGCCTGGCCGCTCGACGCGCTGCACTTTCGGCGCTGCACCGAGAACCTGATCAAGAACGCCATCGAGGCGAGCCCCGCTGGCGCTGGGGTCTGGGCGAGCGCCGAGAGGAGCGGGGACGGGGTGACGCTGCGGGTCCACAACGGCGGCAAGCCCATCGCGCCGGACGTGAGAGCGACGCTGTTCCATCCCTTCGGCAGCTACGGCAAGAAGGGCGGGACCGGGCTCGGAGTCTACGGCGTGAAGATGCTCGTCGAGGCGATGGGCGGGCGCATCGGGTATCAGACGGGCGAGGAGGGGACGACCTTCGAGCTTGTCTTTGGCGGCGCCGAAGGGCGCTGACGCGGGCGTCGAGCAGTCTCTCTTCGACTCGGTCGGATTCCGCTCACCCTGAAGCTACCAACCTCGAGATTCGTCGCGCGGCAGCACGATTCCCAGAGGGCCGGCCTTGGTGCCGGTCGCCGGGAACCCTCGAATCGGCCGCGCCTCCGCCCAATCCGTCGACGGGCGCATTGCGATGCGCCCCTGCCAATCTGCGACCGATCGCTTTGGTTCCGGGCGAAACCCGGGCTGTGCGGAGTCGAAGGGCCCCTCTCATTCGTGCGCGCACGTGGGGCGCCGAGACGGCGGCGCTCGTACGCCTCGCGCGATACGCCGCAGAAGGCTTCCCGACACCTCCTTGAGCTCGATCAGGCGGCCAGGAGCGCGCCTCTCGGACGCGGCGCGCGCGTGAGCGTGCGGTAGGTGCGGTCGAGCTGAGGAATCGCGGCGAGGCCGCCTTGGCGCAGGAGGAAGGCTCCGAGCCGCCTCCGATCGGCCTCACTCATCGCGACGATGCGCAGCGCCATGCCCGGACGCGCCGGGGCGGTCCGCCGCACCACCTCGACCTCCATGCGGAGCATCGAGCCATGCCCGCAGTCCATGCGTACCACGCCGCGGGTGCCCTCCGGGTCGGGCCGGCGGCAAGGCAGGAAGAGGCCGCGCAGGCTCACGTCGCCCCTCTCGGCGACCGCGGTGCTCTCCTCGCTCTCGTAGAACAGGTCGCAGCTCAGCGGCAGGCGAGGGTAGCGGCGGCGAGTCAGGTACAGCGAGTCACGGGCAGAGGCGCGGCGATCGGTGGGCGAGGCGGTCATGGTCGGGCTCCTGGCGAATGCGCGATGTCGGGGCATTGTGGCAGGTGGGACAAGGTGGGCAAGAAAACCGCCGGCGACGGCCAGATTGAGGCGCCGGAGGCCAATCGCTAGAATCGCGCGGCAATGGCGAAGCAAGACGATCCTTTCGAATTCGACCCCTTCGCGGACCAAGCGCCCGGTCAGGGCAGATCCCCCGCCGCACCTCTCTCCTCCGAGCCAGGTGAGGCCGGGGGGGGAGCGAGCCTCGACGATCTCTTCGGCGACCTCCCGCCGCCGCCGGCCCCCGAGCAGCCGAAGCCCAAGCCCAAGGCGCTGCAGATCGACTTCGACGCGATGCTCGGCGCGGGCAAGTCGGGTCGGGCAGGCCAGAAGATCGGCGCCGCGGTGCTCGAAACCGATCAGTTCCTCTCGAAGAAGGATGTCGAGGCACTCGAGCGGGCGAAGACGGTTCCAAAGGTCTCGCTGCCGAGCACCTTCGATCTCGAGGAGCGCATCGAAGGCACCCGGGTAGTGGCCGAGAGCAAGCGCTTCTGGGTCTGGCTCGTGCTCATCGCCCTCGTGCCCGTCATCCTCATCGTCAGCGGTGTCTTTCTCTTCGTTCGGCACAAAGCCTCGCTGATGGAGCAGGAGATAGAGGAGCTGCGACGGTCTGAGGGCCTGCACCGCAAGTCCATCGAGAAGCGCGAGCAGGAGTTGCTGCGATAGCCCCGAGCGCCGTTGCCGCTTCCGACCGTCGCTTGCCGTCGGCTTCGAGCTAATGGGCGGTCCGCTCGGTTGGCTCGGGTTTCGCGCATGGCGTCTTGCCCCGTGGGCGTTCTTCTCCTTGGGCTCGAGCGGATGATCGTGCTCGCGCCGGTGGGGCAACCAACGGCCTCGTAGCCACGGCGCGGCCGGCGGTGCGGGCAGAAAAATTGCCTCGGCACCCGCCGGTCGTACCCTTGCCACTGGTCCCTGGCAGCGCGCTCTCTGTTGTTTGGAGCGCAGGCTGCAGGTGCGGCGCGGTCTTCTTTCGAGGTGCGCGCTCTGCCAGTTGGACTTCGAGAGACGCTGGAGGAAGCCCATGAACGGTTCGCTCGTGCTCATCGCGTTGGGGATGTCGCTGGCTGCGTCGCCCGACTCCGCCCCGTTCGGCGCCGTGGTGACAGCGCCGCTCGAGCGCGGCTCGCTTTCCGTCTATGGCATGGGCGGCTATCCCGAGCTGCGCGCCGGCTTTCGCGAGGGGATGCGGGGCTACGAGATCGGCGGCGAGCTCGGCCTCGACGTGCGGCTCTTCAAGTTCTACGGCGTCGCCAGCGCGCGGCTGCTCGCACGGGACAGCTCCAACCTGCGCGTCTCCATCGACCTGCAGGGCGGCGGGTTCGCCTCCTCGGGCGCTCGCTGGGCCGAGCCACAGAACGAGCGCGGCGCGGGCCTGCGCCTGATGCTGGGCTCGACGCTGACCTATCGGGCCGACTGGCCCTTCGCGCTGACCGCGTATCTGAAGGCACCGCTCGAGGTCCCGCTGAGCGATCTGGGCACGACCCGCCTCACCGCGATGCTCGGCGGCGCCGCCGAGCTCGCGATAGCCAAGGGCTACTTCGTCACCTTCGGCGGCGGCTTCGGTCCTGAGTTCCGCAGGCGCCTCTCGCAGGGCGAGGGCTCGCTGCACCTGGCGGTCGAGGCGATGGTCGGGGTCGGCTATCGGCTGTTCTAGCCGAAGCTGAGTCTCGAAAGGCTGGTCGGCAGTCGAGACTCGAGAGCTCGGGCAATGCCCGGAACCGAAGCGATCGGTCCCAGGTTGGTTGGGGCGCATAGAGATGCACCCGTCCAATCATTCCCGGCGGCCGACACGAAGGTCGGCCCTCCGGAAACGTGCCAAGCCACAAACGGCGCGCCTGCCCGTGGCGCGGGCGCAGCACCGCCGGGCGTGCGAGACGGGGCGGCTCGAGACCTTCCGGGCGTTCGCCCCGAGTCAGAAGCACCCGGCCCTGGCGTCGTGGGGCTGGATGACGCGGGGGAGGTGTGCGCTAGACTTCCGCGCCATGCGCAAGGTCATCGTTCTCCTCGTCATCGCTTCGCTTTCAGCGTGCACCAGAAAGAGCGACTCGCAGGCCGAGGCCGGCGCTGCCGCCGCGGTCAGCGAGCTGCCCAAGCTGTCGTTGACCAAGGACCGAAAGGACCTGGTCTTCACCTTCGTCGACGATGAGGGCAGGCTGCGCGACGTCGACGCCTTCGAGAAGGTCCCCGAGCCGCGGCGCAAGCAGGTCCTCGTGCGCGACCTGTCCAAGCGACCCGAAGAGCTCAAGGCCGATCAGTACGTCTTCATCGCCGACCTCACTCGCGAGGAGAACGGCGTCTGGCCCTACGCCATCGTCAGCCGCTACCAGGTCGACCGCTCGATCAAGGAGGGCGACTTCGCCGCCGCCGAGAGCGACTTCGACGACGCCGGCCAGCGGCTGGTCATCCTCTACGGTACCTCCTGGTGTGGCGCCTGCTCGCAGGCCCGAAGCTGGCTCCAGAAGAAGGGTATCCCCTTCGTCGACAAGGACGTGGAGGAGGACCCGAAGGCTCAGCGGGAGATGGCTCGCAAGATGAAGCGCGCCGGAATGCAGCTCGGTGGCGTGCCGGTCATCGACGTCAGGGGCAAGCTGATGCTCGGCTTCGACCCGACCGAGCTGGAGAGGCTGCTGCGCGCCAACCCGTAGCCGAAGCGTCGGGAAGACTGGCCGGCTGTGACCTTGAACCGGCAGGGCTGCCGATGGGCGCCCGCCCCCGGTCAGCCCGAGCGCAGGCTGAGCTTGCGAGGCCGGAGCCGGGCCCTTCGCTCCGCTCCCGCCGCTTCACGCGTCGGGAGCGACGCTCAGGGTGAGCAGAAGCGGACGGGGTCGAAGAGGGTCTTCTCGCCGGCTCTCCGGCCTATCGACCTTGGGCCTGGCACCCTCAGGCCCCGTGGGCCCTCCCCGCGCCTCTGGTCGCCGAACCGGTCTCCCGAGAGGCTTCGCGAGAGCGCCCTGCGGCGGCGCGCGCCGCACTGCGCGCCAAGCCGTGCCGTCAGCTCTCCTCTGGCGGGCTGGGGTACAGCGCCTGGACCTCCGGCTTGGCGAAGTAGCGCCATGCTTGGCTGAAAAGAAGCACGACGACGAGGGCCCAGGCCGCCTGCACGATGAAGATGGTCCAGCCGGTCGCTTGGCCGACCGTCGCGGTGATGCGCTCGAGGTCCGCGGCGGGAATCCCATGGTCGCCGAGCTGCGCGATGTTGTTGGCCGCTCGCGCAATCGCGGGCTGCAGCTTCCGGGCGATCGCGAGGTCGATGGCCGCCACCGCCACCCGCGCCGGCAGTACGAGCAGCGCGGCGAACGAGAGCAGCTTGCCTCCCGCGGGGGCAAACCGCGCCGCTCGCAGACCGAAGACGAAGACGAGCGAGTAGGCGAGCACCAGCAAGCCGCCAAAGGCCATCGAGACCGACCGCAGGTTGTTCTGGACGCGCACCTGCTCGGCGAGCAGCTCGTGCGAGGAGGCGAGGAGCTGCTCGTTTGCAGCCGCGTCCCCTGCGCTGGCGAGCGCGCCGCTCTTCTCGAAGGCCGAAGCGAACTCCTCCTGCGAGGGCACCTTGGCGGGCCCGCCGATGACGCTTTGAAGCGTGCAGGGACCGCCGAACAGTGCAATCACCGAGAGCAGGAGGGCGAAGCGCTTCGCGTTCTCCTTGCGGCGGTCGTTCGCCTGTCTCTCCACCGGGGGCGCCTCCAATGCAGGGTCGAGCCTGCATACCACCAACGCCCGAGCGGCTTCAGGCCTTTCGCTATTCGAGCTGGCGCATCAGCTCGGTGAACTTGCCGGCGGGCAGGAAGCCGGTGACCGTCAGCTCGGGGCGCACCTTGCCGGAAGAGTCGAGGAAGAGCACCGTCGGCAAGCCGCGCACGCCGTACTTCTCGTAGAGCTGCTCGATCTCCTCGGTCTCGTCGGTCCCGTCGATCTTCACGAGCACGAAGCGCTGGGCCTCGGCGACGAAGCCGCGGTCGACGAAGGTGATCTTCGCGAGCTCCTTACAGGCGGCGCACCAGTCGGCGTAGAAGTCGATGACGACCGGCTTGCCCTCGGCCCTCGCGCGCTCGATGGCCTGAGCCTCGCTCGTCAGCCACTCGATCTGCGGCGCGGGCGGCGGCTCGGCCAAAGGCGCGTGCGGCCTCAGAGCGATGCCGGCGACCGCGAGCAGCACGCCGACCGCCTTGAGGGCGCCCTCGGCCGGCCAGGAGTGGAAGGAGCGATGGACCGCGCCGGCGAGCACTCCCAGGAACACGAGCGCTGCGGCGAGAAGCGCGCCGAAGGAGAGCGCCTCGAGGCTGAGCGCGTCGCGGACCGCGGGGAAGGCGTCGCGCAGGTAGAGGATGGCCAGGGCGAGCAGCGCGATGCCGAAGACCGACTTGACCCCCTCCATCCAGCCGCCGCTCTTGGGCAGGCTCAACGAGAAGGCGCCGATGAGGAAGAAGGGCACGCCCAGGCCAAGCGCGTAGGCGAAGAGCAGGGCGGCGCCCAGCGGCACGTTCTGCGTGGTCGCGACGTGCAGCAGCACCCCCGAGAGCACCGGGCCGGTGCAGGGGGCGGCGACGACCCCGGCGACCAGGCCCATCCCGAAGGCGCCGGCAAAGCCCGCCTTGCCCATCCCGCCGAGCTTGGTCTGCAAGGAGGAGGGGAGCTGGAAGTCGAAGGCGCCGAACATCGAAGCGGCGAAGAGGGTGAAGAGCGCGGCGAGCCCGACGACGACCCAGGGGTTGCCGAGCACCGAGCCGAAGGCCCGTCCGGTGAGCGCGGCGAGGATTCCTAGCGAGGTGAACATCACCGCGATGCCCAGGACGTAGACCGAGGTGAGGCCGATCGCCCGCGAGCGGCTGGAGGCCTGCCGGGCGCCGAAGACCGAGACGGTGATCGGGATGAGCGGGTAGACGCACGGGGTGAGCGCGGTCAGCAGGCCGCCCAGGAAGATGAGGAGCAGGGGAATGGCCAACGCCCCGCCCTCCAGGCGGCTGCCGATGGTGAAATCGGCCGTCGGACCCGGGCCGGCGACCTCGGGGACCAGCGCCACCAGCAGCGCCGCGAGCAGCGCGCCGCTCAAGAGCTTGGCCTTCCTCACCGGGTCACCTCCAAAATGTCCCGCTTCTTCCAAGCGTTGCACTATAGCGAATCGACAGGAGTTTCGTTCGCTCGATGAGAGCCGGCGGAGACTCCCGGAGGTTCGCGCCAGGTCTGCTGGAGGTCGGGCAGGCTGGCTTGACACCCCGTTTTCGGGCCCTATAAATAGACCAGTCAACTCGATGTTCGGCGCTGCCGGGCTGGAGCGAGGTACTACGGGCGGCCGGGCGAGGCAAGCGGGCCGCGGATTTCCACAGCGATATTCCCCCGTTACCAGCAGTAGAGACGTGACAGGCGCGCCGGAGGCGTGGCGATGGCAATCAAGCTGCCGATCTACATGGACAATCACGCGACCACCCCGGTCGACCCGCGGGTGCTCGAAGCGATGCTGCCGTACTTCACCGAGGTCTTCGGCAACGCGGCGAGCCGCTCGCACGCTTTTGGCTGGAAGGCCGAGGAGGCGGTCGAGATCGGGCGCGAGCAGGTGGCCGCGCTCATCGGAGCCAAGAGTCCCAAGGAGATCGTCTGGACCTCGGGCGCCACCGAGGCGACCAACCTGGCGATCAAGGGCGTCGCCGAATACTACAAGGACAAGGGCAACCACCTCATCACGCAGAAGACCGAGCACAAGGCGACTCTCGACACGTGCAAGCGGCTCGAGCGGATGGGCTACGAGGTGACCTACCTCGACGTCGACCGCGAGGGTCGGGTCGACCCCGAGGCGGTGCGCGCGGCGGTCACCGACAAGACCATCCTCGTCTCGGTCATGCTGGCCAACAACGAGGTCGGCACGGTCCAGCCGGCGCGCGAGATCGGGCGGGTCTGCCGCGAGAAGGGCGTGCTCT
This sequence comes from Myxococcales bacterium UBA5297, assembly GCA_002408385.1. Classification (GTDB taxonomy): domain Bacteria; phylum Myxococcota; class Myxococcia; order Myxococcales; family UBA5297; genus UBA10939. Next base: position 29,741 of record DHSB01000161.1, read on the forward strand.
ACCACTGCGACGCGGTGCAGGGCGCGGGCAAGGTGCCCTTCGACGTCAATGAGGACTTCGTCGACCTCGCCTCGCTCAGCGGCCACAAGCTCTACGGTCCCAAGGGCGTCGGCGCGCTCTACGTGCGGCGCGACAAGCCGCGCGTGCGGCTGACCGCTCAGATAGACGGCGGGGGCCACGAGCGCGGCATGCGCTCGGGCACGCTCAACGTCACCGGCATCGTCGGCTTTGGAAAGGCCTGCGAGATCGCCCGCCTTGGGCTCGCCGAGGAGATGAGGCGCATCAACGCGCTGCGCGACCGGCTCGAGGCGGGCATCTTCGGCCGGCTCGACCTGCTGCACCTCAACGGCTCGAAGCAGCACCGGGTGCCGGGCAACCTCAACGTCTCGTTCAGCTATGTCGAGGGCGAGGCGCTGATGATGGCGCTCAAGGACATCGCGGTCAGCTCGGGCTCGGCCTGCACCTCGGCCTCGCTCGAGCCCTCGTACGTGCTGCGGGCGATGGGCGTCAGCGAGGACCTCGCGCACACCTCCATCCGCTTCGGCCTGGGGCGCTTCAACACCGAGGAGGAGGTCGACTACGTCGCCGACCTCGTCGTCGAGAAGGTCAAGAGGCTGCGCGAGCTGAGCCCGCTCTACGAGATGGCCAAGGAAGGCATCGACATCAACTCGGTCCAATGGGCCGGGGGGCACTGAGTTTCCGAAGGGGGCGGCCGGCGAGAGGCCGCCCGCTCGACATGAGGAGGGCCACATGGCCGCCTACAGCGAAAAGGTCATCGATCACTACGAGAACCCGCGCAACGTGGGGACCTTCGACAAGGAGGACCCCAACGTCGGCACCGGGCTCGTCGGCGCGCCGGCCTGTGGCGACGTGATGCGCCTGCAGCTCAAGATCAGCGACGAGGGCACCATCGAGGACGCCCGCTTCAAGACCTTCGGCTGCGGCTCGGCCATCGCCTCCAGCTCGCTCGTCACCGAGTGGGTCAAGGGCAAGAGCGTCGACGAGGCGCGCCAGATCACCAACCAGCAGATCGCCGAGGAGCTCGCGCTGCCGCCGGTCAAGATCCACTGCTCGGTGCTCGCCGAGGACGCCATCAAGGCGGCCATCGACGACTTCAGGAAGAAGCAGGCCGCGAAGCGCAGCGGCTAGCGGTGCGAGAAGCGACCGAGCCTCGGCGCGGCCGGGGCACGGAGGTGTGGCCATGATCAACATCGCCGACAACCAGAGCAGCCCGGCTCCCGCCTCGCCGGCGACCAGCGGCGAGACGACCTGCGTGGCCGGCATCGGCTCGGGCACCAAGTCGGTCCCCGGCAAGAACGGCATCAGCATCGGCGACAACGCCTACGGCCGGCTCAAGAAGCTTCTCGACGAGCGCAACACCCCGGAGGCGGGCCTGCGGGTGGCGGTCAAGGGGGGCGGCTGCTCGGGGCTCTCCTACGCGTTGAGCTGGGACAACAAGGCGCGCGAGAAGGACCGCATCTTCGAGCGGGACGGGGTGCGCGTCTTCGTCGACCCGAAGAGCTACATCTACCTGGTCGGCACGGTGGTCGAGTACGAGGAGAAGCTGCTGCAGTCGGGCTTCAAGCTGACCAACCCCCAGGTGCGCAGCACCTGCGGCTGCGGCGAGAGCTTTACGGTCTAGGGGTTGGTAGGGGCGCATGGCAATGCGCCCGGTGCGGTAGGGACGAACCGCAGAGCGCCCGCGGCATCCTCTTCCGGCATTCGGCAGCGCCGCGCCCGCGAAAACACCTGTTGATCCCCGAGCCGGACCGGGCGACCCTTCGCGCCGCCTCCGGTGGCCGGTGCCCCGGTCGCAGAGAGAGAGAGAGAGAGCCTGTTTCCCCAGGCCAACCCCGGCCGGGTTTCGGGGAGGAGAGCCCGGCCAAACGGCGGCCACCGCGGCCGCGGGGCAAGAGACGATGAGCTGCTGGAATTGCCAGGCCGACCCGGGCCCGGGACCGTTCTGCCAGAAGTGCAATACGCTCCAGCCGGTCCCGCCGAAGGCCGACGCCTTCGCGGTCCTCGGGCTGCCCAAGACCTTCTTCCTCGACCGCAAGGCCATCGGGGAGCGGCACAAGGAGCTCAGCCGCAAGCTCCACCCGGACCGCTTCGCGCAGAAGGACCCGAAGGAGCGGCGCTTCTCGCTCGAGTGGACGACCGCGCTCAACGACGCGGTCAAGGCGCTCAAGGATCCGGCCAGCCGCGCGGCCTATCTGCTCAAGGAGCAGGGCCTCGACGTCGCGAAGGAGTCCGGCGACGAGGCGATGGGGCGGCTGCCCACCGAGTTTCTCGAGCTCGTCCTCGATGACCGCGAGGCGCTCGCCGAGGCGAAGGCGGCCAAGGACCTCGAGCGCGTGCGCGCCCTCTCCAAGGACGTCAAGGCGCGCTCGGGCCACGAGCTGGCCGAGGTCGAGGCGGCCCTGGCGCTGTGGGAGAAGACCGGCGACAAGGTCGTCCTCGAGAAGGCCGCGGCCTCGCTGGCGGTTCTCAAGTACTACGCGCGATTCCAGGAAGAGGTCGAAGCCATCGAGCAGCAGGCGCTCGAGTAGCACGAGCGAGGAGGCCGGGGGCCTGATGCCTGCCATCCCCAAGGAATCGCCCGCGACCTCGAACGACATCGGCGGAGCGCGAGCTCCGCACACCACAGGGCGAAGCTTGTGTGCTCCGCCCTCCAGGACACCATGAGCGGGCTTCTACAGATTGCCGATCCACTCAAGAAGAGCACTCCAGTCGGAATAGACCTCGGGACGACCAACAGCCTCATCGCCCGGGTCGTCGACGGCAAGCCGCAGTGCATGCCGGTCGACGACGACGGCGGGGTGCTCATGCCCTCGGTCGTTCACTTCGATCCGCAGACCGGGCTGCCGACGGTCGGCCGCGAGGCCAAGCGGCTCGCGACGCGCTTGCCGAAGGACACTATCGTCTCGGTCAAGCGCTTCATGGGCCGCAGCCTCGCCGAGCTCGACGCGAGGGCTCGCGAGGCCTACGACTTCGCCGAGGACGGCGCGGTGCCGCGTTTTCTCGCCGGCGGCAAGGCGGTCACTCCGGTCGAGGTGAGCGCCGAGCTCCTCAAGGGCCTGCGGCGGCGTGCCGAGGGCTTCCTCGCCGAGAAGCTCTCGGCCGCGGTCATCACCGTCCCAGCCTACTTCGACGACGCGCAGCGCCAGGCCACCAAGGACGCGGGCCGGCTCGCCGGGCTCGAGGTCTTGCGCATCATCAACGAGCCGACCGCCGCGGCGCTCGCCTACGGGCTCGACAAGAAGGTGAACGGCCACTTCGCGGTCTTCGACCTGGGCGGCGGCACCTTCGATGTGTCGATCCTCTCGCTCGACGAGGGCGTCTTCCAGGTCATGGCGACCAAGGGCGACACCGCGCTCGGCGGCGACGACTTCGACCGGGCCATCCTGCGCTTCGTGCTCGAGCGCAAGCTCGGCCGCGAGCTCGACCCGGCCGGCGACTTGGGCGACCGGCTGCGCGATCTGCTCTACGCCGCCCGCGCCGCCAAGGAGGCGCTCAGCACCGTCGAGCGCGCCGAGGTGGCCGTCGGAGAAGAGCACCTGCCGATCACCCGCGAGGAGCTCGAGTCGTTGCCCGAGGTCAAGGCGCTCGTCGATCGCACCCTGCGCATCGCCCGCGCGGCGATGCGCGACGCGAAGCTCGAGCCCGAGGAGATCGACGGCATCGTGCTCGTCGGCGGCATGACCCGCGTGCCCGTCGTGCGCCGCGAGCTCGAGCGCTATTTCGGCCGCCCGCCACTCGCCGACATCGACCCGGACCAGGTCGTCGCCCTGGGCGCCGCGGTCCAGGCCGACCTGCTCGCCGGCGCCGGACCGCGCGACGACGTGCTGCTGCTCGACGTCAATCCGCTCTCGCTCGGCCTGGAGACGATGGGCGGGGTCGTCGAGAAGCTCATCCCGCGCAACTCGACCATCCCCACCAGCGCCGCGCAGATCTTCACGACCTTCAAGGATGCCCAGACCGGCATGGACATCCACGTCGTCCAGGGCGAGCGCGAGCTGGTCGAGGACAACCGCTCGCTGGCGCGCTTTCGGCTCTCGGGCATCCCGGCGCTGGCCGCCGGCCTGGCGCGCATCCAGGTCACCTTCGCCATCGACGCCGACGGCATCCTCAACGTCTCGGCCAAGGAGCTCTCCACCGGCGTCGAGCAGTCGATAACCGTCAAGCCCTCGCACGGCCTGAGCGACGAAGAGGTCGAGCAGATGCTGATGGAGGCCATCGACCACGCCGAGGACGACGTGACCCGCCGGCTGGCCCGCGACGCGCGGGTCGAGTCCGAGCGGATCATCCACGAGGCGGGCAAGCGGCTCGACGACCACGACTTCCTGCTCGAGGCGGGCGAGCGCGAGCGCATCGAGAAGGCGATGGAGGCGCTGCGCGAGGCGATGGGCAGCGAGGACTTCCGCGTCATCCTCGGCAAGAAGGACGAGCTCGTCGCCACCTCGAACAAGTTCGCCGAGCGGGTGATGAACTACGAGATCGAACAGGCGGTGAAGGGACGCGCCGCCGACGAACTGGTCCAGGACGGCGGCAAGGAGAGCGCCGGCCTCAAGCACCTGCGCGAGCAGGAAGAGAAGGAGGCGGCCGGGACTCCGGCTGCCAAGTGAGCGATGCCCAAGGTCACGATTCTTCCCGACGGCAAGACCATCGAGCTGAGCCCCGGCTCGACGCTGCTCGAGGCCTCGAACCGCGCCGGGGCGATGCACGGGGCGGCCTGCGGAGGCGTCGGCGCCTGCTCGACCTGTCACGTGCGCGTGCTCCGGGGGCTCGACTCGCTCTCCGAGGCCACCGAGCACGAGCTCGACATGATCGACCGGGCCTTCGACCCGAAGCCCGACTCGCGCCTCGGTTGTCAGGCGCGGCTGTGCGGCGAGGAGGTGGTCTTCGAGATCGCGCCCGAGAGCACCAACACCTGGCTCGACGAACACCCCGCCGAGCGCCGGGAGATCGAGCAGGGCAAGCTGCCCGCGGGCGTCAGCGACGAATTGAAGGCCCGGCTGCTCAAGCACGTGCGCCGGTAGGCTCCGGTCGTCCTTGAGCCCTGGGGCAAAAAGGAAGCTCTCTCGTGCGAAGTCGAGGACCTGTCCCGGAGACCAAGAGCCTGAGCCCCGGTCGCCCCGAAGCCGGGGCCGAAGCGAGGGACGCGGCGGGTCCCCAGGCGAAACGCTCACTCACTCTGCGCCTTGGCCGGTCGGCCGTTCTCTCCACCTCGTGGTGAGGGGCTTCCGGGCGGAGGCTCTCGAAGGTTACGTGACCGAGCGGAAGTAGGGCGCGCGCGGCTGCTGGTAGGAGCAATGTCGAGGAAGCCATGGCTCCGCTTTCACAAGGAGGCTGTCGTGATTCTGAAGTGGACCGACGTGCGCGAGATCGCTCAGCGGCTCGCTGACGAGCACCCTGATGTCGAGCCGCTCAAGGTGCGCTTCACCGACTTGCACCGGTGGGTGACCGAGCTGGAGGGCTTCTCGGATGATCCCGGCCGCTCGAACGAGAAGATCCTCGAGGCCATCCAGATGGCGTGGCTGGATGAGGTCGAGGACTGACGAGCCCGCTCCTTCGGCTCGGCCGGGGCATTCTTGATGACCGCGGGGTGAATGGTCCTCCCCGCCGGGTCGATGCTCCTCATCGCTGGTGTCGAAGCTCCTCATCCCCGGGAGCCCCTGACGCCCCGCTCCGGGCCCGCGTTCATTGACACCCCAAAGGCTAGTTCACTAGTCTGCGACCGGCTTTCCCAGACAGTCGCAGACTCGGGGTGTGCGCCGGACACCCCGATGCTTCCCCCTGTGACCTTTCGCGGTCGACCTTAGATGACCCATCGCAGCCTATGGCGCATTCCGGCCTCGCGTCGCCGGGGGCTCTTGGCGTTCGTGCCGGCGCTGTTACTGGCGCTCTCCGGCTGCGTCACCATGTACCAGCCGCTCGCCTCGCTGCAGCGGCCGGTGGTCGTCGATCCTCAAGTTGCGAACTTCCAGGGCCTGCGGATGGCGGTGCGCTGCGTGCCCGGTGAGCACTTCTCGGCCAGCAACGCCGACTACCTGTGTCGACGGCTGCAAAACCTCTTCACCAACCAGGGCGCGCAGGTCGAGCTCGAGGTGCTCGAGCCGGGTTCCTCGCTCGGCGGGGTTCAGGCCGGGCCGCCCTCGCCGCCGCCCGACTTGGTCGTCGAGGCGCGGAGCCGGCAGGTCCATTACGACAACAGCAAGCTGCTCTGGGCGGTCTCGATCTGTACCGGCACGCTGGTGCCCGCGGTGACCGAGACCACCGTCGCCCTCGACCTCGCGGTGCGCGGCCACGACGGGGCGCTGCTGGCCGCCGACACGCTGCAGGCGCGCTTCGTGCGCTACATGGGCGTCTCGGTCTGGACGGTCAACAGCCTGCTCAACTGGCTGGTGCGCTCCGACGAGGAGGACCTGGGCGACAAGACGACGCGCAGGGACTTCTCCCGTGACCTCTACGGCCAGGTGAGCCAGCTCGCCTTCCACGCGCACATGCGCTCGGTGGTGCTGCGCGGCTTCGAGCCCGCGGCGGCGCCGGCGGTGCCTTCTCCCGCCGCGTTCGCGCCTCGACCGGTGCCCGCGCCGCCTCCGGTGCCCGCGCCTGCGCCAAGGTGAGCGGGCAGAGACCATGGAAACCCTGCTCATCATGCTGCTGCTGCCCTTCACGGTCTTCCTCGACCGCGCGACCGATCCGTCGCCCGGCCCGTGGCAAGAGAAGGCCGAGGCGCGCAACCTCGAATGCGTGCGCATGAGCCAGGCCGAGGCCCACGAGCTGCGCCCGGACCGCGTCCCGGAGCCGCCCTCGCGCAGCACCTTTGGAGTCACCGACGCCCTGATCTGCAAGCGCCGCTTCCTGCACCACGACGAGCGCCCGGCCCGCGACGAGCTCATCCTCTCCTCGCTGCGCCAGAGGGTCGGCGAGATCAACCAGCAGGCGGGCGCCCTGGGCCTCGAGGGGCTCACCTGGCACGTCGACGCCTTCTATCCGCAGCCCGAGGTCGCCGCGAAGATCGCGGTCGCCTCCCGGACCGACCTCGCCGAGCGCGGGCAGAGGGTCTCCGACCGCGTCCCGCTGCTCGCCGCGGGCGATCTCGTGGTCCTCGGGGGGATGCCGCCGCAACAGGCCTATCCGCTCGCCTGCAAGCGCTACTTCGACGAGGGCACCCTGGCGGAGAAGGACGCCTTCCTCAACCTGATGATCCTCGACCCGCGCGAAGCGCAGCTTCACGCCGGCCTGTGCGTGCAGGGGAAGTGGACCTGGCTGCGATGAAGACCGCCCTGCTCAGCCTGGCCCTGGCGCTGCTGCCGGCCTTGGCTCTCGGAGCCCCCGACCCCGAGGTCGTCGCCGCGCGGCAGGCCCAGCTCGAGGCGCTGCGCGGGCAGGTCGCCGGCCAGATTCAGCTCCAGGCCTATGACCTGCTCGACGAGCTCGTCTTCGGCTGGACGCTCGAGCCGCCCTTCGCCCTCGAGACCCCGGTGGTCCTCGCCGACGTCACCGTGCCGGTCGGCTTCGGCAGCGGCCTGAGCGCGCTTGTCGAGAACCACTTCGCCGGCCTGATCACCAAGAACCCCAAGGCCCGCGTCGTGCTCGCGCACTGCCCGCAGTGCACCTCGGTCGTCGTCCAGTCGGGCGCCAAGGGCACCATCGTCGCCCGCGGCGTCGACCTTCCGGACGCCCTGGGCAAGGCCGGAGCGCTCTCGGGCGCCAAGCACGCCTTGTTCCTCGACTTCGAGGTCGAGGGTGCCTCGCTCGTGCTGCGTGCGCGCATCACCTCGCTCGAGCCGGCGCTGCCCATCGTCTTCGCCAAGACCCTCTCGACCTCGACCTCGACCCCCGCGCTGCTGCGCGCCGAGGAGGGGCTCAAGAGCGCCTCGGAGGCGCGCAAGGAGTACCTCGAGGCGCTCGAGGGCAGGGGCCTGCTGCTCGTCCCGGTGCGCTTCGGGGTGCGCACCTACGCTGCCAACGACGACGACTGGTCGGGCGGTGGGGTGATGGCCACGCCGATGATCTGGCTGCAGGTGGGCGTCGAGGCCTCGCTGACGCAGGCCCGGGCCTGGACCGGCAGCTTCTCGGTGGGCGGCTCGTGGATGCCCGAGATGCACACGGCCTGGATGCTCCAGGCACGCGTCGCGCGCCTTTTGACCGGCTCGGTCTCCTCGCTCACCTATCCGGACCTCTATGGCTTTGTCGGCGGCTCGATGATCTCGGTCCACGGCCAGAGCGCGCTCGCCTTCAGCGAGGAGACGCTCACCATCGAGAACCTGGCCCCGCAGCTCATCGAGGGCGCGGTCATCAAGCCCCACGCCGCCTTCGCCGCCTTCGCGGTCGGCCTGGAGCTTCGGGTCAAGAACCGCATCAGCGTCATCGCCTTCCTCGAGGCGATGCCCTTCCTCGACTCGCCCTCCATCGGCAGCTACCTGGACCTGAGCCTGGTCAACTTCAGGTCCTTCGGCGCGGAGGTGTCGTTTTGCTTCTGAGACGCCTGCCCCTCGCCGCCGTCCTGCTGCTGCTGCCCTCGGGCGCCGCCGCCCAGCGCGACACCACGCGCGAGGCGCTCTCGCGGCTCGAGGAGAGCTTCGCCCTGGAGATCGAGGCGGGCGGGCTGAAGGTCAAGGACCTGGTCCCGGTCATGGTGGTCAGCGTCTCGCCCGCCTTCGAGGAGTCGAAGGCCTGGTTCCCGTCGGCGGCGCTGGCGACGCTGGTGCGCGTCTTCGGCTCCTCGGGGCTGCGCTCCTGCGAGGCGTGCATGGCGCCGCGGGTCTACGCGCAGGATGGCCGCGTCGAGCAGCTCTCGACCAGCCCGGGCGCCGCCGAGATCGTCCGGCTCGACGAGGCCAACCGCGGCGCCGCGCCGCCGGCGCGCGCGGCGGTCTGGCTCGACGAGAACGCCGAGGGCGTCTCGGTGCGCCTCATCGACCTGCGCAACAGCCGCATCGTGCTCGCGGAGAACTTCGACGCCTCGCTCTCCGAGCGCGCGCGCACCACGCGCAACACCCAGCTCGCGCGGGAGCTCGCGCGCCGGGCCCGCGGCGACACGATCACCCACACCTTCTTCGACATGGTCGTCTACCCGGGCCAGCACTTCTCGTTCGACTGGACCGACCAGTGGGGCGAGACCAACCGCAACCTCTCGGGCCTGTCCTTTTCGTTCTTCGACCCGGTGGTCGGCGTCGGCGCGGCGTACTACCGGGTCATCCCCAGCGCCTTCAACCTGATGGTCGGCGCCAAGGTGCTGATGAGCGTGCCGACCGCCCTGGTGCAGAACATCAGCGGCGAGGACATGGAGGTGCTCGACCCGCTACTCAGCGGAGTGCTCGTCGCGCGCCTGCCCATCGGCCGCTCCAACTACGCGCTCACCTTCAGCCTGTCGACCAACGGAAACGTCGGGCTCGGCCTCTCACTCATGAACATCACTCTGCTGCCCCTGCTGCCATGAAACGACTCCTGCCCCTCGTTGCGCTGCTGCTCGCCGCCTGCGCCTCGCGGAACTACACCTACTACCTGGTCGAGCCGCCCCAGCAGAAGCAGCCCGCGCTCAAGGAGGAGGGCACGCTGATGCGGCCCTTCGGCTACGGCTCGACCACGGTGATGAAGGTGCGCTGGAACGACGGCGACCTGATGACCGAGGTCGACATCCCGATGCTCTCGACCGGCCAGCGGGTGGTCATCGAGCACGGCGCGGGAAGCGGCGAGGTGAAGACCATCCCGGCCACCCGCGTGGTGCCCCCGCCGCCGACGCCGGCGGACGCCACGCTCGTCGAGGCCTATCGGGCCCGGGGCCTGCGCATCAACGAGGCGGCGCCCGAGGTCAGCTTCACCCGCGCGCGCACGCTGATGGGGGAGGCGACCCGCGAGGGCAACTACCACCTGGCCTTCGAGTGGTGCGAGGCGGTGTTGCAGCGCTACCCGTCGCACCCGGAGTTTTTGCGCGCCAAGGCCTCGCTGCTGTTGATGATGGGCGAGCGCGAGAAGGCGATTGAGATCTACGAACAGGCCGAAGGGATCGAGAGCGATCCGGCGGTCCGCAAGAAGCTCGAAGAGCTGCAGCGCCAGCAGTAGGAGAGACCTGTCATGCAAATTCTCGGTCTGGGCTTGTTGGGGTTCATCATCTGGTTCGGCTTCACCGACCGCGGCGGGGCGCAGACCATCTCCGCCTTCGACCTGCACGCGCTGGTGATGGTGATGGTCGGCTCGTGCGCCGCGGTGCTCGTCAGCTCGAGCCACTCGACCGCGCTGCGCACCATCCTCTGCCTGAGGGAGTTTGTCCCCGGGATGCGCAACTTCAAGCGCGCGACGCTGGCGATGGAGTCCGAGCGCGAGCAGCTCTGGTCGCTCTGGCGCGAGGGCAAGCGCAACGCCGCGCTCACCCTGGCCGAGCGCAGCAGCTACCCGGCCATCAAGCAGATGGTCGACCTGCTGCTCAACCGCGCCCCCGAGGCCGCCAGCTCCAAGGTCTTCCTCGAGATCCGCCACCAGGAGATCGGCCTGTGGCAGCCGGCCATCAACAACTGGGAGATGCTCTCCAAGCTGGGCCCGGCCTTCGGCATGGTCGGCACCATCACCGGCATGATCCAGCTCTTCCGCAACATGAGCTCGGACAACCTGAACATCGGCGCGGCGATGTCGCTCGCGCTGCTCGCCACGCTCTATGGCGTCGCTTTCGGCGCGGGGGTGGCCGGGCCCATCGGCCACTTCTTGAACGGCCTGCTCGACGAGCGGCTCGGGTTCATCGAGCGCTGCGAGAAGAGCGTCAACGAGCTGGTCGCCCGCGGCGGAGCCTAAGCGATGCAACGGCGCGCGAAGGGACATGAGGAGAGCTGGCTGCTCAGCTACGCGGACCTGATCACCAACCTGCTGTTGTTCTTCGTGCTGCTGCTGACCGCCGCCAACCTGAGCAAGGGGCGCATGCAGCAGATCGCCAAGGGCATCTCCGGCTCGGACAGCCCGACCAGCCTCGAGTCGATCCGCAAGGAGATCGACGCGGAGATCGCCCGCAAGAGGCTCCAGGAGATGGTCTCCACCGTGGTCAAGGACGACGGCCTCGAGCTGTCGCTCAACTCGGGCCTGGTCTTCGACTCGGGCAGCGCGAAGATCCGCGCCGAGCTCGAGGAGACGCTCCGCTCGATGCTGCAGGTGCTCGCGCCCTATTCGTCCAAGTACAGCTTCGCGGTCGAGGGCCACACCGACCCGACGCCCATCATCAACGGCACCGTCTTCGCCTCGAACTGGGAGCTGTCGAGCGCGCGCGCCATCGTCGTGCGCCAGCGGCTCGAGGAGGTCGGGGTGGTGCGCGACCACATCCGCGTCGAGGGCTACGCGGACACCAGGCCCCTGCCCGAGGAGCAGCTCCAAGGGCTGACCCCCGAGCTGCGGCTGGCCCGGCTGCGACGCGTCGTCGTGAGGATCTACTGATGAGAAGCCTCGTCCTCCTGCTCCTATTGGCCCTGCCGGGCAGCGTCCTCGCTCAGGCGGGCACGGTCACGCCCATCCCGCAGAAGCACATCCCGTCGCCGGTGCTGATGGAGCTGCGCGCGATAGAGAACCAGTTCGACCTCGCGCTGATGCGCGCCTGCGCCCCCGAGCGCTGCGTCTCCAAGGGCTGCGTCTACCGCGATCACGTGGTCGTCGACCTGCCGCGCAGCTCCTCGCTGCCGGGCCTGGGCCAGACCGAGGGCCTGGGCAGCGTGCCGCCGCAGGAGTACCTGACGGCCGCCCGCTGCGACTTTGCCCACGAGAGGTCGGTCTCGGCCCGCGACATCCAGGGGCTCGTCAAGCGGCTCGAGCAGCTCCTGTCGAAGGGCTGGCTGCGGGTCGACGTCGGGCACCAGGTGCTCGCGCCGGTCTCGGCCGAGCTGAGCGAGTCGCCGCCGCCCAAGCCCGAGATGCCGCCCGAGCCGGTCGAGCCGCCCGCGCCCCCGCCCGAGCCGGTCGCCCCGCAGGAGTGGGACGCCAAGCTCGCCCTGCGCGAGCTGTGGGTCGAGCTGCTGCCGCACTTCGCCTGGATGATCGCGCTGCTGCTAGGGACGCTCGCCGCGCTCACCTTGATCTGGGCGGCGCGCCGGGTCGGCAAGGAGTCGGTCGAAGAGAAGGCGATGCTCGCGCAGCTCGCCGCAGGCAACCTGGGCAAGGAGGAACCGCAGGCTGAGGCCAAGCCAGACGAGCCGCCTCCCGACCCGCTCGCCCCGCCCGAGCCGCCAGGGCCGAAGTTGCCCTCGCCCGAAGAGCTCGAGGAGGCCGCCATCCTCGCCGAGCAGCGCAGGCTGTGGACCGAGCGCATCTCGCAGGCCGAGCTGGCCAAGGACGAGGGCGGCATCGTCGAGCTGCTGCGCGGCTGGCTGCGCAACCGCGAGTTCCCGCTGCTCACCAAGGCCCTCTTCATCCTCGGCGAGCGCGTCTCGCTCGCCTTCCCGTCGGACGGCGCGCTGGCCGAACAGAAGGTCGAGTTCGCCGACTACCTGCGCCACCTCGACGACCGCAAGCTGCCCTCCGACGCGGACTTCTTCCGCACGCTCAACCAGCACGCCATCTCCTCGACGCTCTTGTCGCAGTCCGACGCGGAGATCTTCCTCAGCCTGCGCGAGGAGTTCGGCACCGTCGGCCTGTCCCACCTCATCGAGAAGCTGCCCCCGCGCTTCGCGGCGCTGCTCTTCGCGATGGTGCCGGCCGACGCGCGCAACGAGGTGGCCCGGGCGCTCGCCCCCGAGCTGCGGGTCGAGCTGTCCGAGCAGCTCTTGGGCTCGAACCGCATCTCACACGAGGAGCAGGAGGACCTCTTCGCCGCGCTCGACTCGGCCCGCTCGGGCCTGCCCCTGCCGCAGCTCTCCGAGCCCTCGGAGCATCAGATAGTCGACCGCGGCCGCGAGTTCGACGCGCCCGGCGCGCTCTCCTCGCTGCTGCCCCAGCTCGACGCCGAGGATCGCGGCGCGCTGCTGACGAGCGCCCTGCAGCGCTCGAGTGGCGTGTTGCCCGGGTGGTACGAGCAGATCCTCTTCCCGGACATGCTCCTCAAGGTGCCCAAGGATTTGCGGGTCGATCTGCTCCTCGAGGTCGACGTCCGGGCGCTGGCCGGCTGGTCGTCTCTGCAGCCGACGGCCTGGCAGGAGAGCTTCCTCGCGCAGCTCGCGCCGACGATGCAGAACGCGGTGCGAGCCAACCAGGCCTTCGGCTCGCGCGCCGATCAGCTCCGGTTCGCGCAGCGCGGCCAGCAGGAGCTGGTCGCGGCGCTCCAGAAGCTGGCCGCGCAGGGCAAGGTCTCGTACCAGGAGATGCTCGTCTAGCGATGAGGCGCGCCTCCCTGCTCCTGGCGCTCGTCGCCCTCGCGGCCTGCCAGAAGGTCCCGCTGACCGACATCTACGCGGGCTTCACGCTGGCCGACGCGACCTGGTTCGCCCAGGAGCAGACCCTCTTCGTCTTCTACCGGGCCGAGGCCGAGCAGGGCTTTGGCCCGGAGAGCCAGCTCGAGCTTTCGTACCTGACCGACGAGCTCGACGTGCCCTGGACCCCGCTGGCACAGCTCAGCCCGGTGCACACGCACGTCCCGGTCGATTGCGGGCCGAACGGCCGGTGCGGCAGCATCAGCCTGCACGTCGAAAAGGTCCCGCGGCGGGTGTGGCTGCAGCTTCGCTACCACGCCGACGGGGAGATGACCCTGCCCGCGGAGCTCAGTTTCCACGTCGTCGGCGAGGGCCCGCCTCACGCCCATCGCAGCCTGGTCGTCTACGGCGTCTTCGACGAGACCAACACACAGGTCCAGTGGCGCGCGCGCCATCAGTTCCCGGCCCTGCGCAACGAGGAGGCCCAGGAGCTCGGCCTGCGGCGCTTCGTGCGCCTCTCCGAGCCGCGCTATGGCGAGGTGGGGTGGCTGCCGGAGGACAACCCCTACGGCTACGGCTCCGGCAGCGCCTGCTCCGGGGAGTCGGTGCCGCTCGATTGGCCTTCGGTCGAGACGATCGAGCGCGCGGTCTTCGACACGCACGCGCTGCCGCTGGCCGCCTCGACCTTCCCGGCGGTCTGCGCGCGGGCGACGGTGACCGATGCGCTGGGCGAGTTCGAGACCGTGGCGCTCGCGCGCAAGAACCCCGAGGCACGCCCGGCGTTTCCGGCCCTGCACAGCCCGATTCACGAGAACGTCACCATCGGCTACCTGCTCAAGCCCTGCGGGCGGACGATCTCCGACGAGCACCAGCAGATGCAGGAGCAGCGGCTGCTGCTCGACGAGCCGATCGAGATCTGCATCGACGCCTGGAGCGACCCGAGCGTCGCCGGCGCCTTCGCCGCCGCGGTGCGCGCCAGAATCGACGAGGTGCGCGCGCAGGGCAAGGACATGGTGCTCACCGTGGCCCTGCATCACGACGACCGGAGCGGGCAGGTCGGCGCCATCCTCGAAGAGGCGCTCCAGGCGGTGCTCGAGGTCGAGCGCGACAAGAGCTCGCCGCGCGTCAGCGGGGCGTTCGTCTTCGACAGCTACGGCTACGAGATCACGCGGCCGGTGGTCGGGCGGCTGGTGCTGTGGTGCCCGGCGCGCGTCGACGAAGAGCCCGAGCTGCCCACCACCTCCATGCACTCCTGTCCACTTCAGGCGGACATGCCGGACCTCAAGCTCGGGCCATTCCGCTTCAACCAGCTTCCGATCCTGCCGACCCGCGACAACTACCTGGGCTTCATCGACCGCTACTCCAGGAACCAGGCTGGCCGGATGCTCGAGTGGCACTTCCTGGCCCCCGAGCGCACGCCGCAGTCGGTGAACTTGCCGATCGGCGACTTCGGCGTCGCCACCTTCTTCAACAACGAGCTCATCTCGGCGCAGCCGAGCGACGCCTTCTCGTACTGCGCCTCTGGCGGTTCGGACGATCCAGAAAATGCAGAAGCGATGCGCGCCTCGGTCGCTGTCTTCCGCGGGGCGATGGTCCCGGACCCGATTCCGCTGGCGATGTTGCCGGAGTATCACCGCCTTGCTCCGCAGCCCTCGTACCCGCTCGGCCTGGCCTGGGACTTCCCGTTCCTCGCGCGCGCCAAGTACGTGAGCTCGGTCGCCGGTGCGGTGACGGCCTTCTCGTTTTCAATCCCCTTCGGCATCGGCGATGAAGCCGAGTCCTATTACGGGACGGCGCTGTGGGACGGGGGCGACTTCGTGCTGCGCGACACGCTGCTGCAGTGCACGCGCTTCTGCGACCACCCGACCTTCGACTCGGCCGGCGTCTACAACGTCCTTGCCGACTTCCGCACCAGCTACGCCAGCCAGTGCTACCGGCCGCGCTATCCGACCCCGGCCGACGGAGGCTTCCCGCTTGATCCGTAGGCTGCTGCTCATCGCGCTCTTGGCGCTGCCGGGAACCTCGCTCGCCCCCAGCGCAGGGCGGGCCGCGCCCGGCCCGAGCCCCGCGGTCGAAGAAGCGACGGCCGACAAGGGCCAGCTCCATCCGCTCGCCATCAGCCCGAGCATGGTCGGGGCAGGCGACGAGTCGGAGAGCACCGATTCGGATGCCGAGGCCTCCGCCGCACCCGCCGCCACGAAGCCCCTACCGGTCACCCCGAGCGTAGGGGCGACCAGCGGTCGCCCCGAAGTCGAGGGGCCCTCCGAATCGAGCGCTGGGGAGGCCTCTGCCGTACCCGCCGCCGTGAAGGCCTCCCCGGTCACTCCGAGCGAAGTCGAGAAGGCCGCCGATTCGAGCGCTGTCGAGGCCTCCGCCGAAGCCGCCCCGGTCACCCCGAGCGAAGCCGAGGGCCCCGTCGGTCCCAACGATTCGGACGCACCGGCCGCGCCCGCCGAGCTCAAGCAACTCGACGACTCGATCGCCCGCTACCGCACGCCGTTCGAGGTGCTCAGCGAACGGATGATTGGCGAGGCTTCCCGCGCCGTGCGCTTCGACTGGCGCAAGAAGACCGTCGGCGTCGGCGCTGTCGGCAGCCAGCTCCTCGAGCTGAACAACTTCTGGAGCGCGCGGGTGGGCGGCTTCGCGCGCGTACCTTTCTCGAGCCTGATGAGCGAGGTCGCCGTCACCTGGGTCTTCGCCCGCGGCAGCGAGAGCACCGAGCGGCTCGCGCTCACCCCATACCGCCAGGTCGGACGGCCAGCCCGGCTCGAGCTCGACGTCAACCTCGGCTTCCCCATCGCCGAGGGCGTCGCCACCGCCTGGCCGAGCTTCTTCCCCGCCACTGAGCTCGTCTTCTCGCTCGATGCCGGCTTTCGCTACATCTATTACCCGGGCGCGCTTTCGGGCGCGGGCTTCCGCGAGGTCGCCGGGGCCATCTTCTCGCCGCGGCTGAACGACCGGGAATTCGAGAACCTGGAGGAGGACCGCCTGCCCGCGATGGAGGTCGACGGCGGCCGCTACAACGTGCTCGCCGGTGGCTCGCTCGACCTCTACTTCCAGTCCGGCTTCTTCCTCTCGCCGCGGGTCATGGTCGCGCTGCCGATCATGTCGCAGTTCACCGAGTCGGGCCTGGGGTGGTGGTGGGAGCTCAGCCTGAGCCTGGGGTGGATGCTCTGATGTCCCCGGCGCTCCCCGTCGCGCTGCTCGTGGTGGCGGCGGCCGCTCCGGTGACCGAGGAGAGCCCGCCGGAGGGGACGCTGCTCTTCTACAACGCGCGCCTCGCGCTGCGCCAAAGCCAGCCGACCGAGGTCCTTCGGCTCTGGCTGCTGCGAAACCGGCTGGCCAACCAAGGCCAGGTGAGCCGCTACGACGAGGAGTTCCGCTCGGTCGTCTGGGCCGCGCTCGGCGACCTTGGGCTGTGCCAGGACGGCTATCCGACCGACGACGAGGGCGGCGCGGGGCTGTGGCCGCTGGCCTTGCACAACTGGGTTGTGCACGCGGCCGGCAGGGGAAAGCCACCGAGCCGTCAGGCTCCGTTCGACGCCTTCGACGTCAGCCGGCAGCGGAGGTTCGTCTCGCTGCACGACCTGCTTGACCCGTCGGAGCTGCGTTCGGTCTCCTTCTTCCGCAGCGCGTGCCGGACCGCGCAGACGGTGCTGCTGACCGACTTCGAGACGCCCAGCTACAACCTCAACGATCGCTTTTTCACCGCGCTGCTGCTGCGCCGGCTTCTGCGCGATTCGTTGAGGATCCTCGACCGGAGCAAGGTCGAGAGCGTCGCGGCCGTCGAGGCGCGCATCTTCGATCTGGACCTCGTCCTCGCCGAAATGCGCAGCCGCCAAGGGCGGCGAGAGGCGCTCGAGCAGAAGCGGCGGGCCAAGGCGCTCGGCATCTCCGAGCAGGGCGCCCTCGAAGCCCAGCGGGCGATCGAGAGTCGCGCGGCGCGCGCCAAGGAGGTGCGCTTCCTGCGCCGAAGCCTCGAATGGCAGCCGTTCGAGTGGTTCAACCTGACGCGCGAGCGCAGGCTCTTCGTCTTCTCCCGGGCGCGACAACTCTCCGAGGACCCCGCGGCGCTCGACGGGTTGATGCTGGCGATCATCGACGAGCTGATCGCGCGCAGAGAGGGCGACGAGCTCGAGCTGTGGCTGGGCTTCTTCGCGGCGGGCTCGTCGGAGCGGCGGCGAGTCCTGACCGAGGGCGAGCGAGGCAAGCGCCTGCTCGCGCTCGACCCCGAGAGCCGCTTCGGCGAGCGCTCGCCGGTCGCGCTGCACCGCGGCGTCGCGCAGCTCGAGCGGGGTGAGCGGCAGGAGGCGCTGCGCTCGTTCGCCTTCGCGATGTCGAAGGCCGACGAGTCGGGCGAGACCGACGCGGTGATGGCCCTGAGCCGGCGCTGGCTCTCTTTCGTGCTCGCGCGTTTCCAGACCAACGACGAGCTCATCGCCACGCTCAAGGCGCTGGTGCCGCGCCAGGAGTACAACGCGGTCGTCGAGGACCTGATCTGGAGCGCCGCCCTGAGGGCCGACAGCGCGTCGTTCGAGCGGGTCGCTGCGAGCCTGCGGCGCGGGGGCGCCTTCGACCTTCGGGTCGAGCGGCTGCGGCCGCTCTCGCGCGGAGACGCGGGCGAGCTGATGACCAAGCTGCGCGACGCGGCGGCCGACGAGCCGCACTTCACGTTGCGCTTCCTGCGCCAGCTCATCGAGCGGATAGAGGTCGAGGAGGCGAACGTGCGGGCGGCCAACGCGCCGATGCTTCACCTCGTGAGCCGGATACTCGACGAGTTCGCGGGGGAGGAGGGCCGGCACAAGTCGCACATCCGCATCGCCGAGGAGCTGTCGGGCCGCGTCCAGGCCATCCTCGAAGGGCTCGGTCACCTCGAGCTGTCGATAGCCGGAAAGGCGAGGGGAATGTCGCCCGGGCACGAGGCCTTCGCCGGCAACGTGCGGCTGGCGCCCGGCGACGCGCTGCCTTGGCCGTTCAAGGCTCCCGAGCCCGAGCCGCCCTCGGCCTTCGTGCCGCTCACGCTCACGCCGGTCGAATGGCGCGACGCGAAGGGCGAGCTGGTCTTCGGCTGGAGGCTGACCGAATGACGCCGCGGGAGCTGCGCCGAGCGATGCGCGAGCGCCGCAGGGAGCTGCGCCGGACGGTGCCGAAGCTGCGCCGCCAGGCGCGCGCCCAGGCCGAGCGGATTCCGGTGGTGCAGAAGGAGAAGCACCGCAAGCGCAGGCGCCGCCTGATGGCCTTGATGGTCCTGCTGCTACTCGCGCTGCTGCTGATGCGCTGCGAGTGCGGGCCGGCGCCGATGATTTCGCCGCGGCCGGAGCCAGCGCCCGAGGTCGTGCCCGAGGAGCCGGAGCCCAAGCCGGTGAAGAAGGCGCCGGTCAAGAAGAAGCCCTTGAAAGCGACGACCAAGCAGCAGGCGCGCGCAGGCTATGAGGAAGCGGCGCGGGCGGGCCCGCCGTGGCTCGAGGACTTCCGGCTACAGGTCGCCGCGCGCAGTCAGCGGCTGGCGCAGTGCTTCACCGGGAGCGAGAGGCCCGGGGCCCTGCGCTGGACCACGGCGGTGAACCCGGAGAGCGGCGCGGTCGCCGATCACGAGGTCGAGCCGGTCGGGCCGAGCGCGGAGCTGAGCGTCGATCAGCGCAGGTGCCTGGTGGGCGTGCTTTCCGACCCGGTGTACCGGCTGACCGATCAGCAGAAGCAGGGGCTGCCGAGTCGAATCAGCCTGGTCATCGAGTTCTGAGCGGCTCATCGCCGCTACGCCAAGGCACGGAGGATCGCTGGAATCGTCGTCCTCCGTGCGGAATCGACGAGCTCTCGCCGTGGTGCACTCTCAAAGAGTGCCAACGGACGAGGCGCGGCCAACCGATTTCGTCGGGGCGAAGCTCGTCTGTTCGAGGCTCGAGATGCCGAATGCCTGCCCGTCGGCTCGCTTCCGCGCTGCTTCTTCTCGCGGGCACCGCCTGCAACGGATGGCCGTTCATCGAGTTGAACCCGCGAGCTGACGCAGCGCCGCCCGCTGGAAAAGGCCCGCGTCCCGCTCGGCCAGCAGCGAGGCCAGTGGGCGGCACGCAGTTCCCCAAGAGGGATAGACCCGAGTAGAACCAGGCCGGCAGAGGGTCGAACCAGGCCGGCCGAGGGTAGAACCAGGCCGGCAGCGGGTCGAACCAGGCCGGCAGAGGGTCGAACCAGGCCGGCAGCGGGTCGAACCAGGCCGGCAGAGGGTCGAACCAGGCCGGCAGAGGGTAGAACCAGGCCGGCAGAGGGTAGACACCGTCAAGGTTGAACGCTGGCGGCGCTCGTCAAGGTCGATCGCTGACCCGGTCAGCGTCGATCGGCGATCGCACGAAGGTCGACCGACGAGCCCTCAACGTTTTCCTCGACAGCCTCAAGTCGAGACTGGGCCGGCAAGAGCCTGCGCCTACGCCGCGCGTCGCGTTCGGAGCGCCCGCTCTTTCAGCCCAAGCTCGTCGCAGGCCTTGATGAGCGCCTGCAGCCTCGCTTCGACTCGGCTCTCGCGAATCGCGGTCTCGAGGACGCGCTCGAGCGTCGTCTGATCGACCGGCCGCGGGATGAGCGCCACGGCGCCTGCGCGGAGCACCTCACGCGCCTGCTCGAAGTCGGCGACCGGCGGCGCCCACAGCACCTGGGTCGCGGGCGAGGCGGCGCGCGCCTGGCGCACGAGCGCGAGCGCCTCGAGATGCGGCAGGTCGCGGCCGACGAGCATCGCCTCGAACCGCTCCGCAGCGACGAGGGCCGCAGCCTTCTCGGGGCTGACCGGGCCCTCGGCGAGGTGGCCGGTCATCGCCAGCCGCTCGATCAATGAGCCCTCGGAGACGACGAGGACGCGTCCGGGGCCCTCCGGCCTTGCAGCGAGGATTTCGAGGGCCGGGGACAACGCGGGCATCTCGCGCTCGGTCGCCGCGGTCATCACCTGCAACAGGCGTTCGGCCCACAGCCTCAGCTCGCTCGACAGCTCGCGGGCGATTTGGCGCCAGCGCGCGCGGGTCGAGGCTTCGCGCACGGCGGCTCGAAGCCCCTCGACCTGCACGGGCTTGAGCAGGTAGTCGCGCGCGCGCGCTTCGAGGGCCTCGCCCACCGACGCGGCGGACGGATAGCCGGTGACGAGCAGCGACTCGCAAGCCAGGTCGCGCTCGCGGAGCTTGCGGAGAAGATCGATGCCGCTCATCCCCGGCAGGTTCTTGTCGGCGACGACGACGTGCACGGGCAGGCGCCCGAGGACCGAGAGCGCCGCGGGGCCGTCGGCCGCCTCGGTGAGCTGGAGCCCGGCCTCGGCCGACAGCAGCACCTTGAGCGCGCGCCGGATAGCCGGCTCGTCATCGACCAGCAGGACGTGCCGTTCGCTCGGGAGCTGGTCGAGCCGCTCGGAAATCTCGCCGATCACCTGGCCGATCGCCCGCTCGGCGCTCTGTTCGGGGCTTGGCCGGCCCGCGGCGCGCGCGGGCGTCGCCGGCGGGAGGACAATGCAGAACGCGGTGCGGAAGCCTGGCGCAGGCTCGACAGGCCGCAGGTCCGCGCCCCACGGCGCGAGGATTTGGCGGCTGATGTAGAGCCCCAGGCCGGTGCCCTGTTCGCCCTTGGTCGTCGCGAACGGCTCGAAGAGCCGCCGGGCTATCTCGGGCGAGAGTCCCGAGCCCTCGTCAGCGACGACGATCTGGACTCCGCCGCCTTCGTGCGTCCGCGCCTCGACGAGGATGGTCCCGGGGTTCGGCTCGGTCGCGTCGCGGGCGTTGCCTATCAGGTTGGTGAGCACCTGCACGAGCGGACCCGACTCGCCGCGCACCTTCGGCAGTCCGGAGGCGACCTCGAGCCGCAGCTCGACGCCGGGCGGCAGCTTCGGAAAGAGCGCGACCGCTTCCTTGACCGCTCTGGCCGCGTCCACCGAGCCGGCGCCCGACGCGTCGGGCGAGCGGATGAAGCGGCGCATGCGCTCGAGGAGCTGCTCCATCCGCGCCGTCTGGTTGAGGATCTCGTGGGCCCAGCCGGGCGCGTCCTTGGAGCGGGGATCGGCGCTCAAAAGCTGGGAGAAGCCGGCGATGCCCGAGAGCGGCTGGCGCAGCTCGTGGACGAGCTCGGCCATCGACATCCCGACCTCGGCGAGCTTGGCAGCCTGCACGAGGCTGCGCCGCCACGAGGCCTGCTCGAGCGCAACCGCTGCGAGTTTCTCGGCGAGCGCGCGCTCGGGTCCGTCGAGCTTGGCGAGCGCCTCGCGCAGCGCCGCCTCGTGCTCGCTGCCTTCGGCCAGGAGCCGATCGACGAGCGCTAGTACGGCTTGAATGGCTTTGGACCTGGCCACTTCCGCGACTCCGCAGGGCTGCTCGATGGACGGGTGGGCGCGGGCCTGGGATCGGGTTTCGACCGAGGGGTTGCGCTCCTCGCGGGTTGTATCCGGCGACCGTTGGGCAGTCAACGCGAGTCGCGGTCCGCGCGTCGCGAAGCGGTAGGACGGTCGGGCGGCGCCGCCGGTTTGCCCAGACACGTCGCCCGCACGGCGAGTCCTTCTCGGCGCGCTCTTGACAGTTCAGCGGGCAACCGAAACGCTCTGGAGAGCATGCACTCGAGCGGATGCCGCATCGACCGGTTCGTGGTCGAAAACGAGCTTGGCAAGGGGGGGATGGCGACCGTCTTCAAGGTCCGTCACGCCACCTTGGGGACCTGCCACGCGCTCAAGGTGTTGACGCCCGAGCTCGCGGTGGTCGCCTCGGTGCGCGAGCGCTTCTTCAGCGAGGGGCGCATCCAGGCCAGGCTCGACCACCCGAACATCGTGCGGGTCACCGACACGGTCGAGACCCGCGATACCGCCGCTCTGGTGATGGACTTCGTCCCCGGCACCTCGCTCAAACGGCTGCTGCGCGACCGGGCGAAGCCGCTCGACGCCGAGCTCGTCCGGCACATCTTCCTGCAAGTGCTCGAGGGCGTCGGATTCGCTCACCGCGCCGAGGTGATCCACCGCGACCTCAAACCCGAGAACGTCGTGCTCGCCGAGCTCGAGCCGGGCCGCTACCAGGCCAAGGTGCTCGACTTCGGCATCGCCAAGGTGCTCGACAGCAACGAGAAGGACTTCTCGCTGACCAAGACCGGAGCGCTGCTCGGCAGCCCGCACTACATGAGCCCCGAGCAGATCCTGGGGGCGCGCAACGTCACGGTGCGCTCGGACATCTTCTCGCTGGGCGCGATGCTGTACGTGATGACGACGCTGCGCTTTCCGTTCGGCGGCTCGAACCACCTCGAGGTCCTCAAGGGGATAGAGCAGGGGCGCGTGCTGCGGCCCGAGCAGCTCAATCCGGAGATAGACCGCACCATCGCCCGCGCCATGATGCGCTCGTTGGCTCGCGACCCGGCCTTGCGCTTTGGCTCCTGCGAGGAGTTCGCCGACGCCCTGTGCGGCGCGAAGCGGGCCTCGTGCAAGGCTCGGGAGGCGTCCTGGTCGGAGGAGACGGTGCCGGCCTTCATCGCGCCGTCGTTCGCCGAGGAGGAGCTTCCCCGCGCGGCGGCGCGCCGGCCGCTCGCTTTGGCGCACGTGCCGCAGGGGCCGGCGCCCGACGAGCTCTCCCGCGCGGCGCAGCGCGAAGGGACGGCCGGCAATCCTGTGGCCGCGCCTGGGGAGCTGAACCCGCCGCCGGGCGCGGCCAAAGGACCGGAGCTCGAGGTCGAGGTCGAAGAGCAGGTCCAGGTGCGCGAGGAGTACGTCGAGGAGGTGGTGCGGCGCGCCGGAGGGCTCTTTCGCGCGGCCGAGACCGAGCAGGTCCGAAAGACGCGCCTGGTGAGCAGGCCGCGCCGGGTGCGCCGCCGCCTGCCGGTTGCCTTCGTCGACCTCGAGCCGGGGCAGTTCTCGATGGGCTCGCCCGAGACCGAAGCGGGCCGCGGCGAGGAGGAGAGGCTGCACGAGGTGATCCTCACGCGCGGCTTCCAGCTCCAGACGACCCTGGTGACGCAGGCCCAATGGGCCGCGCTGCTGAAGCAGAACCCGTCTTCGTTCGACGGGCTCGAGCGGCCGGTCGAACGCGTCACCTGGTTCGATGCGGTCGCCTACTGCAACGCGTTCTCCGAGGCTTGCGGGCTCGAGCCGGCCTACGTCCTCACCTCGGTCGACGGACGGCCGGGTGAGGAGGGCTTCTTCGCCAAGGTGATGTGGAAGGGTCTCGACTGCCCGGGGTATCGGCTGCCCACCGAGGCCGAGTGGGAATACGCCTGCCGCGCCGGCAGCAGCGGGCCGCGCTACGGCGAGCTCGAGGCGATCGCCTGGTGGGGCGGCAACAGCGGCAACGAGACCCATCCGGTGGCCCAGAAGCAGGCGAACCCCTGGGGCCTGTACGACATGCTCGGCAACCTCTGGGAGTGGTGTTGGGACTGGCACGGCCCGCTCACGGCCGAGGCCGGCCTGGTGGGCGATCCGACCGGGCCGGCCACCGGGCGCGAACGCATCTGGCGGGGCGGCTCGTGGGGAAACGACCCGGAGCAGGTACGAGCTGCGACCCGCTCGGCCAAGCTGCCCACGCATCGACCCTTCAGCGTGGGGTTCAGGCTGGCGCGGACGGTTGATTAGTCGAGCGGCGCCGGCCGACGAAGATCGGGCGCGAATGTCAGAGAGGTCGCCGGACGGCTGCGGCGGCGCTCCTCGACGTGCTCCCTGTTTTCGCGAGGTTAGCCTCGATTCTGGGACGGGGAATGGCCTTTGCAGAACCGGGTTCGCGTGCGTTGAACCAAGGTCCAAGGAGCCGAAAATGCGTTGGCCCCACCTTCTTCTGTGCGTGTCGCTGCTCGTGCCGTCGTCCGCGTTTGCCGCCGGCCCGGTCGTCTCGGGAGGCGTCATCGGAGTCCAAGACGCACTCGGGGGCCACGACTGGGCCCGCGGCATGAGCGGCGGCACCTACAAGTTGGCGTTCGAGGTCGGACAGCGCTTTCGCAGCGAGTGGAGCTTCAACCAGGCGCTGCTGATGAACCGGGACCGGGTTGGCACCCGTACCCTGGGCCTGAGCGGCTTTGGCTATCAACTCACCTTCCACCTGCGGCCCAAGGGTTTCTCACCCTATGTCGGGCTTGGCGTCGAGATGGGCGTCGCGTTCCTCGAGAGCCAGCGCCACTCCGACTTCTGGAAAGACAAAGACGAGGGTCCCTATCTGCACGCCCGCGCGGTCTTCGGCCTGCGCTACCAGATGCGCTGTGGCCTGGGCTTCCGCGCCGAGCTAGCCCGTGGGACCTATGGGGCGTTCTACGCGTGGCAGGGCAATTTGGGGCTTTCGTATACGTACTAGGGCGGCGGTCGAGGGTCGACAGCCCGAGGCAGGCTGGGGCGCGGGGCATTGCGCCCGTCCAGAGCTCGAGCACACGCACGGTCGCCAGTTTCTCCGAGCGGATTTCCCCCCAGGCGCGACCGAATAGCCGCGCGTCGTGACTGGCTCCAGGTCGCCACCGAGTCGAGCCTGACAAACGAAGAGGCTTGCGCCCGCCCGGTTGGTTCCCGAGGCGGGCGTTTCTCTTTCTCAGGCTTGGCGACGGGCTCTCGCCACGACTCGATGATCCTCGGGCGGTCGCTCAGGGACGGGGAATCTGCCTTCCGGCGCGAGCGCAGATCACCTCGAAGACTTCGCGGGCGATGGGCAGGCCCCGGTCGTCGAAGTTCTTCGGGTTCTCCCAGAACTCGGTTACGTCACCGCGGTGGAGGCGCTCGTAAATGAGCGCCTTGGCCATCATCTGGATCTTGTCGGCGGCCTTGACCACCCGCGCCTCGAGCGAGTCTCCCTGGTCGGTCTCGCGCCACAGCTCGCTGAGGCTGGCCGGCAGCAGCCGCCGCGCGAGGTCGCTCTCGAGCTCGGAGAGCGCCTCGGTCAGCCGGGCGGTCTTCTGGGGCATCGGGACGTCGCCGGTGCGAGCCTCGGGGACGTCGTGCACCAGGGCCATCCGCAGCGCTCGCTCGCCATCGACCTCCGTGCCCTCGGCTCGCAGCGAGTCGACCAGCAGCGTGGTCACGAGGGCGACGCCGAAGCTGTGCTCGGCGATAGATTCACAGGGGCGAACCCCGCGCAGCAGCCATCCGGTGCGCGGCAGCTCGGCCAGAGGATCGAGATCGAGGAGGAGCTGGGCGATGGTGTCGGCGCGAGCGCTCATGCCGCGCACACTACCAAGGCTCGGGCGGCTGCTCGACAGGCCGTTTTCACCCGGAGCGAGACGCCGGGGCCTGCGAACGGGCGGCTCCACGGGAAGGCCCCGCGGGCAGGGACGTGGCTGGCTGCCCGGTCTGTGTGCGATGGCAGACCGGCTTGACACCGGCGGTACGCCACGGCTTGTCTGAGGCGACTCTCGCAAGGAGCGACGATGGAAGAGGGGCAGGTTGTCGGCGGCAAGTACAAGGTCTCCCGTGAGCTCTCGCGCGGTGGAATGGGCTCGGTCGTCCTGGCAACTCACGAGGGGCCCGAGGGCTTCGCGCGCGAGGTCGTCATCAAGACGCTGCTGCCCGCGCTGTCCGACCGCGAGGACCTCGTGCAGATGTTCCTCAACGAGGCGAGGCTCGCCGCTCAGCTCACGCACCCGAACATCGTCCACGTCTACGACTTCGGGAAGGAAGGCGACACCTACTTCCTGGTGATGGAGTACCTGCGCGGCGCGACGCTGGCCGCGCTTCTGCGGCGTGCCGCCCGCGAAGGCCGCCCGCTCTCCTCGAGCTTCATCGCCGCGGTCGGCGCGCAGGTGTGCGCGGGGCTGGCGTACGCACACACCAAGCATGGCCCCGACGGACAGCCGCTGTGCGTCGTGCACCGGGACATCAGTCCACAGAACATCCTCTTGGCCGAGGAGGGCGTGGCCAAGATCCTCGACTTCGGCATCGCCAAGGCTCACCTGGGCGAGTCGCGGACGCGGGCCGGCGAGCTGAAGGGCAAGCCGTCGTACATGTCGCCCGAGCAGGCCCGGGGCCTGCCGGTCGACGCGCGAAGCGACGTCTTCTCGTTGGGAATCGTGCTTTGGGAGGGGCTCGCCGGCCGCAAGCTCTTTCCCGGCGGCAATCCCCTCGAGCTGGTCCAGAAGATCTGCGAGGAGCCGATCCCGCCCATCGGCTCGATCGCCGCCGGCATTCCGCTCGAGCTTTCGGCGGCGATCGACCGCGCGCTCGAGCGCGATCTCGACAGGCGGTTTCAAGGCTCGGCAGACATGGGGCGGGCGCTCGACAACGTCTTCTACGGCATGGGCGGGCACAGCTACGAGGAGGAGATCCTCGCGGAGCTGAGTGACAAGCCGAGGCTCGGCGCCGGGGTCATCGACACCCCGGCCTCGCGCCCGGCCGGTGAGTCGCTCCAGGCCTGGATCCCGGGGTGGGACGGGGGCGGCACGCCGAGCTTCTCAGAGTCGAGCGCGCCTCTCGAGCTCGACCGGCGCGAGCCAACTGAGGCGACCGCCAGCGTGGCGGTGGAGTCTTGGGCCGCGCCGCAGGCCGCCCCGGCGATGAACGCGGGCATGGCGAGCAGGGCGGCGCGATTCGAGCCGTCGAAGCCTCACACGCCCACCGCCGCGGGGAGCGCTCGTGTAGCGACGACCTCGCGAGGGCCCCGTCATCTTCTCTCGGTCGCCGTCGCAGCCGCGGTGCTTCTCGGGGCAGGCGTCGGCGGGCTCGTGTTTCTGAAGGGCGGGGACGGGGCGGAGCGCGGAGCGCCGGTCCGCGAGGTCTCGAGGTGGGTCGAGGACCTGAAGACGGTCAACGCGCAGATCTCGTCGGTCCCGAACGGCGCCGCCATCTGGATAGACGGTGCGGACTCGGGGAAGAAGACGCCGGCCACCATCGCGCTCGATACCGGCAAGGACCACACGATCACGCTGCGACACCCCGACTTCCTCGAGAACGCGACCTCGGTCTTCGTCGCGCCCAACACGCCGCTGAACCTCGAGCCATTGCTCACCCCAGGGGCGCGCGTCGAGGTCACGACGGTGCCACCGGGCGCGACGGTCCTGCTCGACGGGGTGCCGCAGTTTCGGACCCCGGGCCAGACTCCGGCTTTGCCGAAGGGCAAGCACCAATTGGTCCTGCAACTCGAGGGCTACGTCGTCGAGCGCCGCGAGCTCGAGCTGACCGACGCACAGCCGCTCAGGTTCTCCTTCGATCTCGCCAAGGGCGCCGAGCTCGCGGTGAAGAGCACGCCCGCCAACGCCGTGATCCTCATCGACGGGAAGGACACCGGACAGGTCACGCCCGCCGTCGTCGCGGTGCCCCCCGGCAAGAGGCGCACGGTGGGCGTGGCGAAGGCGGGCTTCCTCGCGCAGTCGCGGACGCTGGCCCGGGTCAAGGAGGGCAGGCTCCAGCCCCTCGAATTCAGGCTCGAGAACGCCCAGCGCGCCGAGATCAACGGCCGGCTCGCCAACCTCGAGAAGGAGATGGCCGATTGGGAGAAGCGGCTCGAGGCCCTGGAGAAGCGCCGTTCCGGGTTCGTCATCACCGGCAGCGTGCAGCAGGAGATCGTGCTCGAGCGGGAGATCGAGACCGCCGAGAAGCACATCGAGGACCTGTCGGCCGACATCTCGACGCTCAGGGACGACCTGGCGAGGGTCGTCGATCCTTGAAGAGCCGCCAGCCTGGGCGCTCGGGGCCAGCGAATTTGCGGCCTGCGCCCGACAGCGGCGAACATGCTGCCACGCACGGTTCGACTTGGAGGCGCGCCGGATGGCCATCGATCTTTCGAAGTACCACGAGCTGGTCAAGGAGGCTCAGACGGTCCGGGTGCGCGGCCGGGTGACCGAGCTGACCGGGCTGGTGATCAAGGCGGTCGTGCCCGGCGTGCGAGTCGGCGAGGTGGTCGAGGTCCAGGGCTCGCGGCGCCGCTGGGTCAAGGCCGAGGTCGTCGGCTTCCAGGGCGACGAGGTGATGCTCATGCCGCTCGGCGAGCTGAGCGGCGTGGGGCCGACCAGCGAGGTGGTGCCGACCGGCCGTCCGCTCACCATCCGCGTCGGTGAGGGCCTGCTCGGGCGCCTGCTCAACGGACTGGGCGAGCCGATTGACGGCAAGCCGTTGCCCGACGACCTCATCGAGTGGTCGGTCGACCGCGACTGCCCCGACCCCTTCCTGCGCCAGCGCATCGAGAAGCCGCTGTCGCTGGGCATCAAGGCCATCGACGGGCTGCTGACCGTGGGCACCGGCCAGCGCGTCGGGCTCTTCGCCGGCTCGGGCGTGGGCAAGTCGACGCTGATGGGCCAGATCACCCGGCAGGTCAAATCGGACCTGTCGGTGGTCTGCCTGGTCGGCGAGCGCGGACGCGAGGTGCGCGAGTTCATCGAGGACTCGCTCGGCGAGGAGGGCATGAAGCGCTCGGTCGTGGTCTGCGCGACCTCGGACCAGCCGTCTCTGGTGCGCCTGCGCTGTGCCTTCGTGGCCACCGCCATCGCCGAGTACTTCCGCGAGCGCGGCGGCAACGTGATGTTCATGCTCGACACGGTCACCCGCCTCGCCCGCGCCCAGCGCGAGATAGGCCTGGCCATCGGCGAGCCGCCCGCGCGCCAGGGCTACCCGCCCAGCGTCTTTTCGATGCTGCCGAAGATCCTCGAGCGCACCGGCAACAGCGACAAGGGCTTCTGCACCGCCATCTACACCGTGCTCGTGGCCGGCGGCGACATGGAGGAGCCCATCGCCGACGAGGTGCGCGGCATCCTCGACGGCCACTTCATCCTCAACCGCGCCCTCGCCGAGCGTAACCACTGGCCGGCCATCGACGTGCTCGCCTCGCTCTCGCGCGTGATGACCTCGGTCGCCAGCCCCGAGCACAAGGAGGCGGCCGGCAAGCTGCGCGAGACGCTGGCGACCTACGAGAAGCAGCGCGACCTCATCCTGCTCGGCGCCTACCAATACGGCTCGGACCCGAAGACCGACTACGCCATCGACAAGATCGAAGCCATCGAGACCTTCCTCAAGCAGCGCACCGAAGAGGAGGCCGAATACGACGAGATCGTCGCCCAGCTCGTGGAGATGTTCGAGGACTGAAGGCCTCTCCACGCCCTGCTCGGGGAGAGCCTGGTGCGGTGGGGCGGACCGAATGCGGCCCGCCCAGAGAGCGTGCGCCGGCTCGGCCGGCGCGCAGGCCGGCCCACCGGCAGCCCATGCCGAGCGCCGCGGTCGCGAAGGGGACGGCCCGTCGAACCGCTTCAGCGAGCCTTCGGTGGATCGCGCAGCAGCTCGGCTTCGCGAGCGGGCTCCTTCGAGCAGCCGGCCTTGGCGAGCGCGGCGAGGTCGAAGGGCAGCTTGTTCGCCCGCTGCAGGCGCGAGGCCTCTTCGGTCAGCTTGCCGGTCTCGGGCAGCGCGCCCGCGCTCGCAAAGAAGATGCGCTGGCCCGCGGTGGGCACTTCGTAGATGCACAGGTTGGCGAAGGCCTTCTCGTAGGTCTGGCGCATCGACCAGTAGAGCCCGTTGGCGTCCGCGCTCCAGACGTTGCCGACGGCCAGGCCCCGCGGTGAGAGCCGGGCGCGGACCGCGAAGAGGAACTCGAGCGTGGCCAGGTGCCTGGGGATGCTCGAGGGGCCGTAGGCGTCGAGGAAGATGAGGTCGTAGGTCTGTGTGGCCTGCTCGACGAAGGCCCGCCCGTCGCCGACGTGGACGCGCAGCTTGTCGTCCTCGCGAAACCCGAAGTAGCGCCGGGCGACCTCGACGACCGCCGGGTCGATGTCCACCGCGTCGATGCGCATCTCCGGGTAGAGCGTGCGCAGGAACATCGGCATCGCGCCGCCGCCCAGGCCCACGACGAGCGCGCTCTGCGGGTTGGGGACGGCCGCAAGCGCGATCATCGCCGAGCGCGTGTACTCCAGCTCGAGGCGCAGCGGCTGGCCCGGCCGGACCGCGCTCTGGATGGCGCCGATCGGCGCGAAGATGAGCGAGCGCAGCCCGCCCTTTTCCTGGACGATGATGTGGTTGAAGTCCGAGCGCCTCTCGAACAACGTCTTCGGACTCGCCGCGAGCGAGCCGGCCGCGGCGAGCGAGCCGGAGGCGACGAGCAAGCCGGTGAGGTAGGGGATCAAATCGCGCATGAAGGTGGATTCCGGGCGGCAAGGAGGTGTCGCCCAGTATACGGTTCGGATCGCGCTCGGTCACCGTCCGGAATCGACCAGGGGCCTGGCCAGCTTGCGGGGCTCGAGGCGCTCGCCGCCCGCGCTGCCCTCGGGCTTTCGGGCTACAATCCCGGCCACATGGCCCCCCAATACCGCCTCGAGACGCTGCTCGAGATCCGCCGGCGCGCCGAAGAGGCCGCCAAGAACGAGTTCGCCCACGCCCAGAAGGCGCTCGCTGCGGCGCGCGCGGAGCTGCAGCGGCGCCTCGACGATCTCGAGCGCCGCAAGCGCGAGCGCAAGGCGAAGGTCGACGCCCATCTCCAGGAGCTCATCTCGAAGGGCATGGGAGCGCTCGGGGTGCAGGGCATGGGCGCCTACGAGAAGCGGCTTCGGGCCGAGGAGGACGAGGTCGCCGAGCAGATAGAGGCCCAGCGCGAGGTCGTCGCCCAGGCCGAGGCCGAGGTCGAGCGCAAGCGGGCCGCGCTCGCCGAGGCGGCCAAAGAGGTCAAGGCCATCGAGAAGCACAAGGAGAAGTTCCTCAAGCAGAAGAAGGCCGAGCGCGACGCGAGAGAAGAGCAGGCGGGCGAAGAGATTGGCAACGCGCTGTTCCTGGCGCGCCGCCGAGAAAAGTGAGCCGGTCCGATGAGCCGAGTCGACGAATCCCGAGCAGAGCGTCGCGCCGAGGAGGCCCGACTCGCCGATCAGCGCGCCAAGGAGCAGCAGCAGAAGAAGCGCACCGACGAGGCCTCGGCTTTCGATCGGGCGCTCGCCTCCAAGTCCGCTGAAGCCCCGCGCGGCGCGCGGATGCCGGCCAGGCCCGAGCAGCCTCCGCAGGCCGCGGAGCCGGCCCGAGAGACGCAAGCCGAGCCGGAAGCGCCGCGTGAGGCCGAGGCGGCGCCAAAGGAGAACGAGTCGCCCGCAGCGCGCCGGGCGCGGCTCGCCCGCCAGCCCTTCGCGCCGCGCTCCTTCGGCCAGAGGCTCCAGGCGAAGCAGGGCTTGCAGCAGGCGCCCGACCAGGTGCTGCAGTCGAAGGCCCAGTCGAGCCAGGAGTCGAACAAGGCGCTTCAGGGGCGCGGCAAGGACCTCATCGAGCAGAATCAGGCGAAGGCCGAGGCGCGCGCCGACTCGCTTGGCTCCCAGAGCAGGTCCGAGTCGCGGCGCGGCGCCGAGCGCTCGTCGGAGGCGCGGGGTGAGGAGCTTGGCAAGTCGTCGCTCGCCGGAGGCGCGGACAAGAAGCGCGTCGCCACCCGCGGCGGAGAGGAGCGAGGCGGCACGGGCAGGGAGTCGAAGGGCGATGACAAGGAGCAGAAGAGCAGCTTCCGGCTGCCGCCCGCCGCGCTGCTCGCGCCCCCGCCGCTCGCCCGCCCGCGCGATGTCCAAGCGGCGCGCTTTGCGGCGATCACCAAGGAGATCGTCGACAAGATCGTCTCGCGGGTGATGGTCGGCTCGAACGCAAAGGGCATCCCGGAGTTTCGCCTCGAGCTCAAATCGAGCGTGCTCAAGGGATTGAGCATCAAGGTGTCAGGAGGTCGCGGCGGCAAGATTCGTGCGGTATTCTCCGGCAGCGACAAGGACGTGTTGGCTGCTTTGGAGCAGTCGAAGGGAGAGCTGGCCAAAGCGCTCGAGGCGCGCGGGTTGACCCTCGAAGAGCTCGTGATCGAGAGGGCCGAAGAGGCCTGACGCAGCGAAGGGACGAACGTCGGTGAGCAGAGGTCCGAGCGGCACGGTTCTCGACATGCCTGCCCTGGGGGCTGGGCCAGCGCGCCGGCGGGTGCGGCCCTACCTGTTCCAGAACCTGGAGAAGGTCCCCAAGTCCCAGCTCGACCTGCTCCGGCGCCTCGAGTGGCTGCTGCCCGACGGGTTGCTGTCGGGTGAGCTTGGCGAGCAGGTCAAGACCGCGCTGCGCCGGGTCTTCGACGAGGACGTTCTGCTGTGGCTCGACTACGTGCACACCGTCGCGCCCTCGACTCTTGCGCGCATCGTGCGCGAGCCGACCTTCCTCGCCGCGATCGCCCCCTCGCCCCACCGCGCCCGCGGCGCGGTCGAGGTCGAGCTCGCGCTCGCCCACTCGATCATCGACCTGCTGCTCGGAGCCGGGGGCGAGGCGGCCATCGTGCGCTCGCTGACCGAGATAGAGGAGGGCGTGCTCTCCTACGTCCTGCTCGAGACCTTCAAGGCGCTCTCGCCGCCGGTCGGCGAGACGGGCCGCGAGCGGATTCGCCTCGAGCAGCCCTTTCGCACGGTCGACGAGGCGCTCGGGCTCTTCGACCAGGAGAGCTCGGTCGCCGTCATCGAGCTGAAGGTCCTCATCGGCGCGGCGGCCGGGTACATCCGCCTGCTATTGCCCGCTTCGGCGATCAGCGCCGCGGTCCCGTCCGAGGATGGGCCCGAGTGCCGGGCGAGGCGGCTGGCGCGCTTGGAGAGGCACCTGCCGAGGCTCGCCTCGGTGCGCGCCTGGCTACGGGCCGAGGTCGGCCACGTCGACCTGACCGGAGGCGATCTGCTGGCGTTGCGGCCCGGCGACGTGATGCTCGTCGACGAGTTGACCGCGCGGGTCGACAGAGGCGAGCCCGGGCCTGTCTGCCTTCGCGTCGGCATCGGCCGGGCGGGAAGAATCGAGGCGACGCTCGAGGTCTCGGGCGGCAGCTACCAGGCGCGAATCGACAAGATCCTGCCGGGCCCCGGGCCGCTCAGCGAGGCGCCGGACGACGAGGCCGCGGCCAAGCTCGCCGAAGCGGGCCACGAGCCTCTCCCTGCGCCGGCCCGCGAGTACGAGGAGGAGCCGTCGGGCCGCTTCAACCCCGACATGCACACCAGCCCCGGGATGCGCAGCCCCTGGGATGACGACGAGAAGACCAGCGTGACCACCAAGCCAGAAGACATCCAAGCCATCGCCGCCGAGCTGCTCAATGACGTGCCGCTGCACGTGGTCGTCGAGCTGGCGCGCGTGCCGATTTCGGCCGACGAGGTGCTCGGTCTCCACAGCGGCCAGATCATCGAGCTGGGCAAGGCGCCCGGCGAGCCTGTGGAGCTGTCGGTCAACGGCAAGGTCGTCGCCCGCGGCGAGCTCGTGGAGATCGAGGGGCAGCTCGGGGTGCGCATCGCGAGCCTCTCGGAGTAGCGGATGAGTTGGGAGTATTGAGTTGTGAGTTGGGAGTAGTCCCGCGCGGTTCCGGGCTCGACCCTCACCTCTGGAGCCTACGACTCGCAACCGTCGACTCGTCAGTTGAGAAGGAAGTTGACGAAGTCGTTCTTGAAGGCGAGCAGCATCAGCATCAAGAGCATCGCCAGACCGATGTAGTTGGCGATGATGCGCGCCTTGAGCCCGAGCGGCCGCCGGCGGATCGTCTCGAAGGCGGCCGACAGGATGTGGAAGCCGTCGAGCACCGGGATGGGCAGCAGGTTGAGCAGGCCGAGGTTGATGCTGATGAAGCCCATCGTCTGAAGGAAGACGTCCTTGCCTGCTTCGGCCGACTGGACCGCCACCTTGTAGATCATGATCGGCCCGCCGATGTTCTTGGAGCTGAGCTGACCGCTGGCGAGCAGCCACAGCCCCTGCAGCGTCTTGCCGATCTCCTGCGGCACGACCCGGACCGCCTTGGTCAGCGCCTTGCCCACCGGAATCTGGACCGGAATCTTCTCGACCTCGACCAGGCTCGAGGCGCGCCGGTCCTCGAAGGCTCCGAAGAGCAGCACCGGGTGCTCGTTGTCGAACCGGTCCTTCTCCACCGTCTGCTTCTGCATCACCTCGCGCTCGATGCGCTGGCCGTTCTGCAGGAAGGCGAGCTTCAGGGGCTGCTGGTCCTTGGCCGCCTGGTAGCGAAGCTGCTCGAAGGTCGACCAGCCGTGGAGGGGCTTGCCGTTGACCTCGAGCAGCCTGTCGCCGCGCCGCAGGCCTGCTTCCCAGGCCGGGCTGCCCTGCTCGACGCTGAAGACGTAGAGGCCGCTCGGCTCGACCCCGAGCCAGGCCTCGCCGTTGCGCAGCTCGGGCTCGAGGGTGGCGGTGAAGGTCTCGTAGCTCGTCAGCGCCCCGGCCGCGCCGCCCTCGGGCCGGTCGCGCACGACGGTGAGCGTGGTCGGGCCTTCGAGGGCCGCCAGCCTGCTCGCGAGCTGCGGGAAGGACTCGGTCTTCTCTTCGCCGACCTTGACGATCCGGTCGAAGGGGCGCAGGCCCGCCTTGGCGGCCGGCGACTCGGGATCGGAGACGCCGATGATCGGCGCCTGGGCGAGCGGGCGGATCCCGATGAGCCCGCGCACCTCGGTGCCGAGCAGAGTCTTCTGCTCATGGCGCGCCGGGACCAGCTCGACCTCGTGCGCCTTGCCGCCGCGATCGAAGCCGATGCGGACCTTGCGCTCCCACTTCGGCCCGATGGTCTCGACCAGGTCCTCGAAGTAGCGCACCGGCTCGCCGTCGACCTCGGTGATCCGGTCCCCGGGGCGCAACCCCGCGGCGAAGGCGGGGCCGTCGGGCTCGACCGTCGAGACGAGGCTCGAGTAGGCCTCGCCCTGGAAGTTGAAGGCGAGGAAGTAGACGAGCACCGGGAAGAGCAGGCTCATCGCAGGGCCGGCGAAGGCGATGAGGCCGCGCTTCCAAGGCGCCTGCTCGAAGAAGCCGCGTCCCTTGTCCTCCCCGGGCAGCTCTTCGGTCGGGTCTTCGCCCGCCATCTTCACGTAGCCGCCCAGCGGCAAGGCCGAGACGCAGTACTCGGTCTCGCCCAGACAGAAACTGAGCAGCCTCGGGCCAAAACCGAGCGAGAACTTGAGGACCTTGACCCGGAAGAGCTTGGCGACAAGGAAGTGGCCGAGCTCGTGGACGAAGACCAGGGTGGCGAGCAGGAAGACGAAGAGCGCCGCTTTTTCGAGTGGGTGCATGAGGTTCAGGCGGGCTGAGAAGGGCTCGGCCGCTCGGGGATGCTAGCTGTCGACATTGGCCTAAACAACCGACGCGGTCCCCGGCTCTTCCCCGGACCCGGCCCGTGCGGTCTTCAAGGCGTGTCGGGAAGCTCTCCTGCGGAGGATGCCGCGAGGCGGGACCGCCGCCGTCGCGGCGGCCTGCGTGCGCGGATGAAGCGGCGCCTGGCGCGAGGCCCGAGAAGGATTTCTCGACGGATCTTCAGGGCTCGAGCGTGCGGTCGCCGCGCTTCCACTCGACCGGCGTCAGCCCTCCGGTCTGCACCGCCTCGAGCACCCGGAGCGTCTCGTTGATCGAGCGGCCGACGTTCGGGTTGTGGATGCAGGCGTACTGCAGCACCCCGTTCGGATCGATAAGGAAGCTCGCCCGCGCCGGATAGCCGCCCTCGAGCAGGATTTCGTAGCTGCGGGCGATCTCCTTGGAGAAGTCGGCCAGCACCGGGAAGGCGAGCTCGCCGAGGTGCTCGGCCCACGCCTTGTGCGAGAACTGCGAGTCACAGGAGGCCGCGATGATTTGCGTGTTCAGCGCGGCGAACTCCGGCGCGCGTCGCGACAGCTCGAGCAGCTCGGTCGGGCAGACGTAGGTGAAATCGAGCGGGTAGAAGAAGAGCAGCACCCACTTGCCCGAGTAGTCGGCGAGGCCCACCTCGGCGACCTTGTCGCCGAGCAGCGCGGGGGCGCGAAAGTCCGGTGCCTTCTGAAGAACGCTCAGCATGCATTTTCTCCTAGCGTCGAGCCTCGGCAAAGGGACGGGCTGCGGGCGTGCCCGGCTCAGCCGTGCACGAGCACGGCGTACAGGTAGATGTACGGGGCGTTGAAGAGCAGTGCGTCGACGCGATCGAGCAGGCCGCCGTGCCCGGGGATGAGCTTGCCGGAATCCTTGACCCCGTGGGCGCGCTTGAGCATCGACTCGGAAAAATCGCCGAGAGGGCCGAGGATCGAAGCCGGGACGCCGATGGCAACCGCGTCGACCCAGGTGAGCGCGGGGAAGAAGGTGACCTTGGCTATCAGGGCTGCGGCGATGCTGGCGACCATGCCGCCGAAGAAGCCCTCCCAGGTCTTGGAAGGAGAGACCGCGGGGTAGAGCTTGTGGCGGCCAAGAGTGCGGCCCGCGGCGTAGGCGCCGGTGTCGTTGCCCCAGGTCACCAGCAGCACGAGGAAGACCCAGCTCAGGCCGTGGGGCAGCACCCGCAGGCCGGCGACCGTGCTCGAGAGCACGCCGCAGTAGAAGAAGCCGGTGAAGACCGTCGCGACCCTCGCCGGCGCCTCGGGAAGCGGGCCGGCTATCAAATAGTAGGCGTAGAGTGCGATGAGCAGCGCGATCGCCTCGACCATCACCAGCGACGCGAACCTCTCGGGCCACAGCGCGAAGACCACCGGCGGCGCCGCCGAGGCGAGCATCCCCAGCACCGGCCCGAAGTCGAGCCGCTTGAGGACGATGGCGTAGTACTCGTGCGCGAGCAGAAGCCCCGCGATGCCGATGAGAGCCGCCGTCCCCCAGGGGCCGACCCACAGGAGTACGAGGACCACGGGCAGCAGGACTGCAGCCGAGACGATGCGGACCAGCAGGTTGCGGTTGGCGTCGGTCAAGAGAACCTCAGGTCAAGCTCCCCCGGACACCAGACGAATCTGCTCGCCGGTCATCCCGTAGCGCCGTTCGCGCGACTGGTACTCGACCAGCGCCTCGAGCAACGCCTTCTCACGGAAGTCGGGCCAGAGCGAGTCGGTGAAGACGAGCTCGGCGTAGGCCGACTGCCACAGCAGGAAGTTCGAGATGCGCTGCTCGCCGCTGGTGCGGATGACCAGATCGAGCTCGGGCAGGCCCCGGGTGTCCAGCCGCTCCTCGAAGGCCTGAGCGTCCAGCGCCTCGGCGCCGACCCCGTCGGCAAGCAACTGGCGGCACGCCGCGAGGATCTCCTCGCGCCCGCCATACGAGAGCGCCAGCGACAGGACCATCCCGGTGTTCTTCGACGAGTCCGCGATCAGCGCGTCGAGCGGCTCGCGCACGATGCGCGGCAGCTTGTCGAGATCGCCGAGCGCCCAGAGCCGGATGCCGTTGTCCATGATCTCGGCGCGCTCGGAGAGCAGGTACTCGCGCAGCAGCCCCATCAGCGCCGCCACCTCTTCGGCGGGCCGCTGCCAGTTCTGGCTTGAGAAGGCATACAGGGTCAGAGCCTTGATTCCCAGGCGCCGCGCCAGCCGGGTGATGGCCTGCACCGACTGGCTGCCCTCGCGGTGCCCCTCGACCCGCGGTAGGCCGCGCCGGTGTGCCCAGCGCCCGTTGCCGTCCATGATGATGCCGACGTGACGGGGCAGCCGGGTCAGGTCCAGCCGCGCTTGAAGCTCCTCAATCGATGCCAAGAGGTCTCCTGAAAATCAACGCTTGTCGCGAGGCCCCTCAAAGTTGGTTGGCGAACACTACCTCGCGGCGCCGAAAGACGACAACGAATCGTTGAGGGCCTCTTCAGCGGCGGGTTGGCCTATCTACCGGGGCTCGCGCCGGGCGGGAGCCCCGGCTGCTCGGGAAGCGGCAAGTCGGGGCCGGCGCCGAGAGGTCTGCCGAGCTCGTCGACCTCGACGAACCGGGTGTTCGCAGGCTGGTCAAGGTGGAACAGGGTAGGGCTGAGCGAGGGGTTCAGCTCGAGCTCCTGGTACTTCAGAGCGATCTCCACCCCGGTCGGCGTGCCGCGCTCGTCGACGGCGACGAGCGAGATCTCCACCGGGAAGACGACCTCGTCGATGAGCTGGTAGTTCTCGAAGCGCACGTCGTAGGCGCGCGCGCCGCGAATTTCGCTGCGCAGCGGGCGCAGGTCCTCGGTGCCTAGCCAAATGCGCTGGGTGACCGCCCCGCTCGCTAGCGTGAGCAGGTAGGCCCGCGCCTGCTCGTCGACGACCAGCCGGGTCTGTTCGGCGGCGAGCTTCGGGACCTCGCCAAGGAGAATCATCACCGCCTCGCGCGGATCGAGCACGAGCGGCAGCAGGCGCGAGACGTTGGCCGCGCTGGCTGGGCCCGAATAGAAGGTCGAGTCCTGTCCGTTGTAGAGCGCGAACCTCTGGCCGTTGGTCGCGAGCACCGCGACCGGCTTGCCGAAGAAGTCCAACGTCTCGAGGTGCAGCGCGTCCGGGCGCTGCACCGCGACGAACTCGTTGACCGTGCCCGACTGCCGCGGCGTCTTGATGCGGGCGCGGGCTTCGGACTTGAGGGTCCGGACGCGCTCGGCTCGCCTGTCGAGCAGCCGGATCAGGGTGTCGGGATCGGTGATCTCGCCTTCGGGGCCGAAGCGCAGAGGGCGAGGGGGACAGGCGGCGAGCAGGAGCGCGAGGCCCAGCAGCGCGACGGGGGTTCTTGGCTTCATGGCGAGGCTCATGGAAGGGCGCACGATAGCGCGAATGGGCGGGCTACGGGCTCTGCAATCCTCGACAGACCGCGCTGAGGAGCGCTGTGGACCGCAGGTGTGCCGGGCGCCAATCCCCTTGATCTTCGGAGGAATAAGAAACACCCTTCGCCGTTGACTACCCCACAGGCTGTGGCTTTCCAAGTCGGCCGAGCCGAGCCAACAGCGAAGCCGGGCAACCATTCCAATGTTCGACCAGGACCTGCTTCAAATGGCGTCGCACGGCGGCTACACGCTCGTCGTCATCGCCGTCTGCTCGCTGCTCGCGCTGGCGATAGCCGTCGAGCGGTTCATCGCCATGTGGCGGGTGGTGCCCGAGGCCCGCGCGCTGCACGAGCAGGTCTCCAAGAGCCTGCTGCGGGGCGATCACGCGCAGGCGCGCGCCTTCTGCGAGCGCAGCCGCGCGCTGGCGGCCGAAATCTTCCTCGCCGGCTTTGCCCGCTACGGCCAGGGCGCTCGCGAGAGCTTCGACGCCGCGGTCGACCGCGAGCGGGTCGCCTTGACGCTCAAGCTCAAGGCGCACCTGTGGGGGCTGGGCACCATCGGCACCATCTCGCCCTTCGTCGGCCTGTTTGGCACCGTGGTCGGCATCCGCACCGCGTTCAGCGCGATGGCGGCCGCGGGCACCGGCGGCTTCGCGGTGGTCGCCAACGGCATCTCCGAGGCGCTCGTGGCCACCGCCGCTGGCATCTTCGTCGCCATCGAGGCGGTCGTCCTCTACAACTTCTTCCAGG
This sequence comes from Myxococcales bacterium UBA5297, assembly GCA_002408385.1. Lineage (GTDB taxonomy): Bacteria > Myxococcota > Myxococcia > Myxococcales > UBA5297 > UBA10939. Next base: position 69,140 of record DHSB01000161.1, read on the forward strand.
CGCGCCTCGGGCGCATCGCCGCCGAGCTCAAGCTGATCACCGACGAGTTCGTCGAGCTGCTGCGCGAGCGGCCGAACGTCGTCGGGGCGAGTCCGGAAGAAGTCGAAGCCGCGCCGGCCGCCGGCGCCTGAGCCGAGGGAGCGCGGCGATGTCGATGGGCAAGCTACCAGAGGGCAACGGTGACGGGCTCGACGACGGGGTCGTCGCCGAGATCAACATCACCCCGCTCACCGACATCTTCCTCGTCCTGCTCATCATCTTCATGGTCACCAGCTCCGCGCTCGTCGACGCGGGCGGCCAGGCGGGCGTGAAGGTGAACTTGCCCAAGGGCGGGGCGAAGGAGATCTCGGCGACCCAGAGCGACCTTGTCGTTGCGGTGCTGCAGGACGGCCGCGCGGTCGTCGGCGGCAAGGTGATGGACGCGGACGAGCTGAAGGCGACCTTCGAGCAGGCGAAGAGCGTCTCGGCAGACACCTCGGTCATCATTCAGGCCGACGAGGGGGTGCCCCACGGCCGCGTCGTCGAAGTGATGGAGCTGGCGAAGGCCTCGGGCCTGGCCCAGCTCGCCATCGCCACCCGAGCCGAGGAGTAGAGGCCATCGCCGACCGACGCGTTTGCTCGCCACCGGCTGTGGGCAGTCGTTCCTGTTAGCCGGTGGGCCTTTTCGCCAGCGCCGGTGGGCTCACCCGACAGGGGAAGCCCCGGCCTTCCACTCGTCCGGTTCCAGGCAGGTTGGCTGGAGAGCGCGAATAAAGAGCTGTAAATACGGGTGGTTATTGGCTAGGGAAAAGGCTCGAGAAGGCCTCTGGAGAGCGCCAGGATGCCCCAGGAACGGCCGTTCGAGCCCAGCCCTATTTAAAGGAAGCCTGGCGACCCAAGATCGCTCTGGGGGCCAGCCAGGGGCCTTCCTGGGCCGATCCGGCCTCCAAAAGGTGCCCGGACGCCCCGCCGGCGCGGACAGCGGCGCATCGCGATGGGCCCGGCCCCGGTGCCGGCGAACCGATTCAGAAGAGCACGTCGGCTCGCTCGAGCAGCGCCCGGGCACGCTCGCGGGCCAGCCGGTTCTCGGGGGCGATCGCCGCATCGCCGTCGGGCGCGTCGAGGACTGCCCGCAGCGCTGACCCGAAGACCTCGCGGTCTTGGGCCTTCACCGCCCAGAAGGCCGCGAAGTCGACGCGATTCTGCAGAAAATCGGGTGAGCGCGCGATGGCCGCTTCGAGCAACTCTCGACTATGGGCGAGGTCCCCGCCGCCGAGCGCGGGCAATGAGGCAAGCAGCCGTCCGAGCAACCGCAGGGGGCCACCGTGGAAGAGATCGGGTCGGAGCGCCACCGCGCGCTGCGCGAGGCATTCGGCCAGGGCGCGCGGGGCCGCGCCGGCGACGATGCCCTGCTCGCGCGCCAGCGCCTCGAGGTTCTCCGCGCGCCAGAACAGCGGCGCGGCCTCCGCGCACTCGCGGGCGGCGGCGCATTCGTCGCCGCCGGTCCTACCGGCGGGTCGCCAAGCGCGCAGGGCGTGCTCGGAGCCCCTCTCGAAGTGAACGCGGCGTTGGGCGCCTTCGGAGACGAGCCCGAGGAAATGGCTCGCGCGGGCCAGGCGCAGGCGCAGCTCGCGGTCTTCGCGGGCATCGAGGGCCTGTTCCCACGCCTCTACGGCCCGCCGCACCTGAGCGGGCTCGGAGCGGCGGGCGAAGGCACCGTGCGCCAGCGTCAGAAGCCCGGCGCGTGGATCGGCGAGCTTGGCCGCGGCCGGGGGCGCCAGCGGCACGGTCGGCGCCAGCGGCACGGTCGGCGCCGGCGCGCAGGCCTGAACGAGCGAAACCGAGAGCGCGAAGAAGAGTCGGTGGCGAAAGGACATCCGGCTATTTCTTCGAGCCTCGGGTCGCGGGCCTGATCGTCGCCCGCGATGTCTTTGCACGCCTTGCTGGCCTCTTGTCGGAGGCGGCCTTTCTCGGCGGTGCCGCTGCCGGCCGCTTTGCGACCGAGGTCCGGGCCGCAGCCGCAGGCTTCACGGTGATGGGCCTGCCTTTGATGGTTCGGGGCAGCTCGCCCTGTTCGGAGACGTCGACGATGAGCGGCGGCTCCCCGCGACGCTGGCGCGCTTCGTCTTCAGCGCTGAAGAAGAGCTGGCCGGTCGCGTGGCCCTTGAGCACGAGCTCTCCGCGTTGGTTTTCTGCCCAGAGGTCGACGTCGACGTAGTACCGCCCCTGCTCGTCGCAGCGGCGCGCGAGGACCCGCCCCTTGCACGCGAGCACGTCACCGGGCCAGACGAGCTTGACGAAGCGCACCGCGAGCCGCGTCATGCGCCCGCCCTTGAGCCAGTCGGTCAGGAACTGGCCCATGAATCCCATCGGCATCAGCGCATGGGCGTAGACCGACGGCATGCCAGCCGCCCGCGCCGCCAGCTCGTCGACGTGCATTGGGTTGAAGTCGTTGGCGGCTCCGGCATAGCGGGCGATCTGCACCCGGTCGATGGCGGGCTTGACCAGAGTGGGCAGCTCGTCTCCGACGCGAAGCCCCTCGAGGTACCGCTTCTTCGGTGCAGCCATCTTCGCCTCCAGCGCCTTTGGGGCGCGCCAAGCGACTGTAATGCTCGAATCAGCTACTGGCCGGTTGCGCCACCTGCGCCGACGGGCTCGGCGGGCGCACGATGAAGGTGCGGCGGGCGCGATAGACGAGCCCGCCCCGCTCATCGCGCCCTTCGTCCTCGACGACGGCGACATCGAGGCTGCCACCAGGGCCCAACCTCTCGTAGATGTCGACGATGCGGCTGCTCACGAGCAGCTTGTCGCCGGCGCACAGCGGCCGGTGGTGCTCGAAGCTCTGCTCGGCGACGAGGACGCTGCGCGCGCCGATGTCGAGGGCGGCCAGAGGGTCGAGGCCGGTGGTCAGGGTGGAGGCGAAGGTGGGGGGCGCCAGAAGGCCCGAGTAGCCGGCCGCACGCGCGGCCTCCTCGTCGTGGTGCAGCGGGTTGTCGTCTCCAAGAGCCTTGGCGAAGCTGCGAATGGCGCCCTTTTCGACCTCGCAGACGACGGGCGCGGGGCTCTTGCCAATGAGGCGGCGATCCAGCATGTCCTCTCCCCATTCACCGGCGACTCAGCGTCCTGCCGGCAACTCGAGCACCGTCAGGAGCCCCGGCTCGGCCGAGACGATCCTGGCGACTGCATTGACCACTGCCCAGGCGCTCGCCTCTTCTTCGGCGTAGCCGCCCTTCACCACGAGCTCGACCGGTGGCTCGGCCTCAAGACGCACCAGGTCGTGACTCTCGTCGAGCCCCGCGGCGATCGTCAGCTCGAGGCAGACGATCTCGCGGTCCTCGAGAAAGCCCCGCGCGCGCTGGAAGAGACCGGCGACCTGACCTTTCTTGACTCCGGGCGAGCCCGGCAGATCCTCCTCGGCGAGGACCGGGACGAGCTCCTCCTCGATCTCGTCGAAGTCCAGGCCCAGGCCCACCGTGGCGAGCGCGGCCGACTCGGCGAGACCGACATGGCCGATCTCGCCCGTGTCTGTCTTCGTCTCGAGCTCCTGCTCACTCAGCCCCAGGCCGATCTGTCGGCGAAGCTCCTCGCGTGGGGCGGCGCCGACGTCGACGAGCCGCTCGGCGAAGATGTGGTTGACCGGGCCACAGGCCGCGCCCGCGGTCGCGACCAGCCGGTCGAGCACGAACCCGGGGTTGAGCCCGGTGCCGAGAATGACGACCTCGCGCGAGCTCGCGAGTTGGTCGAGGGCCTGTGCCTTTTGCTCGTAGTGCAGCCACGGAAACGCGAGCTCGGCACAGGTCGAGACGACGTGGACCCCGGCGCGGGCTGCCGCCTCGAGGACAGGCAACGCCTCCTCGAAGCGCGCGCCGCCCGCGTGCAGCAGGACCCCGCCGTTGAGCCGCTTGAGCAGCGGCGCGAGGTCGGACTCGATGCGCAGGTCCTTGGGCGCTTGCGGCAGCAGCTCGGCAAGCGGTCGACCCGCGAGCGCACGGTCGGCGTCCACGGCTCCGATCAGGCTGAGCTCGGGCGATTGCAGGACGTTCCGGGCGACAAGTCGGCCGTTAAAGCCCAGGCCGAGGACTGCCACCCGGATGGGCCCGGATTCCTTGCCCATTTTCGCCTCCCAAGGGCGAGCAGGTTGGTTCGCCGTCGCTCTTCAGCAGCGGCGCTTCGACGCGTTGCAATGAGCCGGATTTGGCCAGCCGACAGCAACCGGGATTCGGATTGAGCGACAGGCCGGTTTATAGTTCAGCCGTCGCGAGCCAATCAAGCATCAAGGCCGAACCAGGCGGTTAGTCGGCGTAACTAAAGCGCTTTTCTGCAGCGCCCGAGCGAGGGGCGAAGGAACACGATGCCTCGGCAGGACGACCTCAACGCGATTGTGGTTAACGACCTGACAGATATTAAGGGTCGAATTCAGGTTTTGACCGACGTGCTTAATGTCATGGATTGGGCAATCGATTCGGCATTCGAACAATTCGAGGAGAGCGGGCACCTGCCGCCGGAGGAGGGCCTGCTCCAGGAGTATCGGCGGGCCATCAAGATCTTGCGTCACCGCGGCTTCACGTTTCCGAAGAGCTCCGGCAAAGGCGTGGCGTGCCCCGGGTGCAAGGCCCTGCTTCGCGACATCGAGGGCAAGCCGGGCGAGCGGTGCGGCTGGTGCGGGCACGAGTTCTCGTAGGGCCCGTTCTGCGGCGCTGCCCTTCGCGCCCCTGGCCTGCCAGGGGGCGTGGGCCGGGCCACAAGCCGTGAGGGAAAAATGCTTCCTCGGCGTGGAAGTGCGCGGCCTGCGAGCGCCGCGTTTCCAGGGGGGACGAGCGAGGAGGCCGGGCGGGGCGCAAGCCCAGATTCACCCCTCGAATCGCGCGCTTCGCGGCTCGGCCGCCCGTGCCCGGCAGGCGCCCGGTGGTAGCTCACCTGACTGCGGCAGCCGGATTGCAGGACCAGAGCGCAGGCGGCAAGGGCTTTTGGGCGCAGGGGTCTCGCGGGCGACGGAGGGCGGAATGGCTGACCACGACCCGATCTGTGGCAAGAAGATCGAGCCAAACCAAAACACCCCGAGCAGCGAGTACAAGAAGAAGCGCTATTACTTCTGCTCCGAGCGCTGCAAGCTCGCCTTCGAGCGGGAGGCCGAGCGCATGCGGTTGCACGACCTCGCCAAGGTCGGCGCGCTGCTGTCGAAGGGACGGGTGCGCTGGGGGTTGGCGTGAGGTGAGTTGGTAGGGGCGCACAGCCGTGCGCCCGACAGCCGAGGGGGCGAGCATGGCTCTTCGCCGCCGTCCGCTCGAGGCCTCAGAGCTCCGCCTGCTTCAGGCTCTTGAGCCGCAGCGAGGTGCGCCGCGTGCCTCTCCATTCGTCGACGCCGAGGTTGAAGGCGAGGTCAACTGGCCCCTCGGCCAGCCGCGCCTGCGGCCCGAAGCCAAAGCCGATGACGTCGAGGTGACGGGCGCCTTCGATGGCCAGCTTGAGGTGGCCGTCGCCGCCGTTCTTCGCCGGCAGCAGACGCGGCTGCGCGCGCAGCTTGAGCGCGGCGAGCACGGGCTCGGGATTGCCCATGCCGAAGGGCGCCAGCCGCGCGAGCGCCTCCGCGAGCGGAAGGTCGATCTCCTGGGCCGCGAGCACCGCGTCGATCCGGCAGCGCGCGACGAGGTCGGCTTCGGCGATGCGCTCGCGGGCGATGGCGTCGAAGGCCTGGCGGAAGGCCTCGATCCGGTCGGCGGCGATGGTCAGGCCCGCCGCGTGGCTGTGGCCGCCGTACCGCACGAGCAGCGACCCGCACGCCTCGAGCGCGCGGAACAGATGGAAGCCCTCGATGCTGCGGCCCGAGCCGCGCCCTTCGTCCCCGTCGAGGCCGATGACGAAGGTGGGCCGATGGAAGCGCTCGACGAGGCGCGAGGCGACGATGCCGATGACGCCGGGGTGCCAGCCTTCGCCCGCGAGCACCAGCCCGCGCGCCTTCTCTCCGCCGAGCTTTTCGGCCTGCGACAACGCCTCGTCGACGATGCGCTTCTCGATCGCCTGGCGCTCGGAGTTTTCTGCATCGAGCTCGGTCGCGAGCGCCGCGGCGCGCGTCGGATCCGATGTGGTGAGCAGCTCGACCCCCGCGCTCGCGTCGGCGAGCCGGCCGGCCGCGTTGATCTTCGGCGCGAGGCGGAAGGCGACCTGGCCGGCGGTCAGCGTCGCGTCGGCGGCGAAGCCGGAGACGAGCTTGAGCGCGCGCACTCCGGGCCGCCGGGCCTTGGCGATCTCCTCGAGGCCGTGCTTGACCAGGATGCGGTTGATGCCGACGAGCGGGACGACGTCGGCGATGGTGCCGAGCGCCGCGAGGTCGAGGTACTCGCGCAGGTTGGGCTCTTGGCGGCCGGAAAAAAAGCCGCCCTCGCGCAGCGCACGCCGCAGCGCGACGACCGCCAAGAACGCGAGCCCTGCCGCGCACAGCTCCTTGCCAGGGAAGGTGCAGCCGGGCTGATGGGGATCGAGCACCGCGACCGCGCGCGGCAGCCCGGCGCCCGGCTGGTGATGGTCGACGACGACGAGGTCTACGCCCAGCGCGGCGAGCCGCTCGGCTTCGGCCAGCGCCGAGATTCCGCAGTCGAGCGCCACCAGCAGGCGCGTCCCGCTGGCGCCGATGCGCTCGATGGCCTCGACGTTCAGTCCGTAGCCTTCCTCCATGCGCAGCGGGATGTAGGTCGAAACCTGCGCGCCCAGGCTGCGCAGGAAGAGCGCCACTGTCGCGCTCGCGGTGACCCCGTCGACGTCGTAGTCGCCATAGAGGGTGATCGGCTCGCCGTCGCGCACCGCGCGGACCAGCCGCTCGACGGCCCGGTCCATTCCGAGCAGGCCCGATGGATCTGGAAGGTCCGCGAGCCGATCTCGCAGCAGGGCGCTGGCGGCCTCGGGCGTCGAATAGCCCCGCGCGACGAGGACGCGGGCGCATATCGGGTGCAGCGACAGCTCGCTGGCCAGAGCCTGGGCCGAACGAGGGTCTTCCGCGGGCAGGATCCAGCGCATCAGGTGCTCCATTCCCGGCCTCCAGAGGTTGCGTTGGCGCGCGAAGGTAGCACCCGGGGCTGACATTCCCCCGCGAAACCCGAAGAAGCGCTTCGGTCGGCCGCCACCTCGCCTATTGGCACATCTCGATCACCTGGTCGGCGTGGCGAGCTGGGGCGGGATAGGGGAAATCGGAAACGACGAAGGAGGTGAGGAACCGGTCCTTCACGAAGAGCTTCCTCGCCGGGAACGCGGTCCAGTATTCGGCTTCGCGCCGCGGCTGGGCTGGGTCGCTCACGTCGAGCACGTAGATGCCGCCCCACCGATTGCTCAGGAAGAGGCGCGTTCCCTCGAGTCTCAGCGAGCTGAACTTGCCGTAGGAGTTGAGGCTGGAGTAGAGCCCTGCGCTCTGGAAGAGCCACTGGACGTGGCTGCCGACGACGCGCGGTTGGCTCGGCTGCGACAGGTCGACGACGTAGTGGCAGAGGTCGCCCTGCACGTAGAAGCACGGCATCACCACGTACGCTTTGCCGCCGCCGACCTCGATGTCGACCGGGCCGAGGTAGCCCGGCAGCGCGACGGTGCCCACCGTCGCCGGAGCCGACGGGTCGGACATGTCGACGACGGTCAGCAGGTCGGGCTCGGGGAGGATGAGGTTGTTGCCCTGTACCTCGAACACCGAGCTTGCCGACGAGCTGCCGACCGTCGCGCTGATCACGTCGCTCTTGGCGAGGAGGGTTGGCGCCGCCGGGTTCTCGACGTCGAAGACGCACACGTACCCGACGCTGCAGAGCGCCCAGGCGCGCCCGCCGCTCAGGCTCAGCGAACGGATCAACGGCTGGTCGTAGGTGCCGCCCGGCACGTTCGCGCTTCCGATCAGCTCCGGGCTCCACGGGCAGCTCACGTCGTAGACCTGCAGCTTCGCCGTCGAACCGGACTCGACCGTGACGAAGGCGAGGTGGCCGGCGAGCTTCACGTCGGTCGCCCTCATCGGCGCCGTGCTCAACAGCACCGGGTCGGCCGGATCGCGGTAGTCGAGGATGACGAGCCCGGTCGCGCTGCGCGCCTGGAAGACGAGCGAGCCGAGCGTGGCGCTGCCGTTGAGGTAGTCGTTCGAAGCGATCGAGCGCAGTAGGACGTCCGGCATCCTCGACGGGTCGAAGGCCGCGACGCCGTCGCCGCTGGCGAAGAGGGTCGCGCCGTCGTAGGCCAGGCCGCGGACGAGGTCTTCGACCGCCCAACGCTTCTTCCAGCGCGGCGCCGCCAGGTTCGAGATGTCGATCAGGCCGACGGAGGTGCCCGTCGCCGCCGCGAGCTCGTCACCCCGCCGCACGACCACGTTGAGGCCCGAGATGCCGCCGAGCGCGCCGACCTTCTCGAGCCTGTCGGGCGGAGTGAAGCGGTAGACGTCGAGCGAATCCCACAAGGTGCTGTTGTACGAGGAGTAGCTCGAGGCGAAGAGCGTCGAGCCGTCGAAGAGCAGAGTGTCGCCGTAGGGAGCGAGGTTCGAGACGGTCGCGCCCGAGGCGAAGACCGGGCTGGCCGGATCGAGCAGATCGACGATCTCGATGCCGGTGCCGCCAGAGACCGCCGCATAGCGCCCGGCACACTGGATCTGCGCGGGCCGGATGGCCGGGTGGTACTGCGAGAGCAGAACCGGGCTCGCGCTCTGGCTGATATCGACGAAGCGCACCCCATCGTCGGCGGCCATGCAGGCGAGGGTCCCGGTGACCGAGAGGTCGCGCTTGACCGACACGCTGTCGGAGAACGGGAACGAGCCGAGGCGCTGCGGGCTGAGCGGATCCGCCGCGTCATAGATCTCGATGCCGTCGCCGTTGAGGAAGTAGAGCCGGTCGCCGACGAGCTGCAGGCTCGTCATGCGGCCGCTCGTCGCGAGGGTCTGCACGCTCGTCGCCACGAGGGCGCTCGGGTCGGAGATGTCGACGGTGGTCAGGCCGCGAGCGCTGCCGGTGTAGGGCCCGTTGCGCTCCTCCCAGCGCGCGATGGCGGTGCTGCCCTGCAGGACGAGGTCCTTGTAGAAGCCGGACTGGTCGTTCATCGCCGCGCTCGTCATCGCCTCAGGAATGCTCGGGCAGGTCGCGCACGCGGCGTCCGCGCAGCCGAGCCGGCAGGGCTCGCTCAAGAGCCTGCGGCAGCCCTGGAGATCGACGACGCAGGTCTCGAGGGTGTCGCCCGCGCACCGCGCGCCCCATGCGGTGCACTCGTGCTGGCAGGGGTCGCACGAGAGCGCGTCGTGACAGCCGTTGCCGTACGGGCAGGGCGTGAGGTCGCTCCAAGCGAGGCAGCCGCGCTCGTCGGCGACGCAGGTTCTCGTCTGCCCGTTCGCGCACTCGGTGGCGCCCGCGGCGCATTCGTCGTCGCAGCTCCCGCAGCTCGCGGCGTCGGCACAGAAGCCGTCTTCACAGGCGACCGGCTCGCTCCAGACGAGGCAGCCGTTCGCGTCGGCGCCGCAGGTCTTCAGCGCGCCTTCCGCGCACGCCGTCGCGCTCGCGGTGGGGCACTCGTGCTCGCAGACCCCGCAGCTCGCCGCGCTGGCGCAGAAGCCGTCTTCGCAGGCGACCGGCTCGCTCCAGGCGAGGCAGCCATTGAGGTTGGCCACGCAGGTCTTCAGCGCGCCCTCCGCGCACGCGGTCGCGTCCGCCGACGGGCACTCGTCGGCGCAGCCCCCGCAGCTCGTCGCGTTCGCGCAGAAGCCGTCTTCGCAGGCGACCGGCTCGCTCCAGGCGAGGCAGCCGTTGAGGTCGGCGCCGCAGGTCTTCAGCGCACCCTCGGCGCACGCGGTCCCGCCCGTTGACGGGCACTCGTTCGCGCAGACCCCGCAGCTCGTCGCGTCGGCGCAGAAGCCGTCTGTGCAGGCCGCCGGCTCGCTCCACGATCGGCAGCCGTTGAGGTCGGCGGCGCACGACTCGAGCTGGCCGTTGGTGCAGCGGGTCGCGCTGAGCGCGCATTCGTGGCTGCAGTTCCCGCAGCTCGTCGTGTCGCCGCAGAAGCCCTCGGCGCACGCGGTCTTGGGACCCCACGACAGGCAGCCCTTCGCGTCGGCGACGCAGAGCTCGATGGCGCCGTCCGCGCACGCGGTCGCGCCGGCCGAAGGGCAGGTGTCGTCGCAGACGCCACAGGTCGCCGCGTCGGCGCAGAAGCCGTCTTCACACGCGGCGGGCGCCCTCCAGGCGAGGCAGCCGTGTTCGTCCGCCTCGCAGGTCCGAAGCTGGCCGTCCTCGCACTCGGTCGCGCCTTGGGCGCAGGTGTCGTGGCAGGCGCCGCAGCTCTTCGTGTCCTGGCAGAAACCGTCGGGGCAACGCGTCGGCTCGCTCCACGCCCGGCACCCGTTCGCGTCGGCGACGCACGTCCTCAGCTCGCCGACCAGGCAGCGCGTCTCGCCCACCGTCGCGCAGACGTGGTCGCAGGCCCCGCAGCTCGTCGCGTCGCCGCAGAAGCCGCCCGGGCACGGGGTCGCGACGCTCCAGGCAAGGCAGCCGTTCGCGTCGGCGAAGCAGGCTTTGAGCGCGCCGTCGGCGCACGCGGTCGCGCCCGCGACGGAGCACTCGTTGCTGCAGCGGCCGCAGCTCGACTCGTCGGCGCAGAAGCCCGAAGGACAGCGCGAAGGCTCGGTCCACGCGAAGCAGCCCTCGGCGCTCTCGACACAGCGCCGGAGCCGGCCGCCGGCGCATTCGGCGGCCTCAGTGCCGGGGCAGGAGTCCTCGCAGCTTTCGGGCCCCGGCTTTTCGGGATCAGAGCACGCGGAGAGCGCGACCATTCCCGCCACGACGCACGACCAGAGCCCTGCTCGGTTCATCTCTCCTCCCCAAATCGGACGAGCAGGCAGCGCCTCCCCGCCTGCCGTGTTGCTACCGGGCCTCGTAGGCTCCGACGTCGACCTGGCCCGAGACGACGCGCGCGTCGCCGTCGAGATCGAGCGGGAGCCGCTCCGCGGTGTCGCCGTCGCCGTCCAGGTCGAACGGGTCGGCGCCCAGCAAGCCGACGTTGCCCGCGTCGATGCAGCTTGACCCGGGGACAAGGTGGAGATCGTCGTCGGCGGTGCCCGGGATGTCGTCCGCGCCGTCGGCGTCGAGGAACGGGTCGGAGCTCAGCGCCTGGTTGCCGATCCCGAGGGCCGGCTCCTGGGTACAGGAGTGCAAGATCGCAAGCGTCGGACCGGAGAGCGAGAAGGCCTCCGGCGCGTTGGCCCAGAAGACGCTGTTGGCGACGACCGCGGTCGTGTCGACCGAGTAGTCCGAGAGGTCGAGCGCGCCGCCTGCGGGCGAGCGGTTGCCGGCGAAGCTGCAGTTGACGATGGAGACCGGCGCCTCGAACGTTCGCAACGCGCCTCCCTTGGCCGTCGCCGCGGTGAGCCCGGCGACGTTTCCGCTGAAGCGCACGTTGACGAAGCGCGTGTCGGAATAGGAGACATCGACGGCGCCTCCGCCCGCGTCGGCGCGGTTGCCGTCGAAGACGACGTTGGTCGCCTGCAGGCTGCTCGAGTTGCTGCGCACGGCGCCGCCGGAGGTCGCCGAGTTGCCGCGGAAGGTGGAGCGGACGAGCGACAGGGGAGTCAGCGTGTAGATGGCGCCGCCCCACGGCGCGCTGTTGCCCGTGAAGACACAGTCCGTGATGGTCGTCGCCGGGCCGAGGTTGATGGCCCCGCCCGCCGAGGTCGCCGCGTTGTCGACGAACCGCGAGCCGGCGATGGAGATCGACCCGCTGCTCGCGTAGATGCCCGCGCCGCTGGCCGCCGTGTTCGCGGTGAAGGTCGAGGCGCGCACGACGCTCTGCGTCCCCTGAGCGGCGAGGCCGCCGCCGCCGTGGGAGCTCGAATTCTCCCGGAAAGTGCTGCCCTCGACGGTGAGCGTCCCGCCCGACACGTAGAGGCCTCCGCCTTCCTCCCAAGCGCTGTTGTTCGCGAAGGTCGAGTCGCGGATGGTGAGGGCGCTGCGTATCCCGTAGACCGCACCGCCGTCGTAGCTCGCGCCGTTCTGCGAGAAGGTCGAGCGCACGAGTGTCAGGGTCGAATCGACCACCTCGATGGCCCCGCCCCAGGCAGCGAAGTGGCCGGTGAAGGCGCTGTCCTCGATGGTCGCCGAGGCCGCCCCTTCGACGTAGAGGCACTGGCGCCCACCGGTGAACGAGCTGCGTCGCACCGTGACCGAGGCCGCGTTGAACAGCCAGGCGCACTGGCCCGCGGACCAGACGGTGTTGGCGTCGAAGGCGCAGTCCTCGAACGTCGGCTGCCCGCCGTCGACCGCGACCGCCCCGCCGTAGGTCGCCGCGTCGTTCCCGGTGAAGCGGCAGCGCCGGAAGGTGGGGCTGCCGCCGCTGACGAGGAGCGCGCCGCCGAAGTCTTGAGTGCCGCCGCTCGCCCGGCCGTTTCGGATGGTGAAGCCGTCGACCACCGTGTCGGGCCCGACCGCCGCCGAGGCGGTCGCGACGTGGTAGCTCCGCTCGGTCCCGAGGTCGCCCTCGAGGATCGTCCGCTGCGAAACCGGGTCGCGCTGCGCACGGGCGGTCTCCGTGCCCGCGAAGCCGCCGTAGATCGAGACCTGGGGCTTCAGCGCGAAGGCGTTCTGCTTGAATGAGCCGGGTCTGTAGCTGCCCGCCGCCACCCAGAGCTCGTCGCCGGGTTGAGCCGCCGTCAGCGCGTCCTGCAGGCGCGAGAACGCGCGCCCCCAGCAGTCCCCGTTGCCGCCCGCGGGCATGCGCGCGTCGACGAAGAGGACCCCGGGGAAGAGATCGGTGCAGCCGCCGGCGCCGTCCGAGGCGAAGCCACAGTCGCAGTCGCAGCGGTAGCTGCCGAGCGTATTGACGCAGTGCGAATGCGCCGGGCACGTGTGCGCGCCGGTCGCGCACTCGTCCTCGTCCACGCCGCACGCCTCGCCGTCGCAGAAGCCGTCGGTGCAGGCCGTCGGGGCGCTCCAGGCGAGGCAGCCGTTCGCGTCGGCGACGCAGGTGCGGAGCTGGCCGTCGGTGCAGGAGGTGGCGGAGAGGAGCGGGCACGCGTCCTCGCAGACCCCGCAGCGGGTCGCGTCGGCGCAGAAGCCGTCCTCGCAAGGCGCCGGCGCGCTCCAGGCGAGGCAGCCGTTCGCGTCGGCGACGCAGCGCCGCAGCTCTCCGCCGGCGCACGAGGTCGCGCCCGCCGCCGGGCACTCCTCGTCGCAGACGCCGCAGCTCGCCGCGTCGGCGCAGAAGCCGTCTTCGCAGGCCGCCGGAGCGCTCCAGGCGAGGCAGCCGTTCATGTCGGCGACGCAGGTCTTGACGGCGCCGTCCGCGCACTCGGTCGCGTCCTCGGTGGAACAGCCGCGATCGCAGACCCCGCAATTCGTCGCGTCGGCGCAGAAGCCGTCGTCGCAGGCTACCGGGGCGCTCCAATTCCGACAGCCGTTCGAGTCGGGGCGGCAGGTCGACAGCGCGCCGTTCGCGCAGCGCGCCTCGTTGACGGCCGGGCAGCCGTGGGAGCAGTGGCCGCAGCTCGTCGCGTCGCCGCAGAAACCCTCGGCGCAGGCCGTCTCGTCGCTCCAGTCGAGGCAGCCGCGCTCGTCGGCGACGCAGCGCTTCAGCGCGCCGCTGACACACGAGGTCGCGCCGTCCGAGGGGCACCCGTCGTCGCAGGTTCCGCAGCTCGCGACGTCCTCGCAGAAGCCGTCCTCACAAGCCGCGGGTGTGCCCCAGGCTCGGCAGCCGTGGAGGTCGGCGGCGCAGGTGCGGAGCTGCCCGTCGGCGCACTCGGCCTCGCCTTCGCGCGGGCACGCGTCGACGCACTCGCCGCAGGTCTCGGCGTCCTCGCAGAAGCCCTCGGCGCACGCGGTCGGAGCGCCCCAGGCTCGGCAGCCGTCGGGCGAGGTGACGCAGGTCGCGAGCGCGCCGTCTGCGCAGCTCGTCTCGCCGTCGGCGCACTCGTGCGTGCAGCCGCGGCAGCGCGCCTGGTCCTTGCACTCGCCCGTCTCGCAGGCGACCGGCGCGCTCCAGGCAAGGCAGCCCTGCTCGTCGGCGACGCAGGTGCGGATGCTTCCCATCACGCACGAGGTCTCTCCGGCCAGATCGCAGCGATGGATGCAGCCCTGGCAGCTCGTCTGGTCGGCACAGAGGCCCATCGCGCAGGCGACCGGAGGGCTCCAGTCGAGACAGCCCTTGGCGTCGGCGGCGCAGGTCGAGAGCGCGCCGTCGGCGCAGCGCGTGGCGCCCGCCCCGGGGCAGCGCTGGCAGGGCACGCACTTATCGGCGCTCTCGCACGCGCCCGAAGGGCACGGCTCCTCCTCGGCCCACGCGAGGCAGCCGTCCTCGCCGATAGCGCAGGTGCGCAGCCGACCGTCCGAACACTCGAGCTCGCCGTGCTGGCAGGCGTCGACGCAGGGCGCGCCCGGCTGGTCGGAATCCGCGCAGGCGAAGAGGAAGATCGCGCTCAGCAAGGCTGAGAGGCGGACCGCCAGTCGTCTTTCCATGGACGTCCCCAGGCTGCGGGCGCCGGGTCGGCGCCATCGGGTTACTCGTCGCGATCCGCCCCGGGGCGTCCGAATCGGCGCGCGCGGGGCTCGCGGCAGGAGTGTTTCTAGTAGAACTTCGTTTCGGCGTCGACCGAGCGGGCGGATCCGGGTGAGACTCGCAGCCTTCCAACGCACCTCGGTCGGCGGCGCGACGGTGTCACGGCCGCAGGCTCGATGAGGTGCACGAACCGATGGAGCCTAGGATGACCGGCCTCGACCAGCCTCATCAGACGCGCCGCGCGATAGCCGCGGACGGCACGCCGATCACCTACGTCGTCGTCGGCGAGGGCCGGCGGGACTTCGTGTTCTGCCCGGGGCTCGGAGGCCCGCTGGTGACCTACCGCAAGCTGTTCCGGCACTTCGCGGGCCGATACCGCTTCGTCACCTGGGAGCCGCGCGGCCTCTTCAGCTCCGGCGTCCCCGGTGAGGGCGAGCGGGCGCTGCGGGTCGAGGACCATGTCTCGGACCTCGAGGCCATCGTCGCGCGCGAGAGGCTCGGCAGCTTCCACCTGGGCGGCTGGTCGATGGGCGTGCAGCTCAGCCTCGAGTACGCGCATCGGCACCCGGAGCGGTGCGCGGCGCTGGTGCTGGTCAACGGCGCCTACGGGCGCATCCTCGACAACGTGCCGGGCGGCGAGCGGCTCCCGAGCGCGCTCATCCGCCTGCTCAGCCGCGCCGGGCCGCTCATCGACCTGAACGCGCGGCTGTTCCTCGACACCCGGCCGATGGTCGCCGCGCTGCATCGGGTCGGCTACTTCCGCGGGCACCCCGAGGAGTTCCAGGTCGTGCTCGGCGAGTTCAAGCAGCTCGACTTCGGGCGCTACCTGCGGATGGTCCTCGCCCTGCACCAGCACACTTCCGAGCCCTACCTGCACGAGCTCGAAATCCCGACGCTGGTGACGGCGGGCACGCACGACTGGATGGCGCCGCCGCCGGTCGGCCGCGAGCTCGTGCGACGCCTGCCCAACGCCGAGCTCTTCCTCATCGAGAACGGCACGCACTACTCGCTCGTGGAGCACCCGGAGACAGTTCAAGGGGCCATCGAAGAGTTCCTGGAGCGGGTGCAGGGGCGGGCGGAGCGACAGTGCGCGTGAGGGCCAATTCCCGCGGAAAGCTCGTGACGGCGCGGTAGGGGCCGCATGGCGATGCGCCCGGACCCGCAGGCCTCGGCGCTTGTCGAGGAGAAGGGTCGCGAGAGGTTCCCGGAGCGGTGCGAGGCAGATGGAGCGAGAGTGCGCGTGGGCTGCGGCGTTGTTGTCTTGACGCAGGTCGATCGACGGTCGTTGCTCTCGTCAACAAGAGGAGAGGGTGAAGGCTGGCGCGGTCGATCGCCTCTCCCAGGCGCGCCCTCGATGATCGTGTCGAGTACAGGCGAGTGCGCGCCGTCTGGGAG
>DHSB01000066.1:0-21925 GCA_002408385.1 Myxococcales bacterium UBA5297
TGCTTCAGCGAGTAGCTCATCGCAACTCGGAGTTCGGCTCGACCTTCGTTGCGTCCCGAAGCGCGCAGCGCTCAGAGGCTTGAGCAGCACGGCAGAGCATCGAGCAATGGCGACGCACGCGGCGCAAGCAGGGCCGGATGAGATCATCCGCTAACGTCTCCGCGCCGGCATCGCCCGTTTGAAGGCCACCGGGAAGACGCGCTCCGGGCAGGCGGTGGATCGGCCCCAGAGACTCATGGACGTCCAGGCCGCCCTCGCCCTGCACTCGCGGGCGAAGCGGTCACGGAGCGGTGCCGACCTCGTAGCTCACCGCCGGATCGTCCCGGCAGCTCTTTCCGCGCACCACCAGCGACTGCGGCCCGGGCTCTGTCTCCGAGGGCACGACGCCCGTGAGCTTCTCCTCTTCGGCGTCGTAGCTCACGTTGGCGAGCCAGCCCGTCCCCAGCTTCACGTCGATGACCTGGGCGAGGTTCCCGCCGCGAATGGTGACCTTGCCCGAAGGCGGCACGAGCGGCGGCTCGACCTCGGCGATGGTGGGCGGCTCGAGGAAAGGATCGCAGACGAACAGGCCGCGCCGCGCCCAGGAGGCGCCCCCGCGCCCGTCGCGCAGGACCAGGAACATCGTCCCGCGCCGATCGGCGGGCAGCTCATCGAATGGCCAGGCGATGGTGAACCGCTGCGAGTCGTCGCCCGCCAGCGTCCGGGGTGCATCGAAGTCGCCGAGCGTCGAGAACCAACTGAAGGTGAGGTGCTCGTCCTTCTCGACGGGTCTCAGGTCGGGGTCGAGCGCCGTGTAGCGCTCGGCGGCTCCCGCGGCCGCCTCGCCGGAGAGGACGTAGCTCCTCCCCGGCCGCAGCTTCACGGGCCGCAGCCCCGGTCCCCACAATTCGCCGTCGAACCGGGCACCCTCGATGGCCGGGTTCGAGTTGAGCGCGCTCTCCTCGGTGATCCGGATCCGCTTGATCGACAGCACCGAGGGGATCTGGCGCAGCTTCACCTTGATCATCAGGTCGAGCATCTCCTCCTCTGGCGGAGGGAAGACCGCGGGCGGCTCGGTGGCGATGGCCATCAGGATCACGATGGCGACCAGGCCGCGCGTTCGATGGACGCTGTCGGCCGGCAGCGGCGCGAAGAGGTCCTGCGGTGCGCTGTAGCTCGCCTCCTCGCCCAGGCCGACGAAGTGGACCCCCTCGGGCAGCTCGCCGCTCTCGGCGATGAGCCCCGCGGGATTGGTGAGCGACTCGTACTTGGCGCACAGCGGCTGGTCGAGCTTGAGCGGGTCGGGATCGCAGGCGACCCAGAGCAGCAGGTTCTTGCGCGTCGGCGCGGCCGGATCGTAGACGAGCGCCGAGAGCCGGGTCGAAGCGCCGGGATTCAGATCGGGCGGCTCTGCCTGGACTCCGAGAACCCGCATTCCCTCGACGAACGTAACCGGCCGCCAGGTCTCGCCGCAGGCGGGCAGCAGGCCGAAGAGGACCAGGGAAAGCAGCACCGCGATTTGTCTCGAGAGGCGCATCAGAACTCCGCCTTTACGCCGAGGCTGGGGAAGACCGGCAGTCCGCGCAGGTTCTTTCGCTTGGTGTAGTCGAAGTTGTAGAGCACGTACTCGGCGTTCTCGTTGTTGGTGACGTTCTGCACGTCGAGGAAGACCGACGCCGTCCACTGCTCGAAGACGAAGCGCTTGTCGACCCGAAGATCGAGCGAGAGGAAGTACGGTCCGCGCTCGGTATTCCAGGCCCCGGGGATGGGGATGTAGAGGTCGGCGTCCGCGTCGTAGACCCGCTCCTGGATTGGCGTCAGGTTGTTGCCCGAGGAGAACTGGAAGCGCACGCCGGTCACCCAGTCGTACGGCCACTTGTAGCTGGCGACGGCGACGAGGTGACGCGGCTGATCGTAGGCCGAGGTGCTGTAGTCGTCGGTCGTCCACAGGCCGCTGCGCCTCAGGCTGCGCGAATAGCTGTAGGCGACCCAGCCGAAGAAGCTCTTCGTCAGCTCGTGCCGCACGAGGATCTCGGCGCCGTAGGTGTGCCCGTCGCCGACGTTGGCCCAGCGCTCGAGGACCGGTTGGCCGTCGCGTTCGATGGTCCGGGTGCTCTGGTAGCTCAGGTCGAGCAGCCGCTTGTAATAGACCTGCACGTCGACCGAGAGCGCATCGGTGAGCTTGCGCTCGACGCCCAGCGCCGTCTGCAGGCTGCGCTCGGGGCCGAGGTCGGGGTTGCCGAAGTCTTCGGTCCACTGCCCGATGCGAAAGTCGGGCGGCTGCTGATAGAGGCCCACGGCCGCCTTGAGCGTGGTCTTCTCGCCGAGGCCCTGCAGGAGCGCGACGCGCGGGTCGAGCGCGAAGTAGCCCAGGCCGTACTCGTAATCGAGCCGGAGGCCCGGGACGAGCTTCGTCTTTGCGAACGGCTTGTAGACAGCCTCCACGAACACCGCGGGCTCGAGGAAGGAGTCCTCGAGGATGGCGTGGTGGAGCTGGCGCGACATCATCGGGTCGGGCAGCTCGCCGGGCGTAGGCACCTGCGGGGCCGTCATGTCGCTGTAGAAGCGCCCGAAGGCCAGGTCGAGCCCGAAGTCGAGCGAGAGCTTGGGATCGAGCTCGACGGTGAAGGTGTCGCGGAGCTGCGCCGACCAGGTCGTCACGTAACCCCCTATGTCGCCGCCGATGCCAACCTCGGTCGAGTCGTACCCGAGCGCGGCGACCAGCCGGTTGCGCGCGTCCGGCGAGACCGTGTGCGACCACGCGCCCATCAGCCGGTGGAAGGCTACCGAGCCGCCGGCCTCCGAGCGGCCCTCCGGGTCGACCAGACCGGAGTTTGCGAGCCGGGCGCTCATCGAGTCGCGCGAGCCAAGGGCCATCACGTAGCCGCGGTTGCGGCCCTCCTTGGGCGCGTACTCCGCCTTCGCCTGGTAGTCCCAGTAGCGCGGCGCGCTGACCAGCTCGATGGTCGAGGGCACCACCTCGGCGAGCACCAGGTCGACGTAGGAGACGCGGCCTGCGGTCGCGAAGCTCCAGTCGCCGGCGATGGGGCCTTCGAGCAGGACGCTGGTGTCGATGAGGCTCGCGTTCAGATAGCCGTGGTAGCCATCCTGCGAGGGCGTGCGCGTGCTGCCTTCGACCGCACCGGCGATGGCGCGACCGAAGCGCGCGTCGAAGTTGCCGGGTTGAAAGCTGAGGTCCTGGAGCAAGTCCGCGTTGATGACCGAGGTCAGCCCGCCGAAGTGGAAGAGGATGGGGATGTGGACGCCGTCGAGGTAGACGCGCGTGTCTTGAGGCCTGCCGCCGCGGACGATGAGCATCCCGAAGCCGTAGGGCGTGCGGTTCACGCCCGGCAGGTTCTGGATGACCTTGAAGGCGTCGCCCTGCGTGCCCGGGACGAGCCGGATCTCCTCCTGCTCGAGCTCGACGCGGGCCACCTCCTTGCGCTCGCGCTTGCCGCGCACGACCGTCTCGTACGAGCCGAAGACGAGCTTGCGGATGTAGAGAGTCACCTCGGTGATCTTGCCCTCGACGATCTCCTCCTCGATCTCGTAGCGCTCGAAGCCCGAAGCGTTGACCACCACGGTGTGCATGCCGAGCGGCACGCCGGCCATCTCGAACCCGCCCGTCTCGTCGGAGACCGCGCCGAGCGCGCCGTCGTCGATGGCGATCGTCGCTCCTGCCACGGCCTCACGGTTGCCGCGCTGCAGGATGCGGCCCCGCAGGTTGACCACGCCGACGCGCTCCTCGCGCTTGGGCTCTTCGGCCTTCAAGACGAAGCTGTAGCGGTAGGAGATGCGCACCGGCGCGGGCACGCCATCGATCTCGGCGGGAGAGAACCGGAACTTGCGCAGCGCTTCGACCGCGGCCTCGTCGAAGCCGTGGCCCGCCGGCTCGGCGACCACGACGTCGGTCACCGCGCCGGTCGCGTCGATGTCGACGAGCAGGCCGACCGCACCAGTGAGCTTTGCGGCTTCGGCTTCCTTTGGATAGCTCGCCTCGACGAACTCGAGGAGCCGGGGCGCTTTGGTCAGTTGCCCCGGGGCCGCAGCCGCCTGATCGGCCGCTCGCTGGGTGAGCGGGTTCTCGGAGCGGCGCGTCGGAGCGGGCTCCTCGGCGCCAGCGAACGGCGCCACGGCAAGGATTGACGAAAGCAGGGCTAGCTCAAGCGCGCGCCGCATGGCGGCTCCGGGGAAGTGGAACGGGGCTGGAAGTTTAGCGAGTTGTGAGTTGTGAGTCGTGAGTCGTGAGGACGGAGTTGCCGAAAGAACGTCGACGCACGTGTTGGCGCATTCAGGCGCGTCCCGTCACTTGTGGTTGAGTCTCGCGCCTCGAGCCGGGGCCGACTCTCGACTCTCGACTCTCGACTGTCGACTAGCGCGTCTACCCCTTCCACCGGAACGAGTAGACGACCCGCCCCGCGTCGAGCTCGCGCAGGTCGGCTTCGACCTCGCCGTCGGTGTTGGTGAAGTCGAAGAAGGCGCCGAAGGCGTGTCCGAGCGCGCGGGCGAAGGACGAGCTCAGGCGCAGCGCCTGCGGAATGGCGCGCCACGACAAGGTCGCGCTCGACTCGCAAGCCGAGGCGCCCAGCTCGCCACACGCCGAATAGACGTGCGGCCAGGCGCGCGGGGTCCAGCGCACTATCGCCGCGGGCGTCGGGCCGAACAGCCGCACCGCGCCCTTGGCGATGGGGCCGAGCAGTGGAGCAGAGAGCGCGTCGAGCAGGTTCTGTCGCCAGAAGACCCGCGCTCGCTCCGGCCCGAGCAGCCCGACGACGACGCGCGTCAGCTCCAGGTCGTCCTCGATGGGCAACCAGTCGAGCCGGCTGGTCTGCTCGATGCGCAGCAGCGACTCGGCCGGCATCTGGTCGCGGAGCTTCTGGGCTATCGATGGCTCCAGCCGCTCGGCGGCCTCCATCGTCAGTTGGGTAAAGGTCGCGCGGACCGAGGGGGCCAGGGGCATGGGAGCGCTTCTCGAGGCAGGCGTCTTGCCCGGATCCTAATGTGAAGGGCTCGTCCTCGCCAACTTCCCGCTTCCTCTCAAAAAACGAACGGAACCAAAGCTCTCCGCTCGCGCGGATAGTCGGGGAAGGTGCGCCGGTACCATTGATGATGCGCCCAGGCGCGCGGGCCGAGGTTGGCGAAGCTCCAGAGCGCGAAGACCGCGCCGGCCGGCGACCAGGTCGCGAGCGCCCAGCCGATCCACTCGAGGATCTCGCCGAGGTAGTTGGGGCTCGAGACCCAGCGATAGAGGCCGCCGTAGGGAATCTTGTAGCCGGTCTCGCCCGGTCCTCTCAGGCGCCGGAGGATGGCGTCCGACTGCTGGTTGATGAAGAAGCCCGCGAAGAAGACGACGACGCCGAGGACGAAGCGTGGATCGGCCAGCCAGCCGAGCTCGTACGGCTCCGAGAAGGTGAAGACCCAGCGGCCGTTGAGATAGCCGTTCACCACGTTGAACAGCGCGCCTCCGGCAGCGACGACGAGCGGCATCGGGCGGCCGTGCGTGCGCAGAGGGTAGACGAAGGCGCGGTTGAGGTAGTGGAGCTCCCAGAGCGCGAGAAAGACGATGGCCGTCACGCTCGAGGTGCGGTCGCTGATCGCGAAGAGCAGGGGCATCGCCAGCGCGGCCGGCGCCTCCATCAGTATCCAGCCGACTCGGCTCGAGACCTTGGGGCCAACCCGCTTGCCCTCATAGCGCCCGTAGGGCGCCGAGACGAAGAAGAGGATGGGGAAGACCACCAGCGCGGAGAGCGCGAAGGCGGCCAGCAGCGCCCAGTAGAAGGTCCGCTCGTTCACCGGATGGCTCCCCGCTCGCGGAACCAGGCGACCGTGTCGGCGATGGTCTCGCGCAGCGGGCGCGGGCTGTAGCCGAGCTCGCGGGCGGCCTTCTCGTGGCTGACCAGCCCGTGGTGGCGCACGATGTCCACCGAGGCCGCGTTGAACAGCGGCTCCTTGCCGGTCATCGCCGCGTACAGGGAGGCGAAGGGCACGCCGAGCTTCGCCATCCACGACGGCGAACAGAACCAGGGAGACCGCACTCCACAGCATGCGGCGACTTGGCAGGCCAGGGCGTGGAGGCTCAGGTACTCGCCACCGAGCAGGTAGCGTTCGCCTCGCCGTCCGCGTGCGGCGGCCGCCAGCGCGCCGGCCGCGACGTCGCGGACGTCGACCCAGTTGAAGCCGCCTTCGACCGTCGCCGGCAGGCGCCGTTTGCAGACGTCGACAACGAGCCTGCCCATGCGCGAGGGCTTGAAGTCGTTGGGCCCGATGACCGCCGTCGGGACGACGATCACCGCGTCGAGGCCGCGCTCGATGCCCGCGCGCACCTCGCCCTCGCCGGCGGCCTTCGACCGGTCGTAGGCGAGCGGCGAGTCGTCGAAGAGAGGGCGCGCCTCGTCGATGGGCTGATCGGGCGGGTTTGGCGAGCAGGCGTGGATCGAGCTGAAGTGCACCAGGCGCCGCACGCCCGCGGCGAGGCAGGCCTCGACGACGTTGCGCGCGCCCTCGGTGTTGATCCGAGTGGCGACCGGGTCGTCGTGCTTCAGCGAGATGCGGGCGGCAGCGTGGTAGACGACCTCGACGCCTTCGACGGCTCGCACCAGCGAGGCCGGGTCGAGCACGTCGCCGGCGACGACCGTCAGGTCGAGCCCGTCGAGCGCGCGGCGATCCTTGCGGGCGAGGGCGCGCACTTCATGGCCCTCGGCTATCAGCGCCCGAGCGAGGTTCCCGCCCACGTGTCCGCTTCCACCGGTGATCGCGATCTTCATCTTTCGTTCCTCGGAGGTGTTTGCGGGCACACTAATCCGGAACGCGGGTTTTCGGCGGGCGTGTTGTGGAGGGAGGCAGCGTGGGCGGCCGCGAAGTAGCGCTCTCCAGACGCTGGCCTCGGTGCGTCTTCCATCGAGAGGAAACGGCATCGGGCAGCAAATGCGGCTGCGGTCCTTGAGCCCTCGATCCATCGAGAGGGCGAGGGACTGGGCCGTAGGCCGCGACCCGGCGTGGCCAGCGGTCAGCTCGCTCCACGGCAGGAAGCCTGCGGGACGGCGCGTCGAAGAATCAGCTTTCGAGGACCTTGCTGACCAGCCGCTTGAAGCTCGGGCACTTGTCGAGGATGGCGTCGCGCTTCGCCCGGCTCGCGCTCTTGGCTTTCTGGAACATCCGGTCGCGTTCGTCCGGCGTGGGCTTGCCGGCGCGTCGGGGAAGGTCGAGCACCTCGATCACCGCATCGAGGAGGGACTCGACGTTCTGCACCAAGAAGACGATTTCGTAGTCGCCCGGGGCGGCCGTCCGGATTCCTCTTGAAAGGCCCTTCATGCAGTCGGGTGGCTTGGGGGAAAGCTGGTCGCGGATCTTGTCTCGATCGATCACGGCGAAGACGGGCCCGTCGTCGCGCAGCTTCTGCGCGTCCTGCTTCAGCCGTTTGATCAGGTTGGAGACGCCCTTGAGCGGAATCGACTCCACGTGTTGACGGCGCCCGAAATCGTGGGCCCCGGAACGGTCGGCAAGACATCGAATGAGCAGCTCGTGCGGCCCGAAGCCTTTGATGAGCGCACCGCGCTGGTCCTCCCAGAGTACGGTCTTTCTCATGCGTCACCCTTCAGCTCATCGAAGGCACGGACCTGATAGCCCTCGGCGCGCAGGGTCCCGAAACCGCGGTAATCCTCGAGCCATTTGTCGAGGCGCTCCTTGCTGGGCCGCCGTAAGTGGGTCGCGCGGCGTTCGTCAAGCTCGCACAGCACGACGCTGCCCGCCGGATCGGAAAGGGAATCGAGCAGCCGGTCCGAATGCGTCGCGAGAATGACGGGGCTGTCCTCGGCTGCCTCCTCGAGCATCCCGACGACCCGGGCCAGAAGCTCTGGGTGCAGGTGGATTTCGGGCTCGTCGAAGGCGAGCAGCGAGCGACCTTGACCAAGCTCGACGAGCGCGATGAACGCGAGATACGCAAGCTGTCCCTCTGAGAGGCTCTCGGCCGGCAAGGGTTGCGAAAAGCTGCCGAAGGAGACTTGGAGCTCGATCTGACCGCGGCCGACCGACGGGGTCAGGATGTCGCGGAAGTCATCGCCGAGCCCCAGCCGAGCACGCTCCCGAATTCGCTCCCAGGTTTCGCCATTACCGAGGTTGCGGAGCTCATGAAAGCAGTTCGCCAGGTTCAATCCGCCGCGCGCAAGCGATCTGGCGTGATCCAGCATCACCGGCCAGCGGGGACCGACGCGGAAATCGAGCTCGGACTGCAGCCACCCGGGCCGCGTCTCGAACGGGATATGCACCTCGATGCCCTCGATCACGGTGATGACGCGGCGAATGGCCTCTTGGGCGCCCAAGCCAAAAGCGCTGAGAGCGAGTGAATCGTCGTTGACGGGAACCTCTCTGTTCTTCCCGTCTTCGAAGATTCTGGTCCTCCCGGCGGCTCTCGCGACCACATGCAACGGCTCGGGCTTCGCCTGCAGCACCAACGTTGACGAATTGACGAACACATCGAGCCGCTCCCTGACCACGGCGGGGGCGGTACCGATGTTGGCGAGCGCGAATTCGTATTCGATCCTCGGGCCAGCTCCTTCGATCGTCAGCCCGAGCCCGAGCTCCTTGGAGCCTCTCCGCAGCAGGTTTCGCAGGCCGCCATGCCTGCCGAGCAGCACGTCGTGAACGTAGTTGACCGGCTTCGAAGCGAGCCGAAGCAGCTCGAGTCCTTCGAGCACGGAACTCTTTCCGGTGCCGTTGTCGCCGATGAGGACCGTCAATCCTTTGAGGTCGAGCGCGATGCTCTCGATTGCTCGAAGGCCGGATATCCGAATCTGCGTGATGCGGTCGCGCGCCATGAACTGACCCCTTAAACAATGCGAGCGCAGCATAGGAAAGGCGCTCGCCAACGTCGAGAACACGGCTCGGCGTCGGCCTCGCTCGCCAGGACGCTCGCTCTCGAGAACGCGAGGTCGGGTCGCGCGACGGTCACACGGCCGACTTCCCAGCGGCCTTGCGCGTCGCTGCCCGCTTCTCGCCCAGCTTGACTCGTCGGCGCCTGTTCTTCTCGGTCCGGTAGCCGCTCGCTATCCGCGCGAGCGCTTCCGGCTCGTTGCGCAGGACGAAGCGGCCCGCGGCGCGCAGCTCTCGGACCGCGCGGTCGAGCTGTCGGAAGGCATCGTTGCGTCGCTCGAGCGTGGTGCGGTCGGGGACGCGAACGAGCTGTTTGGCGAGCAATCGCGCCTGCGCGGGTAGGTCCGCGGGAAGGCCCGCGTGAGCGGCCGCAAAGATCCCGCTGTGCTCCTCGGCCAGCGCCGCAATTCGTCTCATGTCCCCGGCGAGGAAGGGAAGGGCGTGGCTCTTCGCCAACCTACCGAGCGCTTTGCGCGCCTTGTCGTCGTTGCGCAGCAGGAAGCGCGCGGCTCTGAGGAAATTGGCCCGGAAGCGCAGCGCCTCCTGTCTCGGGATGCGCACCGAGCCACGCTCGACCTCGCGGCTGGTTGCTACTCGGGCGCGCTCGCTCTCCTCGAGGGCGGTGGCCAGGCCGGGCAGCGCGTCGATCAGATCGGGAATGCCGCTCAACCCGGCGAAGCGTTCCCGCCGCTCGCTGAGCGCGTCGAAAAGCAGTCGCGCTTCGTGAATCGCCGTGGGGACGGGCATATCGGGAAGCGGCGCAACACCCGAATCGCGCTTCGATGCCCTGTCTCGACGAGTCGGTGACATCGTCCTTCACCCCTTCGACCCCTTCGGCAACAGATTCGAACAGGAGTCGGAATCGAATGGCAGATCCTAGCTCGGGTCTCGCCCAACGGCCAAGTCGATGGGATTCTGTCCCGCGTGGTTTGTGGGGATTTCTTGGGGTCCAACTCGGTCGCACGAATGAGCCGAACGGCGCCGGGGGGCGACGACTGCGCGCTCGACGACCGAGAACCGTGCGCCGGGCGGAAGAATCGTGCGCCGGGCGAGGACAATCGAGCGTCGGGCCGCGAGGATCGCGCGCCGGGCAAGGAGAAACGCGCGCCGGGCACCAAGGATCGTGCGCCGGACGGCGGTATCGCTCTCTGGATGGCGGGGATCCGCTCCCCGGACGGTCGGCGGCGGGAGGGGCAGGCGCGGCCGGAGCGGCGTAGGGTTTCTCGCCCGCTCGATGTCGCGCCCGCGCGGCCCGCTGGTCGCGGGCGCTTCGTTCGCTAAGATGCAATCGCGAACGCGCAAACACCTGTCGCGGAGAGACAGATGGGCTGGTCGGGCAAAGGAATCGGCGGCGTGCTTGGCCGAGGCATCGCGCACCTGCTCGGCGCCGGCGAAGGCGGCGAGGAGGAGTACCCGGTCGCCGTCGACGCCCTGACCTGGACCCGCGGCATGGGCCCGTCGGGGCCCGGCATGTGCCTGACGATCGAGGTCTCGCCCGCACGTCGGGTCCGCGACGGCGCGCAGGCGCTCGTCTGGCTTCAGTACGACGAGGATTGCTACGTCGAGGCCGCGCTCGATGACTACGCCGACTCCGACGGAGATCTCTGCGTCGCGGGCGAGCTTGGCGAGCGCGACGGGGACGCCTCGCGCGCGCAGCTCTACTTGCCGTGGGCGGCGCTGCCGTCCATCAAAGGCGACTGCCTGTGCCAGGTGTCGGTCGTCGACGGCGAGGAGGTGCTCGGCAACCAGTGGTTCGAGCTGACGCTGCCCAACCGCGCGACGCGCGAGGTGCACAGCGCCATGGGCGCGCTCGCCTACGCGGCCGCCGCGATGATCCAGCCGGCGCGCGAGCTCTCCGAGTCGGAGGCCTACGCGGCGACGAGGTTGATGACCGGGTACTTCGAGCTCGACGAGGTCGGCCAAGAGGTCGCCTCCCGCCTCTTCGCGCGCGCCGAGAGGAAGAGGCCGGGCTTCGAGAAGGCCGCGCGCCTCGTGCGCGACGAGATCGAGCCTGACAACTACTCGCTGGTCATCGACTTCCTCGGCGAGGTCGCACGGGCGGCCGGCGCGTTCACCAGCCGAGATCAGGCCTTCATCCAGCGGCTCGCCGACGCCATCGGCGCCGGGCCGACGCGCGGCGGCGCCCCCTCTTCGACCTCCGAAGATGTCGTCGTCCGCAGCTTTCGCACGCTGGAGCTGGAGCCGGGAGCGCGGCTCGACGAGGTGCGGGCGGCCTATCGGCGCCTCGCGCTCGACTACCACCCGGACAAAGTCGAGACGCTCGCCGCCGGGTTTCGCGAGTACGCGACCGCGCGGATGCAGGCCATCAACGAGGCCTACCAGGTGCTCAAGGCGCACCTGGCAGGCAAGTGAGGGCACCTCTCGAGCGCCGAGCGGTCGTTGCGGAGCCGAGCGGCGAGGACCCACCGATTCCGACAGCCGGAGGAAGCATGAACCCCAACGGATTCGTCGAAGACGTCCTCGACCTGCTCGAGCCCCTCGGCGCCGTACGCGCCCGCGCGATGTTTGGCGGCTGGGGCCTCTGGCTCGACGACGCGATCTTCGGCCTCATCGTCGACGAGCGGCTCTTCTTCAAGATCGATGAGAGCAGCAGGCCCGAGTTCGAGGGGGCCGGATGCGAGCCTTTCGTCTACGACTCGGGCAAGGGCCGCCCGGTGGCGATGTCGTACTGGACCCCACCGCCCGGGACCGAGGACGACAGGCACGCGGTCCTGCCCTGGGCACGCAAGGGCCTGGAGGCGGCCGCGCGAGCCAAGGCGAAAAAGCCCTCGGTGAAGAAGGCTGGGGTCAAGAAGCCTGCCGCCAGGCAGTCGGGTGCGAAGTCTGCGGCAGGGACGCCCACCGGGAAGAAGAGCGCGGCGAAGAGGGCTCGCGCGGCGGCGGGCAGGAAGCCCGCGGTGTAGAGGTCGCGGCCGTGCCCGAGCGCGAATCGCCGGGGCGACGCCCGGCGATCCGGCCTTGGCGACGGCTACAGCGGCTCGCAGCGCTCGCGGATGGTGTCGCAGTACATCGTCGCTTCGGGGCAGGGGTCGGTGTTGAAGTCGCAGGCCGCGCTGCACAGCCCGCCAAGGCAGCGGCCGTACTCACACTCGAGCTCGCTCGCGCACGCCTCGCCGACGCCCTTGGTGCCGCGAGCGCCGCGGGTGCAGCAGAAGACCTCGTTCTCCGCGGTGCCCATGTTCTCGCAGCGCCCGTCGGGCGGGCAGTTCTCGTTCTCGAAGCACTGGTCGAGAGAGAGCTGCCAGCAGCCTTCGAGGGGCTCGTCGGTGCGGCGCGGCAGGCACCAGCCGAAGACGTCGTCGCACTTCATGGTGACCGGGCAGTTGAGGTCGCCCTCGCACTCGCCCGAGCAGAACAGCGCCCCGTCGTCGCGCTCGAGGCACAGGCCGATCTCGCAGTCGGCGCCGCGGGTGCAAGTCTCGCCGGGTTGGCCCTGCCCGCGCGTGCCGAGCACGCAGCAGCCGATCGCCGCGCCTTCGCTCAACTCTCCGCAGACCTCGTTGTAGGCGCAGTCGAGGTTCGACAGGCAGGGGTCGGCCCCAATGTCGTCGCACGAGTCGACCACCCCGGCGTCCGGCCCCCCGGTGCCCGCGTCGTGGTGCGTGCCTGCGTCCGCGACGACCCCCGCGTCCTGCGTGCCGCCGTCTTCGTGCGTGCCGGCGTCCTCCGTCGCGCCCGCGTCGAGGCCGGGATCCTCTCCGGCGTCGGCGCCGGGGCCGGCGTCCGCGGGTGGGTTGACTCCGGAGTCGGAGACGAGCCCGGCATCGGCCTTGGGCGTGGTTCCGCCGTCGGCCTGCTCGTTCGTCTCGCCGCAAGCGGCGAGCAGGCACAGGGCGAAGAGCGCGGAGAGAAGGCGCAGGCTGCGTGGAGTCATGGTGTGGGCCTCTTCGTCGTCGAGTGGGCTGGTTGATGAGCGCGGAAAAGCGAGCGGCAGCTTCGCGGATAGGGATGCGCTTTTCAACCCGTGCCAACGGCAAGCGGCCGACAAAGCGGCGGGGCGCCCGCCAGATCATTCCGTGCCGGCCCAAGCCCGCTGCCCCGCGGCGAGGCCCGGCGCGAGCCTCTTCGCTCCGCTCGCGCGAGCGCCGGCGGTCGGGGCGAAGGATTCGGCCTGCCCGGCGCGTTTCAAAAGGGTTATCCCGCCAACTTCTCGGGATGGTAGACCCTCGGCCCCATGACCCTCTGGCGTGCTCATCAGCTCCGCGTCACCCTCGGCGCCCGCGTGCTCTTCGACGGCCTCGACCTCGTGATCGAGGAGGGCGAGTGCCTGGGCCTGGTCGGCGTCAACGGCTCGGGCAAGTCGACGCTGCTGCAGATCGCGGCGGGCCTGCGCCAGCCGGACAGCGGCCTGCTCGAGCAGCGGCGCGGCGCGACCTTCGCCTACCTCGCCCAGGAGCCCCGCTTCGAGGGCGACGCGACCATCGCCGGGGTGCTCTTCGAGCCGCAGGGCCGGCTCGCCGAGGCCCACGCCGAACACGCGCGCCTGACCCGGGCGCTCGAGACCGCGCCGCAGGCCGAGCACGACGGCCTGCTCAAGAGGCTCGAGGAGGCGACCGCCAGCATCGAGCGGCTCGGCGGCTGGGACACCGCGCACCTCGCCAAGTCGATGCTCCAGCGGCTCGGCATCTTCGAGTCCGAGTGGGAGCGCCCGCTCGCGCAGCTCTCGGGCGGCACGCAGAAGCGGGTCGCCATCGCCCAAGCGCTGCTGCTGCGCCCCGACCTGCTGCTGCTCGACGAGCCGACCAACCACCTCGACGTCGACACGGTGGACTGGCTCGAGAACGAGCTCGACGAGTTCCCCGGGGCGATCCTCCTGGTCACGCACGATCGCTACTTCCTCGACCGGCTCGCCGAGCGGATCGTCGAGCTCGAGCACGGCAAGCTCGTCGGCTATCCGGGCAACTTCAGCGACTACCTGGAGCAGCGCTACGTGCGCGAGCAGGAGAGCGCGCGCAAGGAGCACAAGCGCCAGAGGCTCATCGCGCAGGAGCTCGCCTGGCTGCGCCGTGGACCTCAAGCGCGGCGCACCAAGCGCAAGTCGCGCGTCGACGCCGCCCGCGCGCTCATCGCCCAGAAGGTCCCCGAGGCGCTCAAGGCGGTCGAGCTCAAGACGGCGGCGCCGGTGCGCTCGGGCCACACCGTCCTGGAGCTGCGGCACCTGTCGAAGAGCTTCGGCGAGCGCAAGCTCATCAGCGACCTCTCGATCATCCTCGAGCGCGGCGAGCGCATGGGCGTGGTCGGCCCCAACGGAATCGGCAAGACGACCCTCGTGCGCATGATCCTCGGCGGGCTCGAGCCGTCGAGCGGCCAGGTGATCCGCGGCAAGAACACGCGCATCGCCTACTTCGACCAGGTGCGCGCCGCCCTCGACCCGGAGCAGACGGTCTACGAGGCCGCCTCGCCGACCGAGGTCCTCGACCTTGGCGGCCGGCGCGTGGAGCTGCGCGACTACCTGTCGGATCTCCTCTTCCCGGTGCCGATGCAGAAGATGAAGGTCGGCGCCCTGTCCGGAGGCGAGAAGAACCGCCTGCTGCTCGCGAGGCTCCTGCTCGAGGGCGCCAACCTCCTCGTGCTCGACGAGCCGACCAACGACCTCGACCTGATGACCCTGGAGATCCTCGAGGAGAAGCTGCTCGACTTCGAGGGCTCGGTGCTGCTGGTGACACACGACCGCTACTTCCTCGACAAGGTGGCGACCTCGATCCTCGCCTTCGAAGGCGACGGCCGCGTCGTGCGCTATCCGGGCAACCACGAGATGTACCAGCGGCTGCGCGCCAGGCAGGCCCAGGCGCCGGCCTCGCAGGCCGAGGCGACGGCCAGGCCCGCGGCCGCGCAGAAGGCGAAGGCAGCGTCCCTGCCTGCCGGCGAGAAGCCGCTCACCATCCCCGAGATGCGCCGCCTGCAGCAGATGGAGGCGCTCATCGAGGCCGCGGAGGCCGTCAAGGCGCAGGTCGAGGGGGCGCTGGCCGATCCGGAGCTCTATCGCCAGCGGCCGCGCGAGGTCGCGGGCCTGCGCGACGAGCTGGAGCGCGCGGGGGCCGAGGTCGAGAAGCTCTACGACGAGTGGCAGGGGCTCGAGAGCCGGAAGCACCTGTCGTAGGGCGTGCGCGAACCGCCGCCCGCCGGGCTCACCACCTTCCGGTCACCTCGAGCGAAGTCGAGAGGCCCGAGCTTTCCGCCCGGCCAGGTCCCGTGAACGAGGAGCCGATTGCCGTAGAGCCGCCGCGCGAGCAAGTGAAAGTCCCCTCTCCCGCGCTGGCGCGGGGAGAGGGGATTTAGGGGTGCAACCGTCGAGAGGCCCTCGACTTCGGCCTCGCAAGCTCGGCCTACGCTCGGGCTGACCGGCGTGCGCCAGCACGAAGGCTGGCACTCCGGCCCACCGGTTATCGCTCGAGGGATTCTTCGACACCTCTGTCAGCGCTTCACGAGCAGGTCCACCGTGCCCGACTCGGCCTTCACCTCCGGCTGGTAATAGAGGTAGGCGAGCGAGGCCGGCGCCTTGGCCTTGACCGGGTAGCGCGCCTTGAGCTTGTAGGCGAACTCGGTCGGGAGGTTGGGCGCGAGCCCGTCGACGTAGAGCAGCAGCTCTTTGCCGGTGATCGTGAACCTGCCCACCTTGCCCTCGGCGACGAGCTGGCCGACCGACGAGGCCTCGACCTCGAAGCCCGGCGGGATGCCCAGGGCGAGCATCACCATCCCGGTCGGCCCGCGCTGCTTCCAGGTGGCGCGGGCGCGCGCGGTGATGGTGTCGTCGGGGGCGAGCGTGACCCGGTCGTAGTCGACGCTCAAGACCAGGCTCTCTTCTCTGCGCGGCTTGGGCACCCAGGCCAGGGTGACGAGCTGGTACTGCGCCCGCGCCTTGCCGGTCATCGCCAGCTCGAGCTCGAGCGGCACGCCGGGTTTGGCGAAGCGGGTCAGGTCGAAGGTGCGCACCAGGTCCGAGCTCTCGGGACGGATCTCGATCTGCTCGACCGTCTCGCCCGCGAAGCGCACCTGCACGTCGGCGTTGGCCGTGGCGTCCTGACCGGCGGAGTCCGAGCGCAGCAGCGTGCGCAGCGCGAGCACCGTCGCCTGCGTCGAGCCCCAGCCGCCGAGCGCGTCGCGCTTGGACAGCAGCCAGTCGAGCGCCGCCTCCGCCTTGTCGGCTCTCGCCGCCCGGTTCAGCGCGAGGAGGGCGAGCGAGGTCGTCTCCACGTCGGCCGAGCTGCCGGCCGAATAGACCGCGGTGCGCCCGCCGGCCGGATACCAGACCTTGCCGTCGCGCTCCTGGGCCTTGGCCTCGATGCGCTCGAGCACGCTCGAGGCCGCATGTTCCCTGCCGCCGGCGAGCAGCGCGTTGGCGACGAGCGACAGGGTGTAGGCGTCGTCGGCCTCGCCCGCGCGCGTGGCCAGGTACGACAGCGCGCGATCGGTCGCCTCCCCGCGGTAGCCCGACTCGAGCAGCGCCCAGGTGATGTAGGCCGTGGTGCCGTAGCGCCCGGAGAGCTCGTCGCGATAGAGCCCGTCGCGCAGCGACTTGCGGTCCGGCTCCCAGGTGCCGTCGTACTTCTGTCGCGAGATGAGCCACTCCTGCGTGCGGCGGATGACCGCCGGGTCGACATCGTAGACCTTGGCCATGTCGGCGAACTCGAGCAGACCGTAGGCGGTGAGCACCTGGTTGGCCGGCGCGCGTCCGAACCACTCGAAGCCCCCTCCGCTCACCTCGTACGACAACAGGCGCTGATAACCGAGCTGGATGTACTCGATCGCCTTGGCCTCGATCTCCGGCTTGGCCTGGCGGTTGCGGCGCAGGTAGTCGAGCACGAGGACGTTCGGGTAGGTCGCCGAGGAGGTCTGCTCGAAGCAGCCGTAGGGCTTGCGGAAGACGCCCTCGATCCCCTCGAGCACCGCGGAGAAGACCCCCGGGTACAGGCGCAGCAGCACCTTCTCGCTGCCGCGGATGGCGCCCGGCGGCAGCCTCCCGCGCACCGCCGTCTGCGCGGCGAGCACGCCGCCGACCGCCTCTTCGACACGCACGCCGTCGGGCCGCACCTCGACGTCGCGGCGGATGGCGTCCTGCAGCTTCCCGCCGAAGGCCCAGACGGTGATGGTCTTCTTGCCGAAGTCGGTCGCGCGCAGCCGCAGCGGCACCCCGCGCACCTCCTGCGGCTCGAGCACCAGCTCCTGGACCGCGGGGGTCATCGTCGAGAACCACTCGGCCTGCTCGACCTCGAGGCGCACCTTCTGCGGCTCGTCGAGGTAGTTGTGCACGGCGATGGGCACCTCCACCTCGTCGCCGACGGTGAGCGCCACCGGCAGGTCGATGTCGACAAAGAAGTCCTGGAAGACGCGCAGCGCGCCCTGGCCCACGCCGAGCCGCCCGTCGGCCGCGCTCGCGTTGGCCGAGACCCGCCAGCTCGTGATCGAGTCGGCGACCGGGAAGCTGAGCGTCGCGGTGCCGTCGGCCCCGGTGATCACCCCGGGCGACCAGAACATCGTCTCCGGGAACCAGGAGCGCACCCGGACCTGCGTCTTGTCGGTCGTGGGCTCGGCGAGCTTCTCTCCGGCGCCTCCCTCGGCCTTCGGCGCTGCCTGCTCCTTCTTGGCCCTGGCCGCCCGGATGTTGGTGACGATGTCGTCGAAGTCGCCGCGCGGCGCCGCTTGGGCGGCCGGCCCGGGGGCGCCGGCGAGGTCCCTGCCGAAATTGTTGAGGGTCCGTCTCCTCATCGTGGAGCGCGCCGGGCCCGACATTTCGGCGTGTGGGCCGCCGACGACCTTGGCGCGCGTGGCGAAGAGAGGGCGCAGGTTCTCGCCCCAGAGGAGCAGGAAGAGGGCCGAGACGAGCACGGCGGTGGTGACCACGCCGATGACGATCCCCGGCTCCTTCTGGAGCAGCCAGACGAAGAGCTCGACGAGGAGGGTCAGGGCGAGCGGCGCGAGGCCGAGGAGGACCGCGGGCAGCTCGTGAACGCCGTCGAGCTTGGCGGCGATGCCCAGGCCGCCGCCGAGCAGCAGCGCGCCGGTGCGCCACCAGCGGCCGGCGAAGAAGCGGCGGAAGAGCTGCTCGAACAGGAACCGCAGCGCGCCCTCGAAGAGCACGCCGAGGAAGACCAGGCCAAAGCCCCAGCTCGTCTTGGACGCCCGGGACTTCGCGTCGAGCAGCGAGGCGCGGCGCGTCTGCAGCTCGTAGGGGCTGGTCTCGGCGAGCCGGTGGATCTCGGAGGGGCGCGGCTGCGAGAAGAGCAGCGCGGCGGCGCGGTCGCGGGGGCCTCCTTCGGCGACGATGCGCGCGGGGTCGAGCTCGAAACGTGGCTTGGATAGCTCCTCGGCGAGCAGGAAGTAGGCCTTGAGCAGCGCGGGCTCCTTGGCGACGAGCGCGAAGACGCTCTCGTCGACCACCGAGAGGCCGACGTTGGCGACCGCGGGCTTGCCGTCCTCGCCGGTGACGCGCACGGTGAGCTTGGCCTCCTTGCCCGGCCGATAGGTTTCGGCGTCGCCGCTGAGGGCGATCTGCAGCGCGCGCGGCTCGCCGACGAAGAGCGTCTTGCGCGAGCGCTTCACGTCTCTGCCGGGCGCGTAGGCGTAGAGGGTGACCGTGCCGGCAGCCTCGGCGGGCAGGTCGACCGCGAAGCTGCCCTTGCCGCCGGCGAGCGTCACGGTGTGCGTGGCGATGGTGGTCCCGTCGTGGACGACGTCGAGGAAGGCGACGCCCGCGGGCGAGCTCGCCCGGATCTCTCCGGCGACGGTCTCGCCGGCCGTATAGACCGTCCGCTCGGTGCGCACGACCGCGGGGAGTGACTCGACCGAGACCTCGACCACGCGGTCGAGGCTCGTGCCGTCGGTCGCGTAGACGACCAGGGCGACGTCGCGGCGGTTCGAGCGGGGCACGAAGGTGAGCGCGGCGATGCCGTCCTCGCCGGTAACCCCCTGCGGTGAGCCCTCGACCATCGGCAGCTTCACCTTGGCGCCCGGCACCGGCTCGCCGTCGGGCCGCACCACCAGGACGAGCAAGCGGCTCTCGATGCCCATGGCCAGCGAGCCGCCCTCGGCGACGGCGGTCACGCTCATCGGCTCCTCGGCGACGGTCAGCCCGTGGTGTTTCTCGACGCGCTGGCCGGCCGCGTCGTGAATCTCGAAGGCGAGGTCGACCGCCGCCGAGCCGTTGGTGAGGGTCATGCCCGGCAGCGCGCGCGGCAGGGAGAGCTCGAAGCCCCACACGCCTTGATCGTCGGCCTGGCCTTGGGCCTCGGCGACCGGGCGGAACTTGTCGACGAAGACCCCGGCGGTCAGCTTCGCCTTGGCGCCGGAGGCCGGCTTGCCGAAGAAGTAGCGGGTCTCGACCCGGCCCGAAACGACGTCGCCGGGCCGGTACCAGGGCTTGTCGGTGGTCACCTTCACCGAAAACTTGGGCAGCGTGTAGCGCGAGACGCTCAGGTCGAGGGCGCTCTTCGCGCCGCCGACCTCGGCCTCGATGCGCCAGGTGCCCAGGAGGATCTCGTCGGCGAGCGCGAAGTCGAGGCTGGCGACGCCGAAGCGGTCGAGCTTGGCGGTCTGGCGGCCGACCTTGTTGCCCTTGGCGTCGATGACCGTGAAGGTGAGCGGCAGGCCGTCGGGAGGCCGGTGGCTGCCTGCCTCGCGCGCGAGGGCGCGCACGTGGATGGTCTGGCCGGGCTGATAGGTGGGCTTGTCCGAGGAGAGCAGCACCCGGTAGCGGCGCTGCAGCGTGATGGGCTGGGTGAAGGAGGTCTCCTCGCCGCCCTTGGAGGCGTGGACGACCAGGGTGTAGCCGCCCTCGGGCAGATCCGGCAGCCGCTTGCCGGCGCTGACGGTGCCCCACTTGTCGGAGGGGCCTTCGTAGACGAGCGTCTCCTTCCCGTCGGCTCCGAGCAGCAGGATGCGCAGCCTCGCCCCGGCGATGGGCGCGTGGCCGTCGACATCGAACACCTGCGCGCGCAGGGTCGCCAGGCTGCCCGGACTGAGCGTGTGCTGGCCGTCAATCGAAGCGGCGAGCGCGACCCGCCGGTGGTGCATGCTCCAGCCCCAGCCCGCGACGCCGATGAGCAGGCAGGCGGCGACGGCCTTGATGGCCAGCCGCACCGGGGAGCGCTTCGCCGGCCTCGCGGCGGCGCGCGGAGTGCGGACCACGGGCATGTCGAGCGTCGGCACGCGCGACAGCTCGGTGCCCACCCGCTCCAGCGCCTTCGCGCTCAGGTCGGCGGGCGGGGCCTCGTCTGGCCAGGAGAGCTGATCGGGGACCGAGCTCTCGAGCCGGGCGAGCGTGGCGCGGCAGGCCTCGCACGACTCGAGGTGCTCGTCGACCTGGGCGCGTTCGCCCGGCTCGAGCGTGTCGAAGTGGTAGTCGAGCAGGAGCAGCGAGCAGTCCTTGCAGTTCACGACGCCACCTCCATTGCCGCAGCCGCCTCGTCGCCGTCGTGGACGAGGACCGTTCGCAGCTTCTCGAGGGCCGCGTGCATGCGGCTCTTCACCGTTCCGAGCGGGATGCCCAGCGTCTCGGCCATCTCCGGGTACGACAGGCCTTGGTAGAGGTGGAGGATCACCACCTCGCGCGGCAGGTCGGGCAGAGCGGTCACCGCGCGGCGCACGCGGGCGCGCTGCTGCTCCCAGCTCGCCTGGTCTTCGGGATCGGGCGGCGCGTCGGCAGCCGAGTCGAGCCCGAGCTCGATCTCGAGCGCGAGGGCGCGCTTGAAGCCCGGCTTGCGCAACTCGTCGCGCACCAGGTGCACCGCGATGCGGTAGAGCCAGGCGCGGAAGCTGGCGCCGGGCATGTCGGGGTCGAACGAGCTCAGCCCGCGGAAGCAGCGCAGGAACGTCTCCTGGAAGTACTCCTCGGCCAGCGAGCCATTCCGCAGCGAGCGCAGGAAGAAGTTGTAGAGCGGGCGCTTGTAGCGCCCGACGAGCTGCTCGAAAGCGGAATTTCCGCCGGCCAGGCGCGCCTGGCGGACGAGATCGAGGTCGTGAGGTTCGAGGCCCATGAGGCCCTCCGCTGCAAAGAACGGAACGAGGGGCCAGACGGTTCGCTCGGACGGGTGCTCCCCTCGCTTGCGCGAACTATCGCACGGGCGGCCCCTGGGCGTCTGCCCGAGAGGTCGGCTGGCCGACAGTGTCGCGGTTTACCTGCGGCGCAGGGCCTCCGGGGTTGGTGTGCCGGGCAGCCGCGCGCAGGCCGAGCAAAGGGGGGCGGGCTCCGTTCCAACTACGAACCGGCCGCTCCAACTCCCAACTCTAGAAGCTCATCGCGAGCACGAGCTGCGCCCCGCGACCGTCGGGCGTCGGCGCCGGAGCGGTGAGCAGGTCGACTCCGACGAGGAGCGCGCCGGTGACGAAGAGCGCCCCGCCGGCTATCGCCAGCCCGACGCCGATGTCGCCGAGCAGCGGGCGCACCTGCCCATCGCGGGAGGTGAGGCGCGAGCTGAGGAACACCGCGCCGCCAAGCCCGGCGAGCCCGGCGCCCGAGCCCATGCCGGTGATCCCCAACATCTGGAGGCGGCGCTCGCCGCGAGGGTGCTCGAAGAACTGCTCGCGCTCGGGCGAGGGCAGCTCGGGGTCGGAGCGCAGCTCGTCACAGCCGGCCGCGGGTTCGCCGTACGGATGGGCGAAGAGCCTGTCGGCGCCGCGGTCCCCGCAGCCGGCGTGCGCCTGCATGGGAAGCGCGAGGGCGAGCGCGGCGAGGGTCAGCACGGGCAGCAGACGGGCCATGAATCCTCCGGGATGCGCCGAGCCTAGGAGCCGGTCCGGGCCCAGGTCAACTTCCGGACACGCACGACTGGGCAGGAGGCGCCAAGCGTTCATTTTCGGGCGTCCTTGCGCACGGGGGCCGCCTGTGCTACCCAAGGCCGCTCTTCGGCCGGGCTTTGGGCCGGAGGGATTCGAGATCAGGCAGTAAATACACACACTTCCTGATTGGCGTCTCGAAGGTGCGCAGCGCAGGCCGGCGGGTGCCGGCTCGAGCGTGGCCGGACAGGTCGGCCGTTGCGTCCGAGAGCGCCAAGGTGACGGAAGTGGCGGAGAAAACCATGGCAGACCAGCAGACTACCCCCGAGACCCCCGTGGCCGAGAC
>DHSB01000066.1:22045-22753 GCA_002408385.1 Myxococcales bacterium UBA5297
GACCCCCGTGGCCGAGACCCCCGCCGTGCAGCCGCCCGAGGCGGCGGCCGAGGCGGTGCCCCAGGCGGCCCCGCAGCAGATGCCGGTGCAGGCGACCGCGAGTATCATCAGCATGCGCCAGCTTCTCGAGGCCGGCGTGCACTTTGGCCACCAGACCCGTCGCTGGAACCCGAAGATGAAGCCGTACATCTTCGGCGCCCGCAACGGCATCTACATCATCGACCTGCAGAAGACGGTCGGCCTGTTCCGCAAGGCCTACAGCTTCCTTTCGGAGACGATCGCCCGCGGCGGCACGGTGCTCTTCGTCGGCACCAAGAAGCAGGCTCAGGAGGTCATCGCCGAAGAGGCGACGCGCGCCAACCAGTACTACGTGAACAACCGCTGGCTGGGCGGGACGCTGACCAACTTCCGCACCATCAAGCAGGGCATCGACCGCTTCAAGGGCATCGAGCGCATGCAGCAGGACGGCACCTACGAGCGGCTGCCGAAGAAGGAGGTCGCCTCGCTCGAGCGCGAGCGTGAGAAGCTCGAGAAGAACCTGGGCGGCATCAAGGAGATGAGCCGGCTGCCCGGCGCGCTCTTCGTGATCGACCCGAAGAAGGAGCACATCGCGATCCACGAGGCGAACCGCCTCGGCATCCCGGTCATCGCGGTGGTCGACACCAACTGCGACCCCGAGGGCATCGACTACGTCATCCCCGGCAACGA
>DHSB01000066.1:22892-23073 GCA_002408385.1 Myxococcales bacterium UBA5297
GGCAACGACGACGCCATCCGCGCGATCAAGCTGTTCGCCGGCAAGATGGCCGACGCGGCCATCGAGGGCTCGGCGCGCCGTTCGGCCTACGTCGCCGAGAAGGGCGAGGAGAGGCCCGAGCGCGAGGAGCGTGAGGCGAGGCCCGAGCGGCGCGAGCGGCGCGGCCCCCGCGGTGGCGAGC
>DHSB01000101.1:0-7489 GCA_002408385.1 Myxococcales bacterium UBA5297
GGCTACGTCGTCTGCGAGCTGCAGACCTCGGGCTGCGCCGACTGGGGCGAAGAGAATCTGTGCCCCGAGAGCCAGACCTGTTCGGCGGGCCGGTGCATCAGCGGCGGCTGCATCAACCAATGCAGCCTGGGCGCGCGGCAATGCTCGACCGACGGCGGCTATCTCGAGTGCGAGCTGCAGGCATCCGGCTGCACCGACTGGGCAACCGCGACCGCGTGCCCGGCCGGCCAGATCTGCTTCGGCGGCGCCTGCGTCACCGATTGCGTCAACCGCTGCAGCCTCGGCGCACGCCAGTGCGCGCCGAACGGCGGCTTCCTCACCTGCGAGATGACCGCCGCGGGCTGCACGGACTGGGGAACCGAGACCGCGTGCTCGGCGGGCGAGGTCTGCTCGGGCGGCCGATGTGTCCTCAACTGCGCCGACCAATGCAGCGTGGGCGCGCGACAGTGCTCGGCTGGCGGATATCGAAGCTGCGCGCTCTCTTCGACCGGCTGCACCGACTGGGGCGAGGAGACCGCCTGTCCCGAGGGCGAGATCTGCTCGGGCGGCCAGTGCGTGCGCAACTGTGTCGACCAATGCAGCGAGGGCACCCGGCAGTGCTCGGGCTTCGGCGTGCAGACCTGTGAGCCGATGGCCTCGGGCTGCACCGAGTGGGGCGACGCGGTGCCCTGCGGCAGCGGCCAGGTCTGCTCGGGCGGCGTCTGCACCGGCAACTGCTCCAACCAATGCACCGGCGGCGCGACGCGCTGCTCGGGCACCAACCTCCAGACTTGCCGGGTGATGACCTCCGGCTGCACCGACTGGGACACCCCGCAGCCCTGCGCCGAGGGCGCCTGCTTCAACGGGGCCTGCAGCGCCGGGGTCTGCGTCGCCGGCGAGGTGCGTTGCAACGGCACCAACGTCGAGGAGTGCGACGCGGGCGGCTACTGGGTCGTGCGCCAGGTCTGCCCGCAGAGCTGCGAGCTCGGTCAGTGCACGGTCACCACCACCTGCACCGCGGCCGAGCGGCGCTGCAACAACGCGGTCGTCGAGGAGTGCAACCCGAGCCAGAGCGCCTGGCTCTACGTGCGCACCTGTCCGCACGAGTGCGAAGACGGCCTGTGCACCGGCGGCTGCACGGCGGGCGAGAAGCGCTGCAACGGCGAGGTGGTCGAGGTCTGCGCGCCCGACGGCAGCGCCTTCGCCGGCTCGGAGACCTGCTCGACCTTCTGCACCGCGGGCCGCTGCGCCGAAGCGAACCTGCTGCTCGACAACACGACGGTCACCCTCGACGGCGAGCACGTCTACGCGGGCGACGTCTGGCTGCGCAACAACAGCCGCATCCAGGTCGGGCCGCTCGGCTGGCTGCGCATCCGGGCCCCGAACATCACCGTCGACAGCACCTCGACCATCGAGGCGCCGGCGAGAGGCGACGACGCGAGCGGCCGCGGTCAGGACGGCGGCAGCAGAAGCTGCTACGCGAGCTATTGCACCGCTTACGGCAACGTCTCCGGCGGCGGCGGAGGCTATGGCGCGGCCGGCTCCGGCGATTCCCAGTCGGTCTCCTGCTACTACTACGGCAGCTACTACTGCACGATCAGCTCGCAGGGCGGCTCGGCTAGTGGCGCCTATGTCGCCGACCTGCACGTCGGCTCGCGCGGCGGAAGCTGCAGCCAGGCCAACGGCGGCGGGATGATCGATCTGATCGCCAGCGACGCGATCGCCATCGCCGGCAATGTGCTCGCCAACGGCGGGTCGGGCAGCGACGGCGGCGGCGGCTCGTGCGCGGGCGGCTCGGGCGGCGGCATCCGCCTGATCGCCGACGACCTGACGGTCACTGGCCTGCTCTCGGCCAACGGCGGCAGCCCGCGCGGCGGCCAGGGACGCATCAAGCTGCTCTACGGCGCCCGGCAGAACGTGGCGGCGACGATGAACGGCGCGGTCGAGACTTCGCGCATCCCGCCGCTCGACCTGAGCTCCTCGACGCACCCGGACCAGGCGCGCACCTACAATGACGGCTTCGACGCATTCAACGTCGCCTGGACCCGGCCCTTCGGCGATCTGGCGGCCTACTACTACGACCTGACCACGGCGCTGCCGACCTCGCAGAGCCAGGTGCCCGATTCGCAGTCGACCTACGAGCAGGGCGAGACCGTCAGCTTCGCCAAGGACCAGATCCCCACCGGGACGACTTACTTCAACGTCGTCAGCGTCGGGCCGATGGCCTCCTTCGGCACGCTCGAGACCGCCTTCCGGGTGCGCGTCAACGCGGCCCCGCCGACGATCAGCTCGAGCAGCCACCCCTCGTCGTCGCAGTGGTACGAGCAGCCGACCGCCATCTTCTCGTGGACCGATCCCCTCGCGGCCGACAACTTCGTGGCCTACTACTACCGGTTCGATCGCTACGCGGACACCATCCCCACCAAGTCCGACGCGCGCCTGCCGGTGAGCGACAAGCAGCTCATGCAGGCCAACCTGCCCGCCGGCAGCATCTGGTACCTGCATCTGGTCTCCGAGGACACCGCGGGATACCTGACGCGCACCGCGAGCCACTTCAAGATCCAGGTCGGGCCTGAGCCGGGCAAGGGCGGCATCTCCGGCAACATCCGCGAGCAGGGCTCGACCCCGCCGCTGATGCTCGACGGCGTCACCGTCACCCTCAACCGCGGCCTGCAGAGCACCGCTTCGGCGAGCGGCGGCCAGTACTTCTTCTCGAACACGGTCTACGCCGGCAGCTACGAGCTGCGCGCGACCAAGAGCGGATACGAGCCGTTCGTCACCCAGGTCAGCGTGACCGCGGGCCAGAACACCTCGCTCAACATCGAGCTGGTGAAGAGCCCGTAGGACGCGCTGCCTTGTAGCGGGGCCAAGAGCCCGGAGCCGGATGCCCGGCTCCGGGCTTCTTCTTTGGGTCCGCAACAGGCCGAGGAATCCGCGTTGGACCGCAGGCGGCGATGTGAAGGACGGCGGGCGAAGCATGGACGGCCGGCGAAGGACTGGACAGCGGGCGAAGTATGGACGGCGGAGCTCCAGCTCCGCCATTCGTGCGGTCCCTCCCCGCGCACACAGGCCGCCGGGACAGCGGGCGAAGTATGGACGGCCGGCGAAGGACTGGACAGCGGGCGAAGCATGGACGGCGGAGCTCCAGCTCCGCCATTCGTGCGGTCCCTCCCCGCGCACACAGGCCGCCGTGACGGCGCCCCTCCCTTCCTCACCGCGGCCGAGAGCGGACGATTCTTCGCTCCGCGAGCGACGCGCGCCCCGGCTGTGGCCGCGCGCGGACCGCTTGAGAACCCGCTGGTCCTGCGTGGGAAGGCTTCTTCTCTCTCCCCACCGCGCTGCCGGGCCTGTCATCGCCCACTCGGATCGAGTGCCTAGCTTGACCATGAGGCTCCGACACCGTGAAGCGATCCCTCCTCCCCCTCCTGCTGCTCAGCTACACGCTTCCGCTCCTGCCGAACACAGCTCTCGCCCGCGACACCTCGCTGCTCTGGCCCGGTGGAACTACGGCTCTGACCTTGACCCCGCCGCCCAGCCTCTCGGGCCAGACCTTCGAGGACATCTACGTGCTGCCGGCGCGCGCGGGCCAGAACCTCGTGCCGTACTGGCGCTACGACTGGCACACCTACGAATTCGAGAGCAGCAAGGGCGGCGCGGGCGTGCGCCTCTTCTATTACGGGCGCGAGAGCGACGCGGCCGCCTACGCGGTCGCCGCCATCCGCGAGGCCTACGACCGGCTCACCGAGACCTTCGACTACGTCCCGACCAGCACCATCCCCTTCATCCTCTACGCCTCCTCCTCCGAGTTCCAGGCGACCAACGTCTTCTCGGTCGGCGAGGGCGTCCTGGGCGCCACCGACCCGCGCGACCTGCGCATGGCGATGCCCTTCTTCGGCAACGTGAAGCAGTTCTCCCGCGTCTTCACCCACGAGATGGCGCACCAGTTCACCATCCAGAAGGTGCGCGACCTCGCCGCCGCGAAGGGCCTCGAGAGCCCGGTGATGCTCTTTCCCCTCTGGTTCATCGAGGGGCTCGCCGAGTACGGCGCCTTCGGCGGCATGGACCCGGAGGGCGACTACATCCTGCGCGACCTGATCACCGACTCGAAGCCGGCTGCAGGCTATGCGCTGCCCGACTTCTTCGACGGGCGGGCCGGCGGCTACATCGGCGTCTACAAGCTCGGCCAGGCGCGCGTCAGCTTCATCGCCGAGGAGTACGGCCCCGAGAAGCTGCTGGAGCTGCTCGAGCGCTCGCCCGCGCTCGCCGGCATGGCGCTCAACGGCAGGCCCCCGCCCAGCAGCCGCACCTCGCGCCGCCCCGAAGACCAGAACCGCGCCGACGTCGCCGGCGAGGCCGAAGAGGAAGAGGTGAAGGTCGAGGGCGAGCCGGTCATCCCCAAGAGCTTCGCCCACTACCTCTCCATCGTCCTCGACGAGTCCGAGGAGCAGATCAACGGCCGCTACCACGACTGGCTCAAGCGCCGCTATTTCGTGCAGTACCTCGACGCCGGGCAGACGGTGAGCGACTTCGAGCGGGTCGAGGGGCTGGGCGGCGAGCCCGACTCGATCAGCGTCTCCGAGGACGGCAGGCTCATCGTCTACCGCACCATCGAGCGCATGACCGGCGTCTCCCGCTTGGCCATCCAGGACCTGCGCGACCCGGGCTCGCGCAAGCTCGTCGCGCGCGACCAGCGCCCGGACCTCGAGTCGCTGCACCCGGTCGACCGGCGCGTCACCTCGCTGCGCGCCGGCAGGCTGCTCTACTCGGGGCGCACCGGGGACCGCGACGTGATCTACGTGCGCCCGGTGACCACGGTCGAATCCGAGGTGGCGGGCAAGACCAAGGTGGAGATCGAGCTCGGCAAGACCGAGCGCTTCGTGCCCGGGGAGCTCATCGAGATCTACGACCCCGCCCTCTCGCCCGACGGCAAGAAGGTCGCCTTCGCCGGCGTCGACCTCGCGGGCTTTCGCGACGTGTACGTGCTCACCCTCTCCGGCTCCGAGCGCGGGCTGCTGACCCGCCTGACCAACGACGTCTGGGCCGAGGCCGAGCTCTACTGGGACGGCGGGCGCCTGCTGTTCACCTGCGACGAGACCGAGTCGCACGAGCCGAACCTCTTCGCCCTGGACCTGAAGACCCGCGAGCGCACGCGCCTCACCTGGCACGAGCAGCCCGACCGCGGGCCGGTCCCCGCGCTCGGCGGGGTGCTCTTCACCTCCTACGAGTCGGGAAAGCCCGATCTCTGGCTGCTCAAGGACGGCCTCGAGAGGCGTCTGACCGACACCTCGAGCGCGCTGCTCACCGCCGTCCCGAGCGCCGAAGACCGGCTGCTCGCGCTCGGCTTCCACCGCGGCTCCTACCTGCTCTTCAAGCTCGACGAGGGGAGCTTCATCGACGAGCGGCCCTCCGAGGGCCGCGGCGGGGCCGGCCTGGTCGTCGCCCAGAACCTGAGCTATCCGCGCGATCCCTTGCCGGGCGGCAACCCGGTCTACAAGCCGAGCGCGACGAAGAACTGGCGCGTCGAGGCGAGCGCGGGCGCGGTGATCGGGCCGACCTCGGTCGGCGCGGCCGGACTCGCGGTCACCGACCTGCTGCGCGACCACGTGCTGCTCGTCAACGTCGCGGTCTACGGCTCGCTCAAGCTGACCGACGCGCTCGTCTTCTACATCAACCAGTCCAAGCGCCCCGCGCTCGGGGTTGGCGCCTTCCACACCTTCGAGCCGCGGCGCGACAAGACCTTCCCCGACAGCTCGAACTACTACCTGCAGCGCGAGTTCGGGGTCGCCGGCCTGGCCCGCTACCCGCTCGACCGCTTCCGGCGCCTCGAGGGCA
The DNA here is from genome assembly GCA_002408385.1 of Myxococcales bacterium UBA5297. GTDB lineage: Bacteria > Myxococcota > Myxococcia > Myxococcales > UBA5297 > UBA10939. The sequence goes on from DHSB01000101.1 coordinate 5,812, forward strand.
GCATGGAGATCCGCGGGGTCGAGCGCTTCGCCTACACCGACTACGACGGCAACCTCTACAACGACTGGACCCGCCTCAACGGCGGCACCGAGCCCGAGATCGTCGGCTCGGCCCAGTTCGGCTACGACACGACGATCCTCAACTTCCTGGCCGGCCCGATCTCCGGCACCTCGCTGGTCGGCGCGGTGAGCGCGGGCTACCTGCCGATGCGCGGCTTCGGCTACGCGCGCTTCCAGGGCGACGCCCAGCGCCGCTTCCACATCGCCGGGCGCAGCAGCGTGCTCTTGAGGGCCGCGGGCGGGGCGACCAGCGGCGGGCGCTTCTCGCCGCAGTTCTTCCTCTCGAGCATCGGCAACCTCGAGGGCTATCGCTTCGGCGACGAGCGGCTGCTCGGCGACAACTACTACGTCTCCAACCTGCGGCTCACCCTGCCGCTCGACGGGCTGGTGATGGTCCCCATCTTCTCGGGCATCTTCGGGGTCGCCGGCTTCGACTTCGGCGCGGCCTTCGACAACTGGAGCACCGCCTGGGACCGGCGCAGCCTCTCAGCGGTCTTGGGCACCGACATCGGGCTCGGACCGCTCGTCGTCCAGCTCCACTGGGGCAGGCTGCTCGACGTCGGCGGCGTGCCGGCCAGCGGAGAGTGGGTCTTCAACTTGGACCTGCGCTATCTGTACTTCTAGGAGTTGGGAGTTCTGAGTTTTGAGTTGGGAGTGGGTGCCGGTTCGGCGCGGGCGAGGGCTTCGACCTTCTGGCGCAACGCGTAGAGCATCTTGCCCAGCTCGTCGATCTCGGCGCTCAACCGCTTATGGCTCTTCAGGTAGCCGAGCTCGCCGCTCAGCAGCACGAGGTATTCGGTCTCGGCCAGCGAGCCTTCGGCGATGTTCAGGAAGCGGGCGTAGTCCCAACGGCCTCTTCTTCTGGAGCCTTCGGCGATGTTCGTCGGCACCGACGCCGCTGCCCTCCGCAACTGCGAGACGAGGCCGAATCGCTCCGTGGCGGGATAGCTGCTGGTCGCCCGGTAGATCTCCAGGGTCAGGGCATGGCTGCGCTGCCACACTTTGAGGTCTTGAAAGCGCTGCATGAGTCCCCCTCCTTCTTCGCTCTCCTGCGACGGCAGGGTCGACTCCACCTCACCACGCCGCAACGCCGGCTTCCCCGCAGCCAGACGCTTCGTTCCCCAGCACACTGCAGGCTTCGGTTCGCTCTTCGCTCACCACCCACTGCAGGCTTCGGTTCGCTTCTCGTTCACCGCTGATGAGGTCTGCCGAGTAGGTCCCCAATACCTGCCTCTCCGGCGGATCGCCCTTGCCCCGAAGCACCGCGCACAAAGCGTGAAAGCCCCCTCCTGCACGGCGCGCTGAGGGGCTCGCCCCTGCCTAGAAGAATGAATGCGCGCCGTGCGGGAGGGGGTTTGGGGGTAGGTGGCAGGCGGTCGGCCCCACTCAACCTCGTCGAGAGCACGGGCGGCCTTGAACAGGAATCCGGTGCAAATCCTGTCGAGGCAGGCGAACTTCGTTCGAATCCAAATTCGAGCCGATCACCGACCCCTGCCCTACCCCCAAACCCCCTCCCCGCCGGCGCGCCTTCAGGCAGAGTGCTCGCTGCGGAGATCTCAGCGCGCCGACGGGGAGGGGGCTTTCACGGGCGCGGCGCGCGGCAACACGAATGCCGCTCG
>DHSB01000101.1:7809-22984 GCA_002408385.1 Myxococcales bacterium UBA5297
GACCGGCAGGAGGCTTTCACGGCCGGGCACGCGGCAACACGAATGCCGCTCGAAGACGCCCGCCGACCGGCACGGGGCTTTCACCTGGGCACGCGGCAACACGAATGCCGCTCGAGAACCCGCTCGAAGACGCCCGCCGACCGGCACGGGGCTTTCACCTGGGCGCGCGGCAACACGAATGCCGCTCGAGAACCCGCTCGAAGACGCCCGCCGACCGGCACGGGGCTTTCACGGCTGGGCACGCGGCAACACGAATGCTGTCCGAGAAGACGCCCGCCGACCGGCAGGGGGCTTTCACTGCTGGGCATGCGGCGACACGAATGCCGACCGAAGACGCGCGCTGGTGTAGGGGGGACGGGCTCCTTGGCGCTTGGGCTCGACAAGCGCGCAGGGCTGCGGCGCGGAACTATCCTTAGAGACATGGTCGCCCCCTACCGCAAGCGAGGCGCCGGAATTGCCGACCTCGACTCGGTCCCCGAGAACATGGTCGGCGAGCTTCTCGGCGGCGAGCTCATCGTCAGCCCTCGTCCCGCCTTCCCACACTCGGTCGCGACCTCGACGCTCGGGTTCGCCATCGGGGCTCCGTTTCAGGCAGGCCGTGGGGGCCCCGGCGGATGGTGGATCGTCTTCGGGCCCGAGCTTCATCTCGGTCCCGACGTGGTCGTGCCCGACCTCGCCGGATGGCGCCGAGAGCGCATGCCCACGCGGCCGGAGTCCACTGGGGTGACCCTCGCGCCCGATTGGATCTGCGAGGTGCTCTCGCCCTCGACCGCATCGATTGACCGGGGCAAGAAGAGGGCGATCTACCTGCGCGAAAAGGTCCGCCACCTTTGGCTCGTCGACCCACTCGCGCCCACCCTCGAAGTATTCGAGCGCGGCGACGGCAACTGGATCTTGCTCTGCACCCACGCTGACGAGGCCCGCGTGCGCACACCGCCATTCGAGGCGGTCGAGCTCGACCTGCTCGAGCTGTGGGGCGAAACGCGGAGCGGATAGCGCCCTTGAAGCAGAACGCCGCCGCAGTCGAGTCGACGCTGCTCCTGTAGAGCGGGCCCCTTGATGGTCACATCTGCCCGCTGCCGACTCTCGACTCTCGACCGTCTCCAGAAGACTAGAAATTTTCGCCCCAGGGGTTGCTCGTACCTCGGGTTCTTGGATAGCCTGCCTCTCGTCTCGCGAGCGGCATCCGGGGTGAGTCGCTTTGAGGGCTCGCGAGGCGCCATCCTTCAACGACAGGTGTGCGTCTTCGACATGGGGTTGGGGCGCGCCTGTCCGTTTTCCGGAGGTATCCGTGCCCACCGAAGCCGATGAATCGACGATGAGCCCCGAGGAGCTTCAGACCGGCCAGGCCGCGTTCGAGAAGCTGCTCCCCAACTACCGCGCCATTCTCGACGATCGCATCTGCTGGCCGCGCATCAACGTGCGCCGCGCCGCGGTCGCCGCGGTGGGGGTCAGCAGGAAGGTCAACGAGCCGGCGATGCGCTCGGTCTTCGCCGAGCTGCCGGCGCGCCGGTTCGACATCACCCTGCTCGATCTTCTCGAGCCCTCCGCGCACGCCGCCTCGTTCGCCTACCAGGAGATGAGCATGGCCCAGGCCATCGCCAGCAACGTCAAGCTGTCGGCCACGCTCGCCGGCGACGCCGCGACGGTGCGCGAGCGCATGCTCAAGCTCGTCGATTTCCACCTCGGCGACAACAAGGAGATCCGCCTCGCCATCGCCCACATCCGCGCTGGCTCCGGCTACCTCGACACCGCCGCCGACCTGTCGCACCTCGCCAAGCTCTACCGCGAGAACCTCGACGTGCTCTCGCGCGACCCGACCCACTACGTCGCCTCCGATCCCGAGTCGGCCGACCGCATGGCCCTGGAGATCGACCGGGAGCTCGGCGACGGCGCGACCCCGAAGCAGAACCAGCAGCGCGAGATCGTCGCCCGCGCCTGGACCCTGCTCAACGACACCTACGAGCAGATCGCCCGGCCCGGCCGCTGGCTGTTCCACGACAAGGGCGGCGACGAGCTGTTCGTGTCGCTCATCTCCGCGGCCCGCCGGCCCCGCGCGCGCGCCAAGGCGAAGGTGCAGGAAGAGGCGACCACGACGATCTGATCGCTCCACAATGCCAAGCTTCGAAGCCGCCCGGCTCCGCGAGGGGTCGGGCGGCGCCGTTGCGGGCGCCAGGCGATCGACTCGGGCGTGACCGGTTCATGGCCAGCCGGCAGATCGGCACCTCGGGTTGCGCGGACTCCGCTGGCCGGGAACCGGGGGTTTCTGCAGGACTAATTTAGTTCCGGATGAAGGGGGCCTGGCGCCATCGGGAACTAATTTAGTTCGGGACGAAGGGGGTCTGGCTCGATCGAGAACTAAGCTAGTTCCAATCGCCGAGGCGACGGTCCAGTTTCAACAAGCTCAAGTTCTTCTTTGGGGGCCGGGGCCTCGTTCGAGAACTAGTTTTAGTTCCAGCGGAAGGGTGACCACCTCGTTTGGAACTAAATTAGTTGCCCGAGCCTCGGTTCGGTGGCGCTTGGGGGCCGTCGGGAGCCCGCCGACCGCGCATCCGGAGCGTAGAGGCGCCCCGCGGGAGCCCCGCAGTCGAAGTCCTTGCGAATTCGCCGCCCAACCCTGACCAGGAGGAAGACCTCCGGCCCCGGGCTCGGAATGGGCTTTACCCGGGCGCACCGCTGTACCTCCATTCCGGCCCTCGTCGGCACTCATCGACTAGACGCACCTGACAAGGCTGCTGCGCTCCGTGTCGTCGGGCGCTGAGCCGATGCCGAGCGGCCCCTGCGTGCGGCTGCCTATCGCGGCACGTGGGCCGAGCAGCGGTCGGCGTTCTCGCACTGGTCGCAGCGGCACGACGGCGCCAAGAAGCGTTGGGAGTCGGACATCCCTGAGGTACCCTGCCGCCGCTTGGCGACCTGCCCCCCCGTGCCCAGTTGGAGCCCGGTGCAAAGAGGGACGCGGGGATGCCAAGGCGTCCATTCACCTTCGCACGCACTCGCTCGACGGACGGCGGAAATGGCTTCTGATCACAACTCCTTCGCAAACCTCATCTGGCAGACCGCCGACCTGCTGCGCGGGCCCTACCGCCCGCCACAGTACGAGCGCGTCATGCTGCCGATGACGGTGCTTCGACGCTTCGACTGCGTGCTCGCGCCGACGAAGGCCAAGGTCATCGCGGCGCACGAGAAGGCCAAGGGCGGCAAGCTCGCGGGCGATGCCCTCGACACCAAGCTGAACAAGGTTGCGGGCCAACGCTTCCACAACCACTCGCCGCTCGACTTCGCGAAGCTCAAGGGCGATCCGGACAACATCAACAAGCACCTGATCAGGTACATCAAGGACTTCTCGGCGAACGTCCAGCGCATCTTCGAGTACTTCGAGTTCGAAGCCGAGATTCAGAAGATGCACGAGGCAAACATCCTCTACCTCGTGGTCTCGAAGTTCGCCGACGTCGACCTCCACCCGTCGAACGTGCCCAACCAGCAGATGGGGCTCATCTTCGAGAACCTCATCCGCCGCTTCAACGAGCTCGCCAACGAGACGGCCGGCGATCACTTCACGCCGCGCGAAGTGATCCGCCTGATGGTCAACCTGCTCTTCATTCACGACGACAAGCTGCTCGCCACGGCGGGCACGGTGCGCAAGCTGCTCGACCCTGCCTGTGGCACCGGCGGCATGCTCGCCGAGGCCCAGCGCTACCTGCGCGAGCACAACACCGAGGCGATGCTCTACGCCTGCGGCCAGGACTACAACAATCGCGCCTTCGCCACCGCGGCCTCCGACATGCTGATGAAGGAGGTGAGCCACAACGGCGGCGGCGACAACGTCCGCTTCGGCGACATCTTCACCGAGGACCAGTTCCCGTCCGAGACCTTCGACTACTTCCTGAGCAACCCGCCCTTCGGCGTCGACTGGAAGAAGCAGCAGAAGGAGATCCAGAGGGAGCACGAGAAGCGCGGCTTCGACGGCCGCTTCGGCGCCGGCCTGCCGCGGGTGAACGACGGCGCGCTGCTGTTCCTGCAGCACATGTGGAGCAAGCGCGAAGACGTGAAGCCGAAGGAGCACAAGGAGGGCTCGCGGCTCGCGATCGTCTTCTCCGGCTCGCCGATGTTCACGGGTGGCGCGGGCTCGGGCGAGAGCGAGATCCGCAGGTGGCTGCTCGAGAACGACTGGCTCGAGGCCATCGTCGCGCTGCCGGAGTCGATGTTCTACAACACAGGCATCGGCACCTACGTCTGGGTCGTGACCAACCGCAAGGAGAAGCGGCGCTGGGGCAAGGTACAGCTCCTCGACGCGCGCGATGTGTGGACCGCGGGCGGCAGCGAGGAGAGCAAGCGCAGCCTCGGCGACAAGCGGCGTCACATGACCGCCGCGCAGATAGACGAGCTCGTGCGGCTCTACGGCAGGTTCAAGGAGGGCCCGCGCTCGAAGCTCTTCGACAACGCCGACTTCGGCTACACGCGGGTCACCATCGAGCGCCCGCTGCGCCTGCGCTACCAGATGACCGCCGACGACAAGGCGCGCTTCCTCGACGCCTGTCCGCAGCTCCTCAACGACGTCCAGGCCATCGACAAGGCGCTCGGCCGCGAGCCGCGCCTCGACTGGCCGGCGACCTGGGACCAGATCGAGGCGCTCCTGAAGAAGCGCGGGAGCCGCTGGAAGGCGACCGAGCAGAAGCTGTTTCGCTCGGTGTTCACGCAGCGCGATCCGAAGGCCGAGCCCGTGCCGACGGGTGGTCGTGGCTCGGGCTACGAGCCGGATGCCGACCTGCGCGACTTTGAGAACGTCCCGCTCAAGGAGGACGTCGAGGCCTACTTCGAGCGAGAAGTGAAGCCGCACGTGCCGGATGCGTGGATGGATCGGAGCAAGGACAAGGTCGGGTACGAGGTCAACTTCAACCGGCACTTCTATGTGTTTACGCCGCCGCGGTCGCTGTCGGAGATCGATGCAGAGCTGAAGGCCGCTGAAGACGAGATCGTTAGGCTGCTGCGCGAGGTGACGACGTGAGGCACGGGCACCCTGCTGCGCCGTGGCTCGGCGAGGTACCAGCGCATTGGCGCGTCATGAAAGTTGGATTGGCTGGATCCATCCTGATGGGACGCCAACGTGCGCCGCAGTACGAGAAGGGCGACCACATGACGCCCTACTTGCGCGTAGCCAACGTGCTTGACGGCTTCATCGACTACTTGGACATCCTCAAGATGAACTTCGAGCCGGAGGAGCAGTCGCGGTTTGCGGTGTCGCCGGGCGACATCTTGGTAAACGAAGGCCAGAGCCGAGAGCTGGTCGGGCGATCCGCGGTCTATCGCGGCGAGCCCCATCAATTCTGCTTTCAGAACACCCTGATTCGCTTCCGCGTTGGGGAAGGCCTCGACCCAGAGTTCGCGCAAGCGCAGTTCGCTAGCTGGCTGAATTCCGGCGTGTTTCAACTGTTTTGCCGACAATCGACGAACATCGCGCACCTGGGAGCCGATAGACTCGCCGAGATTCGCATGGCTGTCCCACCGATCGAGGAGCAGCGCGCAATCGTTGCGCACCTCGCCCGCGAGACGGCGCGGCTTGATGCCCTCGTCGCCGCCAAGCAGCGCGTCCTCGACCTGCTCGCCGAGAAGCTCAAGGCAATCATCGCCACCGCCGTCACGCGCGGGCTCGACCCGAAGGTGAAGCTGCGCGACTCCGGCGTGCCGTGGCTTGGGGAGATTCCGGCGCACTGGGAGACCGAGCGCGCACGCTGGCTCTTCCGAGAGCGCGACGTCCGGTCGGAGACCGGCGACGAGGAACTGCTCACGGTCTCGCACCTCACCGGCGTCACGCCTCGGTCCGAGAAGGACGTCAACATGTTCGAGGCCGATACGAACGAGGGCTACAAGCTCTGCGAGCGGGGCGACCTCGTCATCAACACGCTGTGGGCGTGGATGGGCGCGATGGGGATCGCTCCGGTGAAGGGCATCGTCAGCCCCGCCTACAACGTCTACGAGCCCGGGCCACGCCTCGCGCCCGCCTACATCGATGCGCTCGTCCGCCTTCCGGTCTTCGCCCAAGAGGTAACCCGCTACTCGAAGGGTGTCTGGTCCTCGCGCCTTCGTCTCTATCCCGAGGGTTTCTTCGAGGTGCACCTGCCCGTTCCGCCTCAGCAGGAGCAGCGCGCCATCGTCGAGCACATCGCCCGCGAGACCGCGAAGCTCGACGCCGTCCGCGCCGCGACCGAACGCACCATCGCGCTCTTGAAAGAGCGCCGCTCCGCGTTGATTGCTGCTGCCGTCACCGGCCAGCTCGACTTGGAGGCGGCGACATGAATGCCACCCGCCTCGAGCTCGCATACGCGCGCTGGCGAATTGGTCGGGTATCTCCACGCCTTTTGACTCGCCAGCCGTGTGTTGGCTCAATAGCGCCTCGCACGAAGCGCCGCATTAGCACGCCTCACACCACTCGCTGCTCAAATCGAGGAATGGGGAGCGCCACATGAGACTGCGCCAGGTCCACATCAAGGGCTTCAAGTCGGTTGTCGATCAGACCGTCGCGCTCGGGCGCCTCAACTGCTTCATCGGCGCGAATGGCGTGGGAAAGAGCAATGTGCTCGAAGCGCTCGGCGTGCTTGGTGCTGCCGCGGGTGGGCGCGTGGATGACGAGGCCATCATTCGGCACGGTGTTCGCGCGGGGCTGCCTCGCCTGTTCAAGACCTCCTTCGCAGGCACTCAAATCCCGCCGCACATCATGCTCGAGGCGCAGGGCGAGCCCTCCGCGACGTTCCGCGTGTCGCTCCTCAACCCCCTCGACAGGCCGAAGCCGGCCTGGGCCTTCAAGACGGAGTCGCTCTCGTCGGGCGCGACACAGATCGTCAGCCGAGGGGTGCGCACCGAGAAGGAGAACCTCGACGAAACCCGGGGGCTCTCGGCGTTGAAGGTCGTCGACCTGCAGCCAGGGGATCCCGCGTCGCTGCTCCTGAAAGCGCTGCAGGAGTACGTGATCTACACGCCGAATACGCCCGCCCTGCGCTCGACGGTGCCGGACCCGCAGACTCGCGTGCCGGTGGGACTGGCTGGCGGCGGTCTCGCCGAGGGCTTCGAGGCGCTGAAGCGCGAAGCCGACGAAGCGCGGCTCGACGAGGTCCTCGGGCTGATCGACTGGGTGAGCGATGTGGCCGTCACGGACGTCGTCGGCGATCTGCTCTCTCCCTCGGTTCCCCGCACGAAGAACGTCTTGAGGTTCACCGACCGCTTCATGGCGTCGTCGCGCAATACGCTGACGGCTGCCGATGCCAGCGAGGGTGCGCTGTACGTGTTGTTTGCCGCGATCCTCTGCCTCTCGGCCTCTTCGCCCCCGATCTTCGCCATCGACAACCTCGATTCGGCGCTGAATCCAAGGCTGGTGACTCGGCTGGTGGGCCACCTTGCCGCGTGGCTCGCCGCGACGAGCCCCGACCGGCAGCTCCTCTTCACGGCTCACAACCCCACGGTGCTCGATGGGCTCGACCTCGACGACGACGAGGTTCGGCTCTTCGCGGTGGAGCGAAACAGCTTGGGACACTCCACGATTCGGCGCATCACGCTGACGCCCGAGCTGCGGAGGCTGCACGGGGAGTTTCCGCTCTCGCGCCTGTGGGCGATGGGCAACCTCGGAGCTGTCCCCAATGTCTGACCTTCGCGTGGCCCTGGTCGCCGAGGGCCCGACCGACGCGATTGTCATCGAGGCGGCGCTCAAGGCGCTGCTCCCTCGGCCGTTCGTCATGACCCAACTCCAACCGGAGCCGACGCGCCCGAAGCTCGGGACGGGTTGGGGCGGAGTGCTGCGCTGGTGTTCGGACTTCGCGGCGCGGGGCTTCGCGAGCTTCGAGGAGGACCCCACCTTGCCGGGCTTCGATCTCTTCGTGGTTCACGTCGATGCCGATGTCGCCGAAGGCACCTACAGCGAGGTGAGCGACGAAGTCGCTGCTGCCGCGACCGAGCGCGGTTGGCCCCTCCTGCCACACCGCGTCCCCTGCCCACCACCCATGGGAAGCGTCGAGGTGGTGCGTGCCTGCCTGCTCGAGCGGTCGGGGCTTCGGGCGCTTGGACCGAAGACCGTCCTCTGCTTGCCCTCAAAGGCCATCGACGCGTGGCTCGTCGCCGCCGTGTTCGACAACGGTCACGCGCTGCTGACCGGACTCGAGTGCAACCTCAACGTCGAGGGACAGCTTTCGGCGCTTCCCAAGGGCCAGCGCATCAAGAAAACCAGGCGCGAGTATCAAGCCCACGCGCAATCGGTCACGCGTCAGTGGTCCATCGTCCGTCGGCATTGCTCGCAGGCAGAACGATTCTCGACCGAGGTGGAGGCGGCGGCATGACCGACCAGACCCCGCAGGAAGGCGAGCTGATCCTCTACCGAACCGACGACGACACCGTGCGCGTCGAGGTGCTCTACGAGTCCGAGACCTTCTGGCTCGACCAGCGGCGCATGGCTGAGCTGTTTGGCGTCGACCTGCGGACGGTCAGCCACCACTTAAAGGAGATCTACGCCTCGGGAGAGCTGACCCCGGAGGCAACTCTCCGAAAAAATTGGAGAGTTCAACGCGAAGGAAATCGCGAGGTTACGCGCGAAATCGCCTTCTACAACCTCGACGCCATCATCTCCGTCGGCTACCGGGTCAACAGCGCCCAGGCCACGCAGTTTCGCATCTGGGCGACTCAGACCCTGCGCGAGTACATCGTCAAGGGGTTCGTCCTCGACGACGAGCGACTGAAGCTGAACCAGCGGTTCGGCAAGGACTACTTCGACGAGCTGCTCGAGCGGATCCGCGAGATCCGCGCCAGCGAGCGCCGCTTCTACCTGAAGATCACCGACATCTACGAGCAGTGCAGCATCGACTACGACAAGCACGCCGAGACGACGCAGAGGTTCTTCAAGACCGTGCAGAACAAGCTGCACTGGGCGGTCACGGGCAAGACCGCCGCGGAGCTGATCGCCGAGCGCGCTGACGCCGGGAAACCCTCGATGGGCCTCACCACGTGGAAGAACGCGCCCAAGGGGAAAATCCTCAAGAGCGATGTCAGCGTCGCCAAGAACTACTTGATCGAGCGCGAGATCAAGGAGCTCGAGCGCATCGTGTCGATGTACCTCGACTACGCGGAGAACCAGGCAGCCCGGCAGATCCCGATGAAGATGGCCGACTGGGTCGCGAAGCTCGACGCCTTCCTCCAGTTCAACGAATACGAGGTGCTCACCAACGCCGGCAAGGTCTCTGCCGAGGTGGCCAAGCGCCTCGCCGAGGGGCAGTACGACAAGTTTCGCGTGCGCCAGGATCGCGATTTCGAGAGCGACTTCGAGGCCGAGGTGAAGCGCATCGAAACCAGGCGAACCCGGAAGAGGAAGGAGAAGTGATGACCAGCGCGTCCCGCCACTCCGAGGCCGCGTTCGAGTCGGTCATCGAGCAGCACCTTCTCGCGCACGGCTACCTCGCCATCTCCCGCGATGGCTTCGACCGCGAGCGGGCCATCTTCCCGTCGGTCGTCCTCGACTTCATCAAGGACACGCAGCCCCAGGAGTGGGCGAAGCTCGAAGCGCTACACGGGTCGAAGACGGGCGAGCAGGTCCTCACCGACCTCTGCAAGTGGATGGACGCGAACGGCTCGCTCGCGACGCTCCGGCACGGCTTCAAGTGCTACGGGCGCACGCTCTTCGTCGCCTACTTCAAGGCCGCGCACGAGCTGAACCCTGAGCTCGAGGAGCGTTATGCCAAGAACCGCCTCGGCCTGACCCGTCAGCTCCGCTTCTCGACCCGCTCGGAGAAATCGCTCGACGTCACGCTCAGCGTGAACGGCATCCCCATCGCCACGCTCGAATTGAAGAACGCGATGACCGGGCAGACCGTCGAGGACGCGCGACGGCAGTACAAGCAGGACCGCGATCCGCGCGAGCCCATCTTCGCGTTCAAGAGGCGCACGCTCGTGCACTTCGCCGTCGACACCGACGCGGTGCTGATGACGACGCGGCTGGCGGGCGATGCCACCCACTTCTTGCCCTTCAACAAGGGCGACCGCGAGGGGGCGGGCAACCCTGCCGATCCGCAGGGCAGGAGCTACCGCACCGCCTACCTCTGGGAAGAGGTCCTGGCTCGCGACAGCTTGCTCGAGCTGCTGGCGCGCTTCCTCCATCTGCAGATCGACGAGAAGCGCGACGACCAGGGCCGCAAGGTGAAGACCGAGCAGATGGTCTTCCCTCGCTACCACCAGCTCCAGGCGGTCCGCTTACTGGTGGACGCGGCGCGCAGGGAAGGCCCGGGGCATAACTACCTCGTCGAGCACTCGGCCGGCAGCGGCAAGAGCAACACGATCGCCTGGCTCACACACCGGCTCGCGTCGCTGCACGACGAGCGCAACCGGCGCGTCTTCGACAGCGTCATCGTCGTCACCGACCGCGTGGTGCTCGACCAGCAGCTCCAGGACTGCATCTACCAGTTCGAGCACAAGCGCGGCGTGGTGGAGAAGATCGACGAGAGCTCTCGTCAGCTCGCCGAGGCGCTCGAGAGCGCCGTGCCGATCATCATCACCACGCTGCAGAAGTTCCCTTTCGTCTCACGGCACCTGCTCAAGATGGCCGAGGAGCGGGGAGAGGCCGCCTCGGGCACGCTCCAGACCCGCCGCTGCGCGGTGGTCATCGACGAGGCGCACAGCTCCCAGGGCGGCGAGACCGCCACGGACCTGAAGGAAGTGCTCGGCGGCGAGGCGCTCCGCAAGGAGGCGCAGAAGCTCGCTGCCGAGGAAGGTCGGGAAGACCTCGAGGAGCTGTTCCGCAGCATGGCCAAGCGCGGCAGGCAGGCGAACCTGAGCTTCTTCGCCTTCACTGCCACGCCCAAGCACAAGACCTTCGCGGTGTTCGGACGCAACAGAGAGCCCGCGCACCGCTACACCATGCGCCAGGCCATTGAAGAGGGCTTCATCCTCGACGTGCTCAAGAGCTACACCACGTACGCGACGTACTTCCGGCTCTTGAAGTCGTGCGAGGACGATCCGAACGTCGAGCGCAAGAAGGCAGCTCGTGCGCTCGCGCGCTTCCTCAAGCTGCACCCACACAACGTCGCCCAAAAGACCGAGGTGATGGTCGAGCACTTCCACGCGGTGACCCGCCACAAGATCGGCGGGCGCGCCAAGGCGATGGTGGTGACCGGCTCCCGTCTCGAGGCGGTTCGCCTCAAGCAGAGCTTCGACAGGTACATCAAGGAGAAGGGCTACCCGCTCAAGTCGCTCGTCGCGTTCTCGGGCACGGTGCAGGACGACAAGCTGCCGGAGGTCTCGTACACCGAGGAGGCGATGAACGACGGGCTACGCGAGAAGGAGCTGCCCGAGCGCTTCGCGTCACCGGAGTACCAGGTGCTCCTCGTCGCCGAGAAGTACCAGACCGGCTTCGACCAGCCGCTCCTGCACACGATGTATGTCGACAAGCGGCTCGCCGGCATTCAGGCGGTGCAGACGCTGTCGCGGCTCAACCGCATCCACCCGCTCAAGGAGGACACCTTCGTCCTCGACTTCGTGAACGACCGCGAGGAGATCCGCGAGGCGTTCAAGACCTACTACGGTGGCGCCGAGATGGGCGAAGAGGTCGATCCCGCGCGGCTCTACGCTGTCAAGGGCGAGCTCGACGAGGCGGGCATCTACCGCGACGAGGAGCTCGCGCGGTTCTGCGCCGTGTACTTCAAGCCCAAGCAGAAGCAGAGCGCCCTCGATCACCAGGCCATGAACGCGGCGCTCGATCCCGCGGTTTCGCGCTTCAAAACGCACTCCGAGGAGAGCCCCGACGAGGCCGAGCTGTGGCGCGGCAAGCTCCAAGCGTTCCAGAACCTGTACGGCTTCCTCAGCCAGGTAATCCCGTACCAGGACTCCGACCTCGAGCGCCTCTACGTGTTCTTGCGCCACCTGATGACCAAGCTGCCGCGTCGCGCCGGCGGCGCGGGCTACCAGTTCGATGACGAGGTCAAGCTCGCGTACTACCGGCTTCAGAAGATCAGCGAGGGGTCGATCTCTCTGAACGACGGCGAGGCGCGGAAGCTCGACGGACCGTCAGAGGTGGGAAGCGGCGTGCTGCGCGAGCAACCAGTGCCGCTCTCGCAGCTCATCGACGTCCTCAACGAGCGCTTCGGCACCGACTTCAACCAGGCCGATCAGCTCTTCTTCGATCAGATCGTCGAGGCTGCGCTGGGCGACGACGGATTGCGCCGGGCGGCGGCGGTCAATACGCGCGAGAAGTTCGAGCTGCTCTTCAAGAACGTGCTCGAGGGGCTCTTCGTCGATCGCATAGAGCAGAACGAAGACATCTTCGTTCGCTTCTCAAACGTCCTCCCCTTCCAGAAGGCTGTGACGACCTGGATGGCCGAAGAGGCCTACCGCCGCCTTCGCGCGGGCGAGGGCTCGTCGCCGAGCACAAGCCGCTCGAAGCTGCGGCTGGTCGCAGGTGCTGCGAAGGACCGCTACGTGAAGTGCGTGCCGCTTGTGCCGCTAGAGGCAGCAGCCGGAGCATTCGGCGATCCGCAGCACGTCCTCGACGACGACATCGAGTGGGTCGAAGTCGACATCGAACGACAGCTCCGACCGGGCATGTTCGTCGCGCAGATCGTCGGCCGATCGATGGAGCCTGGCATCGAAGACGGCTCGTACTGCCTCTTCGCCGCTCCGGTGACCGGGGCCCGGCAAGGACGCACCGTGCTCGTCCAGCTTCGCGACGCCAACGACCCTGAGACCGGGCAGCGCTACACGGTGAAGCGTTACGAGAGCGAGAAGGCGTGCGCCGGCGACTCGTGGCGACACACGAAGATCACGCTGAAGCCCACCAACCCGGCGTACTCGCCCATCGTGCTCGAGGGCGTGGAGGAGAACGCGGTCCAGGTGATCGCCGAGCTCGTCGAGGTGCTCGGGGCGACGGTCGAGAGTTGAGGGTCGAGAGTCGAGAGCCGACCGACCGGCTTCGCCCGAGAAGCCCAAGCAACGCGGAGAAGCTCGCGGCCAAGAGCTCATCCCAAGCGCACCGCTGTGCGCCCCCACCGGCCCTCGCCCCCCTCCTCGCTTGAGCCCCTGCACCTTTGCCGCTACCTTCCGCGGCCATGGACGAAACGCACCTGAAGAAGCTGCTGCGCGGCGTGAAGTCGGGCGCCGTGCCCGTCGACCGCGCCGTCTCGCAGCTCAAGGACCTGCCCTTCGCCGAGCTCGGCTACGCGACGCTCGACACCCACCGCCACCTGCGCTCGGGCCTGCCCGAGGTCGTCTTCGGCGAGAGCAAGACGCCCGAGCAGCTCGTCGGCATCCTCGAGGCGCTGCGCAAGAAGCCGAGCCCGGTCATCGTCACCCGGCTCAGCGAGGAGAAGGCGGCGATCTGCCTCGAAACCGCGCCCGAGGGCGTCCACCACCGCGAGGCGCGCATGTTCGTCATCCGCCGCAAGGTGAAGAAGCTCGGCCGCGTCGCGGTGGTCACCGCGGGCACCTCCGACATCCCCATCGCCGAGGAGGCCGCGATCACCGCCGAGACGCTCGGCGCTCCGGTCTCGCGCATCTTCGACGTCGGAGTCGCCGGCATCCACCGGCTGCTCGCGCGGCGTGCCGACATCGCCTCGGCCAAGGCCGCCGTCGTCGTCGCCGGCATGGAGGGCGCGCTCGCCAGCGCGGTGGGCGGCCTGGTCGGCATCCCCATCGTCGCCGTGCCCACCTCGGTCGGCTACGGCGCGAGCTTCCAGGGACTGGCGGCGCTGCTGGGCATGCTCAACTCCTGTTCGCCCAACGTCTCGGTCGTCAACATCGACAACGGCTTCGGCGCCGGCTTCTACGCGGCGCTCATCGCGAGCAAGTAGATGACCAAAGTGCTGTGCCTCGAGCCGGTCGGCGGCATCGCCGGCGACATGTTCCTCGCCCTGCTCATCGACCTCGGCGTTCCTCTCGACGACCTGCGGCGGGGCCTCGCGCCGCTCGGTTTAGGCGGCTGGAGGTTCGAGGTCTCGCGCGCGAGCCGCCACGCCATCGAGGGCACGCACCTCGACGTGGTGCTCGACGAGCCCGAGCACGAGCACGAGCACCACCACGATCACGAGCACGGCCACCATCATCACCGGGCGTGGGCCGACATTCGGGCGATGCTCGAGGCGAGCGGGCTCGCGGCGCCGGTGCGCGACCGGGCGCTCGACATCTTCACGCGCCTCGCGCAGGCCGAGGCCAAGGTGCACGGCACCTCGGTAGACGAGGTCTCCTTCCACGAGGTGGGCGCGGTCGACTCCATCGTGGACATCGTCGGCGCCGCCGTCGGGCTCGAGCTGCTCGGAGCCCCCGAGGTCTACTGCGCGCCACCGCCCGTCGGCAGCGGCACGGTGCGCTCGGCCCACGGCGTCATCCCCGTCCCCGCGCCGGCGACCGTCGAGCTGCTGCGCGGCCGGCGCGTGCTGTTCGAGGGCACGGGCGAGCTGACCACGCCGACCGGCGCGGCGCTCGTCGCCAGCCTCACGCGCGAAGGGCCGTTCCCCGAGCTCGTGCTCGAGAAGGCGGGCTACGGCCTGGGCACCCGCGACTTCGCGGACCGGCCCAACGTCCTCCGCGGACTGCTCGGCGAGCGGGCCGCGGGCGAGTCGAGCGTCTTCGTCCTCGAGGCCAACCTCGACGACGCCACCCCGGAGCTGATCGCCTGGACGCTCGAGCGCCTGATCGCCGAGGGCGCGCTCGACGTCTGGGTCGCGCCGGTGACGATGAAGAAGGGGCGGCCCGGGCAGCTTCTCGGCGTGCTCGCGACCGGCGACAAGCGCGAGGCGTTGACCGCGCTGCTGCTGCGCGAGACGACCACGCTCGGCGTGCGCGCGCACCCGGTCGAACGGACCGTCACCGAGCGCAGCTTCGAGACGGTCGAGACGCCCTATGGAAGCGTGCGCATCAAGCGCGCCTCGTTCGGCGGCGCGACGGTGAACCTGGCGCCCGAGTACGAGGACTGCGCGAGGCTCGCGCGCGAGCGCGGCGTGCCGCTCAAGCGGGTCGTGGCCGCGGCGCTCGCCGCGGTAGGGCAGAAGCGAGCCTGACGCCCGGTCTTGGCGGGTGCGCCCGCATCGATGAGCCCGGCCGTCGACTCACAACTCACAAACGGCGCGCCGCCCGCGCACCCTGAGCCCCTCGGCAGGCTCGGGGCAGGCGAAGTCGCGAGAGGCCCTTCGACTTCGCTCAGGGTGAGCGGAACCCGGGC
>DHSB01000101.1:23102-23424 GCA_002408385.1 Myxococcales bacterium UBA5297
CTCAGGGTGAGCGGAACCCGGGCTCGCCAGAACTCCCACCTCCCACCTCAGAACTCCCAACTCACTCGAGCTTCCTGATCGTCAGCATTCCGTTGGCCGCCTCAATCTCGACGCTCCGGCCGACGTGCCCGCCCACCTCCGCGGCGACTATCGGGATGCCGTATCGAGCCAGCTCGGAGCGGGCGGCGGCCACGTTGCGCTCGCCGATGGCCGACGGCGCCGCGGGCGGCTCCGCCCGAAACATGGCGGCGCCGCCGACCAGCCGCGCTGTCGTGCGCTCGCGCCGGGCGCCGGCCGCCTCCATGTCGACGAGCAGGCGCTC
>DHSB01000218.1 GCA_002408385.1 Myxococcales bacterium UBA5297
CTAGCCGTGTCAAAGTCGGGCTGGAGGAAGACGACCATTCAGCGCGACATCTTCGGAAACACTCTCGGACTCAAGCAGAACCAGCTTCAACGGCTGCGCCACACCTACCGGCGACGGGTCGGCTACAGCGAGCTCGTCTCTCCCGAGCTCGCACGCCACCTCACCGAAATCTCCCGCGAGACCAACCGCCAGCTCGGCGTGCTGCTCAATCGCAAGGGCGAGGTCGAGCAGGTCATCGTCGGCGACGCGACTCACCTCGAGCTGCCCGACATCGGCCGCGCCCGCGCCGGTCAGGTCCGCCTGCGAGGCCTGCGCCTGGTGCACACGCACCTGAAGGGCGAGCCGCTCACCCGCGACGACCTGACCGACCTTGCGCTGCTGCGGCTCGACGCGGTGGCCGCCATCGCCGTGCTCGACGACGGCCTGCCGGGCGAGATCCACTGGGCCCACCTGCTCGCCGACAATCCGAACAACGACCTGTGGAAGGTCGACCGGCTGCGCCAGGTGCACGACGCGGACATCGACCTCGACCGGCTGCTCGCCGGCCTCGAGGACGAGCTCGCGCGCCGCGCCGCCGTGCGGCGCACCGACGGCCTCGAGCGCGCGATCCTCGTGGGGATGAGCGTCAACGGCAAGCGCGCCGCCGAGGAGTCGATGTCCGAGCTCAAGGAGCTCGCGCGCTCGGCCGGCGTCGAGATCCTCGACTGCATCGTCCAGGGCAGGCGCGAGGTCGACCCGCGCTACGTCATCGGCCGCGGCAAGCTGCAGGAGCTGGTGCTGCGCTCGATGCAGCAGATGGCGACGATGATCATCTTCGACACCGATCTGTCGCCCTCGCAGGCCAGGCACATCGGCGAGGAGACCAGCCTCAAAATCGTCGACCGCACCCAGCTCATCCTCGACATCTTCGCTCAGCGCGCGCAGAGCGCCGACGGCAAGCTGCAGGTCGAGCTCGCGCAGCTCAAGTACCTGCTGCCTCGCCTGTCGGCCCGCGACGACTCGCTCTCGCGCCTGACTGGCGGCATCGGCGGCCGAGGCCCTGGCGAGACCAAGCTCGAGATCGACAAGCGGCGCGTGCGCGACCGCATCTCGAACCTCGAGAAGAAGATCGGGCGGCTCTCTGGCGAGCGCGCCGTGCGCCGCCGCCAGCGCAACCGGCGCGACCTGCCGGTCATCTCCATCGTCGGCTACACGAACGCCGGCAAGTCGACCCTGCTCAACGCGCTTACCTGCAGCGAGGTGCTCGTCGAGAACAAGCTGTTCGCCACCCTCGACCCGACCAGCCGCAGGCTGCGCTTCCCGCGCGATCGCGAGGTGATCATCACCGACACCGTCGGTTTCATCCGCGACCTGCCCAAGGACCTGGTCAACGCCTTTCGCGCCACCCTCGAGGAGCTGCTCGACGCCGACCTGCTGCTGCACGTGGTCGACGCCTCGGATCCGGCCTTCCCGGAGCAGATCCGCGCCGTCGAGACCATCCTCGGCGACCTGGGGCTGCTGTCGACCCCGCGCGTGCTTGTCTTCAACAAGAGCGATCGCGCCGATGCCGCCGCGCTCGCCGGGCACGAGGAGGGCGTCGCAGTCAGCGCACTGCAGCGCAGCGGCCTGCATGGTCTGCTCGAGCGCGCCGAGCGCGTGCTCTGGGCCGAGGGCCGCACCGACGTCATCTCGACGACCGCCGACGAGCTCATCGACTCGGTGGACAGGCTCGACGGCGCGGCGAGCGAAGAGGTGGCGCTCTTCGCCTGACCTCTGCCCTAGACCCACCGCGCGCGCGAGCAGTGAAAGTCTCCTCTTCCCGCGCTTGCGCGGGGAGAGGGGATTGGGCAGGACGGTCGCCCGCCGAGGATCTGGTGGCGGCGATGAGGGGGCTGGCCCCTCCGCTCTGTCGCCCGGCGATGTCAGCCCCTTGCGCTAGGCTCTCTTCGCTCGGAGGGAGGTGGGGGGATGCCAAGCGACCTCGCGCAAGGTCACGACCTGCTGTTCAAGCTGCTGCTCGAGCAGCCCGGAGTCGCCGGGGCGCTGCTGCGCGAGCGGCTCTCGCCGGCGCTCGTCGCGCGGATGCGCGCCGGCGAGCCGGAGCTGATGCCCGCCGAATTCGCCAGCGTCAAGCTGCGCAGGAGCCAGGCGGACAGGCTCTTTCGCATCCGGCTGCTCGGTGGTGAGGCGGCGTACGTCTACTGCCTCATCGAGCACAAGAGCGCGCCGGATCCCGACGTCGGCCTGCAGCTCCTCGGCTACCTCGCCGAGCTCCTGCGGCGGCTGAGCGAGAAGCCCGAGCACTCGGGCAAGCTGCCGCTGGTCGTGCCGTTGGTCGTCTACCACGGCGCCGCGCGCTGGAAGGGACCGTGGCGCTTCAGCGACGAGGTGGAGTGCGAGGAGGAGCTGTGCGCCGAAGGGCTCGACTTCCCGATTCGAGTCCTCGACGTCGGGCACGTCCCGGCGCCGGAGCTGTCGGCCCTGCCGCATCTTCGGGGCGGTCTGCTGTTGTTGAGGTATTCGGTGCGCTACCCGAAGTACGAGCCCGTCGAGACGCTCGCTCGCATGCTCGAGGACCTGAGGGGCATGTCCGACAGCTTCTTGGAGGCGGTCGGGCGCTATATGTACTTTCAGTTTGAGGAAGCGAGGCGCGAGGAGCTGCGCGCCGCGGTCTTGAAGGCGATGCCGGAGAAGGAGGAGCCGATGGTGTCCAGGGCGGTGCAGGAGACGTTGGCGGAGGGCGAGGCCCGAGTCATCCTGCGGCAGATCGAGCGCCGCTTCGGCCCCGTCAGCGAAGAGCTTCGCGAGCGGCTGGGCGGGGCGTCGCTCGAAGAGCTCGAGGTCTGGAGTGAGCGGGTGCTCGACGCGAAGCGGCTCGAGGACATCTTCGACGGGGCGGGAGGTTGAGCCTGGAGATTTGCTGGCGAGTTTGACCAGACTGGCAAGAAGCCCACTGCCGCCTTGGCATGCATCGCCAAGACGAGAGCCGGGAGCCTCGCTGGCCAACGGGCTCAGCGGCTCGCTTCGTCGGGCTCGTTCACCCTGGCGTCTATGGTCCATGGCCTGAAGCCCGCCGGCCAGCACAGACGCTCGGACCCTTTTGGTTCCGGCTTGGCCGGCTTAGCGGCCCTAGGATGGCCCTAGGAGCGCCGTTCGACCGCCAGCCCTATTTGAAAGCCTGACGGTCCAAGATCGCTCTACGGGCCAGCCAGGGGCTTCCCTGGGCCTCATTGGCCAAAAAACCGCTCGAATTCGGCCCCCTGCGCGCGTGCGGGCCGCCCCGCGCGAAGGCTGGCGCTCCGGGCCTCCGGACCGCCCTGTCAGCTCGAGCTCACTGCCGGCCAGGCGGCCCTCTCTCCTCTCCGCCGATGGTCGCCAGCGAGATCAGGCCTCCGGCCCCGCAGATGGCCGCCGCGGCGAGCATCGCGCGCCGATACCCCTCGGAGAACGCCCGCGGATCGGCGAAATCGGCGCCCTCCATCCCGCCGAGCGCCGGCAGCGCCGCGACCGCGAGCAGCCCCGCGATCCGGGCGATCGCGTTGTTGACGCCGGAGGCGGCGCCCGCGACCTCTTGCGACACGCTCGTCAGCACCGCGGTCGTCAGCGGCGCGACGGTCAACCCGAGCCCCAGTCCGAGCAACCCGACTCCCGGCAGCACGTCGGTCGGATAGAAGGCCCCGGCGCCGACGCCCGCGAGCAGGGCAAGGCCGGCCGACGCGACCAGCGGGCCGAGGGTCATCAGCGGCCGCGGCCCGATCTGCGAAGAGAGGCGGCCGGCGAGCGGCGAGAGGACCAGCAGGAGCGCGGTGAGCGGCATGAGCGCGGCGCCGGAGAGCAACGGCGAAAAGCCGACGACGCTCTGGAGCTGCAGCACGACCAGGAACATCGAGCCACCGAGCCCGAAGTAGACCGCGAGCGTGGCCGCGTTGGCGCCCGAGAAGCGCTTCGAGCCGAAGATGCCGAGCGGCAGCATCGGGTTCTCGGCTCGCCGCTCGACGACGAAGAAGAGCGCCAGGCTGATGCAGCCGGCTATCCCGACGCAGAGCGGCCGCCACCCGCTCGCCGGCCCTTCAGTGAGGGCGAAGACGATGCCCCCGAGGCCGGCCGAGACGGTCGCCGCGCCGAGGAGGTCGAGGCGGGCCGCGGCCGTGCGGCCGCGCAGCTCGGGAACGCAGCGCGCTGCGGCCCAGATGGCCAGGCCTGCGAGCGGCACGTTGATGAAGAAGATCGCGCGCCAGGAGACCGCTTCGACGAGCCAGCCGCCCAGCAACGGCCCGAGCGCGGTGGTCACGCCCGAGAGCCCTGCCCACAGCCCGATGGCCTTGCCCTGTTCGTCGGGAAGGAAGGCGCCGCGGAGGATCGCCAGGCTCCCGGGAACAAGCAGCGCAGCTCCGATGCCCTGGAAGGCGCGCGCGGCGACCAGCAGCTCTATCGACGGGGCGAGCGCACACAACGCGGAGGCGCCGGCGAACCAGCCCAGGCCGACGAGGAAGATGCGGCGGCGGCCGTAGCTGTCGCCCAGCGCCCCGCCGAGCAGCAACAGCGCGCCGAGCGTGAGCAGGTAGGCATCGACCGTCCACTGCAGACCGGCCAGCCCCGCGTCGAGCTCGCGCCCGAGCGTCGGCAGCGCCACGTTCACGACCGTCTGATCGAGAAAGGCCATCCCCGAGCCCAGGATCGTCGCGAGCAGGGTTCCGCGCCCTCGACGGCTCGAGACGCTCAGCCCGGAGCCTGCCCTGCCCTCATCGCCGTCGTCTGCTCGCACGCTGTCCCCCCACCGGGTCGCGCCACGCCCGGTCAACTTGGGACAAGCATGGGGCGCCCTCGCACGAGCGTCCGCAGGCCCGCCCGCAAGGCGAGCGGATGCCGGGGGCCTCGGGGGAGTCGCAACGAGGTCCCGGGAGGCTTCAAGACGTCTCGAAGAATCCTTCGATCGATAACCGGTCCGCCCCAGCGTAGGCCGCCCCTGCGAGGCCGAAGTCGGGCCCCTTCGACTCCGCTCCCGCCGTCGCGCGTCGGGGGCTGCGCGGAACCGGATGGAGTCGAAGAAGGATTTCTCGACGGAGCTTCAGGTCGTGCATCCGCACACAGCCGCGCCAGCGCCGACCGGGGGCACGAGGCCAGCCAAGCCCTGGGCGGCGCCCGGATGAGGCCGTGGAGCGTCTGGCAGCTCTGACCGGCCAAGAGCGGCGACCGGCCGGTGCGTCTCTTCCTCAAGCTGCGAAGGGAGCGGTCACTCGCGCTCTCGCGGGCTCTTGCCGAGAGAGCTCGTCAGTCGTTCGACAACCCGCGCATGCGCCAGATCTTGCGCTTCTTGAACGTCTGCTCGGCCACGATGCCGTCCTCTTGCAACGACTCGAGCAGCCGCGAGGTCCGGGAGACGTTCTGCTTGAGCGCCTTGGCGATCTTCTCCACGGGCAGGCCGCCGACCTCACGGCGCAGCAGGGCGATGATCGCGCGCTTGTACTCGACCTTCGCGATGCCGGTGATCTCGTCGGAGCGCAGTGCCGAGACGATGGCGACCGCGATGAGCGCGAGCGTGCCGATGGCCAGCACCGGATAGAGCACGAATCCGTAACGCTCTATCGAGCTGATGTCGAAGTCGATCTCGACCTCGTCACCCGGCAACGTGAAGAGCAGCTCGCTCCACTCGCTCAGGGCGGGGAAGAGCGACAGCGCCAGCTTGAACATCAATATCAACACGGGTTCGGATGCTAGGTGCCACCGAGGGGCACGGTCAAGAATGCGCCTCGGCCGAGGGGCGCCTGCGGGCGAAGCGCCTCGCCAGGCAGCCCCTCCGGCTGGTCAGGGGGCAGGATTGAGCCGCTTCCCCTTGAGCTCGGCACAGACCACCGGCCGATAAGGGTCGCTGGTGACGATGCGCGCACAGGCCTTGAAGATCGGCGAGCAGCCTGGCGGCTCGGGATCGAGGTCGGAACAGGCGGGCGGAGGGCTGACCTCAAGGAGACCGACCTCGCCGGAGGTCGGGCCGGCGCTGGTTCCGGGCGCAATCTCGATCGCGCTCGGGCCGTCGGCCCAGGTGAAGGCCTCGCATTCGGCCGCACTCGAGCCGGCGCAGGGGTTTCTGCCGGCGCAGCGCTGCGAGCAGTCGGTGTCGGGGTTGTTCGCGCCCTCGTCGCCCTCGACGATTTCGACCGCGCTCACCTGCAGCGGGCCGGCGCCGATGTTGTAGACGAGGTAGGGGCGCTGCTCGGGGCGATCGACCTGGAAGAAGACGCTCTCGGTGTGCACCAGGCCGACGCGCGAGGCGCCCCTCATGTCGAGCTGAAAAGTCTTGGCGGCCGCGCCGACTCCGGCGCGCACGAGGATGGTGGCGGTGTCGCTGAGGTCGTTCGGGCAATCGTGGTGGGGCGAATAGGTCACCTCGATGGACTGCGAGCGCGGCGGGTTCGGCTCGGCCTCGGTAGGATCCTCGGGCAGCTTGGCGCCGAAGGAGGCGGGCGCGAAGGCGAAGTCCGCGGCCGGCGTCGCGACGCCACAGGGGTTGCGCCGGGCGGTCACGTCCTCGGCCATCTTGCCGCCGGTAAGCAGCCCGAGGAGCGGCACTTGGGTGTTGCCCTCGTTCGAGATGGTCACCGTCGCCTTCTGCGACGAGGTGCCGTCGGCATCGAGCGCGCCGAAGTCGAGCTCGCCCGCGTACAGGAGGTTGCCCTCGGAGTCCTCGCGTGGCAGGCAGACCGGCTCGGCGCCCTCGAGGCCGTAGCAGAGCGTGAGCTGCGCCGCCCTACCCGTCCCACGCAGCACGAACGGGACCTCAGGCTGCAGGTGCATGTCGGTGACGAGGATGAGCGAGACCTCGTCCTGCCGGCCCGCCTCCGGCGTGTAGCTGAACCTGGCGACGACCTCGGAGCCGGGCAGCAGCGTGGTTTCGAGCTTGCGCAGCTCGCCGCTGAAGACGCTCGACTCGAGCCGCGCCTCCCTGATCACCACCTGTTCGGTGCCCTGGTTCTCGACCTTGAGCGACAGGTCCTTGATGTTGCCCGCCTCGACCTCGCCGAAGTCGAGCGCTCGCGGGGTGAAGACGAGCTTGGGCTTCACCGCGTGGCCGATGAGCCTCACCTTCGCCTCGGGCGTGTCGCTGTCGTTGACCGCGACGAGCTCGCCGACGTGGTTCTCCTTCGCGTCGGCGTTCGGCTCGGTCGGCGCGTAGGTCACCTGCACCGTCGCCTCTTCGCCGGCGGCGAGCACCAGCGGGACCTCTGCGCTCGCCGAGAAGGGCGCCAAGGTCTCGAACCGCTCGACGGTGAGCGTCGCGTTGCCCGCGTTCGAGACCTTCAACTCGCGCGTGACCGTCCTGCCGACGCTCAGGGTGCCGAACTGCAGGTCCTTGCCGAGGTCGATAACCGCCGCCCGGCCCTCGGTCTGCGAGCCGCCGCAGTCGCAGGCGGGCAGGAGAAGAGCGGCGGCGAGCCAGAAGAGCTTTCGCATGTCTGTCGACTTCTCGTTGGCCGGAGTTTCCACCTTGCCCTAGAGCTCCGGCTTGAGCTCACGGGTCATCAGGTCCGCCACGGCCTGCCGGGGCGGCTTTGCCTCGTACAGGATGCGGTAGACCTCGCGGGAGATGGGCATTTCGATTCCGAGCCTGTCGGCGAGCTGGCAGGCGCTCGCCGCGGTCTTGATGCCCTCGGCGACCGAGCGCCGGCCCTGCAGGATCTCTTCGAGCCGCTCGCCGCGCCCCAGGGCGATGCCGACTTCGCGGTTTCGCGAGAGCGCGCCGGTGCAGGTCAGGACGAGATCGCCCATGCCCGACAGCCCCGAGAGCGTCAGCGGGTTGGCGCCGCGGCGCACCGCGGCGCGCGTCATCTCGGCGAGCCCGCGGGTGATGAGCGCGGCGCGGGTATTGAGCCCGAACCCCAGCCCCTCGGCACAGCCCGCCCCCACGGCGATGACGTTCTTGAGCGCGCCGCCGAGCTGCACGCCGACCACGTCGGGCGAGGTGTAGACCCGGAAGCTCTCGGTGGCAAAGGCGCGCTGCACCTCGCGGGCGAGCCGCTCCCAGGCCGAAGCGACGGTCACCGCGGTCGGCAGACGCTCGGCTACCTCGCGCGCGAACGAGGGTCCGGAGAGCACCGCGAGGTACGGGTGGCGCTCGACCGGCAGCACGTCCTCGAGCACCTCGGTCATCGTCAGCAGGCTCTCGTTCTCAATGCCCTTGGCGACCGTGACGATGGGGATGCTCGCCGGCAGCAGCGGCGCGAGCTGACGCACGATGGCGCGAGCAACGTGCGAGGGGACCGCGAGCAGGACCAGCTCCGCGCGGTCGACCGCCTCCGCGAGATCGCCCGTCGCGCGCAGGTCGGCCGCCAGCGAGATCCCCGGCAGATAGAGGGCATTCTCGTGCCGCTCGTTGATGGCCAGCGCCACCTCGGCTTCGTACGCCCAGAGCTTGACCGAGTGACCCCTGCTCGCGAGCAGGTTCGAGAGCGCCGTGCCGAAAGCCCCGGCACCGATGACCCCGACGCGCATGCTGTTCTCCGATCGACGATGAGCCTGCAATAGAGCAGGCCGGCCAGGCGGGATCAATTCTTAGTTGGGAGTTTGGAGTTCGGAGTTGGGAGTCGACGGCCCGGGGCTTTGCCCGGGACCCGAGCGATCGGTCGCAGGTTGGTGGGGGCGCATTGCCATGCGCCCCTACCTACTCCGCCAACTCCCACCTTCCGCCATAGACCTTGCGCACCGCGCCGCTGTCGAGCTCGATGGCGAGTACCCGATGGTTGTTCGTGTCGGCCACGTACAGCACGCGCTCCGAGACCGAGATGCCTTGGGGCTCGAAGAACAGCGCGGTGCCCTCGTCCGCCTCCATCGGCAGGAACGGTAGCGCCTCCTCCCGGGCGCCCCTCGGGGTGATGGCGTGCCCGTTGCCGAAGATGGCCCGCACCTGCCCGGTCGCCGGCTCGAGGAGCTTGATTCGGTGGTTCAAGGTGTCGGCGATGTAGAGCTCCCTTTCCCCGACCGCGACGCCCATCGGATGGGCGAAGCGCACCTGGTCACCGACCCCGTCCTCGTCACCGGTGACGAAGAGGTCGCCGCCAGCGGAGGTTGCGAGCTGCAGCGTCTCCAGGTCGAGCGCGCGCACTGACGAGCTCTCCGAGTCGGCGATGAAGAGCCAGCCGTCCGATGCGAGCGACAAGCCCGACGGCTGGGCGAGCGCCGAGAGATGCGCGTCGCCGTCGACCCGCGCCGCTCGCCCGTCGCCGGCCAGCAGCTCGAGCCGGCCAGTCTCCGGCGCCAGGGACCAGAGCTGGTGGGTCCCCGCCATCGCGACATAGAGCCGGGCCCGCGCCGAGTCCCAGGCGAGGTCCCAGGGCGAGCGCAAGGGCACGCGCAACGCGTCGAGCGGCCCTTGCGGCAGCCAGCGGCCGAGCTCACCGGTGCCGGCGACCGTGCGCACCTCGCCCGAGCGCAGGTCGATCATCCGGATGGCGTGGTTGCGCGTGTCCGCGACCCAGAGCACCTCGGCGACCGGATCGAGCGCCATGCCATTGGGCCTGTTGAGCTCGGCGCGCTCCCCCGAGGAGTCGATAAGACCGGGATGACCACTGCCGAACCTGCGCACCTCGTGTCCCTGGTGATCGTCGCGCAGGGCGAGCTCGACGATCTGATGGTGGCCGGTGTCCGCGATGAACAGCCGCTTGCCGTTCGCGAGCACCTTGGCCGGCCAGGCGAGCGCACCCGCGGGGGCCGGCTCGGCCTTCACCGGCAGCGGCGCCCTGTTCAGCGCGACTCCCCGCTCGCGCTGCTGCTCCAGAAGCTTGAGCAGCAGGTTCTCGAGCTCCTGCGCGCCGGCTTCTCCCGCGGCCTGACCGACGACGAAGCCCTCGGCGTCGACCACCACCAGCGTCGGCCACGCGCTCACCCCGTACTCGTCCCAGAGGCGCCGCTCGGAGTCGATGACCACCGGGTGCCTGATCTCGTGCCGCGACAGCGCCGCCCGCACCATCGGCAAGCGCTTCTGGCTGCCGAACTTGGGCGAGTGGACGCCGATGAAGGCCAAGGGTTGGCCCGCGAGGTGTTCCTCGACCCGCGCGATCGCCCGCAGGTTGTGCAGGCAGTTGATGCACGAGTAGGTCCAGAAGTGCAGGACGGTCACCTTCCCGCGCAGATCGCCGAGCTGCAGCGGCCGCTCGACGTTGAGCCAGTCGACGTACTCGCCCGAGAGCTGGGGCGCGCGGACCGAGCACGGCTTGATGGAGTGCAGATTCATGCGGCAAATCTAGTGACGCTTCACCGCACTCCAACAACCGCTCGCAAGGCCACCTTCTTCTCGAACGGCCGGCCAGACCCTTCGGCTGCCCGGGCCGGGAGCGCCACGAGCGGACCTCCCGCGGGCGACGGGCCAGCCCGCGCGCTCCCATCGCAAAAGGCCGCGAGCGCGTGAAGCCCCACGCGAACGGCGCGCCCGGGGGTTTGCGGTATAAGGGCGCGGCAGGCAGACCCTCACACGACCGGACAAGCGAGGCAGGCGCATGGCAAAGCGCGACGATGACGAGCGCCCGAAGCGCTCGTGGAGCGAGATCGACAAGCTGCGCGACAAGGCTCACTCGCGCGGGCAAAGCCGCGACCAGAGGGCGCAGGAGCGCGTCCAGCGCAACCCCGCCTACGGTCAGTACAAGGCCCAAGTCTCCAAGATGTTCGGAGGCGGCGAGATCCCGGAGATGCTGCGCGAGAAGCTCGACCCGACCGGCGAGCTCAAGGCGCGCGACGACCTCCTCAAGCGGATCAAGAAGCTCGCCCCCGAGGACCGCAAGGCCTGGGCCGACGCGGTGCGCGAGTACGTCGAGAAGTTCGAGCTCCCCGAGGACGTGTACCTGCTCGGCGAATGGCTCGACCATCCGCGTGACCAGGTCGTCGAGAAGACTCTCGGCGAGCTCGAGCAGCTCGCCGCCGACGGCGTGCTCGGCGGCAAGAAGAAGGTGCCCGCCGCGATAGAGCAGCGGCTGCGCGCCCTCGAGATGTCGAGCGACGACCCCGAGCTGAAGGAGCGGGCCAAGGCGCTGCGCGAAAGGCTGCGGTGAGCCGGCTCGCCCTGCCCTCGCAGCGGTTGACGCTGCCGGTCGCGCACGGCGGGCTCGAGGCCCTGCTCAACGAGCCAGAGGGCCCGCGCGCCGCCGCGGTGGTCTGTCACCCGCATCCGCTGCACGGCGGGACGATGAATAACAACGTCGTCCACCGCCTCGCCGCCGGGCTGCACAAGGCGGGCATCGCGGCCCTGCGCTTCAACTTCCGCGGCGTGGGCGCCTCGACCGGCTCGTACGGCGAAGGGGCGGGCGAGGAAGAGGACGTGGGCGCCGCGCTCGACTTCCTACAGGCGCGCTACCCGGCGCTGCCGCTGTTGGTCGCCGGCTTCTCCTTCGGCTCGCGGGTCGGCCTGTCGGTCGGCGCACGCGACCCGCGGGTCGAGCGCCTGCTCGGCGTGGGGCTCGCGCTGAGCCTCTTCGACTTCTCGTTCCTCGAGACCACGCCCAAGCCCAAGGCCATCGTCCACGCCGAGCGCGACGAGTACGGGAGCGCGACGGAGCTGCGCGCGCTCTTCGCGCGGATGGCCGAGCCCAAGCTGCTGCGCGTCGTGCCGGAGGCGACCCACCTCTTCGCCGGAAAGCTGGAAGAGCTGGAACAGGCGATCGACGAGGCCATTGCTTGGCTCGAGTCGCTCCCCCGCGCAGCCTGAAGATCCGTCGAGAGACCCTCCTTCGACTCGGTCCGGGTTCGCTCCCCCTGAGCTTGATAGCTGTCGCTTGGCCGGCTGTGTCCCGTGAACGAACAGCCGATTGCCATAGAGCCACCGCGCGCGAGCAAGAGAAAGTCCCTTCTCCCGCGCTTGCGCGGGAAGAGGGGATTCATGGGTGGCGGGGCTCGCGGTGGCCCTCGGACTCCGGCCTCACAAGCTCGGCCTACGCTCGGGCTGACCGGGGGCGGGCGCCCATCGACGGCCCTGCCGGTTCAAGGTCGCAGCCGGCCAAGCGACAGGTAACAAGCTCGGGATGAGCGGAGGCAGAGAATCCGCGACAGTTCATTGGCTCCGGTACCCCAAGACGCCGGGTCGCCAGCACAAAGGCTGGCGCTCCGGACCTCCGGACAGCCGTGCCGTCCTAGCCCCTGCTCGCCGTCTCCATCGAGCGCGCGACCGCTCGTGCCAGCTCGAGCACCACCTTCGCGTCCTCGGGCGCCAACGGCTCCTCTTCGTCGAGCTCGGCCTCGCCTATCGCTTCGACCAGGTACTTGTCGAGCGCAGGCTGAGCCACCTCGGTCGACTCGCGGGCCTGTTGAAGCTCGGCCATCGTCACCTGGCTTGCCTTCACCTTCGGCCGCGCCAGCCCGTAGATCGCCCAGATCTCGAAGGCGAGCGTGTCCGCGGTCTCGATCGCCGCGGGCGCCTCGCCCGCCTCGAAGCGCACCGTCGCGGCGAGCTCAGACTGCGTGTTCTCGTAGCGATGCTCGAGCCGCTCGAGCTCGCGCTCGGGCAGGTCCGCCAGATGGCGCCAGGCCGCCTCGACGAACTCGTCGCCCCACTTCCCCTCACCCTGGGGCGCGGGCGCCGGCGCGGGCTCTCGCGCCTCTGCCTCGCTCTCGGGTGCGGTAGCCGCGGGCTCGACCGGCCCGCCGGCCGCGAGGCGATCCCAGAGCCCGAAGAGATTGGCGTAGAGCTGCAGCGCCACATCGGGCGCCGGGAAGTGCGGCTCGCCCTCGAACAACCGAGGGAAGACAGCGCCCGGCTCCTCACCCTTCGCCTGGGCCGCGCTGAGCTGCTGTTTCACCGCCGCGACATCCCGCCGCGCGCCCGCGAGCTGCAGCAGCTCGGCAAGCACCTCCTCGCCTTCGTAGACATGGGGCAGCGCGGGCATCGGACCTCGGGGGCGTCGGGTCATCTTTTTTTTCTCCTCCTGGAAAGGGCGCGCGGATTCTACTGCCGGGTGACCGGGCGCGGCGGGCGACTTGCTCGTACCTCCAGGCCCCGTGCGCCCAAGCGGCCGGCCGACGACCGGCCGCAGGCCGTGCCGCCATCCCTCCACTTCCCCGCGCGCTTGTTGTGTGCCTTCCCGTCCAGTGTTGAATGGCGCACTTGTCGAGTCGCCAGAGGCTGCGGACCGTAAACGCGGGGTCCGCAACCGGGAGGTCGCGTTGCGCTTCTTCGCCATCGAACCCTGGGAGCAGTGGCTGGGCACGCTACTCACGCGTTCGCCGCTCGGCCGGCCGAACGGACGGACTTCGACGCGGGACGAGCTCGCCGAGGTCGTCGCCATCCAGTCGATCAACGAGGCCAGCATCGGCCGTTCGCCGAGCTTTCCCTTCTCCCAGCGGCGTGCCGAAGACCCCTACCGAACCGTCTACTTCGACGAGGGCAGTGGCCCCCCGCTCGTCTTTGTCCACGGGTTGGGCGGCAACGTGACGCACTTTGAGTTCGTCGCCCGCGAGCTCGCGGGCGACCATCGGGTCGCCGGCTTCGACCTGGTCGGCTTCGGCGCGACCGACAAGCCGCGGGTGCGCTACGAGATCGCCCTGCTGCGCGATCACCTCCTCGCCTTCCTGGAGGCGCGCGGCCTGCGCGACGCGGTCGTCGTCGGCCACTCGCTCGGCGGGGCGGTCGCGCTCGCCGCGGCGCTCGAGCGGCCCGAGCTGATGAGGGGCCTGGTCCTGCTCGGCGCCGCCGGCCTCGCGCCGCTGCCCTGGTGGATGAGGCTGAGCGCACCGCTCTTCCTCTGGGAGCTGCCGCTCTTCTACCTGTTGCAGCTCACCGCCAACCTCATCCTCGACCAGGTCTTCGTCGACTCGGCCGAGGAGAACCCCTACGTGCGCCACTTTCGCCAGGCCTCGATGCAGGACCGGCCCGGCCTGCCGAACCTGCGCGACTTCGCGCGCGTCCTGACCTCGGCCGTTCGGGCGCTGATCCGCAGCGACTTTTCGGGCCGGCTCCAGGAGCTCGAGGTGCCCGTGCTCGCGCTCTGGGGTGACTCCGACAGGCTCGTCGCGCTGCCAGGCGTGCGCGAGAGCATCGAGCGGCTGCCCCGAAGCCGCCTGGTCATCCTCGAGCGCTGCGGTCACCTCTCGATGATCGAGCGGCCGCGCGAGGTGGTCGCCGAGGTGCGCCGCTTTCTCGCCGACCCGCCGTAAGCACCGAGCGGCTCTCTGCGGAACTTGACCTCCG
Organism: Myxococcales bacterium UBA5297; assembly: GCA_002408385.1. Lineage (GTDB taxonomy): Bacteria > Myxococcota > Myxococcia > Myxococcales > UBA5297 > UBA10939. Next base: position 14,144 of record DHSB01000218.1, read on the forward strand.
CTGGTGCTCCAATCCGAACGGCAACGCCAAATCGGTCGGCTGATGTCCCGTGCCCGAATCGCAGCTCCGAATCGGCTCAAGCGCCGGTGGGCCGCCCCCTCCCCTCCCCGTCGAACGGGCGCT
>DHSB01000103.1:0-4358 GCA_002408385.1 Myxococcales bacterium UBA5297
GGAAGAGACGAGCGACGAGCCCGCCGCTGCCGAGGCGACAGAGGCGACTCGCGGGGAAGAGACGAGCGACGAGCCCGTCGCCGCCGGGCCTTCCGCCTCTTCTCTTTTTCCTGAGCTCGAGGAGCCGCCACCTCCCGCGCCACGGCGCAACACCGATCGGGAAGTCACCGCCGTCATCCACCCGCCCGCCGCGCCCGCCCAGGACGCACCGCCGGTCGAGCCGCAACCGTGCGGCGAGGCCGGCGAGCAAGCCTGCGGTGACCAGGAGCAGGCCGCGGTCGTTCCACCGCCGCTCGCGCCGCGGGTGGCCTCGGTGCCGAGCACCGAGAGCTCGCCCGAGACGGCGAGCCCGCCTCCGCTGCCCAAGGCCCGCCCGCTGCCGGGCACCGGGCTGCTCGCCGAACTGCCCGATCCGGTCGAGGAGGACGAAGTGCCCGCCGACCGGGTGCGCGGAGCGGCCTCCCCGTCGGTTTCGGTGGAGATCCCCAGCGTGGTCCTCGCCCCGAGCGCCGCTGAGGAGATTGCCCGCGAGTACGAGCGCGAGCTTCGCGAGAAGCTTTTGGCGACTCCCCCGCCGTCCTTCTGGAGCAGGGCCTGGCTGCGCGTGAGCGTCGCCGGAGCGCTGGTCGTGGCCATCGCCCTCGGCGTCGCCATCTACGCGGGCACCCGCAAGCAGAACCGCGGCAACGACCTCATCGAGCTGCGCTCACAGGCCTTTCGCTCGCTGGCGATGGGCACGCCTGTCGGGTATCGCGGCGCGATCGATCTGTCCCTGCGCGTGCTCGAGATCGCCCCGGGCGACAAGGACGCCTTCGCGGCGAGCGCCTACGCGAACGCGGCGCTGTTCCATCGCTTCGGTCAGGAGCCTGACCGCAAGCGCGACGCGGAGGAGCACCTCGGACGCTTCGCCGGAACGCACCCCGGCTTTGCGCTGGCCATTCCGTACCTTCTTGCCCTCGAGCCCCAAGCTATCGAGGCCGCCGAGGCTGCAGTGCTCGCCGCCACTCCCGAGACCCTGCCCGAGGGCTTCGAGCGCGCCGAGCTGCTCGCGCTCGCCGGGCGCCTGCTGCTCGCGGCGGGCAAGCCCCAGCCGGCGATCGAGAAGCTGAAGGCGGCGATCGAGGCCGATCCGTCCCACGTCGGGACGCTGATGGCGCTTGGCGACTACTACTACAGCCGGTCCGAGTTCGAGCAGGCGCTGCGCTTCTACGAGCGCGTAAAGGGCGCCTCGCCCGGTCACCTGCCGGCCCTGCTCGGCACGGTCAACTCCGAGCTCGCCCGCGAAAGCGGCAGCATCCCGGCCCCCAGCCTGGACCAGGCGCGCGCCGCCTGGCTCTCAGCCCGCGAGGCGAAGGCCGATTGGCCTGCCACTTTGGAGGCCGACCTCGCGCTCGCCGAGGGCAGAGTGCTCGCCCTTCAGCACAAGCACACCGAGGCGGTCGCTCGGCTCGAGCAGGCCGCAGCACAGCATCCCTCTCGCGCTGCCGATCTGTGGGCCGCCCTCGGGGCGGTCCAAGCCCAAGCTGGCAAGTTCGACAAGGCGGAGGGCGCGTACAAGAGAGCGCTCGCCAAGCAGCCCGATGACCTGCTGCTCAAGGAAGCGTTCGCGCGTGCGCTGATCGCCCAGGGGCGCTACGGCGAAGCCCTCAAGGCCACTGCAGGGGCGAGCGGCGACGACCGCAGGATGCGCACCGTGCGCGGGCTGGCCCGTCTCGAGATGGGCCAGCCGGAAAGAGCCCGCGAGGAGCTCAAGGAGACGCAGCGCAACGGCACCTATCCCGTGGAGGTCGTCGTCTACCTCGCGCTGCTCGACATGGCGGAGGGCAAGCGCGAGACGGCCCGCGACGCGCTCGACAACGCCATCAAGATCTCCAGGGACCGGCCGGGGCTCGCGCACGCGGCGCTCGGGCGGCTCTATCTGGAAGAGGGCAACGAAGCGCAGGCCGTCGCCGAGCTCAAGGCGGCCGAGGCGGACCCGCGCGACTGGGAGGGCGCCTGCACCCTGGGCCGCCACCACCTGAAGGCCGACCGGTTCCAGGACGCGCTCGAGCACCTGACCATCGCGGTCGAGCGCAACCGCTGGCACCGGGAGGCGCGCGTCGCGCTCGGTGAGACCCTGCTCGCTCTCGGCCAGGCGGCTCAGGCTCAGGAGCACTTCGCGTCGGCGGTCGGGCTGGGCCCGAGCGGCGCGGGGCACCGCGGCTTCGCGCGCGCGCTGCTGGCGCAGGGCAAGCTCGCCGAGGCGCGCCGCCACAGCACCCTCGCCAGCCGGCAAGAGCCCAAGCACCCGGACAATACGCGGCTCTCCGCGCAGGTCGCGCTCGCGTCCGGAGATGCCCAGGAGGCCCTGCGGGGACTCCAACGCGCCGTGCGCGCCGACCCGCGCGACCCGGAAGGTTTCTGCGAGCTCGGCGAGCTGCTCGTGAAGGTCGGCGAGCTGCAGGAGGCGAAGAAGGCGTTCAGAGCGGCCGCATCGCTCGACCGCACGAGCCTCCGGGCGCGACTCGGGCTCGTCAACGCGGCGCTTCCCAAGGAGGCCCGCTCGGTCAGGCGCGAGAGCGAGCAGCTCGTCTCGCGGACCGCGAACAGCGAGCCGCAGGTCAAGGCGAGAGCCTTGGCGCTCAACGCGCGGGTCCTGCTCGCCTTGGGCAATCAGCAGAAGGCGGCAGAACGAGCGCACGCCGCGGTGCAGGCCGACGACTCTTCGGCCGATGCGCACCTGAGCCTCGCGCTCGTCGCCAAGGCGGCCAAGGACAGCGACCTTGCGCTGGCCGAGCTGAAGCGAGTGGTCGGGCTCGACCCGACGATCGCCGAGGCCCACCTCGCGCTCGCCGATTCGCTGGCGACCGATCCCGCGCAGCTCGCGCGAGCGCTCGAGGAGATTGAGACCTACCTGCGCATCGCGCCCAAGGGTCCCGACGCAGCGGCGGCGAAGAAAGGCGCGGCCCATCTGAAGAAGAAGCTGGCCGGGAATTGACGCTTGCCAACCCGGCGCGGGTGGCGCATCCCCGCTTCGGCGCAGGCCGCAGCTTCTGCGTGCCGCACCTGCGACCGGCCGCAGGGGCCTTCGATTCGCCGGGGAATCGATCGGTTGCCTCCGTGACGGCAAGCGTGGATTCTTCCCGCGAGCCGGGCGGTTGATGGGTGCCCGGCGCGCTCTTGGCAGCACGGCTCCCTCTTCAACACGAACACATGTCCTCAGACAGCGACCCCCTCCAGAAACAGGTGTCAGGGTGCGAGCCGCGAGCATCGACGCGCGCGCTGATGGCCGTCGCCTACGAGCAGGCGTGGGCGCTGTGCGCGGCCTATCTTGCTGCCGGCCTGGCCGCCGAGCTTCTCAGACGCGGCGGGGTGAAGCTGGGCGCCTCGGCGCAGTCGTTCCTCGACTCGCTGCCGGTGTTCGTCATCCACACGCTCGGGCTGCTCGACCCCTACCTGCGCGCGGTGGTGCTCGGCGACCTCTCGCCGTTCTGGAACAGGGTCCTGCTCGGCTCGGTCACCGTGGCGCTCATCCTGCTGCAGGCGACCGTGATCGGGCTGGGCCTGACGGCGGCGCTGCGCCTCTTCCAGAAGGGCGCGCGCTGAGCTTGCCGCCGCGGCGGGCGGCGAGCACCACGCGGATCTCGCCGAAGAGGAAGTCGGGCGGAAGCGCCCGCTTGATCGCGTCGAGAAACGGCGGCGCCGCCGCCGCTGCCTCCAGGATCATCGCGGCGCGCGCGGGGGCGACCACCCGGTCGACGGCGACCGGCTTGCCCTCGTCGATCAAGTCGGCGAGGTGGCCGCGCACCGTCTCGGCGCTCAGCCCGCGCTCTGCCGCCACCTGCTCGACCGACAGTCCGTCCTGGAAGAGCGCGAACGAGGCCAGCCGGGTGTCGCGCGGCCTGACCACCGGGCCGCGGTGGCGCGAGGAGCGGCGCGCGCAGTTGTCGCAGCGGCCGCAGGGCTCGCGCGGCTGCTCGCCGAAGTAGCGCAGCAGCACCTGGCGCCGACAGCCCCGCGCGTAGGCGAACCGCGTCATCTGTCGCAGCAGCTCGAGCTCGCGCCCCTCGCGCCACCTCGCCCGCGCGACTGCCCGCTCCAGCCGCTCTCCTTCGAGCGTCTCGCCTGCCGCCTTGAGCAGGTGCGCGGAGGGCGGGAGCTGGTAGTAGAGCAGGCCACTCGCCTCGAGCGCGGCCAGCGCTCGGCGCACCGCGTCGACGCTCAGCCCCGCGCCGTCGGCGAGCGCCTCGAGGCGCACCTCGCCGCTGGGCGCCGCGCCAAGCGCGCTCGCGAGCGCGTCGAGCACCGCCCGCTGCACGTGGGCCCGCGCCGACAGGCCGGCCGCCGGCTCGAGCAGCTCGACTCGCACGCTCGCCTCC
>DHSB01000103.1:4560-4824 GCA_002408385.1 Myxococcales bacterium UBA5297
CCCGCCTCTTCGAGCAGACGAACGGCAGCCGTCACCTGCGCCTGTCGCACTCCGAGGGCGGCGGCGAGCTGCGGGGCCGAGCCGTCGAACACCGGGGCGCGGCGCGCGTGGCGCCACAGGTCGCCCAGCAGCACGGCGTCGGGGCGCCCGCCCCGGATCATCCGCTCCTGCAGGAAGACGTCCCCGTGGTTGAACAGCAGCCGCGCGGTCGCAGGCTCACCGTCGCGCCCCGCACGGCCGATCTCCTGGTAGTAGGCCTCGAGC
>DHSB01000103.1:5030-5258 GCA_002408385.1 Myxococcales bacterium UBA5297
AGGCCAAAGGCGTTGGTCGCCACGACCACCGTGTCCCGGCCCTGAATGAACGCCTCGTGCGCGCCGCGGCGCTCGAGCTCCGAGAGGCCCGCGTGGTAGCAGAGCACGCGCAAGCCGCGGGCTCCCAGTTCGCCCGCCATCCGCTCGGCCGACTTGCGGGTCGCGGCGTAGACGATGCCGCTCCCGGCCCCGAGCGCCAGCGCCGCGGCGTGCTCGACCTTGTCGCGG
>DHSB01000103.1:5415-5641 GCA_002408385.1 Myxococcales bacterium UBA5297
GCCCTCGCACCGCGAGCACCTCGAGCAACAGGTTCGGGCGGTCGAAGCCGGTGGCGAAGAGCGCCGGCGATTCGAAACGCAGAGCCCGGCAGATGTCGCGGCGCACCTCGCCGGTGGCCGTCGCCGTCAGGGCGAGCGTCCGCGGCACCTGCAGGCTCTGGCGCACCTCGCCGAGGCGCGCGTAGTCGGGCCGGAAGTCGTGCCCCCACTGCGAGATGCAGTGGGC
>DHSB01000103.1:5780-10527 GCA_002408385.1 Myxococcales bacterium UBA5297
GAGATGCAGTGGGCCTCGTCGACCGCGAAGAGGGAGACCGGCGTGCGGCGCAGCACCGCGAAGAAGCGCGGGCTCCGGAAGCGCTCGGGCGCCAGATAGACCAGCTTGAAGGCGCCCGAGGCCATCGCGGTCGAGCGCGCTTGGCGTTCGCGCTCGCTCAGCGTCGAGTTGATGAAGGTGGCGGCGATGCCCTTGGCGAGCAGCGCGTCCACCTGGTCCTTCATCAACGCGATGAGGGGCGAGACCACCACCGTCACCCCCGGCAGCAAGAGCGCCGGGAGCTGGTAGCAGAGGCTCTTGCCCGCGCCGGTCGGCATCAGGGCGAGCGTCGAGCGCCCCGCGAGCACCGACCGGATGACCTCGCGCTGGCCCTCGCGGAAGGCGCCGAAGCCGAAGTGGCGCGCCAGCGCCGCCTCGAGCGCCGCGTCGTCGGGCCCGCTCACGGCAGGCGCTCCAACGTCAGGTCCGCGCCGTCGTCGCCGGCGGCCAGCCGCGCGCGGCGCGCGGCGACCTCGCGCCTGCGCCACTGGGCCTCCTCGTCGTCGTGCCGGTTGTCGACGAGCGCGTCGCCCTCGGCGGTCCCGTCCGGAAGCTGCTCGAACGGGACCGCCCTCACCTCGCCCCAGTCGCTGACCAGCACCGCCGCCCCACCCTCGACCCGGTCCACGATCCAGGTCTGCCGCGCCGCCCCGCACCCCGACATCAGCAACAACCCCAACCCCACCACCGCCCTCGCCCTCATCGCCCCTCCCGCCGTTGTGCGGCCCCTCTTGCGCCACCGAGCCATTCGGCGCGCGTCGGGCCCGCTCCCGCCCGTCCTGCCAAACTCCCTCGCCCCTCGCCGCCGCCCCCGCTGCTACAGCTCTCCCGCGTCCTTCAAGCTCACGTAGCGCCCCTCGCCGACGATGAGGTGGTCGAGCAGTGATATCCCGAGCACCTCTCCGGCCTTCCTCAGCCTCGCGGTGAGCGCCAGGTCGTCGTCCGAGGGCGTGGGGTCGCCGCTCGGGTGGTTGTGGACGAAGACGACCGCCACGGCGCCCTCTTGCAGCGCGGGCGCATAGGCCTCGCGCGGCAGCACCAGGCAGCTGGTCAACCCGCCCTGCACGATGCGCGCGTCGCGCAGCACCCGGTGCTTGGCGTCCAGGCACATGGCAAAGAAGCACTCGGTGTTCAGGTGGACGAGCCGCGGCCCGTAGTAGGCGTAGATGTCCCAGGAGCAGCGGACCGTGTGGCGCCGCCGGCGCGGCGCCTGCGCCCGCCGGCCAATCTCGAGCGCCGCGGCCAGCGCGCAGGCCCTCGCCGGCCCCAGTCCCCGCTGCGAGGCCAGGTCAGAGACCGCTACGCGCCCGATGCTCGGCAGATCGCCGTAGCTCGCCATCAGCTCCCGCGCGACGTCGAGCGCGGTGGCCCCGCGAGTCCCGGTTCCCAGCAGCGTCGCTATCAGCTCCGCGTCCGAGAGCACCTCGCCCCCGTGCGCCAGCAGCCGCTCGCGAGGCCTCTCATTTTTCGAAAGCTCGCCCCGTCCCATCGCCCTTCCTCCTGTCGACTGTCGGCTCGGACTTTGAGCAAGGCTCATGCCTCGCGACTGGTGGGAGCGGGACGCACACGAGTGTCGGGAGCGGGACGTTGACCTGTACCGTGTCGCGACGCTCGCAGCGTCCGGCTGTTCCCGGGCGGGCGCGCCTGAGCCAAGATGGCCGCTTCCCCATCCACCAGGCGAAAGGAGAGCCCGTCATGAGCGCAGCGCCGCAGGCCATCCTCGAGAAGTTCATCGAAGTGCGCATCGACGCCGACCTCGACGCGCTGACGGCCGGCGCCAGGGCCGCGCTGCCGCACCTCGTGCGCGCGATGAGCGCCATCGATCCGCTCTTCATGGCGCAGATGGGCCCGGGCGTCCCTGCGATATCCGAACGGCTGGCAGGGCAGCAGACGCCCGAGGCGCGAGCCTTCCGGCTTTTCAAGAGCCCCTGGAACAAGCTCGAGCACGACGAGCCTTTTGTCGAAGGTGCCGGGCCTGCGCAGCCCGGCCGCGCGCTCTATCCCGAAGAGCTGAGCGCCGAGGGGCTCGAGGGGTACTTGGCGAGCCACCCGGAGCAGAAGACGAGCCTCCTCGACCCGTACACGACCGTCGAGCGCCGGGGCGACAGGCTCGAGGCCGTCCCCTACCACCAGGCGTACGCGAAGGGGCTCGAGCCGGTCGCCGAAGCGCTGCGACAGGCCGCCGCGGTGGTCGAGCACCGCGAGCTGGCCGCCTATCTGTCGGGCCGTGCCCTCGCGCTGACCGGGCACCTTGCCTTGCGCGAGTCCGACGCCGACTGGGTCAAGCTGAAGCGGCCGCCGCTCGAGGTCGTCATCGGTCCCTTTGAGGTCTACCAGGACCAGCTTCGCGGCGTGAAAGCCTTCTACGAGGGGATGCTCCTCGCGGTGGTGCCCGAGGCCTGCGAGCGGCTCGCCACCATCGAGCAGGGGCTCGACGAGCTCGCGGCGGCCATCCCCTGCCCGGCCGGCAGCCGGCCGGCGGTGGGCGGCATGGCGCCGATGATCGTGGCCGACGAGCTGCTCGCGACCGGCGACGGCGCCTCGGGCATCCACGCGGTCGCCTTCAACCTGCCCAACGACCCCTGGGTGCGCGGCCACGTCGGGTGGAAGCAGGTGATGATCCGCAACATGATGCGCGCGAAGTTCGACCACATCGCGCGCCCGGTCGCCGAACGCGTGCTCGCCGCCGACCAGCTCTCGCACCTGTCGTTCGAGGCCTTCTTCCACTTCGTGCTGCTGCACGAGGTCACCCACGGCCTGGGCCCCGCTTACCGCGCCGACGGAGCTTCGGTAAACGCCGCGTGTGGGGTCGCCTACAGCGCGCTCGAAGAGGCGAAGGCGGACATCGGCGGCCTCACGCTGCTGCTCGGCATGGGCGGACGCATCGGCATCCCCGCGCTCGACCCGCTCGACATCGGTTGCTCGTACCTCGCCGGCCTCTACCGCTCCTCGCGCTTCGGGCTGGCCGAGGCCCACGGCAAGGCCAACGTGATCCAGTACAACTTCTTGAACGAGGAGGGCGCCCTTCGCGCCGCCGGCGGCCGCGTCGCCATCGACCCGGCGAGGCTGCCCCGGGCCGCCAGGCGCCTGCTCGACAAGCTCACGCTGCTGCAGGCCGCGGGCTCGCCGCGGGAGATCTCCGAATTCCTCGGGCGCTACGCGACCCCACCCCAGGGGCTGCTCGACGCGGTGGCGGGTCTCGCAGATCTGCCGGTCGACATCGTTCCCCTGTGGCCGCAAGTCGGCTGATCGCGCTTCGCCTCGCCGTTCCGCCCTCGCGACAGCCCGCGCTCCTCGCGGACGGCGAGCGAGCCGCCCCCTACCGAGCTTTGCGCCGCGGCGCTAGGCTCGCGCCTCTTCATCCACGGAGTCGACCATGCGTTTCTCCGATTTCCTGGCCGCCGAATGGAAACCCGCCCTCGGCTGCACCGAGCCCGGCTCCATCGCCTACGCGGCCGCGAGCGCCGCCGCCCAGGCCGACGGCCCGATCCTCGCGGTGCAGCTCCTGTGTGATCCGCGCATCTACAAGAACTGCTACGCCGTCGGCATCCCGCACTCCGGGCATCAGGTCGGCATCCGCTGGGCCCTCGCCATCGGCGCGCTGCTGCCCGACCCGAGCGCCAAGCTCGAGGTCTTCAAACAGGTGAACGCCGACCTCCTCGGCGACGCGAAGCGGCTCATCGACTCGGGGGCCATCACCGTCGAGGTCGCGCGCGAGCGCGCCGAGTTGCTCGTCGACTGCCGCGTGGTGCGCGCCGGCGGCATCGGCCGCGCGGTCATCGAAAGAGAGCACACGCGGCTCGTGCGCCTCGAGCGCGACGGCCAGCTCGTCTCGAGCGCTTCGGTTGAAGCCTCCCGCGGCGAGCAGTCCTCCCCGCGCGAGGAGATCGGCCGCCTGCCGTTCGAGTCGCTGCTCGACCTGGCTCGAACGGCGACGCCCGCCGACCGCGAGGAGCTGCGCCGGGGCGCCGAGCTCAACCTCGCCATCGCCCGCCACGGGCTTACCCTCTTCCCGCGGCCGTTCATGGACCTCATCGGCGTCGACCCGCTGACGCGCATCAGCCGCCTGGTCTGCGCCGGGGTCTACGCGCGCATGTGCGGTGAGGAGTTCGTGGTGATGTCGCTCGCCGGCTCGGGCAACAAGGGCATCGTCGCCTCGGTACCGCTCGCGCTCTGGGGCCGCGAGATCGGCGCGAGCCAGGAGCAGATAGACACCGCGCTCGCGCTCGCCTGCCTGGCCACCTCCTCGACGACCCAGCATCTGGGGACCCTCTCGGCGGTCTGCGGCTGCTCGAACGCCGCCGGAATCGGCCTCGCCGCGGGGCTCGTCCTGCTGCAGGGCGGCGGGCCCAAGGAGATCTCCCTCGCGGTCAACAACATGGTCGGCAACGTCACCGGGATGATCTGCGACGGGGCGAAGATCGGCTGCGCGCTCAAGACGATGACCTCGGTCGACGCCGCCTTCCGCGCCGCCTCGCTCGCCGTCTGCGGCATCGGCATCCCGGTCAGCGACGGCATCGTCGGCGTCGACGGCAAGGAGTCGCTCGAGAACCTGGAGCAGATAGCGACGCGCGGGATGAACGCCGTCGACGAGCAGATCCTCGAAATCATGCAGGCCAAGCTGCGCCGCGACGCCTAGAAGAGACGAAGAGCTCGGGCTCTGCCAGCACCTCGGGTTAGCCTTGCGCCCGACTTTGACACGGCTAGG
>DHSB01000045.1 GCA_002408385.1 Myxococcales bacterium UBA5297
AGGGTTGGCGCCGAGGCGAGCTCGCGCCCACCGGCGGCCGCCCGGCGCTGCCGTGGGCGGGCGCCTCGCTCCTCGCCTGCGCCGGGCTCGTCGCGCTCGCCGCCCTCTGGCCCGACCGCGCCGTGCGCGCCCGCGCCGACCTCGTGGGCGCGCTCGGGCTGGTCGTCCTCGCGCCGCTGGCCGAAGAGCTCTACTTCCGCGGCCTGCTCCTGCGCCACCTCGCGCGCTCGTTCGGGCCCCTGCTCGCCGCCGCGCTCGTCACCGCGCTCTTCGCCTTCCTGCACCTCCCGCAGGGAATCCACCTCCCCATGGCCGTCCTCTCGGCGCTGCTGTGCCTCGCCGCGCTGGCGACCGGATCGGTGCTCTGGCCCGTCGTCCTCCACGCTGCCTGGAACGCGGCCGCGGTCGTGCGGAGCCTGCCCGCGGGCGAAGAGCGCTGGGCGGTCGCACTCCCCGCGGTCGCCGGCCTGCTCGCGCTCACCGGCTTCGGCGTCGCCAGCCGTCAACGCCGAGGCGACCGATGAGCCTTCATCCCCGCGCTTGCCCTCCTTCGTTCGAGCAGACCCGCGACGGGCGCCACCTGTTGGTCTGGGGCGAGCTCGCGCAGTGGATGGTGGTCGACGGCGAGCTGCGCGACTTTTTGCGCCGGCTCGACGGGCGCCGCGCGCCGCGCGAGGCGGTGCGCGAGCACGCCCGGCGCTGGAAGCGCCCGGTCGAACAGGTCGCCCGCGACGTGCTCGGCGTCCTCGACGACCTCTCGCGCCGCGGCATCGTGGGCGAGCCGCCGCCGCTCGCGCCCGAGCCGCTGAGCATCGCCAACGTCACCCTCAACCTCACCAACCGCTGCAACCTGCGCTGCCCGTGGTGCTACAACGCCGGCCGCGCCTCGCCCGAGGCGCCCATCGAGGCGCTGATGGACGCCCTCGAAGCGGCCCGCGGCCTGGTCGAGCCAGACGCCACCTTCATCGTCCTCGGCGGCGAGCCGCTGCTCGCCCCCGAGCGGCTCCTCACCGCGCTGCGCCGCGCCGAGGCGATCTTCACCGGCCCCGCGCTCGTCTCGACCAACGGCACTCTCTTGCGCGAGCCGCTCCTCGAGGGGCTCGCCGAGCGGCGGGTCGAGGTCCAGGTCTCCATCGACAGCCCCGACCCGGCCCGCCACGACGCCGGCCGCGGCCCAGGGGTCCACGCCCAGGCGCTCGGGGCGGTCGAGCGGCTCGCCAAGAGCGGCCTGCGCACCATCGTCAGCATGGTCTACGCGCGCGACTCGCTCGACGAGATCGAGCCCTTCCTCGACATGGCCGCGAACGCGGGGGCCCACGAAGCGCGGCTCATCCCGCTGCGCGGGGTCGGCGGCGGGCGCGAGCACGCCGCGCGGCGGCCGGACCAGCTCGAGGTGCTCGAGCGGCTCCTCGAGATCCTCGAGCGCCGCCCCGAGCTGCGAGGGCTGCTCGGGCGCGACTACTTCTCCATCCTGATGGCCATCTGCCGCGCCTCCGGGCGGCGCACCGGGTGCGGCATCGCTCGCCGCGTGGTGATGCTCGACGCCGACGGCGAGGTCTACCCGTGCCCGAACCACGCCAGGCCCGAGCACCGCTGCGGCTCGGTGCTCGCCATGCCCCTCGAGCGCATCTTCCGCGAGTCGCCGGTGCTGGCCGGCATGCGCGAGACCTATCGCGTCGAAAAAATCCAGGCCTGCCGCGACTGCGCCTTCCGCCATTGGTGCGCGGGCGATTGTCGCGGCGAGTCGCTCGCGGTCAGCGGAATCCCGACCTCGCCCTCGCCCCATTGCGCTGCGCTGCGGCAGGTTTTCCCCAAGCTGCTCTGGCTGCTGGCCGAGGGGGATGCGCGCCTGCAGAGCGCCGCCGGCGCCCCTCGCGCCTTCGTGTGAGCTGCCGGCCGTTCGGCCCGCGCGCGGCCGATCGTGTTCAGATCGTCGGCCCCCGCTCGGCCGGTTGCCTGCTTCCACTTCAGGGTTAAGATGCCGCGTCCCACTCAGGAGGAGGAGCCATGGCGCAGATGACGAAGAAGACCATCCTCGGTTTCCGCGTGGCCGATCGGCCCAAGCACATCCCCGACGTCCAGAGCGTGCTCACCGAGTTCGGCTGCTGCATCAAGACGCGCATCGGCCTGCACGACGTGAACGACAACTGGTGCTCGCCCAACGGCACCATCCTCATCGAGCTGTTCGGCGAAGAGGCGATGTGCAAGGAGCTCGAAACCCGCCTGCGCGGCATCGAGGGCGTCGCGGTGCAGAAGATGGAGTTCGACATCGCCTAGGCCTGATGTCGTGCACCTTCGCCAAAGGGCCGGCCGGGCGTCATGCCCGCCCGGCCCTTCCTGCCCCCGCCCTCGGCTGCGGTTCTTCTCCAGCCTCTACGAGCGCCGGCGCCGCAGGCTGAACCAGACCCCCACGCCGGCGACGAGCAGGCCACCGGTCGCCGCCGCAATCGGCAGCAGAGGCAGCCCGGGGGCGGCCGCGGCGACCGGCTGGCCCTGCGCGTCCTGGTTCGCCTCGATGGTCTTGTCCATCATGCGCACCGTCGCGTCGATCTCGGCCATCGCCCGCTGGTAGCCGAGCTTCTCGTTTCCACCTCGCTCGGAGTACTTGCCCAGCATCTGCTCGAGCTTCTCGAGCACGAACTTCTTGCGCTTGAGCCCTTCGACGTTGACGCCGTCGGCGAAGTACTCGGGGTAGCGTGTCTGCAGCGCCTTGAGCACCTGAGCCTGGTCGTTGACGAGAGTGCGGATCTCCTCGATCGGCTGCTCGATGCGCCTGCCCTCGACCTCGGTCGCGAAGGTTATCGACTCGCTGCCGGCCAGCTTGAAGAGGTCGTCGAAGAGCTCCTCGTTGAACTCGGAGAGCGAGTCGAACTGCGCCTTGAGCCGCTCGAGCTCGACGGCGTGCGCGGCCAGCTTCTCCTTGCTGTCGGCGAGCTGCTTGTCCTTGTCCGCGAGCTGCTTCTTGAAGGAGCGGATCTTCTTCGACAGGCCGGCCACCTGGCCCTGGTAGGCGGTGAAGATGAGCTCCTGCGTCCGGCCGAAGGCCTCGCGCAGCGAGCCCGCGTTGCCGTTGAGCGGCGCGTAGACGGTCTCGCAGTCGATGAACTCCTCACGCAGCTCGAACAGGCGCATCCGCGTCTGGTCGATGGCCCGGTAGAGCGCCACCAGCTCCTCGAGCCGGCCGGCCGCCTGCTTCTCGTCCTCGAGCAGCGCGAGCTCGGCAAGATGGTGCATCGTCTCTTCGTGTGTCGCCTCCACCTCGGCGGCGATTTGCGGGCCGACCTCGCAGGGATCGACCTCGTCGCGGTCCTGTTCGTCGGCCTGCTTGGGCAGCGTGCGCAGGAAGGCGCGCGCCTCGCCCCAGAACTCGCACTTCTCGTCCCGCCCGACGAGCAGGCGCTTGGCTATCTGCGTGGCGCGCTTGACCTGGCCCTCGGCACCGAAGCTGCGCGCCTTGCCCATCAGCGCCCGCTGGCGCTCGGTGGGCTGACAAGCCTGGTAGCACGGCTCGAGCTTGTCGAGCTTGTTGGTGACGACGGCCTCCAGCTCCGCGGCCCGCTTGCGATCGCCGATCTGGCCGATCAGCTCCTCGGCGTCCCGGTACTTGAGCCAGGCCACCTCGCAGCGCTCGGCCTGCTCGGCCCGGGCGCCCTCGCGCACGAGCGCCTCTGTCTGAACGAGCGCCCCGTCGGCCTTCTTCGCCGCGACTGCCGCGCCGCTCGCCAGCAGCAGCGCCAGAGCCGCGCTAGTCGGTGCAAGCGTTCTCATCGGCGTCTCCGTCGGCATTGACGTAGGCCTGGCGCTCCTGCCAGCGCACCAGCACGCACTCCCCGCTCATCTCGAGGGTCGGCGAGAGGAAGCCGTCAGGCCCCGGATCGAGCTTCACCGGTCGGTAGGAGGCCTCGTCGGCCCCCGAGGGCCAGATGCGCCAGAGGTGGCGAAATCCGTCGCCGGTCAGCAGGTAGGTCCCGTGGATCTTCACGAGCACGACGCGCTTGGCTCCCGGCTCCTTCTCCGCGATGGGCGCAAAGTCGAAGCTCTCGCCGGTCGACTTGAGGCTGACGAAGCCGCTGCGGGCGACCTTGAGCTCCTCGGCGACGAGGAACGACTGGTTGAAGCGCAGCTTCGGCGCGCAGCCAAGCGCGAGCAGCAGAACGACCAGGAGCGGAAACGAACGCATCGAGCCTCCGGGCGGCACAGGTGCCGAGGCGCCCCTTACTAGCACAGCCACGGGTCGCACGCGGCGCGCTTGTCAGAGGGTCGTCACAGCTTCCGGAGGACAGGCGAAGGCCTCGTCGCCACTGTCGGGCGGCAGCCCGGCTTGCTGCCTTCGTGCCGGCCCGGCGCGCGAGCGAGAGCGCAAAGAGAACCCGAGCGCGCGCCACCGAGACGTTGAGTCGAACCGAGCCGCCGGGTCCCCGCGGGTAGAGGAACCGACCGGACTATTTCGCCGCGGCCGGGCGCCTGCCCCGCCGGCGCAACGCATATCCGGCGGCGACGAGCAGGCCCCAGCCGGCGAGCGCCTGCGCAGGCGTCGTCGTGCACGAGCACCCGCCGGTCGGAATGACCTTCTCGTGCTCCCGGACGATGGCGAAGTCGCCCCAGATCTCGGGGCCGAGCCGCCGGCCGTCGGCCGTGTACCAGACGCCGCCGGCGAGTCGCGCGTCCTCGGGGACGGCGACGATCTTGTTCTCGTACTTCCAGATCCGCGCGCCTTCGTCCTGATCCATCTCGTTCCAGATCTGCGCGGGCGAGCCGACGTACGAGTCGTAGCCGAAGTGCCGGTCGAGCTTGCGGTCGCCGTCGCAGTCACAGTTGGCAAGCCAGGCGTCGTTCCACTTCATCATCAGGTGCGCTCTGCGGTACTCCCAGTACCAGGTCCCAGCCACCTTTGGATTGGCCGCCAGGTAAGCCTGCTCGTCGCCTTCGTACGGCGGGAAGCCGTCGGCCCCTAGGTACGCGTTCACGTAAAAGCCGTCGAAGACGTGGTTCTCGTAGTCATATCCAAAGGGATTGACGCCAAGGGTGTAGGGCGTTCCGGCCAGATAGTGGCTTGGCTCGTACTGCAGGACGCCTTCGCGAATTCGCAAGCATCTGACGCACTCGACGCACTCGGCCCACGCCGAGGCTTGCCCAACGCCCGACGCGACGACGGCCAGCGCAATCGCCAGTGACCTCTTCATCCGAATGCCCCCTCCCCGCCAACCCGAACCCTCCGCGCGACTTGAGGCGCCGGACCGTGGAAGCATCGCGCCCAAGATGTGGAGCGCCGGCGCCAGCCAAGGTGCCCGCCTGCTCCTACCGGTTGGTCCACGCGTCGCCGAGCGCGCAGGCTGCCTCCAGTCCCTGGGCGCGGCAGAACTCAGCGACCTCGCCGAAGCACGCGCGCCGCGCAGCTTCACCGCGGTAGGGCCGCGAGGCGTGCTCGAAGCAGGTCTGCAGCCGATAGGCGGCTTCCTGACGAACCCGCACCCGGTACGGCTGCGCCGCGCACCCGAGGGCGCACCCGAGCGCGCCTGCGAGCAAGGCCCAGGACACGCGCCTGCGATTCGTACGGGCCTCTCTGGCCGCCCCCATGGCCCACCCCTTCCCTCGCCCGCCCGCGCTTGCTCGCGCGATCGACCGACAGCCCATCAAGGCCCGTGCCGAGAGCTCGATCGGCGGCAGGCCCGGTGCCGCTCGCTTGGCCACGCGGCGAGCTTGCGCGGCTCCGGCACGGTAAGGGCGCACTGCTGTGCGCCCGATCCCGCAGGCCGAAGAGCGCGCCCCGGCTCACCCGCGGCGCACAGGCTGTCTGGCGCGAGACCGAGGTGTCGAGGGACCTGCCTCGAGAGAGGCCGGGCGCACCTCTGTGCGCCCCTACCGACCCGAAGCCGCGCGCTGCTATCCTTCCGCGCCCCCACGCGCCCCCGCGCGGCCGCGAGAACCCCATGAGACTCTTCGCCTTGAAGAACGAGGCCCTGCTGCGGCTCGACGAGCGGGTCTTCCAATACAACGTGCTCTTCTGGAACTTCTACCAGCGGCGCCTGCGCGGCAGGCTCGTCAACTACCGCGTGCTCGACCGGGTGATCGACGACAACGCGGCGCTGCGCCGCGAGCTCGCCGACCTGCCGACCGGCGCCCTCGACGGCTTCGAGAGGCTCGTCCATCGCCACCTGAGCGCCAACCTCGAGGCCCAGCACGAGTTTCTCGAGTACTGGTTCCTCGGCGGCATCGAGCGGGTCGAGGTGCTCGTCGAGCGGGTCTTCGGCCCCACGGCGCTCGACCTCCTGCGCGACTCCTTCCGCCGCTACGACTTCAAGTCCGAGGCCCGGCTCATCGACCTCGAGAGCACGCTCAAGCCGGCGATGATGGTCCAGGGCCACCGGGGCGTGGTGCGCACCATCAATTCGCTCATCCCCTTCCTCGTCGAGCAGCTCGTCTACGCCGGGGTCAGCGACGGGGTCATCCCCACGGTCGCCGTGCCCTCGGTAGACCCGGCGGCCATCGCCGTGGTGCTCAAGACCGGCAGCCAGGCGCGCGGGGCGGCCTGGTACGAGCGCAGCCAGACCGTCGAGTTGAGCGAGCGCGAGTTCCACGTCTTTCGCGAAGAGGGCCGGGTCTACATCAACGCCGGCCTGCCGCTGATGACCCTCGCCCACGAGATCATCGGGCACGCGGTCCACGGCGCCTGCTCGACGTGGATGCCGCTGACGGTCAGCGGCGCCGACGAGAACCTGACCAACATCACCTCGATGCCCGCGGTCGAGGGGCTGGCGCTCGAGCGCGAGCAGTTCGGGCGGGCCTTCGTGCGCGCCCGGCGCGACTTCCTCGCCTTCGAGGTCGGCCCCGACGAGATCCACTGCCGCCCGCTGGCCAACGACGAGCTCGAGCTGGCGCTGCTGCTCAACCGCGCCGAAGACCTGGAGCGGGTGGTCGGCTGCTACACCGCGCTGCTCGGGCTGAAGCACATGGACGACCCGAGCTTCGACCCCAAGGTCGCCCTGGCCGAGGAGTGGGACGGGCACCTGTCGCGCTCCAAGCACGCGCTGGTCGTCAAGTCGCCGGTCAACGTCATTCCCCGCTCGACCGAGCTGGTCGACTTCCTCTACGAGCTCTCCTACCTGCTCGGTCCCAAACTGCTGCGCGAGACCATCGGCCGGGCCATCGACGCCTTCGGCAACACCTTCGTCGAGCAACACCACCCGCTCATCTCCCAGGTGTTTGCGACCGGGACCTGGGCGATGCCGGTCTTCGGCGACTGGGTGCTCTTCGCCCTGGAGAACCGCGAGGCGTTCGAGCGCGAGTCGGCCGAGAGCCTGCTCGGGGCGAGCTGAAGATCCGCAATTGTGGCCGCACGTCGCAGGAGAAGAAGGCGGGGCGGAGTGAGGAGGGAGCGGCGCCGTCCCGACGGCCTCTCTGGGATTCATTGCAGGTGACTTTGCGTCGGCCGCACGGCGGCGCCCTCTGTCTTGTGCTCGCTGACCAGCAGCCAATCGAGCGGAGGATGCACCAGCGGAAAGACGACACGCTCGACCAGCCGCGTCGAGAGCGCGAGCGACACGAGCACGGCGGCGCCGCTGGCGACGAGTGCCCCGAGCCTTGGCGAGAGCACCTTGAAGGCGCCCAGCGCCACACACGCCTTCACGATGAAGCCGTGAAGCAGGAAGGTCTGCATGCTGCGAGCTCCCCAGCCGGCGAGCGGTGTCTCGCGGCGGGGGACAAACGCCAGGAACGCGAGCCCGAGGAGACTCGCTATTAGATAGACGAGCGCCCGCGCGGCAAGACCCGTGGCGAAGCCGACCTTGAAGTGCGCGTACGAGCAGGCGCCGTAGAGCCATCCCGGGTTGACGGCCGCAGCGAACCGAACCGAGAGTGCCGCCACTCCGACGACGATGGCGACGGCGATCAACCGCGGCCACCGGTGGCGCAGCCAGCCCAGCCCGTCGGCGCGCCGGAGGTAACCGAGGACGAAGAAGGGAAAGAAGACGAGCGTGCGCGACAGGCTGTGGGAATAGCCAACCTCGCCGTCCGGAAAGCAGCCCGCCGCCAGACCAACCACCGTCGCGACCAGCACCGGAAACCGCAGCCGCAGGACCAGCGGGAGCATCAGCTTCCAGCAGGCCAAGCTGAGCAGGAACCACATGAGCCAGTACGGCGTAAAGAAGAGCGGCGAGCTCTGCTTCAGCACCAGCCGCGCGAAGAGGACGTATAGCCCTTGGAAGACCGCGTACGGCGCCAGGATGCGAGCCACCAAGCTCCGTGCCTCCGTTGCCCTCAGCTCGCCCGACGAGAAGCGGCCCGAGATGAAGGCGAAGGTCGGGATGTGGAAGGCATAGATGCAGAGGAAGGCAGCCTTGATCCAAAGGTGATTCCAAACCAGGGGCTCGAGCGCATGTCCGACTACGACGAGCGTGATGAGCAGGAAACGCGCGGTGTCGAAGTAGGGGTCACGCCTTGGTTTCGACATCGGTTTCCCTCTACCGGCCGAGAAGCTCGCGGAGCCTAGAGCGGCTCGACCGTAATCTCGAACGAGGCCTGGGCCGAGGAGCTCACACCCGGATCGTCCCCGCCGAGCGCGTCGATGGTGATGCGCAGCGCGAGGATGACCCCGTGCGGATCGTCGGAGACCGACTCCTCGAAGATGACCGTCGTCTGGTCCCAGCCGCCGCTCAGCGGGCTGGTCGAACAGACCGGCTCTCCGTTGGCCAGCTCGACGCGCGCACCCGAGAGGCTGCCGGTCGCCGTGCCGGAGCACTTGACCGTGACCCGCGCGCGCTCGATCCCGCCTCCGCCGCCGCGGATGTCGAGGAGCGTGAAGCCCGAGCTCGCGGTCACGACCGGTCCGGTGCCAGAGGCCTGGGTCGTCCCCGAGACGGTGTAGGTGTTGCCGTTGATCGCGAGAGCGAAGGTCGCGTTGCCCGAGACCCCTTCTCGCGCGTCGGAGACTTCAAAGGAGTTGGCCGTCAGCCTCTCGCACCACGGCGACGGGTCCTCGGGCGAGTCCTTGGTGAAGAGCACGTCCTGCCCGCCCGCGACCTGGATGCGCGCGCCGACTATTTCGCTGGGATGAGCGCGGCAGGCATCCATGTAGAAGGAGAAGGGATCGACGGCGCCGGCATCGGGCTGCACGCCCGCGTCGGGGCTCTGGTCGGCGGGGTCTTGCTCGGTCGCGCCGCAGGCGACGAGCGCGAACGACAGAAGAAGGGCGAGGCTGCGGTTCATGGTGGGCTCCTGCCTTGGGGTCGCAGACGTATAGGCGCGTTGGGGCCGCGGCGACAATCCCTCGCAAGTCTCAGGGGAGCTGCGACCCGAGCGTCGCGTCGCGCACCACGGCGCGCGGACGGTCGATCTGCGGTTCCGTAGCTCGCGCGCACCCCGGCGCGCCCGCTTATCGCCCCAGCGGCGTCACGAAGTCGGTGTAGATGCCGTCGGCGCCCGCGCGCACGAACGACGCGGCTTCAGCCCGGTCATTGATCGTGTGAACGAAGATCGCCGCGTCCTGCGCGTGCACCTTCTCGGCGAGCGCGCTGCTGAACCGCCTGTCCGAAGCCGTGATGTTGCGCAGCTCCGGCCTGCCGAGCAGCTCGACCACCTTCTCGTCGGGCATCCATGCGGCGTAGAGCGTCAGGATGACGTAGGGGAACTCGCCCAGCGCCAACTCGATCTTCTCGAGCGCGTCGAAGTCGGACTCGCGGTAGAGCTGCGGCACTATCCGTCGCCGCACCGATTCGGGAAACCGCGCGACCTCGCGGATGAACGCCTCGACGATGGGCGGGTCCCAGCTCTTCGTGTCGGTGATCAGGAAGGCGTCGGGCCTCGACTCCATCAAGGTGAGCAGCTCATCGAAGGTCATGAGTCGGAAGCGCCCCCAGAATCGCCGTGAAAGGAACTCCTCGGTCGAGGTCTCGGCGACCTTCACCTCGAGCCCGAGCGCCGCTTCCATATCGAGGTGGAAACCGACCATCTCCTCGTCGGCGGTCAGCGCGAGATCGACCTCGAACCAGCGGAAGCCGCGGCCGTAGTTATGCACGAACGCCTGGGGCGAGTTGCTGCCCGAAATGGCGTTGATGCCGCCGAGGGCGTGGGCGATGAGCACGCCCTCGGGGATCCGCTGACGCTCGATGGGCACTGGCTCCGGAGGCGGGGCTTCGCCGCATCCGGAGACGAGCGACACCAAGACAGCCAGCATGACCGCGCGCAGGATCCGCATGGGCGTGCTCTGCCCAATATCGCATCGGTTGGCAAGGCCGGGGCCCGCGAGGAGACCCGGGCCAGGCTTTCTCCTCGCGAACAGATCGTCCGGCGTGACAAACGCGCCGAATCGGTGCTACTCAAACATCTGCAAGGGGATGGAGGGGGATGGCGGGGAACCGAGCAGACTCGCGCGAGCTCATCGGGGGTTGGCGCGCACCTGCTCTCCACACAAGCCAGGAGAAGAAGCATGCGCGAATACAGCGCAGAGTCGATGGTGCGAATTCCACGCGTCGATGCGAACCACGCGGCGACCCTCGGAGAGTCAGTGCTGACCGCCGCGGACGCCGTCACGCTACCGGTCGTGCTCGAGAAGCCGCGCGAGAAGCTGCGCGCCGAGGTGACCGACCTCAAGAAGGAGCTGAGCGCTCAGAAGTCGCCCCCGCCCGCTTCCTCCACCGTCGCCGCCGACCGGCGCGTCGACGCGGCCTGGAGCGGGCTGCACGACGTCCTGACCGGCTGGGCGAAGCTGCCCGAGACGAAGCCCTCATCCGCCAAGGCCCGGACCCTGCTCGAGACCGTCTTCAGCGACGGGGTCAGGTTCGTCAAGTTCGCTCACCGCGCGGAGTGGGCCGAGTCCGAGGCGCGCCTCAACACGCTGAAGGCCGAGCCGAACGCGAGCCTGCTGCGCGAGCTCGGCGCGCAGGAGTTCGTAGACGAGGTGAGCGAGGCGCACCGGCTGTACGGCGAGGCGCTCGGCGTCACTGCCGTCCGCCCGATCGACGACAAGCCCGAGGTCAGGGCGAAGATGGAGGCGTTCGCCAAGGCCCTGCGCGCGTTCGTCCTCCACGTGACCGCCTTTGGCGCCAGCGACGAGCCCGAGGCGCCGCAGATGGCCGAGAAGTTGCTCGCCCCGCTCACGGAGTGGGAGGCCATGCGCAGCCCTTCCAAGAAGCAGCCCGACGCGGATGACGTTCCGGTTCCGCCGACGCCCTGAACCGCTTCGATAGCCGTCCTGACCAAGTCTGAAGCGCAGAGACCGCGGCCGGCGATCCTGGTCACAAACGACCCGGATTGCCGCGACCGCCACGCTTCGGGTCGCTACCCGGACTTCGCCTCCCTCGGCTGACCGAATCGTTCAATACCTACACTTCGCTGCGTCGACACCAACGGCTTCCGGTCGTCGAGCCGCAGTGTTCGTGCGATTTCCCGAACGATTTTGGTCTCGCTGACCACTTCTGATCGGCGATCCGCAATGCGTTGAGCCTCTTCGACCACTGTTGATCGGCGATCCGCAATGCACTGCGCCTTGCCAACCACTTTTGACCGGCGATCCGCAATGCGCTGCGCCTTGCCGACCACTTTTGACCGGCGATCCACAATGCACTGCGCCTTGCCGACCACTTTCGGTCGACGATCCGACATTCGTTGCGCCTTGCCGACCACTCTTAGGCGGCGATCCGCAATCCGTTGCGCTGGCCCGACCACTTTCGGTCGAAGACCCGCAACGCGTTGCGCCATACCGACGGATTTCCATCCACGATTCGCAGGGTTGCGCCGTGCCGGCCGTGCGTCGGTACGTCATTAGGGGCGCACGGCAGTGCGCCCGCGCTGAAGCCCACCCGGGACCCGCGACCGCCGTCCTCGCGATCGCCGTGCTGAGCTCGGGGCCAAGGGCATTGCAATGCGCCCCCACCAGCCGGCCCGACCAAACCTAAGGCCGACGATGGCGCCGCAATGCCATCGATCGTCTCACCGCTCGAGCGGCGTCTTTGGCTCCCTCACTCGCTGGAACTCGCGGCCAAACGGCAGCAGCGCCAACGGCACGAGCTTGAGGTGCTGCAGGGCGAAGGGGATGCCGATGATCGTGACGGCGAGCACCAGCGCCCAGAACGCGTGGTTGAGCGCTATCTCCCAACCAAAGAGCAGGATCCAGAGGACGTTGAAGACGACGTTGAGCGGCCCGTTCGCCCCACGCTTCTCGACGACGTCGCGGCCAAAGGGAGTCAGCGTCGCGAGCCCCAGCTTGAACGACTGGATGCCGAACGGGATGCCGACGATGGTCAGGCACAGCAGCAGCCCGCCGACCATGTAGCCGAGGAAGGCGATGAAGCCGCCGAAGATGATCCAGATGAGATTGCCGAGGATCCGCATGGTTTACCCTTCGGTGGAAATGAGCCTTCTAGGCAGATGCGGAGAACCCTCTCCCCTAAATCCCCTCTTCCCGCGCAAGCGCGGGAGAGGGGACTTTCACGTGCCGGGGCGCGCGATTCACTGTGGTTCCGGGGGAGCCTCCCTGGTTCACCCTGAGCAGGGCTCCCGGCGCGCCAGCGTCGGGAGCGGAGTCGAAGAGCTCGTCGTAATCGCGCAGGCCCCTCGACTTCGCCTCCCTCGTTCCTCGGGAGGCAACGCTCGGGTGTGACCGGGGGGCTCGCGCCTACCGACCTTAGAGCGTCAGACCCCCGCGGCCTTGAACGCCGCGTC
>DHSB01000223.1 GCA_002408385.1 Myxococcales bacterium UBA5297
TCACGCACGTTGGCACAGAGGGCAGCGCGCGGCTGTGCCGATACCAGGCGAGCACGCGTGCTAGCATCCGCCCCAACTGATTTGGAGGAGCGCAGCTTCGGGATAACGGTCGCCGGGTGCTGCGCCGACTATGGACGCGGCCGAGGAGCAAAGCGCGGAATGAAGGTCAGCCTGTTCGTCAACCACCGTTGCAACCTGCGCTGCGTCTACTGCTACAACGGTCAGGAATTCGATCGCCGGATGCCCTGGGACATCGCCCGCCGCGCCATCGACTTCGGCCTCGACAACTCGAAGAAGGGCTATCTGCTGCTCTCGTTCTTCGGCGGCGAGCCGCTGCTCGAGATCGAGCTGATGGAGAAGGCGGTCGACTACGCGGCCGCCGAGGCGCGAAAGCGCGAGAAGCGGCTCTTCCTCTCCTTGTCCACCAACGGCACCCTGCTCGACAGCCGGCGCCTCGATTTCCTGCGCCGCCACGACTTCAACGTGCAGGTGAGCTTCGACGGGGTCGCCGAGGCCCAGGACACGACCCGCCGCTTTCCGAACGGCAACTCGTCCCACCGCAAGGTCGACTCCCACGTGCGCCAACTGCTCGAGGCGGGCTTTGCGTTGCGCGTCATCAGCGTCATCGATCCGCGCACCGTGCACCTGCTCGGCGACAGCTTCGAGTACCTGATGGACCTCAAGGTCCCGCACATCTACTTCGCCCCCAACTACCTGGGCGACTGGGAGGAGGACGCCTGCGATCGGTTCGAGGCCGCGCTCGCGGACCTCGGCGACCGCTACGTCGCTCGCCTGCGCGCCGGAGAGGACGTCCGGCTCGACCCGCTCAACGGAAAGATCGTGACCCACGTCGTGCCCGGCAGCTCCGAGCGCGTCGCGTGTCCCTTCGGCGTCGAAGAGATCGCCGTCTCGCCCACCGGCCGCATCTATCCCTGCGACCGGCTGGTGCGCCAGGACGACCCCAACTCCGAGGTCTGCATCGGCGATCTCGACCGCGGCCTCGACCTCGCCCGGCGCGACGCGATGGTGGAGGCCAAGAGCTCCTGCGACCCGGAGTGCGCCGCCTGCGAGCTGCGCCCCAGGTGCATGTACTGGTGCGGGTGCGCGAACTACGAGACCACGGGCAGCCCAGGCAAGGTCTCGCCGCTGCTCTGCTGGTTCGAGCGCTGCTTCATCGCCGAGGCCGACCGGGTCGCGGGGCTGCTCTTCGCCGAGGAGAACCCGGTCTTCTTGCGGCGCTTCTATCGGCCCAAGGACCGGAAGCAGTAGGCGCCACCCGGCTCACCGAATACGCGTTCTGCTGCTTTTGAAATCGCCGCTCAGGCTCTCCGAGATTGCGCGCACTCCCGTGATCGAGCCGGGCCAGCACGAAGGCTGGCGATCGGGCAACGAGGGCGCGCCTGGAGGCGACCGCGGGCGCCGCAGGAGCTCACCCCCAGCGGCGTCAGTCGGCCCGACTTCGGGCCGACCGTCGATCCCAGGCTGAGCCCCGTCAGGCGATAGGGTGCTCCTCGAGCGCGGTGTCGCCGGCGAACGCCTTGTCTATCTCGCGCTCGAGCCTTTGGATGAAGACCGTGCGCTCGTGCCCCTCGAGGTCAGCGAGGATGCGCGGCGCTATCAGGCCCCAGAGCCGGAGCTGCTCACCGAACGACTGGCGCAGCACGTCTCCGATGACCACGGCCGGGTCCTCGGGCGGCTCTCCGCTCGGCGCGGGCCGCGAGAGCTTCTGCTCGACTATCGGAGCCTTTCTCAGCTCATCCACGAAGCGCTCGCGCTGCTCCTCTTCCAAGCGACCGAGGATCCTCGGCGCGAGCGCGATGAGCACCTCGTGCTGCAGCTCGTAGGGGAGCCGGTAGATGTGGTCGAGCACTTCGCTCTCGGTCTCACCGGTGCCGACCCTCGGCTCCTCGGGTATGTCCCGCCTGTTCTGCATTGCTCCCTCCCCTCGCGCGCGGTCAGTCACCCTGCAGCGCGCCCGCGCCGCCTTCCTTCTCGGGCGCCTCGGCCTTCCTGGCCTTCTCCTCCTGCTCGCGCCGGAACAGCTCGTCCTCCATCGCCGCTGCCTCGCGCGCGCTCACCGTCCCCTTCTTCTTCTCAGGGCCCTTCAGCTCTTCGGCCATCGCTCGAATCCCTCTCAGGCACCCGGTTGCTCCTCGGGCGGTCTCATGTGGCTCGGCTTGTCGGGACGCACGTCGTAGGGCGGCCCGCCGCGCGCGACGTTCGCGATCTCCTCTTCGAGGTCGCGCACGAAGCCTTCCCGCTGCTCGCCCTGCAGGCATCCGATGATCTGCGGCGCTATCGTGCGCAGGATGCCGAGCTGGGCGTCGAACGGCAGCTCGAAGATGTGGTCGACCACTTCCGTCACCGATTCGCTCGGCTTGTGCTGCTCGGCCATAGGGCTTCACCTCCCGGAGTCCGAGGCCCGTCACCGATAAAGGTGTTGACTCACCGACGGGTCGGGAAAGGGCGAACAGCGCGGCGCACGCGCGCCCGACCTGTTGCTCGCCACCTTGCTGCAGCGCAGAGGCCCCGGCGGCACGACAACGCCGCCTGCATGCGGGGGCTCAAACCTCGGCCTTCGATGCGCTCAGGCCACCGGGGGCGCCGGGCCGGGTCTCGCAAGGGCATTGCTGGCGAAACCGAAACCGGAGGACGGGCGCTGTCACCGCTGCGGAATAGGCTGCCAGAAGCTTACAAAGGGTGGTTCGTAGCTGCGCAGGAGCGACCGGAAGGCTGGGTGCGGGGGCTCGCGGCTGCCGAGAGGCGACCGGAAGGCTGAGTGCGGGGGGCTCGCGGCTGCAGAGAGGC
>DHSB01000085.1:0-7896 GCA_002408385.1 Myxococcales bacterium UBA5297
GGAGCTCCAGCTCCGCGTCGGGTCGAAGGGCAAGGAGGTGTGCGGTTGCTCGAACCACGGGTGGCGGAGCTGGAGCTCCGCCGTCCATTTGGTTGAGCTCCGCCGTCCATCCGCTGCTCGGGCGGTTGCTCGAACCACGGGTAGCGGAGCTGGAGCTCCGCCGTCCATCCGCCGCTCGGGCGGTTGTTTGAACTACGGCTGGCGGAGCTGGAGCTCCGCCGTCCATTTGGTTGAGCTCCGCTGTCCATCCGCCGCTCGGGCGGTTGCTCGAACCACGGCTAGCGGAGCTGGAGCTCCGCCGTCCATCTGGTTGAGCTCCGCCCTCTAGCCGCGCCATCCGCTGAAGCTCCCCACTCCATGAAGTAGAGTGCCTTCCACTTCCGACCGAGAACCGAGGAGCCCGACCGAGCATGTCAGCGACCGAGACCGTGACCATCGACGGAGTGAAGCTGCGCTTGGCGCATCCCGACCTGCTGGAGATCCGCTGGGTCGGCCAGGACGAGGTGATGGATCAGCTCCTCGCCGCCTGGATGGTCATCGACGAGCGCGACCTGCCGCTCAACCCGCGCATCATCGGCAAGCCGGGCGTGGGCAAGACCACGCTCGCTTACGCCGCGGCGAAGAGCTTGGGGCGCGACGTCTACATCTACCAGGCGACCATGGACACCCGGCCCGAGGACCTGCTCGTCACCCCGGTCGTCGGCGCCGCGGGCGGCATCGAGTACACCGCGAGCCCGCTGGTCACCGCGATGATCCGCGGTGGGGTCTGCATCCTCGACGAGGGCAACCGCATGAGCGAGAAGTCCTGGGCCTCGCTCGCGCCGCTGCTCGACAATCGTCGCTACGTCGAGTCGATCGTCGCGGGGGTGAAGGTCAAGGCGCACGCCGACTTTCGCATCTGCGCGACGATGAATGACGACGCCTCGACCTTCGAGATCCCCGAGTACATCCACTCGCGGCTGATGCCGCAGATCTTCCTCGACTTCCCGGACGCCGAGGACGAGCTGGCCATCCTCCGCGAGAACCTGCCCTTCGTCGACGCGCAGATCCTCGACTACGTCGTCGCCTTCCTGCAGCGAGCGCACGAGGAGGACGCGTCGTACACCGTGCGCGACGGCATCAACATCGCGCGCTACGCGGCCAAGCGGCTCAAAGCTGGCGGCAAGCCGCGCGACGAGCTGCGCACCGCGGTGGAGATGACCCTGGGCAAGGACGCGCTGCGCTTCGACGGGCCGGGCGCCGACTTCTGAGGCCATGAAGCAGCGCGCCTACACGCTGAAGGCGGGCAACATCCACGTGCTGCCGGTGCTGCACGAGCAGCTCGAGTGCGCGCAGCTCGTCGTCGAGGCCGTCCAGCGCCTGAGGCCAAAGGCGATCGCGGTAGAGCTGCCACGCTCGCTCGAGGCGCCGATCGTCAAGGCGGTGCGCCGGCTGCCCGAGATTTCCGGGGTCCGCTACCGGGTCGCCGGCGGCGAGCCCGTCTACTACCTCGTCGAGCCGACCGAGCCGCTCTTCGAGGCCGTGCGTCTGGGCCTCGAGCGCAAGGTGCCCGTCCACTTCGTCGATCTCGATCTCGACAGCTATCCCGAGCATCACGACCGGCTGCCGGACGCCTACGCCATCGCGCGCATCGGGCACGAGGCCTACGTCGAGGCCTGCTTCGAGAGCCCGGCGCTGAAGCACTGCTCGCCCGAGGACGCACGCCGCGAGGCGGCGATGGCCTCGCGCCTGACCGCGCTCTCACGGGGCGAGGACGGCCCCATCCTCTTCGTCTGCGGCCTGGCGCACGCCCAGCGCGTCGCCGCGCTCATCGGCCAGTGCGATGTCGAGCCGCTCGACCGGTTGCTGCGCAGCAACGTCACCGTCTTCAACCTGCACCCCGACTCCTGCCGGGAAGTGCTGCCGACGTGGGGCTTCCTCGGCGCCGCCTACGAGCGGATTCGGGCCTTCACGCTCGGCGGCCAAGCCAAAGACGAGTCCCAGCAGGTCGAGGCGCCGAAGGTCATCAACCTCTTCGACCGGATGGCGCGCCGGGCCGAGCCCCGCGCCGCTGCCCAGGCTCCGATTCGGGTCTTCTCGGAGACCCTGCCCATCGATCGCCAGCGCGTGCTCGTCGATCTCTTCCGCGAGGCGGGGTTCAAATACGAGACGACCACCGGCGAAGAGCTCAAGCCCTACCACCGCCGCGTCTTCCTCAAGTTCCTGCGCAACTGGGCGCTGCTCCACGCGCGGCTGCAGCCGAGCCTCTACCAGATCGTCGTCGCGGCCCGCGGCGCGGTCGACGACAACTTCGCCTACGAGGCCTTCGAGCTCGCGACCCGCTGGCCCTGGCAGCGCGCCGAGGCCGAGCTGCCGACCGAGCACGTCTCGCTCGAAGACCTGCGGCGCGACGCCGAGCGCATCCGCTTCCGCCCGCGGCAGGTGACGCGCCGGCTGCGGGCGATGGCCGGCCGCCGCAAGCTCGGCGACGCTGACGAGTGGCTGCAGGGCTTCGAGAACCCCTTCTCGCAGTGCAGCTATCCGCCCGAGGACCTGGCGCTGGAGGCCTTCTCCTCCTACGTGCAGAAGAAGGCCAAGGGCGTGCTCTCCGAGGAGAACAAGCGGGTCGAGCCGTTCGCGACCTCGCTGCTCGACGGCATCGACATGCGCGAGACCATCCGCAACTGGCACGAGGGCAAGCTCTACGTCCAGGAGCTGCGCAAGGGGCTCGGCGGCGTCGGCAGCGTGGTCATCGTCTTCGACGAAGATCGCGAGCGCTATCCCTGGGAGATGACCTGGCTCGGCGAGAACGACGAGGAGGGCGACATGGCGCTCTTCGCCACGCACCCGCTGCAGCAGATAGTGGGACCGGGCATCTGCCGCGCCGAGTACGGCGGGTTCCTGCTCTCCTATCCGCCCGGCCGCATGAGCGAGGTCTGGACCGACGAGGCCTTCGAGGCGGCGCGCTCGCCTGCCGAGCGGCTGCTGATGGCCGGCGTCGACTACTGCGAGCACAAGCTGGTCGCCTACGTCGCGAAGAAGCCGCCACGCCAGGAGCTGAAGAGCTGGGCGGGCCGCTACGGCAAGAAGATCGTCTACATCCCCATCGGCCAGTTCTCGCCCGACACGCTCAAGAAGCTGCGCGTCTTCCACGTGCTCTTCGGCAAGGAGAAGCGCGAGATCGCCCGCGACTACATCTGGTAGCCGCGGCCGGAGGAAAAGCGGCACGGAGCGAGAGCGGGGAGTGCCGGTCTCTCGCCGACAGCAAAGCCGCTCTGCACGCGCAATCGTCCGGCGACGCAGCCGTACCCTCTCGGCGGAACGCCGGAACCTCTCTGAGCGCGTGATAGAACGCGGGCCCTGACGCCGCCGACGCAATGGCGCCGCACGGAGCACCGATGGCCGACAAGCCTGCACCCTACGAAGTTGGAACCACCCTCGGCGGCAAGTACCGGCTCGAGCGCATGATCGGCCAGGGCGGGATGGGCGCGGTCTACGAGGCCGAGAACCTCGACATCGGCCGTAGGGTGGCGGTGAAGGTCCTGCTCGACCAGTTTGCCAACGACCCGGACATCCTCGCCCGCTTCCGCACCGAGGCGCGCGCGGCCACGGCCATTGGGCACCCGGGCATCGTCGAGATCATCGACCTCGGCACGATGCCCACCGGCGGCGCCTTCCTCGTCATGGAGCTGCTCGAGGGCGAGACCCTTGGAGCGCGGCTGCGCACGGCGGGCCGGCTCGACCTCGCCTCCGCGGGCTGGATCATGGCCGCGCTGCTCGACGCCATCGACGCCGCTCACCGCAAGGGCGTCGTCCATCGCGACCTCAAGCCGGACAACGTCTTCCTCGTCGCGAAGCCTGCGGCCGCCGTGAAGGTGCTCGACTTCGGCATCTCCAAGTTCCGCCCGCCGGGCGACGTCGCGCTCACCCGCACCGGCGTGGTGATGGGCACCCCGGCCTACATGTCGCCCGAGCAGGCCCGCGGCGCGAAGAACGTCGGTCCCGAAGCCGACCTCTATTCGGTGGGCGCCATCTTCTACGAGGCGCTTGCGGGAAGCCCCGCGTTCCCCGGCGAGAGCTACAACGAGATCCTCGCCAAGGTGCTCACCGAGCCGCATCGTCCCCTCCGCGAGCTCGGCCTCCAGGTGCCGGGAGCGATCATCGAGCTCATCGACGCGCTGCTGGCCAAGGATCCCGCGAGGCGACTTCATGAGGCGGCGAGCGCGCGGGCGCGGCTGATCGAGACGCTCGCGCAGTCCGAGGGCGAGCCGCTGGGCAGCACGGTCCTGCGGCCCGGCCCGGCTAGTCGGCCGGATTTCGCGCCCACGGCGCCCAAGGTTGAGCCAAAGCCTCTCTCTCCGGCGCTCCCGCCTGCCCTAGTCGAGCTGGCCCAGGCCCGGCCCGCCTCGTCGCCCGCGGTCGTCGACGCGAGCTACGTGGTGGCCCCGAAGACAAGGAGCTGTTGGCTCTACTGGACTATCGGCCTGCTGCTGCTCTGGGGCGCGTGCGGCATGTGCCGGGCCTTCCGCGAGACGACTCGGAACGTCGCCGAGTCGGCCGCTGCCATCGCCAAGCTACCCGCGAAGATCGAGCCCTCGAAGCAGCAGGCCGCCGAAGGGAATCAGGAGCCCGAAGCCGGCGAGAAGGCGAGCGGGGGCACGAACCGCGTCAACGTCGGGTTCGGCGGCCTGTCCCTCGTCTCCGTGGAGGAGAACGGGAAGAACACCCGCGTCGCGATTGGTGGAAGGGAGCTCGTCAACGTCACGGAAGGCGGGGAGCCGGCGAGCGACGCCGAGTTGGTCGCGGTGACGCTCGTCGCGACGCCGGAGACGGCGACCTGGCGCGTTGACGATCAGCCGCTCGATTGCACCGGGCGCTGCGAAGTCTCTTCGGCGCGCGGCTCGTTACGCTCGGTCGTCGCCAGTGCGCCGGGGTATGCGCAGACGCGCTTGAGGGTCGCCTTCGACCAGCCGCGAGAAGTCGCAGTGGTGCTGACGAAGCTCGAGGTGGTCAAGCCGGAGAGTGCCCGGCGCGACGGGGAGTAGCGAAGCGGGCGCGATCCCGGCGGCTTGTCGCGGTTGGCGGCGAGTGGCTGCTGTCTTGGCAACTCAGCGGGCATCCCCAAAGGTTTGACGATCGGAAGATCGCAGCCGGCCGAGCGATCGCTCCTTGCTCTCAGAAGGTTGCGATCTGGCAGCAGGGCAGTCGCCGGCTTGGGGCGAGCGACGCCGGATGCAGCGCCGAGTGCTAGCGTTCAAGAAAGGAGGCGTCGACATGTCCACCGACCGCATCGAGATCAATCCTGCGGTGCTCTCGGGCAAGCCGGTCATCCGTGGGACACGGATTCCGGTGGAGCTTGTCCTCAGGAAGCTCGCTGAAGGCGCCTCGGAAGCTGAGCTCATCGACGCGTACCCGCGCCTGACCCGTGAGGACATCCAGGCTGCCCTGAGCTACGCCGCGGACTCGGTTGCGCACGAGATCATCGTGCTCGCCGGAAAGTGATGACGGCCGATCGTGCGCTTTCTCGCTGATGAGAGCTGCGACTACGCCGTAGTGCGTGCCCTCCGAGCAGCGGGGCACGACGTTCGTGCTCTTTCCGAAGAAACGAACCGCTCTGACGACAAGGAGGTAATGGCGCTCGCAGCCGGGGAACAGCGCTTGCTGTTGACCGAGGACAAGGATTTCGGGTGGCTCGCCTTTGTCACTCGGGCCGAGAGCGAAGGCGTCATCTTGATCCGATTCCCGGGGAATCAGCGCCGGAGTCTAGCTGGCGAGATTGAGGCGCTGGTCGCTCAGCACGGAGAGGCGCTGTACGGTTGCTTCACCGTGCTCCAGCCGGGCCACGCCAGGGTCAGCTCGAAGCCTGGACGCAGGAGGTAGCTGACGGAAGCCGGCGCTGCATGAGTACATCGCCGCATCGCGCAGGAGCTGGTTGACGTCGAAGTGGGCGCTCGTGCGGACGCCCCGCTACCTCAGGCTCTTGGCAACCCTGCGCGCCTCTCTGAGCTCGGCGGCCATCTGCCGCTCCTCGCCGATGCGCAGCGCCGCCTCGAGCAGCTCCTCGGCCCTCGCGCGGTCGCTCTGCCAGAGCGCCTCGGCCAGGAACGCCCGCCCGGCGATCGCCGCGTGGTGCTCGAGCGTCGTCTCGCTGCGCCGCACCGCCTCCTCGAGGTCGCGCACGGCCTGCTCGCGCTCGCCCAGGACGAACCGCGCGCGCCCGATGCTGCAGAGCGCGGCCGTCTCGTCCTGGCCGCTCTGGTAGTGGCGGAAGATCTCGAGCGCCGGCTCGAGCTGATCGAGCGCGCCCTTCGCGTCGCCGAGGCTCAGGTCGACCTGCGCGGCGTGCAGCAGCGCGTTGGCGGCGTTCGCCGGCTGGCCCATCTCGTTGTAGATGGCGCGCGCCGCGAGGTAGCGCTCGCGGGCCTCGGAGGTCTCTCCCGACAGCTCGAGCGCGCGCCCCAGCGAGATAAGCGAGAAGGCGAGGTTGCCGCGGTTCTGGTGTCGTTCGGCGAGCGCGAGCGCCTCTTTCGCCTTGGGCAGCGCCTCTTCGATGCGCCCGGTCTCGGCGAGCAGCCCCGCGGTCAGCCCGAGGACGATGGGCGCCATGTCCTCGCCCGAGAGCTGGCCGGCTTCCGAGAGCTCCTCGAGCGCTTCGAGCGGCTGTCCCATCGAGTTGTGGATGCTCGCGCACATGAAGAGCACGCCGGCTCGCAGCGGCGCGGGAGCTTCCGAAGGGATCTCCGCCTTGGCGCGACGAACGATGGCACCCGCGGCCTCGAGATCGCCTCCGTAGCTCGCGCAGAGCGCGGCGCTCGTCAGCGCGCGGATGCGCGTGGCGGGATCGGACAGCCGGTCGGCGAGCGCGAGAGCCAGCTCGCGCGCTTCACCGTACGAAGCGAGCCGGGCGAGGCATTCGACCTCACCGATTTCGCACTCGGTCCGATCCTGCTCGAGGACCCCGAGGTGACGGGAAGCGGCGCGATAGAGGCGCAGCGCGTCGGCGTAGGCGCCACGCCGCTGGGCCTGGCGCGCCACCTCCTGGCAACAGCGCGCGGCGTTCGGGTGATCGTCGGCGGCGTCGTAGTGCGCTGCGAGCCGATCCGTCGCGGCGTTGCGCTCGGAGAGCACCTGGGCGACTCGCGCGTGCAGCGCCCGCCGCTGGTCGGCCGGCAGCCCCGAGTAGATCACCTCCCGGTCGGTCAGCCGCGCGAAGCGGTAGGTGGGGTGCGTGCCGCCGGTGGTCATCAGGAGGCCCGCACGCGACAGATGCTGCAGCGCCTCGCTCGCCTGCTGCTTGTCGATGGCCCCGCCCTCGCAGACCGTCGCCGCCAGCTCCGGGGTGAACTCGTGGCCAAGCACGCTGACCATGCGCAGCACCTCGCGCACGATCTGCGGGAGCTGATCGATCTCGGCGTTGACGAGCGACTCGAGGTCCGGAGGCAGGGCGTGTGCGATGTCCTCGGCTGCGCGCAGCGAGAGCGTCGCGCGACCACCGACTCGCTCGACCAGGCCCTTGGCCACCAGCCAGCGCGCCAGCCGCAGCACGAAGAGCGGGTTGCCCCGCGCCCGGGCCTCGACGCTCTCCTCGAGCAGCTCGCTGACCGCCGGCACCTCGAGCGCGCGGGCGAGCAGGGTGCGCACCGCGGGCCTGTCGAGCGGGTGCAGGTGCAGCAGGGAGAAGCCCATCCCGTGCGACTGGGCCTCCGACTCGATGGTGGTGCGGTTGGTGGTCAGGACGAACAGGGGCGAGTCGTGGTTCGACTGCAGCGCGTAGGCGAGCAGGTCGGCCGAAGCCGAGTCGGCGTGCGCGGTGCCCTCGACGACGACCAGCAGCGGAGCCCTGCGGCTCACCTCGCGTATCAGCCGCGCGGCCAGCAGGCGCGCCGCGCCCGGCTCGGTGTCGCGCTCGTGGCCACA
>DHSB01000085.1:8023-8190 GCA_002408385.1 Myxococcales bacterium UBA5297
GCTCGTGGCCACTGCGCTCGGGGGAGAGGAAGAGCGTGGTCGCCCGGACGAGCTCCTCGTCGGTCACCGCGGCGCGCTCGAGCCCGGCGCGCACCACGCCCGGCGGCGAATCGAGCGGTACGTCGAGCCAGGCGGCGACCATGGCCTTGAAGAGCAGGAACGGCTGG
>DHSB01000085.1:8397-8740 GCA_002408385.1 Myxococcales bacterium UBA5297
CGATGGCCGCGCCGACGAGCGCGCTCTTGCCGATGCCGGCCGGGCCGAGCACCTCGAGGGCGACCGCTTCGCCGACGAGCGCGCGCCGGGCGTGCTCCCGAATCTGCGCGAGCTCGCGCTCGCGACCGATGATGCCCGGGTGGCCGATGCGCCGCTGCATCCGGCTCGCGGTGAAGCGCCGAGGCGCGGCGACCGCGACCGGGGTGACCGGGATGCTCTTGCCCTTGAGTGGCAGCGGCGCGGTCGGGCGCCCGACGAAGGCGTCGGCGCGCGACCAGCACTCGGGGCCACAGAGGATCTGTCCGGGCTGGGCGGCGTGGGCCAGGCGCGCGGCGACGTTGAC
>DHSB01000085.1:8863-31405 GCA_002408385.1 Myxococcales bacterium UBA5297
GCCAGGCGCGCGGCGACGTTGACGGTGTCGCCCATCACCGTCACCTCGCGCTTGAGCACCGAGCCGACCTCGCCCGCGAACAGCGGCCCCGACTCGAGCCCGATGCGCGCCGGAGTGCGCAGCCGGCCGCGCAGCTCGAGCGCGAAGGCGACCGCGCGCCGCTCGTCGTCGCCGTGGGTCGAGGGGATGCCGAAGGTCGCGAGCAGTCGCGGGCCGGCGCTCGTCGCGTCCATCTTGTTGACCGAGCCGCCGTGGCGGGTCGCCGACTCGCAGGCCGCGTCGTAGTGCTCGCAGAGCAGATCGACATCGCCGCGCCAGCCCTCGAGCTCGCAGAAGACCGCGCAGGCGTGCCGCCGCTCCGCGGGGATGGTCGCGGCCGAGGGATTGCCGACGATCCGGCCGTAGAGATCGGGCGCAAGAAAGCCGCGCACCTGCTCGATGAGGTGCTCGACCTGAGGCGGCTCGAGCGGGGTCAGCGGGTCCGGGATGGGATCGGGGGCGAGCACCTCGTCGCCGCAGGCGAGCTCGACGAGCTGCGGTCCGGCGCGAAACGGGCCACGCGGCAAGCCTTCGGCGTCGAGGACGATCTCGCCGGGGCCCGCGTGGTCGGCGGCCGCGAGCGCGCGCATGGCGGCGTCGCCCGCGCAGAAGCAGTCGAGCCGGCCCGAGCGCGTGCCGACCGTCACCAGCTCGAACTCGCCGCTGGCGACCCCGATGCGCACCGCGAGGTTGCGCTTGAGCACCGAGGCTACCCGCTCCATCTCGCGCTGCATCTGCACCGCGGAGGTGCAACCCCAGGCGGAATGCCGTTCGCCGGGGTGGAAAGAGAGCAGGGCGTCCCCGGCGAACTTCACGAGGTAGCCGTGGTACGGGAAGACGGCCTTCTCGAGGAGGGCCGAGAAGATGCGGTTGAGGATCTGGGTCAGCTCGTCGATGCCGTCGCGCCCTCTTCGGGCGAAGGACTCGGAGAGCGAAGTGAATCCGGACAGGTCGGCGACGACGACCGTCCCCTCGAGGCGCTCTTGGCCCGTACGCAGGCGCGTGCCGCGGACCGCCTCGGTGACCGCATGAAAGGGCACGTAGGTGGCCAGGCGCTGAAGGAAGGCTTTGCGTTCATCGGCTCTGCTAGCCACCCGGTTCGCCCTCGTAGGAAGGGAGCTCCAGCGTAGTGCGAAGAGGGTTGCCCGGCAAATCGGCAATCCGTTTGAAATTCTGCTGGGTTGAGCGGTCGGGACTGGTCGATTACCGGGCGTCCGGCCAACCTGGCGATCGGGGCGAAGCAGGCTCGGCGTTTCGAGGTCGGCCCTCCGATATCGCGGACTGCGGATCGGCCAGAACGCGAGGGGTCGCCGACACGAAGGTCGGCCCTCCGATATCGCGGACTGCGAATCCGCGAGACCGCGAGGGGTCGCCACACGAAGGTCGGTCCTACGAGGCCTCGGGTCGGCGACGGGGCCGGGCAGGCGTGTCCGTGCTGGGGGGTAGAGTGCCGTTGGCCGACAGGGCGCGCGTCTTTCGGGAAGACGCGGTCGGGCACACGAAAAGGAGGGTTCAACGGATGGCATGTCAGTGGGTGATCTGTCGCAACGGCGAAGGGTGCGACGTCCTCTGGCGAGAAGGGCTCGGTCCTGAGCAGCGACGCGCGCTGCTGGTCGAGCTGCTCTCCCAGGGCTTGAGCAGCCGCGAGGCGGACGTCGAGATTCGACTGAAGGAGGGCGGCTTCACTCGCTGCAACAAGACCGCGTTTGCTTCGCGCGCGGCGTCGGTCGAGTTCGTCCTGGGCTACGCGAAGCCGGGCGACGTGCTCGTCGATCACGGCACGCTGCTCGTCCTCATGGCGCCCGCCCGCGTATGAACGACTTTAGGACCGGCTTGCTGCTCGAGCTGAAGCTCGACGGGCCCGTCGCGGTGGTCGGCGACATCCACGGGTGCGCCGACGCGCTTGACGCGCTCCTCGACAAGCTCGGCGAGATGCCCGTCATCGTCCTCGGCGACCTCGGCGATCGCGGCCCGGGGACCCGCGCGGTCATCGACCTGTTGGCTCGGCGCGGCGCGGCCGGGGTGCGCGGCAATCACGACGACTGGCTCATCGCCTGGGCGCTTGGCGAGGGTTTCGACTCCTTCGCGCTCCACCCGGTGATGGGCGGGCGCGCGACGCTCGATTCCTACGGGATCAAGGGCGCCTCGGCAGGCTCGATAGAGGCGGAGCGATGGCGGGTTCCTCGCGAGCACCTCGCCTGGCTCGATGGCCTGGCCGACGCCATCGACCTCGAGGTCGACGGCGAGAGGTACTGGCTCGTCCACGGCGGCGTGCCCGACGATCAGCTCGCTGTCGAGCCCTCGGGGCGAGTGCCGTGGTTCGTCCGGAATGCTCCCGAGAGGCTGCACGGCTACCGCCAGCTTCTCGACCGCAGCCCCAATCTCGGCCGTCCGCTCATCGTCGGGCACCAGCAGGTCGAGGAGCCTGTCGTCTCGGGCGCGATCATCGCCCTCGATACCGGCGCGGGTGAGCCCAGGTCGAGCGCGCGTCTGACGGCTATCGTCTTGCCCGAGCGCAGGCTCGTCTCGGTGCCGTCCTGGACGGAGGTGACACAGTGAGCGCGTCCTCGAAAGCAGCGCGGCCGCTTCTTCTTGGCCACAACCAGTTCGCGCTCGTGGCGGCGCTCTATCTCGCACCCGAGCGGTCGTTCGACTCGCGGCGGGAATGGGCCGAGGCGGCCAGCTCGATCCGGCGCGCCTTCCCCGGGTCCAACGAGCTCTCAGGACCTATCAAGGCCCAGCCATCGGTGCTGCGCAGGGCGCTCGTGGTCACCAAACGCCGGGGCTCGGCCAAGCCGGTGTGGCTGAGCCTGCGCGGGGTCGCGCTCTGCGAGGGCCGAATCGCGGGCGCGGTGCGTTTCGAGGGCACCAAGGAGCCGGTTTCGATGGCCCGTGCCCTGGCTCGCCTGGCGACAGGGCTGGCGGCGACGTGACGGGACGGCGGAGCTGCACCTGCGCCCTTCGACACAGCGCCGCCAGCGTCGTCGAGCCGTCGCATCCCGCGTGGAGCGTGGCTTTTGCACGGACGCGGTCTGCAGGTTCTTGGTGAGGTCGCGCAGTCGAAGGCTCGCCCTGCCGGCGTGCAGCGGCGCCCAGCGTTTCAAAGCCCTGTGGCCCTGGCGCGACGGGCAAGGGCCATCCGGTGGCTTGATCGGCGCGCGCCGCGTCCACATCGACGAGGTATGGCCCACGAGACGCCCTTCGATTCGACCGAGAGCACAGCGCTGAGCCCCGACCGCCGGCCCGACGAACAGCTCGTCCCGCTCAACCTGGTCACCACCTATCCGGTGCAGTGGACGCAGTTCCAGGTCCTGCGCGACTTCGTACAGAACTTCTTCGACTCGGTTCCCAATGAGTCGTTCGCCAAGCGCGTGAGCCTGCGCTGCTCGGGCTCGGTCGCCGAGCTGACGGCCGAGGACGTCGTCTTTAGCCACGAGTGGCTCGTGCCCATGGGCGCCTCCACCAAGACCGGGGCCGACGACCAGTTCGCCGGCTACTTCGGCGAGGGCTTCAAGGTGGCCGCGCTCTGCGCGACCCGCGACTACGGCTGGCGCGTCTTCGCCGGCTCGCGCGACTGGCAGCTCCGGGTGACCACCTCGCCCATGCGCATCGACGGCGCGGACCTGGAGACGCTCGCCTACCGGGTGCGCTCGCACAACGGTGCCTCCTCGGGCTCGTGGCTGAGGATCGAGGGCCTGAGTCCCGAGGACGCGGAGCTGCTCGAGACCGCGGTTCTGTGGAGCTTCTACTATCCGGAGAACCCGCTGCTCGGAGAGCTGGTTTGGGCCGACGCGCGCACCGCCCTCTGGAAGCGCTCGCTGCGCTCGCTGCCGCGCGACTATCCCGGCTCGCATTTCGAACACGGCATCCTCTTCATCGGCCGCCAGGCCCGCGGCACGCATGAGCTGCCCTTCGCGCTCGCGGCGCACGACCGGCACGACCGCGACCGGGAGCGCACGAGCTACTACGACTTCCAGGTCATCGACGCCATCGCGGACATCGCCAAGCGGCTGCCCGCCTCGGCGTCGGCGGCGCTGCTCGAGGCGGCCTCGCGCCACTGGTGCGACTATCGCGAGCGCCAGTTCGAGCCCGGCACCTGGGAGCCGGTGGTCTGCAGGCTCGCGGCGAACATCGCCGGCGATCCCGCGGTCGCCCGGCAGTGGCGCGAGCGGCATCCCCACCTGCTGGTGGTCGAGCCCCTTCCACGCGGCTCGAAGCGCGCCCGCAACGAGCGGGCCGAGGCGCGGGCCTGGGCGCGCGCCTCGGTCGAGGACTGGCGGTTCGTGCAGAAGGGGTTTCGTGCCCTCGAATATCCCTCGCTCGAGGAGGCTTGCCGTGCGCACGGCGGCTTCTTGCGCCCGGTGGCGCCGCAGCCCGAGGATCTGCGGCGGATCGCGCTGTTGCGGCGCTTCGTGCTCGGTCACCTGGGCGACCTGTTCCCGCTCGCCGAGCTGCCGAGCATCGAGGTCGTCGACGCCACGCGCGCAGGCTGGGGCGGGCGCGCCGAGGTCTTCCCGCGCCGGCGCGGGCCGCTCTCGGCGAGCGGACGGCGGGTGCGCTACGACCTGGGGAGCGTCGCGGTCGCGAGCTCGGCGCTGCGCTCGCCCTCGCCCGAGCGCGCGCTGGCGACGCTGCTGCACGAGCTTTGTCATGCCTTCGGCACCGACGGCTCGGCCTCCTTCGGGGCCGCGCTGACCGACGTCCTCGAGCGCCTGGCGAGCAAGCCCGAAGCGCTGGCCAAGCTCGCCGCCGGATGGTCGCGGGCGGAGGACGAGCGCTGAGCCGAGAGGTCGAGCGACCACGGGCGTTCATGCCGGGGACAGGGGGGCGGGCTGAGGAGGTGTCGCAGAGTCCTTCGAGCGACAACCGATCAGCCCGAGCGTAGGCCGAGCTTGCGAGGCCGCAAGTCGAGGGCCACTTTACTCCGCCTCCCTCGTTCCTCGGGAGGCTACGCTCAGGGTGAGCGGGTGGCGAGCCGAGGTGAGGTGGTTTTCCGACCTCCCGCGCGAGCCGCAGACCAAGCTAAGGCGAGGGCCCGGCGCAGAGCTCGAGCCCCTCGACAGGCTCGGGGTGGGCGAGCCGGTCAAAACTCGAGCGCCGCGTGGAGGCCGCCGGCGAGCCAGCGAGTGCGAGTCGCCGGCGCGTCCGGATTGATCCAGTCGTATTCGGCGTGGAGGCCCAGGCTGAGCACCGGGATGAACCGGAAATCGAGCGTCAGGCCGAGGTCATAGGTGGCGCCCCACTCCACGACTTCGGGGAGGCCGACCGGCTCGGTGCGCAGCCGTCCCCAGCCGAGGTGGGCGTAGACCCCCGGCGAGACCGTATCGCCGAGCTCGAGTCGCGCGCCGGCGAACGCCCGATAGATCTGCGTGCGCCCCGCGACCTCGGGCGGAGGGAAGGTCCAGTAGTCGCCGCCGATCTCGGGAACGACCATGCCCAGCGCCCAGCCGAGCCTGCCGCGGTAGGCGATGGCGCCGGTTTGCTCCTCGGCGTCGGGGTTCCACCCGGCGCTCAGGTCGGCGGCAATGCGCGGGCCCGCCACTGCGGTCGCCGAGCAGGCGAGCGATGCCGCAAGCGCGAAGAGGCCTCTCAGCGTCCAGAGCATGCCAGCCTCCTTCGCGACAAACGTGGGGACGCAAGCCCGGGGGTGTCGCTCGCCCCCGGGCGGTTCCCCGCCTCGGCCGCAGGTGGCGGTGGGCCCGCTGGACGCTAATCGGCAAAGGGCTCGAGCCGGCCCGCATCGATTCGGAAGAGCTGAGCGGTAGGCGCTCCTTCGCTTTGCGCCGCGCCCTTTGCGATGCCCTTCAGCACCTCGAGCGTGCTGTCGTCGTGCAGCCGAGCGAGCAGCGCGCACGCGCTCGCCGGCATGGCGACGACCCAGGGGATGCGGTCGACGTGGTCGAGCAGCGCCTGATGCGCCGGCGAGAGCAGCCGGCTGGTGTCATAGCCGTCGCCCGCCTCGAAGGCGAGCAGGTCCCAGCGCTCCGAGCCGGCGGCCGCCGGCTCCAGGCCGCGCGGCCCGATGCGATAGCGGTTGGGTGGCACCGGGTTCCGCTCGAGGTTGGTCATCGCGAGCGCGGCGAGCTCCGGGACCCCCAGCCCCCAATGCTCCGAGCATTCGGGCGGCAGGTAGCTGACGAAGTCCGGGTGGTCGAGCGCAAAGAGCCAAAGCAGACCGGCCGGAGCCTCGGATTGAAGGACCGGCCCGGCGCGCGCGAGGAAGCTCTTCGGACGCAGCGCAGGGAAGATGCGCTCGCGCACCTGCTCGAACGGCGGCACGCGGTCCGTCGCCTTCATGCGTGTGAGGCGCCCGACCAGATCCTCGATGAACCAGGCGTGTCCCCGCCGCTCGCTCTGGGCAGAGGCCCAGAGCGCGGTGACCGAGAGCCGGACCTCGCGCCGCGGAGCGAGCGCGACGACGATGAGCGAGGCCTCGAGGTCGACGCGGCTCTTCAGGCCGCACTCGGTCAGCGAGGTCTGAAGCTCACGGGCGAAGTCGCTCTTGGAGAGCGCGGGCGGGCCGGGTTCCGCGTCGGTGGCGGCTTCAGCCTCCGCAAGGACGGCGCGGGCCGTCTCGTCGAGCGGGTCGGCCGCGAGTACGCCTCGCAGCAGCTCGGCGGCCTCTCGGGGCGCGCCGGCGCGCAGCCGCAGCAGGCCGAGCGCCCGCAGGGCGTCGGCGTGGCCGGGGCTCTTGGCGAGGGTCGTCCGCAGATCGCGCTCCGCCTCGGCGTAGCGCTCGAGAGCGCTGAGGGCGCGGGCGCGCGCGGTGAGGATCAGGGGCTCGTCCGGCCGGGAAGCGGCGGCTCGCTCCAGCAGCGGCAGCGCCTGCGCGGCCCGCTCCGAGTTGACGAGCGCGTGGGCGAGGCACAGCAGCCAGTCGAGGTTGCCGGGCCGCGCCTGCACGGCGAGCTCGAGCTGCTCGAGCTCGCGCGGGCTGAGCGGAGCGCCGGCCTCTACTCGCGCCACGAGGGGTTCGAGCGTGCGTTCATTCATCGAAAGCCTCCCGGGCACCTTCTACAGGAAGCGGCCGCGGCCGGACACCGCAGGGCGAGCGGCCGCTCGCCTTCTCGGGTCGCCGTGGCTCGCTCGGCCGTTGCCTTCTGGCCCGCCGACGGCATCATTCGCGCTCCAGGCCCCCGGTCGCCCGAGGCAGATTCCGATGAAAGACAGCGCCCGGCTCGCGCTCCTCAAGCGGCTCGTGCGCTGGCTCGTGCTCAGCGAGCTGGCGGTGCGCCGCGCCCTTGGCCGGATTCGGGAGCGCTCGCACTGGGCGCGGCTGGGCGCCTGCCGCGGCTGCGGGCGGTGCTGTGAGCGACCGTCGATCCGCGTCGGCGCCTTCCTCTGGCTCTTGCCGAGGTCGCGGCGCCTCTTTGTCTGGTGGCAGCGCCGGATAAACGGTTTCGAGCTGGTCTCCGCCGACGCGAAGACGCGCACCCTGGAGTTTCGCTGCACCCACTTCGACAGCGAGCGCCGCGTCTGCGACAGCTACGCGACCCGGCCTGCGATGTGCCGCGACTACCCGAGGCTGCTGTTCGACCAGGCGTGGCCCGAGCTCTTTGCTGAATGCGGCTTCCGAGCCCGGCCGCGCAACGCCGAGGCGCTCGAAGCGGGCATCGAAGCGACCGGCCTTTCGGACGAGCAGAAGGCCGAGCTCAAGCGCAAGCTGAGGCTCGAGTGAACCGGCTCAGGATCCAGGCCCCAGACCTTGGACCACAGGCTTCAGGTCAAGGCACCGCCCGGGCATCGCCCGGAACCCAAGCGATCGGTCGCAGGTTGGTAGGGGCGCAGGGCAGTGCGCCCGTCGAGGCCCGGAGCGCCAGCCTTCGTGTTGGCGATCCCGGCGGCCAGCACAAAGGCCGGCCCTCCGAGAATCGTGCTGCCGCGCGACGAACTCGAGCTTGGTAGTTCGGGAGGCCGAGCTTGCGAGGCCGAGGTCGAGGTGACAGGAGGGGGCGAGCCGAGGTTAGGGTCGATCTTCCCGACAGCTCTCGAGCGTCTGGACTTTGCCGCTCGAGCCGCCGTCTTGGCCGAGCTGACAAGGACTCGAACGCCAAGGTGCCCAGGTTTGTTGAACCGCAGGGGCGGTTGTGGTTTCGTGCGCCCGGCCGAGGCGGAAATGCGCTGGGCGCGCGGGCGTTCTTGGTTGCGACCCGCCGTCCGGACGCGTCCCTTCGCCCCTGCCTGGAGCCCTCATGAGCAATAAGGTTGTCGCACTTCTGGCCCTTCCAATCATCGGCCTCGCCTGGTTTGCAGGTCTGAAGACCGGAGAGCGCAAGGCGAGCAGCATCGACGAGAGGCCCGTCTCCAATCTGCGGCCGGGCACGCCGGTGGCCACCTTCGACGGCGGGTCGATAAGCGTCGAGGAGCTCAAGGCGCAGATAGAGGAGCAGGCGCCCATCGTGCGCGTGCGCTACACCTCCCCCGAGGGCAAGCGCGCCTTTCTCGAGCGCATGGTCCGCATGGAGTTGCTCGCCCGTGAGGCGCAGCGCCGCGGCTACGACCGCGACCCCGAGGTCGTCCGCCAGCACCAGCGCAATCTGGTCGCGGTCTTCGTCCAGAAGGAGTTCGAGGCGGCTCACAAGGCGCAGCCCATCTCCGAGGACGAGATCAAGAAGTTCTACGACGAGCACCTCGCGGAGTTCGTCAAGCCGGAGCGGGTGCGCATCGCCCACCTCTTCGTCGCTGCCCCCGAGACGAGCGGGCGCGCCGAGCGCCGAGCCAGGGCCGAGAGCCTGCTCGCCACCGCGCGGGCCAAGGAGAGCGCCGACATCGCCGGGTTCCAGAGGCTCACGCGCGAGCACTCGGACGACGCCGAGAGCAAGTCGACCGGCGGCGACCTGCGCTTCCTCTCCCGAGAGGAGCTCGCGCGGCGGGCTGGAGAGCCGGTGGCGCAGGCGGCCTTCGACGAGCTGAAGGTGACCGGCGAGGTTTTCGACAGGGTCGTGGAGACGCCCGAGGGCTTCCACATCCTCAAGCTGCTCGGTCGCGAGAACCCGCTGGAGATGACGCTCGAGAAGGCGCGCGAGTCGATTCGCAGTCGCATCGCCTTCGACCGGCGCGGCGAGCGCTACGAGCAGTTCGTCGCCGACATCGAGAAGAAGGCCGGGCTGAAGGTCGACGCTGCCCGGCTCGACGCGCTCGCGATCGCTCCGGGTGGTCCGGCGCGCGTGCCGTCGGGAGCCATTCCGCCCGCGCCCAAGGAGCGGGCGCGCCCGCCGGTCTTTCCCGACGGGACGAACGAGTAGGAGGTCGCGATGCGCGGGGTGCCGAGGTCGAGGCTCGTCGTCTTGGCCGCCAGCCTGCTGGCCGCCAGCGGATGCCGTGAGGGCGGCGAGGACCGGGCGCAGGTCGACGCGGTCGCCTTGGTCAACGGCGCCGCGGTCACCAGCGAGGCCTTCGCCCGCGAGCTCGCGTTCGCCAAGCGCACCTCCGACGGGGTCATCCCGCAGGCTGAGGACGAGCAGCTTGCCTTCAAGCGTGCCGCTCTCCTGGACTTCATCGACCGGATGCTGGTGCTCGCCGCGGCCAGGGATGCGGGCATCGCCGTGCCGGCCGAGCAGGTCGACCGCGAGATCCTCAAGCTGAAGGCCGAGTACCACGGTTCGGGCTTCAACGAGGCGCTCGCCGAGGGCCGGCTCTCACAGCAGGAGCTGCGCGAGCGGACCCGCGCGCGCCTGACAACCGAGCGCTACTTCGTCGAGGAGATCTTCTCCCGCGAGGCGGTGACCGACCCGGAGATCGAGGCGTGGTACCAGGAGCACGCCGAGGACTTCGCGCAGCTCGAGGAGGTGCGCGCCGCCCAGATCGTCGTCAAGACCGCCGACGAGGCGCGGCGCGTCCAGAGCGAGCTGCGCAACGGGATGAGCTTCGACGAGGCGGCGCGCCGCTTCTCGCTCTCGCCCGACGCCAAGGTTGGCGGCGACCTCGGCTTCTTCATGCGCGGGGTGATGCCCGCGGTCTTCGACAAGGTCTGCTTCAACCTGTCTCCGGGCCGGGTTTCGGAGATCACCTCGAGCGAATACGGCTTCCACCTCTTCAAGGTGCTCGAGAAGAGGCCGGCAAGAAAGCGCTCCCTCGAGGAGGTGCGCCCCCAGGTCGAGCAGCTTCTGCTTCGCAACAAGCACGCCCAGGCGCAGGAGCGCCGAATCGAGGAGCTGCGCGAGAGGGCGAAGATCAGAATCGAGGAGGGTGCGCTTGCCAAGGTCCCGCTCTAGGTCGCCAGGGGCCGAAGGGTCCATCGGCGCGAGGCCGGGCGGTGCCGGGGCAACGAACGCGCGCTTGCCGCGGTAGGCTTTCGCCGCCCCGGGTGTTCTGAGGCGGCTGAAGAGGTGTCGAAGAATCCTTCAAGCGATGACCGGTCAGCCCGAGCCGTTCGGCGGTCTCGGGGCAGGCCGAGGTCGAGGGCACCTCGACTCCGCCTCCCTCGTTCCTCGGGAGGCCAAGCTCGGGGTGAGCGGGGTTAGGGCGACAGACCCCAGAGGCTGCGAGAGGACGAATGAGAACGATTGGTGCGATGGTGGTAGCTGCCGGGCTGGTGCTGGCAGGACCGGCTGGAGCCGAGCCGCGGATGGTCGACAGGGTGGCGGCGGTCGTCAACGACGACATGATCGCCCTCTCCGAGGTCCACGAGCGGGCCGCGGCCGAGCTGATGATGCTCGAGCAGGAGGGCCTGGCCTCCACCGAGCGCCGGCGGGCTGCGCTCAAGAACGCTCTCGACGACCTCATCGCCGACCGCCTGCTGACCGCCGAGGAGAAGGCGCTCGCCATCGAGGTGACCGACCAGGAGGTCGAGTACGCCATCGACGACGTGCGCAAGCAGAACCGCATGGACCCCGAGACCTTCGAGCGGGCGCTGATGGCCCAGGGGCACTCGATGAGCGCCTACCGCGAGAAGATGCGCAAGGACCTCGCGGCGATGAAGCTCATCGGCATGAAGGTGCGCTCGAAG
Source organism: Myxococcales bacterium UBA5297 (assembly GCA_002408385.1). Lineage (GTDB taxonomy): Bacteria > Myxococcota > Myxococcia > Myxococcales > UBA5297 > UBA10939. Next base: position 19,851 of record DHSB01000085.1, read on the forward strand.
ATCAAGGTGAGCGAAGAGGACATCAAGGCCGAGTACGCCCGCATGTCCCGCGAGCTGGAGACCGAGTTCGAGGTCCGCGCGCGCCACATCGTCATCCAGGTGCCCAAGGGCGCCGACGAGAAGGTCGAGCAGCAGGCCCGGGAGCGCGCGGCCGACCTGACCCGCCGCGCCCGCGGCGGCGAGGACTTCGTCGAGCTGGCCAAGAAGCACAGCGAAGGCTCCTCGCGTGAGGACGGCGGCGACATCGGGTTTTTCAAGCGCGGTGACATGGTCGGCGCCTTCGAGAAGGTCGCTTTCAGCCTGAAGCCCGGCGAGATCAGCGACCCGGTGCGCACTCCGTTCGGCTTCCACGTGATCCAGGTCGTCGAGCGGCGCGCCGGAAAGGTGCCGCCTATCGAGCAGGTCCACGACGAGCTGCAGGAGCGCCTGACGCGCGTCCAGATGCAGCGCCAGACCGAGCAGTACGTCGAGGAGCTGCGGCGACAGGCGGTCGTGGACGTGAAGATCGCCGACCTGAAGTGAGCCGGGTCGCAGGAGGCGCGCGCTTCGTCGCGACGTCCTTCCGGGAAGCAAACTCAAGAGGTGTCGCGAAATCTCCCTGGCCTCGGTCCGCGCCCCGCTCACCTTGACAGCCGAGTCGAGCGGCCATCGACTTTGGCCTCGCAAGCTCGGCCTACGCTCGGGCTGTCCTCGCTCGAAGGATTCTTCGACACATCTTCAGGAGTCGGAGGAGCAAGGCCCTTGGCTTACGCCCCATCGCCCCTCGGCGCCGCATACCAGCAAGACCTGTCTGCCCGAGGTGTCGCTGACGCAGGCGGGCTCGTCGACGCCGGGCGCGCAGGGACAGCCGATCGCCTCCTCTTCGTAAGCGCGCTTCAGGTTCTGGCAGGGGCTGAAGCAGGTCGAATCGCCGCTCGAATCGCACGGCGTGGCGACCGACTGGCTTCCACAGCCGGCGAGCACCAGCGCGACCGCGAGGGTGAGCTGCCGGGGAAAGGGCATGCGAGGCTCCGTCGCCGCGGGGGAGTCCGGGGTACGCGGCGGGCGCAAGGTTAGGCGGTTGCTGCTGCGTCATGTCAAGGCGGCCCTTCGGCGCCGTGGCGCTCGTTCGGTCCGGTCGGCAGGCAGCCGAGCGCTGCGCGCACACACAGGAACACGAGCAGCGCGCGAGTGCGCCAAAGGGTTTGGGCCAGGGGCGCGGCGCTGTCGGTTCGCCCCGGCCAGCCGCCTGGTGCCTTGGTCTCCCTGGTCTCTTCACTTCCGGTCGGGGAGACCTCAACGTGTTGCGGTAGGCGCCTGGCTCACGCGGGCGTCCTTCCGCCCGCGATGGACGCCCGAGCCACCATTGTCACGCTCACGCCGAACCCCGCCGTCGATCAAATGGTGTGGCTCGAGGGGCTCGAGCTCGGTCGAGTCAACCGGCTCCTCGCCACCCAGCTCGATCCGGCGGGCAAGGGCATCAACGCCGCCCGCGTCGCCCACCGGCTCGGATGGCCGACGCGCGCGTTCGGTTTTGCCGGCGGGGAGACGGGCGCGATGCTCGAGCGCCTGCTCGAGCTCGAGGGCGTCGAGCACGACTTCGTCCAGATTCCGGGCCGCACCCGCTTCAACACGACCATCGTGGCCTGCCGTACGTGGACCAGCCTGCGCGGCGTGGGACCGGACATCGCGCCCGAGCACCTCGACGAGCTCGAGCGGCGCGTCTGCGCGGCGCTTGGGCCCGGTCGCGTGCTGGTGATGGCCGGCAGCCTACCGCCGGGGGTGCCGACCGACTGCTATGCCCGTTTCGTGCGCGCGGCGAAGCGACGCGGAGCGACGGTGCTGCTCGACGCCGCGGGCGAGCCGCTCTCCCTGGGGGTCGCCGAGCGGCCCGATTTGATCAAGCCGAACGTCCCGGAGGCCGAGGGTCTGTTGGGGCGGCGGTTGTCGGGTATCGAAGAGGTGTCGCAGGGCGCGCGCGAGCTGGTCCGACGCGGCGTGGGGACGGTGGTCGTCTCGATGGGCGCCGAGGGCGCGATCGTCGCGCGGGGAGCGCAGCTCTGGCGGGTGAGGCCACCGCGCGTCGAGCGCAAGAGCACCGTCGGGTCGGGTGACTCGATGGTCGCCGGGCTTGCCGTAGGCTTTGCCGCGGGCAAGCGGCTCGAGGAGGGAATCGCGCTCGCCACCGCCGCGGGGGCGGCGACCGCGATGACCCCGGGGACCGCGCGCGGGACTGCGGCGGCGATCGGGGCGCTGCTGCCCGCGGTGAGGGTCGAGGAACTGGTCGCGCACCGGCTGCACCTGCCGGCTTCGAGCTGACAAGCTGTCGAAGAGCCCCTCGCGCGAGAACCTGACCGAGCTCGCGAGGCCGAAGCCGACGGAGGGGCGGGGCGAAAAGCTGCTGTAATCACCGGCGGTTGCAGGCTCGTTTCAAAGCTCAAGGAAGGGGCCTGTAGAGCGCCAGGATGGCCCAGGAGCGGCCGTTCGACCCCCAGCCCTATTAACGGAAGCCTGGCGACCCAAAATCGCTCTACGGGCCAGCCAGGGCCCTTCCCGGGCCGCTCCGGCCTCCAAAAGGTGCCCGAAGGAGCCCCGAGCGCGGCTGAAGAGGCGTCGAGGAAGCCTTCGCGAGCGATGACCGCTCAGCCTGAGTGCAGGCCGGGTTTGCGAGGCAAGGGGCCCTTCGACTCCGCTCCCGTAGCTCGCGCGTCGAGAGCTGCGCTCAGGGTGAGCGGGACCGGACCGAGTCGAAGAAGGTTTTCTCGACGCCTCGTCAACCCGAGCGCAAGGCCGAGCGCCGAGGAGGCTTCGCGACCCGCGGTCTCGAGCGTGCGCCCGGCGGCTTTGGCTCTTTGCCGACAACCCGCGCGTGCTAGCTTCCCGCCTCTCCGAGAGAGCGGAGGGCGCCATGCCTTCGAAGAGACCCACCAAGCCTCGGCCGCGCATCGCGATCAGCCTCGGTGACCCCTCGGGCATCGGGCCCGAGGTCACGGCGCGTGCGCTCGCGCGCTCGCGCGTTCGCTCGGCGCTCGTACCGGTCGTCTTCGGCGACGACCGCGTCTACGCCCGCGCATGCCACCTTGCCGGCGTTCCTGATGGCCTCGAACGCGTCGGCTCGCCCGAGGAGGCGCGCGGCCCGGCACTCGTGCAGGTCACCGCGCTCGCGCCGAAGGATTCACGGCCGGGAAAGCCGACGCTCGAGGGCGGGCGCGCCCAGCTCGCCTACCTCGAACGTGCCGTCGAGGCGCTCGAGGCGGGCGGCTTCGACGGCCTGTGTACCGCGCCGCTCTCGAAGGCGCAGGTCAGCCGCGCCGGCATCGCGTTCTCGGGCCACACTGAGTATCTGGCCGAGCGCTTTGGTGCGCGGGTACTGATGCTCCTCGCCGGGCCCGTCCTCCGGGTCGCGGTCCACACCACGCACGTGGCGATCGCCGACGTGCCCGGGCTCCTGTCCACCGAGAGAATCCTGGAGGACTTGCGATTGCTCCATCGCGAGCTCGAGCGCGGCTTCGGCATCCGGCGGCCGCGCATTGCGGTCTGCGCGCTCAATCCACACGCCGGCGAGGGCGGGCTCTTCGGTGACGAGGAGCGACGAATCATCGCCCCGGCCATCGAGCGGGCGCGCGCCGAGCGCATCAACGCCACAGGGCCTTTCCCTGCCGACGGGCTCTTCCCTCGCGCCGCAAAGGGCGACGTCGACGCGGTGCTCGCGATGTACCACGACCAGGGGCTCGTTCCCCTCAAGCTGATGCACTTCGACGAGGCCGTGAACGTGACCCTCGGCCTGCCGCTGCCTCGCACGAGCCCGGACCACGGCGTCGCCTACGACCTCGCGGGAAAGGGTGCTGCTCGCCCGGCGAGCATGGAGGCGGCGCTGTTACTGATTTCACGCTTGGCGTCCAGGCGAGGCGGCGTTCGATTCACGAGACGACGGGTCCCCAGTCCGCGCTGACAGTGGTAAAAGGCCAACGGCAGAAACATCGCGGAGCAATCGGCCGGGCGCCGTGCGTTTCCACCGAGCGCGGCTCGGGAAAACCCGGCCAAAATCCAACTGCTCTCTCCGACACAGGCGCGTCCCGCGGCGGAGAGCGCCCTGCTTTGTCTGTGCGAGGAGCTTCATGTCCAGCACCCCTGAGCCCCACGGCTTGCTGCTCGAAAAGGAATTCATCGCCCCCAAGGTGACCCGCTACGTGATCAAGGCGCCCGAGATCGCGCGGCGCCGGCGCCCGGGGCAGTTCGTCATCCTGCGCATGCGCGAGGACGGCGAGCGCATCCCCTTGACCATCGGCGACGCCGACGCCGAGCGGGGAACCATCACCCTGGTCGCCCAGGAGGTCGGCAAGAGCACCGCCGAGATGGCGCACCTGATGCGCGTCGGCGATCGCTTCGCCGACGTGCTCGGGCCGCTCGGCATGCCCACGCACATCGAGAAGTACGGGCGCGTGCTCACCGTCGGCGGCGGCATCGGCGTCGCGCCGGTCCACCCGATAGCCCAGGGCCTGCGCCAGGCGGGCAACGAGGTGGTCGGCATCCTCGGCGCGCGCACCAAGGAGCTGATCATCATGGAGCCCGAGATGCGCCGGGCCTGCGACCGGGTCCGCATCGTCACCGACGACGGCTCCTATGGCGACAAGGGGTTTGTCACCGACGCCATCAAGGCCGAGGTCGCCGAGCACGGCAAGCCCGACCTGGTCGTGGCCATCGGGCCGCTGGTGATGATGCGCGGGGTCGCCTCGCTCACCAAGGAGCTTGGAATCCGCACGCTCGTCAGCCTCAACCCGGTGATGGTCGACGGCACCGGGATGTGCGGGGGCTGCCGGGTGACGGTCGGCGGCAAGACCCGCTTCGTCTGCGTCGACGGGCCGGAGTTCGACGCGCACGAGGTCGACTTCGACGAGCTTCTGCGGCGCCAGCGCTTCTACGTACCGCAGGAGAAGGCGAGCTACGAAGCCTTTCAGAAGGAGCACGGCCACCCGGCACACGAGTGCCGGATGGTGCGGATGGCCGAAGCGGCCCGAGAGCCGGGAGAGCAATGATGAGCGAGTCCAAGCAGGCACCCCAGAACCCTGCCATCGAATTCCCGGAGCGAGGCGAGCCGGCGCTTACGCCCAAGCAGCGCATGGCCATCCCGCGCCAGCCGATGCCCGAGCAGCCCGCGGAGGTGCGCAGCCGCAACTTCCTCGAGGTCAACCAGGGCCTGTCCGCCGAGGCGGCGCGCATGGAGGCCCTGCGCTGCATCCAGTGCAAAGACCCCAAGTGCAGGCAGGGCTGCCCGGTGGGCATCAATATCCCGGCCTTCGTCAAGAAGGTCGCCGAGGGCGATTTCGCCGAAGGGGTGCGCATCCTCAAGCGCGACAACGCCCTGCCCGCGGTCTGCGGGCGCGTCTGTCCGCAGGAGGGGCAGTGCGAGAAGGTCTGCACCCTCGGCAAGAAGGGTGAGCCGGTCGCCATCGGGCGCATCGAGCGCTTCCTCGCCGACTGGGAGCGCGAGCACGACCGCGAGCCGATAGTCGCCGGGCCCGCGACGGGCAAGAAGGTCGCCATCGTCGGCGCCGGCCCGGCCGGGCTGACCGCGGCGGCCGACCTGGTGCGCCTGGGCCACGAGGTCCATCTGTTCGAGGCGCTCCATCGCGCCGGCGGCGTGCTCGTCTACGGCATCCCGGAGTTCCGGCTCCCCAAGCGGATCGTCCACGACGAGGTGCGCCAGCTCGAGACCGCAGGGGTGCGCCTGCACACCAGCGTGGTCGTCGGCCAGACGGTCACCATGGACGAGCTGCACGAGCGCTTCGACGCCATCTTCGTGGCCACCGGCGCCGGGCTGCCCAACTTCATGGACCTGCCGGGCGAGAACCTCAACGGCGTCTACTCGGCCAACGAGTACCTCACCCGCGTCAACCTGATGCGCGCCTATGACTTCCCCCACGCCGACACCCCGGTCGCCCGCAGCCGCAGCGTCGCGGTCGTCGGCGGCGGTAACGTGGCGATGGACGCGGCGCGCACCGCCAAGCGGCTGGGCGCCGAGCACGTCTACCTCGTCTATCGGCGCACCCGCGCCGAGATGCCCGCGCGGCTCGAGGAGGTCCATCACGCCGAAGAGGAGGGGATCGAGTTTCTCTTCCTGCACAACCCGGTACGCTACGAGGGCGACGCACAGGGCCGGGTCAACAAGGCCGTCCTGCAGAAGATGGCGCTCGGTGAGCCCGACGCGAGCGGGCGCCGGCGGCCGGTGGCGACCGACGAGACGGTCGAGCTGGAGGTCGACACCGCGGTCGTGGCCATCGGCAACGGGCCCAACCCGCTGGTGCCGCGCACCACCCCGGGGCTGCGGACCAAGCGGTGGGGAAACATCCTCGCGGAGAAGGGCAGCGGCCGCACCAGCCTCAAGGCGGTCTGGGCTGGCGGCGACATCGTGCTCGGCGCGGCGACGGTCATCCTCGCGATGGGAGCCGGACGCGCCGCCGCCCGGTCGATCGACGAGTACCTGCGCACCGGCGAGTGGCCCGAGGTGACGCTGGAGGAGTAGGCGGGGTCACTGCCTCGCCTGGTCGAGCCCTTCGACGAGACCGCGCGCCGGGGCAACGGCGCGCGGCCGGACATATCGCGGCGCGCCCCTCGGTCTACGCGGTTTCGCGGGTGCCGCGCTTGCGCGCCGGCTGCGGTGGCTGCGGCGAGCGGGGCGGTTGCGGCGGCTCGGTCCGAGGCTCAGGCATCTGCGGCGGCGGTCCGAGCCGCTCGATCTCGTCGAGCATCAGCCCGTCGCGCAGGCCCCGGCGTACCACCTTGATCGAGCGCGCGCGCAGGTAGCTGCAGATCTCCTGCAAGAGCAGCGCGCCCGCCACGACGATCTCGGCGCGCCGCTCCTCTATCCCGCGGGTGACCCGGCGCTGGGCGAGGGTCATCGTCCGCAGCGTCACGCAGGCCCGATCCAGCTCACGGGCGGTAAAGCTCGAACGTAAGTGTCCCGCCTTCCGGTGGGCGCTCGGGCGCCGCCGGATGAAATTGGCGAGCGCGCCGATGGTCCCCGCGCTGCCGATGACCGCGCCGCAGCGGGGAATCTGAAGCGGGTCGAGCCTGAGGCCGAGCTCGCGGCGCACGTGCGTCCGCAGCCGGTGCTCGTCCTCGGCGAGAAGAGGGTCGCTCTTGCAGTAGACCTCGGTCAGGCGCACCGAGCCGAGGGGCAGCGAGCCCGAGAAGCCAATCTGGCCGTGGTCGACGATGCTCAACTCGGTCGAGCCACCGCCGATGTCCAAGAGCGCCACCCGGCTCCCAGGCGCCTCGAAACCAGACAGCACGCCCCGGGCGATCAGCCGCGCTTCTTGGACACCGGTGATGACTTCGACACGCAGACCGGTCGTGCGCTCGACCGCGCGGGCGAACTCCTCGCCGTTGGCCGCTTCGCGCACCGCGCTGGTGGCCACCGCGCGCACGCGCACGGCCCCGTGGCGCCGGGCGGTCTCGGCATAGCGGGCGAGCGTCTGAAGGGCCCTCTGCGAGGCGTCCTTGGACAAGGTGCCGGTGCGAAAGGCGTCTTCGCCCAGCCGCACCGGCTCGCGCTCGTCGTGCACGATGCGAAAGCCCCCGTCCTCGAAGACGCGCGCGACCTGCAGGCGAATCGCATTCGAGCCGAGGTCGATGACTCCCAGGTGCGTCCACACACTGGCCCCTTTTTCAGCACTCAGGCGCAGGGTGTTTCGACGCGTCACGGGACAACCAGTCGCCGGCCGTCTCGTCGCCGGAAAAGGAGTGGAGTGAAGCCTGGCGGCCCGGGATGGAGGCTGTGAAGGACGACCGGAGCAGGACCTACGTCTTCTCTGTCGGGAGGTGCAAAGGGCGCTTGACTCTTAGCCCACGCCCGCGCGAGCGGTCAAGAAGCCGGCCGTGCCGCCGCGCGAAGGCATGGGCAGCGGCAGGGAGTGCAAGGGCGCGAAATAGCGGTGGTTTGTGACAGCCCAACTCAGCGCCCGCGGGCCTGTGCCGGGGCTCGATATCCCGAGCGGCGAGGTCCTTGCCAGACTGGCAAATGGAGGCGGCTCAGGCAGCGGCCGAGAAGCCTCGGCGTCTTCCGAGCGCACTGCCGACGGCTTGGCCTGGGGCCTGGAGTCGGGCGTCAAAAGCCCCGGCAACCTTGGTTGGTTGGGGCTCGCCCGGACAGAAAGAGGAGCCCGCCCGCCTGCCTTCTTCAAGCGATTCAGGAAAGCTGCACCAGGCCCCAAGGCGGGGCCTGGTGGCGAACCCTAGCTAGTGGGCACTGACTTCGCCGGTCTTGGTGTCGAGGACGTAGCAGCCGTACGGCTTTCCGGCGTTGTCCCAGATCTCCTGACCTGCGCGCCCGATGACCGTGTAGAAGGCGAAGGTGGCGCCGTCGATGGGGGTGCCCGCCTCCAGGACGATTCGTGCGGTCGCCCGGTTGCCGTCACGGGCCATCAGGACATCGCGGGTCTGCAGCCAGTCGGTTCCCTCTCGCCGCTCGCCGAGGCGAATCCAGATCGGGTCGTAGCTCGTCAGGGGCCCGGTGTACTGGACGAGCAGAACCCCGCCCCCCTTGCCATCGGGCGAGAAGCTGGCCTGAACGTGAGAGGGGCCGGCGAAATCGGGCCGGGGCTCGTTGCGCTCGAAGGCGGGGCTGTTTGACCGGTTGCTCGAGCGGCTCGCCATGATCGACCTCCTGCGGAAGGCGGTGACTCTAGCATGAGCGCTCGCCGGGCATGAAACCTGGCATCCGCCCGGCAAACAATCGAATGTCACCTCTCTGACGGACCGGAATTCTCGACGACCGGAGCGTTGCGGTCCGGGCTCTCTTCGCCCTCTCGGCGGCTGGCCGATTTGGAACAGGAATCGCCGGCGAGAGGTGAAGATGTGTCGAAAAATCCTTCGAGCGATCTCCGGTCAACCCGACCCCCTTCGACAGGCACAGGCCGGGCCTCGGCCGGGAACCCGAGCGATCGGTCACAGGTCGGCAGGGGCGCATAGCAACGCGCCCGTCGACGAATCGACACGAAGGCCCGGAGCGCCAGCCTTCGTGCTTGCGGCCCGGTGGATTCGCCACGCCGGCAGAGGCCGGTCCTCCGGAATCGCGCTGCCGCGCAACGAATCTTGAGGCTCGTAGTTCGGGAGGCCGAGCTTGCGAGGCCGAAGTCGGGCCCATCGACTCCGCCTCCCGCGTTCCTCGGGAGGCTACGCTCGGGCTGAGCCGGTGGCGAGCCGAGGTCAGGGTGATTTCGCGGCAGACCTTGAGGCAAGAGCAGAGGAGCCTGCTGCCCTGGTCGGCGAGAGCAACTGGCGGTGCCTACTCCGCGGCAACACCTTTTCCGGAGGCGAGGCGATTCATCGGGCGGGCCGTGGCCCACGGCCGCGGAACGGATAGGTGCGCGATGGCCGACAAGGAACACGAGGGCGAGATGACGGTGAAGGAAGCGGGCCGCCTGGGCGGCAAGAAGGTCCAGCACGAGCGCGACCTGCGCGACCGTAAGGAGGTTCGCCACGAGGCTTACGACAAGCCCGGCCCGGCCAAGGGCGAGGCCTACGGCATCGCGGCGATAACGCAGGCGCTCGAAGGGCTCGACTTCCCGGCGACCAAGGACGACCTGCTCGAGCGCGCGGGCAACCAGACTATCGAGTACCGCAAGGGCCAACCGGTGACGCTGCGCCGCATCATCGAGGACCTCGAGGAGAGCGAGTTCCCCTCGATGGCCAACGTGGTGCACGCGGTCAGCGGCGCGCTCAAAGAGGAAGGCCTGAGCTCGGCGGCGCACGAGGAGCCGACGGCACACGCGTAGAGGGCGGCCGAGGCATCGGGCTTTGGCGCGGTCTGCCGGGCCTCACGCTCAGCCGGAGCGGCAATGGGCGCGGCGCTCGAGCCGCGAAGGGCCGGGCCTTCGGATGCGCTGCTCCGCGCCCCGGACGACTGGGCCGGGAAACGGCGGGCTATTGTGGAGATCGAACCTTCCAGAGCTTGAGCATGTCGGTCTGGAAAGGTTCGTTGCCGAGGGTCATGCCGAAGGTGATGGCAATGTCGTCGCCCGGCACGACCGCCTTGCATTCGAGCAGCTTGCGCTCGGCCTGTTCGACGACGCCGGCGACGCCGGTGACCCAGTCGCCGTAGACAGGCGTGACGCCCCAGTAGAGAGCGAGGCGGTTGAGGACCCTGGTGTGCCTCGAGAAGGCGATGACCGCTGCGCGGGGCCGATAAGCGCTCATCAGCGCGGCTGACCTTCCGGACTCGGTGTAGACCGCGATCGCCGCGAGCCCCATCTCGTCGCCGATCTCGTCGACGGCGGCCGCGACGGAGTTGGAGAAGGTGTGCTCGCGCACGTAGGGGCGCTTGTCGAGGGAGACGAGGTAGTACTCGCTGCGTTCGATCTCGTCGATGATCCGCGCCAGCGTCTGAACCGCCTTGACCGGATAGTCGCCTATCGAGGTCTCGGCCGAGAGCATCACCGCATCGGTACCGTCGAGCACGGCGTTGGCGACGTCGGAGACCTCGGCGCGGGTGGGCTGGGGGTTGTGGACCATCGAGTCGAGCATCTGCGTCGCGGTGATGGCGGGCTTGGCCCCGAGCTTCACGTCGTAAAGGAGGCGCTTCTGGATCAGCGGCACCTTCTCGTGGCCTGCCTCGACCCCGAGGTCCCCTCGGGCCACCATCGCGCCGTCGGCGGCCTCGAGCACCTCGTCGAGGAGGAGAACCGCTTCGGGCTTTTCGATCTTGGCAATGACCGGAGTGCTTCCCGCCAGCGCCTTCGCCTGGCGGAGGTCATCGGCCGAGCGCACGAACGAGAGGGCGAAGAAGTCGACCCCAAGCTCCAGCCCAAAGCGCAGGTCCTGCTCGTCCTTCTCGGTGAGAGCGGGCGTCGACAGCTTCGAGCCCGGCAGGTTCATGCCCTTCTTGTCCTTGAGCGTGCCCCCGGTGGCGACCCGGCACCGAACGTCGCCTCCCGCGATGGCCTCGACTCTCAGCTCGAGGAGGCCGTCGTCGAGCAGGATGGGGTCGCCCGGCTTCACGTCCCGCGCGAGCGGCAGGTAGGAGTGCGGAACGCGCCGCGGGGTGCCAAGCACCTGCTCGCAGGTGAGCACGACCTCAGCGCCCGGCTCGAGCGCGACCGCGCCGTTCTCCATCCTCCCGACGCGAATCTTCGGACCGCACAGGTCGAGCAGCACCGCGACGGGCCGGCCGACGCGGCGGGCCGCCTCGCGGACGTCCTCGTACATGCGCCGATGGCTCGCGTGGTCACCATGCGAGAGGTTGAGGCGGGCGACGTCCATGCCCGCTTCGATCATCTCCACCAGGCGATCGATGCCAGTGGTCGAAGGGCCGAGGGTGCAGACGATCTTGACCTTGCGCATCGCGAAGGGCCTCCTGTTTCGCGCGGGCATCGTGGCAGAAGGGTCTGCCTTCAACAAGACGGCCGCATGCCGGTCCGCTCTTTGCCGGTGGCCCACCTCTCGCGGCTCGGATATGTCTGCGCACGAGCGCGACGGAAACGGAGGCGAGACGATGGCGAAGACGCTAGGAGAGCAGCCCGCCGGCCGGGCGCGCACCCCCTCGACATCCGCGCCATCGCACCCGCGGCAGGCGGCGG
>DHSB01000085.1:31550-32054 GCA_002408385.1 Myxococcales bacterium UBA5297
CGCGCGCGCGCGGCCGCCGCTCCCGGCGTTCGAAACCGGTTCGGACAGCGAGCCGGAGCACCGTCGCTTCCCGCGCGCGCAGGTGGAGGTTCCCTTCCGGCTCAGCCTCGTCGACGAGGACGGCCAGCCCCGGTTCTCGGCCAGCCTGCGGTCGGTGAACCTGAGCGTCAGCGGCGCCTTCCTCGCCAGCACGTTCTTCCTGCCGGTCGGCTCACAGCTCAACGCGGCCTTCCGGCTCGATCCGGCCGGCGCGGAGATTCAAGCGCTCGTCGAGATCATCCGCGAAGAGCGGCCCGACGCGCGGACGGGCGAGGAGGGCGGCGGCGGATTCGCCGTGCGCTTCGTCGAGTTCTTCGGGCGTACCGAGGTGACCCTCGCCAGGCTCTTCGTCGGCGCGCGCCTCCACGCTTTTGCCGAAGATTACTTGCGCTCCGCCCGCGCCCGGAGCCTGCGCAGCGAGCTCGATCGCGTCGTCGACGCGCTCGCCGCCTGGGAGCTGCAGAA
>DHSB01000085.1:32253-42991 GCA_002408385.1 Myxococcales bacterium UBA5297
CCGTGGCCTTCGTGCCGGCCGCCGGGTGCGCGCGCGGGCTGCTTGACCTGGAGTCTGGGGCTTGCGGAGAGGCCTATTCCTTCGCGCCCGCCTGCTCGAGGAGCTTCACCACCTCGTCATGCCCGTTCTCGCGCGCGGCCTGCAGCGCGGTGGTGCCGCTGAAGTCGCGGGGCGTGACGTCGGCGCCGTTGGCGAGCATCAGCTTGACGATCTCGGTGTAGCCCATCGCCGAGGCGATCATCAGCGCGGTGCGCTTGCCGCGGATGACCCCGCCGGTGTCGCACTTCTTGTCGAGGAGCATCTTCGCGATGTCGAGCTGCTCGTGAGCCATCGCCGCGAGCAGCGGCGTGAAGCCGTCGGCGCTCTTCGCGTTGGGATCGGCCCCCTTGTCGAGCAGCAGCTTGACGAGCGCCTTCATCTCTTTCGGGCAGCGCTTGCTGTGGCCTGGACGCTGTGACCTCTGGCCGGTCATCTCCATCTCGTCGACGGCGCAGCCCTGCGAGGCGCGAAGCAGCGGGCAGTTGCCCTTCGAGTCCTGCGCGTTGAGGTCGGCACCTTTGGCGATGAGCAGCTTGGCGATCTCGAAGTTCTCGCCGTTGACCGCGTGCAAGAGCGCCGTCGACCCGTCCTTGGCCTTCACCTTGGGGTCGGCGCCCTTGGCGAGCAGCAGCTTGAGCAGTGCGTCGTTGCCGCGCGCCGCCGCGAGCAGCAGCGCGGTGCGCCCCTCGTTCTCGGCCGCGTTGACGTCGGCGCCCTTGCCGATGAGCGTCCTGGCGATCGCGGTGTTGTTGCGATCGACCGCCACCATCAGCGCGGTGACGCCGGAGCCGTCGCGCTCGTCGAGCTTGGCGCCCTTGGCGAGCAGCAGGTTGACCAGCTTGGCGTTGTTGGCCGCGGCCGCGAGCATCAAGGCGGTCGTGCCGTCGCTGCCCTTGAAGTCGACGCCCGCGCCAGCCTTGAGCGCCGCGTTCACCTTGGCCAAATCGCCGTTGCCCGCGGCTTCGAGCAGATCATCGCCGGGCGCGCCGAGGGCATTCACGGCGAGCAGCAAGGATGCAAGGACGGTCATCGACAATCGACGCATGGTTCTCACCTCGTGGCTGGGGCCTGTGGGCCCGCGCGAAAGCCTGGAAAGAGTGGCGGAAGGGGGCGCGGTTTGCAATCGAGGCCGCGGGTCGAGAGAGCCGAGGTCGGACGCGCGTGGGGCCGAGCGGCAGGCTGGTCTTACTCCGTGGGCGCTGGGAGTTTGCCCACGCTCTCGTGGCTTGAGGCGCGCGAGACCGCGTGCCATGGTCGTGCAGCGCGGCGGCCGGGGGCGCCGCGGACCAGGGACGCGGGCGCGCAATCCGGCGCTCCAGACCAGGGAGGCGCAATGGAGCAGGTTGCCGTCGAGCCGAAGAAGTCGTCAGGCGTCTTGAAGCTCGTGCTCATCATCGCAGGCGTCTGTGTCCTCCTGTGTTCGGGCTTGGCTGCGGCGATCTTCTCGGTCGCCACCGGCGCGATGAAGTCGGCCGGCTTCTACGCCGAGGCGCTTGCGCGCGTGACCAGCGACGCCGAGGTCAAGGAGCGGCTCGGGACGCCTATCGAGGACGGCTTCCTTCCGCAGGGCGAGGTCAATGCCCAGGCCGGCGGCAGCGGCATGGCGCGGATGAGCATTCCGCTCTCGGGACCGAAGGGACGGGGCGTCGCAGACGTGCGGGCGACCCGTAGCGGCGGCAAGTGGGAGATCGAGCAGCTCGTCGTGCGAATCGAAGCGAGCGGCGAGCTCATCGACGTCGCGGCCGGGCACTGAAGGGGTGCCCGTCGGGTCGTTCGGATGCCGGGTACGCAGCCGATGAGGCTCTACTCGCTCTGCTCGCCGGGCGTCCGTTCGAGCGTCTCCGGCGCCGTCTCGACCGGATCGGCTGGAGGCGGCGAGGGAGGTGGCTGATCGGCCGGCGGCGCCTCGACTTGCTCGGGTGCCGGTGCTGTCTCGAGAGAAGGAGTGGGCTGCGCGGTCTGCGACTCGGCTCGCTCCTGCTCTCCTTTGGCCGGCCGCGGGAGCGAGCCGAATGGCAGCGCCTCGGCGGCGAGCCCCGCGGCTTCGAGCATCACCTCGCCAAGCTCGAGGAGCGCCCGCGGGTTGACCAGCGGAGGCAGGCCGGAAGCCGAGTACTTGCCGTGGGCCTCGTCGGCGGCGATCGCCTCCGGGTGGGCGTCGTACAAGGTCCAGTTGACCCGCGCCCAGAGCCGCTCGCCGGTGATCTGCGGCGGCGAGATCTGCTCGGGAAAGAAGCCGAGCTCGACGACCAGGAGCGCGTCCGCGTCGAGCGACTTCATCAGCTCCGCCCGCTCCTCCGGCGTCAGCAGGGTCGCTGCCGCCGAGCCGAGGATTCCTTCGGCGCCGAAGGCTCCGAACGAAGCGCCGAGCCACTTCTGCGAGATGCGTTGGTAGGCCGGGTCCGAGGCGATCGTCTCCGCGCGCAGGACGGCCCAGGGACTGTTCGCCTCGAGCGCGCTCGCGAAGACGCCGTACAGCCCTTCGCCTCGCGAATCCTCGAGCTGGCCCACCGCAGCCCGGACCATCTGGCGCAGATCCGAGCTGCCGAAGAGCGAGGTCGGAATCTGGCTGATCACCTCGGACGACAGGTTGGCGTCGAACCCGACGACGGCGACCCGCTCGATGGCCAGAGCGCGGGGCGAGTCGGCGAGGTTCGAGCGCGCGCCGGTGCAGGCGGCGAGCGCGGTGAGGCTGAGCAGGGCACAGGTGCGGAGCATGTTGGTCCTCAGAAGATGGCGCGGGCGGATGGTCTCACAGATTTGCCCTCTCCGGCCCTCTCGAGCGCACACCGCACGAGCGGAGCATGAGCGATGGGCCGAGGCGATGGCCGCACCGTCACCGAGCGCAGGCTCGGGCCTCTGCGCGAGACGGGCTTGCCGCGGCCCGTGTGTCTTCCGGTCCTCCCACGCTGGCCCGCCTCGGCTTGCGGCAACCCCACCGCGGGCGCAGTCTGCCTTGGCAGCCCCGCGCGCTCGTGGTCGGCTGGCTACTCGGGCAGCAGGAATCTTGCCCCGCGCCGGCTCCGCCCTACGATGCGCGCATGGACAAGCGCCCCCTCGTCGAACAGCTCGCTTCCCGCCTTCGTGCCATCGCCCAGAGCGCCGAGCGCGCCGGCGAAGTCGCCGCCCAGGAGGCCCGCGAGGGCGCCAGCCCTGCCGAGCGGCGTGACGACTCGCGCGTGGCGCTCGAGTACTCGAGCCTCGCCAAGGGCCAGGCAATGCGCGCCGAGAGGGCGCGCGCTGAGCTGGCCGAGCTCGAGTCGATGCCGCTGCCGAAGTTGGGCGAGCGCGACCGCATCGTGGTCGGCGCCATCGTCGAGGTCGAGGACGAGGAGGGCGGCCGCACCTTCTTCCTCGCCCCGGTCGGCGCCGGCGAGGAGCTCACCGGACCCGACGGCGACGGCATCATCCTCGTGGTGACGCCCTCCTCACCGGTGGGCAAGGCGGTGCTCGCTCACCGGGTCGGCGACTCGGTTGATTTCGTGGTCCGGGGCGAGGCGCGCGAGCTGACGATCACCTACGTCGAGTGAGGCGGCTTCCGGGCCCGCGCAGAGGCCCGATTCCTCACCCCGTCGTTGTTTCGCAGCACGATTCCGGAGGGCCGGCCTTCGTGCCGGCCGCTGCGGGCGTGGCGATCCACCCGGCCGCCAGCACGAAGGCTGGCGCTCCGGGCCTTTGTATCGATTCGTCGACGGGCGCATTGCGTCTGCGCCCCTGCCGACCTGCGACCGATCGCCCAGGTTCCGGGCGCTACGCTCTCCTACCGCCGCAGCTTGCTCTCGACGTACAGGCCCAGCGCCCGCACCGCGGCGTCGGCCGAGCGGAACGTCGGCAGCCCCGCCTCCTCGAAGGCGCGGGCCATCGGGTCGTAGAGGTAGCCGCTGTCGATGGAGACCACGACCGGCTTGCTCGCCTCCTTCATCACCCGCGCGAGCCGGTTGACCAGGCTGCCCGGCGAGCGGATCGACTGCTCCTCGGGGGCGTCCTCGCCCAGCGTCGCCATCCGCGCCGTCAGGGGAACGGTGGCGCAGAGCACCAGGTCCACCTCCTCGTCGGCGAGGAAGGCGCGGATCGCCTCCTCATGCGTCTCGTCGTCGGCCATCGGCGTCAGGTCGAGCGGGTTGCGCACGTCGACCAGCGAGTCGAGCTTGCCCTTCACCAGCGCCGCCTGCAGGCGCTCGCGGCTCGCGGCGCCGAACTTGGTGAGCCGCAGGTCCCAGCCCTCGCCGCGCAGCGCGTCGGAGATGCCCACGCTCTCGTAGCCGGCGTTGGACAGAGCGGCGAGGCGCCGGCCCTTCCACTCCTTGTTGCCCATCAGCGCCGAGATCCGGAGGACGTCCAAGTACTCGTCGAAGCTGCGGGCGACGATGGCGCCCGCCTGCTCGAGGACGGCCGCGCAGACGTCGTAGTCGCCGGCGAGCGAGGCGGTGTGGCCGCTGGTGGCGCTCATGCCCTCGGCGGTGCGGCCGGCCTTGTAGAAGACGACGTCGCGGCCCTGTGCGACCACCTCGCGCACCGCCTTGGCGAGCTCGAGGCCGTCGGCGTCCTTGAAGCCCTCGGAGTAGATGGCGAAGGTCTTCACCTCGGGGTCGCGGGCCAGGTACTTCACGAAGTCGGGGATGGTCAGGTCGGCCTGGTTTCCGGTGGAGACCGCGTAGCGCGGGGTGAGCCACGACAGCTTGCTCAGCCGGCTGATCATGAAGGCGCCGCTCTGGCTCAGGTAGGCGACGTTCGAGTGGCGGTCGGGCCGCAGCACCAGCTTGTTGGTGGGGATGAAGATGGTGTGATAGCGGCCCGGCTTCGAGTAGATGCCCAGGCAGTTGCCGCCGTTGGCGACCAGCGGCCGGTTCAGCTCACGGGCCTTCAGCAGGGCGCTCTTGAGCCGCGCCTCGTGGACCTCGCCGCCTTCCTTCTCGCCCATGCCGCCGGGGATGAGGATGACGCCAATCGCCTTGTCGTGCTCGACCAACTCCTCCATCAGGCCGGGGACCTGCTCGGCGCCGACGGCGACGATGAAGAGGTCGACACGCTCGGGCAGATCCTTGATCGAGGGGACGCAGCGGACGCCGTCGATCTCGGTCGCGTTGGGCCGCACGATGTAGGCGCGCGAGCGCTCGAAACCGGCCGCGAGCGCGTTGTTGAGGATGATCCGCCCCATGTTCATGCCCTTGCCCGAGACCCCGATGATCCCGAGGCTCGAGGGCTTGAGCATCGGCTCGAGCGAGCCGATGGGGCGGGGCAGGGGCAGGCAGGCGCGCTTGCGGAACTTGAGCAGGCCGTCGAGCGCGACCAGGCGGCCGCGGCTGGCGACAAAGGGGTTCATCTCCAGCTCGGTGACCGTCCAACCCTCGGCGCCGCCGTCGTTGCCCAGCTCGGCGGCGATCGCCTTGAGCCCGGCGAGCAGCTTGACGAGCTCCGCGTCCTCGACGAGCCGCTGCTTGGTGCGCGTCTGGCCGGCGAGACGGCGGTAGGCGAGGGTCGACTTGAAGGCGGCGAGCAGCTCCTCGGGCTCGAGCAACGCGGCGCTCGCGCTGACGACCGACAGGCCCTTCTTGCAGGCCTCCCCGAACAGCTCGGTGTCGACGCCGCCGACGCCCATGGTGATGACCGGTCCGAACTCGCGGTTGTGGCGCAGCGCGAAGATGGCCTCGCTGCCGACCCCCTCGCCGTCGATCTGCACCATCTCGACGACCAGCACGCCGCGGATGTCCCGGGCGATGGCCTCCTCGAGCGCCGCGCCCTTCAGCCCCTCGTACTCCTTGGGCCCGTGGCCGGGCTGCGACTCGAGGATGCGCGCGTAGTTGCGGGGCACCTCGTCGAGCATCTTGGCGATGCCCTCGGCGACCGCCTTCGGCTCGGCCGCGACCCTCTTCACCCCGCCGACGTCGGTCTTGTGGGCGATCTGCGGGGAGACGATCTTCAGCATCACCCGCTCGCCGCCCAGCTCGCCGATGGCGGCCTCGGAGGGCTGCTCGCCCTTCTTCACCAAGTGGAAGCGCGGGGTCGTGCAGCCGGCCGCCGAGAGGAAGCTGTAGACCTCGTGCTCGAGCAGCGAGAAGCGGCCTTCGGCCGCGGCGGAGTCGAGGATGGACTTCAGGGTGGCGGTCTGGACGGTCATGGTCGTGTCTCCGAGTGGCTCGGGAATCGAATCGTGGGGAAGGGGGAGGGGCCGAGGGCAGAAGAGGCGCGGATGCTCCTCGGGGTTGGGCAGGCGCTTGGCGCCGATAGGATGACCCCTAAATCCCCTCTTCCCGCGCAAGCGCGGGAGAGGGGACTTTCACTTGCTCGGGCGCGGTGGTTGCGGCAAGCGGCTGCTGGTTCATTCGACACAGGCGGCGCAAAGGGTGACCGGGCGTCACCCCGAACCTCCCTACGCCTTGAACAACACCGCCGCCAGGTCGCCGGTGCCCTTCTCGGCGACCGCCTGGGCGACCTCGAGCGAGCCCTCGACCTTGGCCACCTTCTCCTTGGCGAAGAGCGCGAGGATGTCGCCGCCCATCGGCCCGGTCAGCAGCTCCTTCCAGACCGGGACCGCCTCCGCGGCGAGCCGGCCGCCCTGGAGCTGGCCGACGAATTCGCGCGCGGCCTTCACCGGGATGCCCGCCTTGACGCAGGCGCGGTAAGCCTCGCCGGCGGCCTTGCCGGCGCGGTAGGCGTCGATGTTGGTCTGCAGCACCTTGTCGCCCTTGCGCTCGAAGGCTGTGCGGATGGCGTTGACGATCCGCTCGTCCTCCAGACCGAGGAACGGACTCGCGGCGCCGAGCAGGACCATGTTCTGCGCCCGGCCGCTGCCTACCTCGCGCGCGAGCCGGTCGGCGTGGACCAAGGTGTGGTCGTTCAGGCTGGCGACGGCGTCGAGCACCTTCTCGAGCTCCGGGTAGTCCGCGATGTTCACGAAGGGATCGACCCCGGTGACGAGCGCGCCGCCGGGCTTGAGGAACTCGACGTAGCGCAGGCTCTCGAGCGGCTCGATCGACAGCACCAGATCGGCCGTGCCGCGCGGCACCAGGTCGGAGTGGATGGTCTTGTCGGAGAGCCGCAGGTGCGACTGCACGTCGCCGCCGCGCTGGCTCATTCCGTGGACTTCGGCCTGCTTGAAGTACAGGCCCTGCTCGAGAGCGGCGGTGTCGATGACGAGGGCGATCGAGAGGATTCCCTGTCCGCCGACCCCCGCCAAGATGATGTTGGTCTCCATGGCTTGTGTCCCTTCTTCAGGAAAGGTCGGACCCGCTTACTGCTTCTTCTTCTTCGCCGTCTGGATGCACTCGCGCACCGGGATGATCACCGACAGGCCCTTGTAGGCCACCTCGCGCTTGATCAGCTCGACATTGGCCTGATGGTTCTTGCGGTGCGGCACCAGGGTGTGGATGTGCGCCGGGTCGACGCCCAGGCCCTTGACCACCTCGACGAGCTTGCTGTCGTTGGCCATCGAGTCCTGGCCGCCGGTCATGCCGGTGGTCCCGTTGTCGAGGATGAAGACCGTCATGTTCACGTTGTGCTTGGCCGCGCCGATGAGCGGGGTCATCCCCGAGTGCACGAAGGTCGAGTCGCCGATGGCGGCGAGGACCGGGTGCATCCCGCCGGCGGCCGCGCCGCTCGCCATGCTGATCGAGGCGCCCATGTCGACCGTGGAGTGGTTGGCCCGGAACGGCGCCTGGAAGGAGAGCGTGTAGCAGCCGATGTCGCCGAAGACCCGCGCGGTCGGGTTCTCGTCGAGGATCTCCTTGATGGCCGTGAAAGTGTCGATGTGCGGGCAGCCGTCACACAGCTTCGGGGGTCGGGGCGGCAGCGCCAACTCGGGCGCCCTCTGGCTCGCGCGCGGCGGCAGCCCGAGGGCGGCGCGCACGTTGTCGGGGTCGAGCTCGCCGGTGCGCGGCGCGGTGCCGTCGAGCCGGCCGCGCACGAGCTTGCCGCGCGGCTTGCCGAGCAGCCCGCTCAGCGCGCTCTCGATGAACGGATAGCCGTCCTCGAGGACGATCACCTCGTCGACCGCGTCGAGCAGCTTCTCGATCAGCGCGACGGGGATCGGATAGGCGCCGATCTTCAGGTACGAGGGCACCTCGTCGCCCGGCCCGTAGTTTTCGAGCAGGTAGTTGACCGCCACGCCCGAGGCGATGACCCCGACGCGGCCGCCCTTCGGGTTGAGCTGCAGGCTGTTGAAGCGGCAGCCTTCGCTCCAGGCGAGCAGCTCGGCCTGCTTCTCGGTGAGCGCCTTGTAGAGCCGGCGCGCGAGGGCCGGCAGCAGGGTCCAGTGCGAAGGGTCTTTGGCGATTTCGAGCGGGTTTGCGGGCCGGCGCTCGCCGACGGTCACGCCGCTGCGGCTGTGCGCCAGGCGGGTCACCATCCGCATCATGATCGGCAGCTTGAGCTTCTCGGACAGCTCGAACGCCTCGACGGTCATGTCGTAGGCTTCCTGTCCGTTGCAGGGCTCGAGGCAGGGGATGAGCGCGAAGTTAGCGTAGACGCGGCTGTCCTGCTCGTTCTGGCTGCTGTGCATGCCCGGGTCGTCGGCCGAGACGACGACGAGGCCGCCGTCGACGCCGGTGACCGCCGAGTTCATGAACGCGTCGGAGGCCACGTTGAGCCCGACGTGCTTGAACGAGACGAGCGCGCGCCGGCCGATGTAGCTCATGCCCAGCGCTTCCTCGTAGGCGACCTTCTCGTTGGCCGACCAGCGGTGGTGGATGCCTCCCTCGGAGGCCGGAGGGCCGTCCTTCCACTCGCGTTCGACGAACTCGAAGATTTCGGTCGCTGGGGTGCCGGGGTAGGAGAAGGCTCCGCTCAACCCGGCGTGGATGGCCCCCAAGGCGATCGCCTCGTCGCCAAGCAACGGCCTGCGCTCCATGACGCCTCCATAAGGTGGGTCGCGGCCGGGAACATCCGGGCTCCGGGCCATCCAGCCGCTGAGGGAAGAAGTCGCCCGAAGGAGCCTGCTATACCCGGCTCCCCCCCGCTTGTAAACCGCGCCCCACTGGGAGTGAGGGAGTGGCAGAAACCTTACTCTTTGGGGGAGCGCGGGGGGACGGGAGCGGCTCTCCGGGAGGCGGCGATCGGCGAGCGCCCGGGGGCGGGGACGGCCGCGTCATCCCTCTCCCATTCGGTAGTTAAACCGCGGGGTCGCCCCCCTTAACGTAAGGCGCGGACCCTGGTTGAAATGCCGCAGACCCTGGTCGCAATCCCGCGGACCCTGGTTGCAGTGCCCGCAGACCCTGGTTGCAATCCCGCGGACCCTGGTTGCAGTGCCCGCAGACCCTGGTTGCAATGCCCGCAGACCCTGGTTGCAATGCCCGCGGACCCTGGTTGCAATGCCCGCAGACCCTGGTCGCAATGCCTGCAGACCCTGGTCGCAATGCCTGCAGACCCTGGTCGCAATGCCCGCAGACCCTGGTCGCAATGGCCGCAGACCCTGGTCGCGATGCCCGCGGACCCTGGTTGCAACCCCGCAGACCCTGGTCGCGATGCCCGCGAACCCGGATTGCGATGCCCGCGGACCCTGGTTGCAATGGCCGAAACCCCTGGTCAGTCGCCGCAACTACCACTTCTGGCTCTACGTCTTGGTCCCTCGCTCCGCTCATCGGCTGCATTGGCCGCGACGTTTCGGAGCGAGGCCAAGGTCGAATGGATTCCGCGAATCAGCAGGCCGCGAAGAGCCGCTCCAAGGTCGGGTCGCCCTGAACGGCCACGCGCAGCATTCGCTTGCAGGCGTCCCACTGCTTCTTCTGGCGCGCAACAGCCTCGGACTCGAGCTGGCTGGCCTCCGAGCCGACCATCTTCGTGCTGACCTGGACCCTCGCGAGGTAGCCCTCGGCCTGGTTCGCCAAGTCGGAGAGCCGATTCCGGTCGAAGCCGCGGGCCTCGAGCGCAGCGACGATGGGCGCGCGGGCCGGGTCGAGGAGCGCCCGAAGGAAATGGAGCAGCTCCTGCGCCCGGCTGACCTTGTCGACTCTCACCACGCGCTTGAGCTCGAACGATTCCTGCCCTTCCTCGGTCGCGGGCGCCTGTCCGATCCGCCGGATCCGGAAGCGCTCGAAGCTCACCGTCTGGACCCAGCGGGCGTGGGGCTCCAGCGCCGGATCGGCCTCCAGGTCCGCCGCGGCGGCCGGCAATCGGTTGCGTAGCTGCTCGCTCTCCGAGTCGATCTCCTTCCACTGCACCGCGGTGGTGGCGAGCTCGTTGCGCTTATCGGCCAGGTCGGCATGCTGCTCGCGGTCGTACCGCTCGGCCTGCTCTCCGGAGACCTGAATCGTCTCGAGGTCGCTGTCGCGCAGCCCCGCGCGACCGACGCGCTCGGCGTTCTCCGGCTTGCGCAGCGCGACGGCGAGCTGGCCGCGCGAACGGACGCGGGTGCAGAAGTAGAAACGCGAGGAGTTGTTCGTGGTCATGGCTCTCTCCTTGAAGGATTTGGGGTTGACGACGGCGTCAGCCTGCCAAGCCCGTGTTCGAGTGCCAGGGCCTTGGTGGTCGGTTCTCGTCCACTGTCCGGTTCTCGACACAGGGGCCCGCCGCCTGGTCCCTTGGTGCGGGAGAAGGATGAATGGGGAAGCTGTCAGGAGTTCCGGAGCGCCAGCCTTCGTGCTGGCGGGCCTACGGACTTGACCCCCGCCGGGTGATCCAACCAGAGCCTCAGTGCCGGTTCGGTCGGTTGAAGCCCTGTGCCCGAATCGCAGATCCGAATCGCTCGAGCGCCGGTGGGCCCGCC
>DHSB01000173.1:0-15593 GCA_002408385.1 Myxococcales bacterium UBA5297
GAACGACTGTCAAACTCGGGCGGAGGCGTCGCCCGCGGCAAGACGACCTTTCTGGAACGGCTCCATGCCAGCACCGAGCGCTGGTGGCGCTCCTGTGGCTTCTTCTCCGTGGGCGAGGAGCGAGCGCGCGGCTCGGGAGCGCCTTCGGCGGTCTACCGGCTGAAGCTGATCGGCCGGGCGGACCCGTTGCCCTGGGCCCGGCGCCGCGGCGACGGCTCGGGGCTCGAGCTCTGCGAAGAGACGCGGCTCGAGGCGAGCAGCACGGTCAAGCAACAGCTCGACGCCGGTCTGCACGACCTGCTTTTCCTCGACGAAATCGGGCGGCTCGAGCTTGGCGGACAGGGGTTTGCGCAACTGCTCCGTCAGGCCCGCAAATCGAGCTGTCGGGTGGTCGTGGCCGCGGTGAAGAAGAGCCTGCTGGCCGAGGTGGTGAGCGAATTTGGCCTCGATGGCGCCTTCGTCATCGATCTCGACGAGGTCCCTGCGGCTCGGGCGCTTCGCGACGCCAAGCGCCGGATCGCCGCGTGCGACGCCGAGAGGATAGGCATGTTCGCAGGGATCGCCGGGCTGGTGGAGGTCGGCCTGGGCTCGAGCCTGCACGCCTATCGGGTTCCCTTCAAAGGTCACGCGCTCGCCTATCTGCAGACCGTGCTGCTGGTCGCCTTCGGCAAGGCGCTGCGCGGGCGCGGCCTGGTCCGCATCACCTTCATCAGCGCGATGCTGAAGGCCTTTTCACCGGTCGGAAGCACCTTCCGGCCCATGGCCTACATCTTCATGCAAGGGGTCTCGTTCGCCGCCCCGATCCGAGTCTTCGGATGGAACATCGGCGCCGTGCTCGCGGGCTCGGTCATCATGTCCTGGCTCACGCTCGGTCTCTCTCTGGCGGTCGACTATGTCACCTTCGGCCGGGGCATCTTCGATGCGTTCGGCGGCGCTATCCGCGCGGTCAGCGGGTGGCTGGGCCTCCAGGGGCCCACTCTCGCTCAGGTGATCGTGGGGGCCTTCCTGCTCAAGGCGGCGCTCGCCTGCGTCCTCGGGGCTGGGGCCTACTATTGGAACATGCAGCCGCTGCTGCACCGGCTCAGCACCCGGCGGGTCGGCGCGGCGATCGCCATCGGCGACAGGTCCGGCGCTCCCCAGCGGTCCTTCGGCCGCATCACTGTGCAGGCGCTGCGGGATCTCGTGCGGCCGCGCTTCCTGCTGGCCTTCATGCTCTCCGGGCTCTTGCTGCTCTTCTTCGCCGGTCTTTCGAGAGCTGACCTCGTCAACCTGCTCATTCGCGGGCTGTGTATCTCCTACTTCGGCTTCGTCGCCATGCGCCGCATCGACGCCCGCGGCGTCGGCGAGTGGCTCGACAAGCGGGCCGGACTCGGTTTGAGCAAGAGCTTGCCGGCGGCGCTCGAAATGCTCGGGCAGAAGCGAGCCGAGGCGGCTGTAAACGAGCCCGGCGTGGTGGCTGTCAAAGCCCGCGTGATTTCGGGCGGCGTCTCCGAGGGCTCCGACGCGAAATCACCCTAACCTCGGTCCGCAACCCGCTCACCCCGAGCGTAGCCTCCCGAGGAACGAGGGAGGCGGAGTCGAGGGGGCCTTGTATCCGGTGCCCGAGACGCCGGGCCGCCAGCACGAAGGCTGGCACTCCGGCTGACCGGCTATCGCTCGAAGGACTCTTCGATACATCTTCAGCGGTCGGCCACGGACAACGGTCGCCGCGAGGCTCGCGCTTTCCAATACGGCCGCAGGTTTCGGGCTCTCTGCTACCAGCCGCCTCAAAGCGAACGGGGCGAGTGAGCGGGCACCGCTTCGAGATCGGCGGTCGATGCTCTCGGACGCCAGAGCTCGCTCCGCGCGAAGAGCCGGAACCGTCGCCCGAATCAAGATCGGGAGGCGAAGCAGCGAGTCCCTCGACTCCGAGGCTCCCGTTGGCCGCCTCTACGCGCGGGATGACCGGGGTTGCGCCCAAGTTGCCTGGACAAGCGGAAACGGGCTTGGGGACGCCGGCGGATGCGCGGCCAAGCCGAGATCTTGATGAAGGTGCCGTCGCGCAGCTTCCGCAGCGCCTGGGCGACCTCTTCGCGGGTGTTCATGACGAAAGGTCCGTAGCGGACCGCGGGCTCGTTGAGCGGCAGCGCCGAGAGCAGGAGGAAACGCGCGGGCGTCTCGCTCGCGCGCGCACCGAGCACCTCGCCATCCTCGAGCATGGCCAGGCGGATCGCGGGGACAAGCCGGCCACTTCCCGCGTCGTCGTCGCCGCCGACCGCCACTTCTCCTTGGAAGACGTAGAGCAGCGCGGGTCGATCGCGCGGGACGGGCTGCTCGAAGAGCCCTCCCGCGGGCAGCGCGACGTCGAGGTAGGTCGGGTCGGCGAAGACGTCGCGGACCGCGCCGGTCTTCCCCTCGATCTTGCCGGCGATGATCCGGATGCGGGCTCCGTCGGGCCGCACGATCTCCGGGAGCTGCGCCGCGGGGAGGTCCTGATAGCGCGGCGCGGTCATCTTCAGCTTGGCCGGAAGGTTGCCCCAGACTTGAAAGCCGTCGACCCGCCGAGGCCCGACCTTGGGCATCTCCTCGTCCAGGATGCCGCTGCCCGCGGTCATCCACTGCACGTCGCCCGCCCCGATGAGGCCCGCGTTTCCGAGGCTGTCGCGGTGCTCGACTCGGCCGCCGAGCATGTAGGTGATCGTCTCGATTCCGCGGTTGCGGGTGCATGGGGAACCCGGCGAGGTAGTCGTCGGGGTTCTCCGAGCCGAAATGGTCGAAGAGGAAGAACGGGTCGAGGTGGTCGAGTGTCGGGGTGGCGATGCTGCGCCTGAGCCGCACGCCCCAGGGATTACTCCGCTGCGGCCGTCGGTCGCGCCACCAGCTTGCGCTCGAGCAGGTAGGCGCCCTGCGCCAGCTTCGGCAGCGCCCGCGCCAGTGCCTCTCGCGAGCACCCGAGCTCCGCGCACCAAGGATCCATCGGCACCTCGCCACCTTGCGGATTCTCCTTGAGCCACGCATTCCACAACTCTCCGAGTCGGACGAGCTCGGGCTCCCCGCGATCGAGCCAGCACCGCTCCTGCGGCCGAATCGGCTGGTGGAAGCGCGTCGTGCGCAGCGCCTCGGGCAAGAACTCCTGTCGGCGCGCGTAGTCCTGATGGCTGTAGAAATAGCCGCGGCCCCGGCCCGCGGCGCGACTGACCGCCGTGTGGGCATCGCGCAGCGACTCGGGCACTGGGTGGTCCTCGGCCGCGAGCGCGGCGTCGATAGCCATCAGCGTCGCGTTCGACTTGGGCGCGTTCGCCACGTAGATGACCGCCTGCGCGAGCGGGATCCTCGCCTCGGGCCAGCCGATCCGCTCGACGGCGCGGCTGGCGGTCTCGGCGAGGATGAAGGCTTGCGGGTCGGCGTTGCCCACGTCTTCGGCGGCGCAGACCATCAGCCGCCGGGCGACGAAGCGCGGGTCCTCGCCGCCGCGGATCATCCGCGAGAGGTAGTAGAGCGCGGCGTCGGCGTCCGAGCCGCGCAGGCTCTTCTGAAAGGCCGAGGCGAGGTCGTAGTGGCCGTCGGCGCGGTCGAACATGATCCGTCCGCCGAGCGCGTCCTGAAGGACCTGGAGCGTTCGCTCCTTGGCCTCGAGCCCGAGCCAGGTCTCAAGGCCGGTGAGCGCCGAGCGCAGGTCGCCGCCGGCCCAGCGGCTGAGCCAATCGATGACTTCGGTGGGCTCGGGTTCCTGGGGCCGCTCGCGGCTCCAGGCGCGGCGCAGCACGACGAGCATCTCCTCGGGCGAGATGGGCTCGAGCGCCAAGAGCTGGCAGCGGCTGCGCAGCGCGGGGTTCAGATAAAAAGCCGGGTTCTCGGTCGTCGCCCCGACGAGGATCGCCTCGCCGCGTTCGAGGGAGGGCAGCAGGATGTCCTGCTGGGCCCGGTTGTAGCGGTGGATCTCGTCGAGGAAGACGACCGGCGGGTTGGTGCGAAACAGCGGCCGGTCGCGGCTTTCCTGGAGGAACTTCTTGAGCTCGGCGGCCGAGCCGGTCACCCCCGAGAACTCCAGGAAGGGATGCTTGGTCGCCTGCGCGAGGATGCGTGCGAGCGTCGTCTTGCCCGTGCCCGGCGGGCCCCAGAAGACGAGCGAGGGCAACCGGCCTCCGGCGAGCAGCTTGCGCAGCACGCCGCGCTCGCCGAGCAGCCGCTTCTGGCCCGCGACCTCGTCGAGGCTCTTGGGGCGCATGCGTTCGGCCAACGGGATGGTGCTCGAGGTGCTCATCGCTCTTCTCCTGCCCTGTATTGCGTGCCCCACCTACCACGATTGGCGGGCGTTCGCGGCCAGGGTCACCGCTGCGAACCGCGCGCTGCCGAAGTGGTTGTGCCCTGGGCTCGGGAGGGGGCTGAGGCTTTCCCGAAAAGAACAACCGGACTGGCCGGTGTGATGCGAACAACCGGCACGCAGCTTAGAACGAGCGGAGGAAGACCCCGTTCGCCCCAATCATCGGACCGGCGCCTTGCGTGGCTGTGTCCCCGGACAGCGCAGCCGAAGGGAGTCTCGTGACGAGGTCACGAGGCCGAGTTGCCCTGCCTACTACTGACGACGGACCTTCGAGGCGACCCTGCCGGGCTCGCCAGGCTGAGGTCCGAGCCGCAGGGACCCGGTGCGACGGGCGGATATCCTCGCTCACTTGGCGGCAGGCCAGGCGAGAGTCCGTTCGCCGGCGTACGGAGGGTGACCATGTACGAGCTCGTCCTGCTGGCGCTTCTGACGCTCGCGGCCTCGGCCGTCGGAACGCTGTCGGGCTTTGGCACCTCCACGATCATGGTGCCCGTCCTGACCCTGTTCTTCCCCTTGCCGCTGACGCTGCTCTTCGTGGGCGTCATCCACCTCTTCGGCGACCTCTGGAAGATGTTGCTCTTCAGGAAGGGGCTCGACTGGCGGCTCGTCCTCTCCTTCGGCGCTCCCGGCGTCCTGCTGAGCTATGTCGGCGCCGAGCTCTCGGTCGGAGCCGACGCCGCGATACTCGAGCGGCTCCTCGGCGCCTTCCTGCTTCTGTACGTCCTGTTCCTCTTCCGGCACGAGAGCTGGCGCCTGCCTCAAAGCACCGCGGTGGCCGTCAGCGGCGGGGCGCTGTCGGGTTTCTTCGCCGGTCTGTTCGGGGTGGGGGGCGCCATTCGCAGCACCTTCCTGGCGGCCTTCAATCTGCCGAAAGAGACCTACATCTTCGTCTCGGGAGCGGTCGCCCTGGTCATCGACCTCGTGCGCGTCGGCACCTGCCTCGGCGAAGGCGTGCGGCTCGAAACGATGCTGCTCTACGGCATGGCCGCCTTCGTCCCGATTTCGCTGCTGGGCGCCTTCCTGGCCAAGAAGGTCGTCAACCGCATTCCACAGCGCACCTTTCGGTTGGTCATCGCTGTCCTCCTGGGCCTGATTGGAATCAGGTTCCTGCTGTTCCCTCAGCGCTGAAGGTGCCTGCGTACAGGCCTGCATGAAGCAGAGGGTGGAAGCTGGCTGCAGGCTGCCGGACGCTGCGGGCAACGCGCGCTGCCTGACGAGCTCGTGGCAGACGGGGACTCCCATCCCTCTTTGGCGCGACCGGCGAGACCCTCGACACGCTCGGATTGAGCAGGCGCCGCCATCCATGCCACCGGCAGAAGCTCGCTCGCGTTGGGGTAGACTGCTTGACCGCCTCTTGGCCTGAGGAAAGCCGATGCGCGCACTTTGCTTGCGAACCTTCCTGTTCTTTGCCGCTGCCATCCTGGGCGCCTGCGGGGTGCCATCCGTAGCCGGCGAAACGCCCAACGTGCCTCCGGAAGACGAGCCCATCCTTCTCGCTCTCGGCGAGCAGAGGACGCTCACCTTTCCCGGAATGAGCCACGCCGCGGTCGGTGATCCATCGGTGGTCGACCTCGAGGAGCTCCTCGACTCCGAGCAGGTGCGGCTGACTGGGGCCGACGAAGGCTCAACGACCATGCTGGTCTGGAAGAAGGACGGCAGCGATCGGCTGGCGTATCTGCTCAAGGTCACGGCCGCCAATCCCGGCGACGGCGCGAAATAGAGCGGCACCGACCGGGCGGCGAATCAAGCGTCGAGGACCCACAAGCCTCTCTGTCGAACCCTCGTTTCCCTGGAGACCTTGTCTCCTGTGACCGCGCGCATTTCGAGGAAACGCCTGCGCCAGGTGAATTCACCGCGCGTCTTCGTTCCAGGAAGCGCCGCGCGAGGCCGCGAAGTCCGCGCGCTCCTCGGCGAGCGCGAGCACACGGAGCATGTTCTCTCCCATCTGCTCGAGGACTTCGGTGGGTATGCCTTCTTCGACGAGGGACTGCAGCAGCCCCGGGAAGTCCGCGACGCTCCGAATACCGGTCGAGGCGAAGCCGGGACCGTCGCCGCACGGCGCCGGGCGCGGGGAGAAGCTGTTGAAGTCGCTGCCGATGGCCACGTGCTTCGGGCCCGCCACCTCGAGCAGGTGCCTGAATTGTGCTTGGAACGCGCGGCATTCGTCCAAGCCTTCGGCAGTCAGCAGCGTGCTCAGCGTGATGATCCCGATGAGCCCGCCGCGGGCGGCGACGGCGCGGGCCGTCTCGTCGGACACGTTGAGCTCGGAGGGATGAATTGCGCGCATGCCGGTGTGCGTGAAGAGCACCGGCGCGGCGAGATCTTCGGTCACCGCGAGCACTTCCCTGACGGCGAGGTCGGAGGAATGCTCGAGGTCGATGAGGATTCCCAATTCAGCCATTCGGCGGACGACCTTCACGCCGAACGGCGAGAGCCCCACCGGATTGCGGCGATATCCGTCGGAGGTGGGCTCTCCCGGCGTCAGGAAGTTGGGGGCCTCGAAGCGCCAGAGGCTCGAGGCGGCAGCGCCCGCGATGGAATTGTCCACGAAATGGGTCAGGGTGATGACCCGTACTCCGGCCTGATAGAGAGTCTCCAGGTCCTCGAGCCGCTCGACGGCGTCGGCGCCCTCCACGCCGAGAATCACCGCGATCCTTTTCGAGCCGGCGATGGCGCGCGCCTCCTGGGCGGTGCGCGCGATGGCCATGCGGTGCCCGTGCCTCTGACAGAATTCGCGCGCCTTGCGAAGTTGGCACAAGACCTCGCCGAGCTTTCCCTCTTTTCGCTTGGCGCAGGCGGGCCAGAGGTCCGGGGCATAGGCGAAGGCGAAGAGGAGGTTCACCGCGCCACGCCGCAGGCCGGTGAAGCTGACCTGGGTCGTCAGTACGTCCAGGTGGCTCGAGGGCGTCCTGGTGCTCGAGGGCAGACCGCGGAAGAAGGGCTCCGCGCCGAACTCCATGAACGGATGGGCGTGCAGGTCGCCGAAGAGCTGCGGGGTGCCCGCCGCCAGAGCGTCGCCGCGGGTGAAGACGCCGTCCGCGTCGCCCTTGCGGTCCATGGCGCGCAGCTTCTCGAACCGAGCAGGCTCCCGAGCCTCGAACGCTGCATCGAGCCGCTGCTCGAAGGGAAGCGCGTCCGCATCCTGAACGGCAGGCGCCGGTGGCAGGAGAGGGACCTGGGGCCGAGGGGCGAGGCAACCGGCCAACGCGAATAGACAGAGGGATCCCGGGAGCGCCATCCCCTTCCGGCTGGGCAAGAGAATCCGCGGGCGGGAAACGCTGCCTTCGGTGGGCGAGGCACGAGAGACGAGCGGCATCTGCTGTTCTGGCACTGCGGACAGGCTCACGAGGGCCGAAGGGGACTTCGCGACGGCTTCTCAGACAAGGCGCCGCGCCGTCGAACGGGCGCTCGCCGGAACGAGACGAGCCCGAGACCGCAAAGACGGTCGGGTCACTTCCTCTTGGACGTGCGCTTGGGCGCCGGCGGTTTGGTCTCCGGCCACTTGATCTCGAACTCGAGCTCGGTCTCGCCGTCGCTCGTCTCGAGCTCTTCCTCGAGGAGAACCTCGTCTGGCACGCACACGAGCTGTCCGCCTATGCGGACGGGTTTGCCGGCGGCGATGCGCAGTGCGGTCTCTTGCAGGCGACGAGCGAGCGCCCAGCGGCTGATGGTGCGTTTCTTCGGCATCCTTCGCTCCTAGGGGAAGGGGACGGGAGAGAGCATCGTCGCAAGCGCCGCTGGGGGCAATGACTCGGTTGGTCGGACTTGCTTGGCGCACACCGCGCGAGACTCCCGCGGGGCTCCGCAGGGGCGGGGCGACGGCCCGCCGGTGGGCGCGATACCCGGAGCTCGAGTTGGCGCGCCAGACGGCAATTGCACATCGCCGCCGTCCTCTGAAATGGTCGAGAATCCCCAGGTGCAGACGCACGCGTCCGAGAAGACTCCGGCCTCTCGGGGGAAGCCAAAGGGCATGCCATGAAATCGCTCACCGCAACCTACCTCGAGGTCGACCTGACGAGCGGTGGCAGCTCTGCCCGCCCGGTTCCGTCCGAAGTAGTCGAGCTCTATCTCGGAGGCCGGGGACTCGGCGCACGGCTGCTCTTCGACTCGACCCCGCCCGGCCTGGATCCCTTCGACGAGCGCATGCCGATCATTTTCTCGGTCGGCCCGCTGACCGGCAGCGCGGCGCCGCAGTCCAACCGCTTCGTCGTCACCACCAAGTCCCCGGCCACCGGCGCCATCGCCGACAGCCACTGCGGGGGCAGCTTCGCCACCAAGCTCAAGAAGGCGGGCTTCGACGGGGTGATCGTCCGCGGCCGCAGCCCTCGGCCGGTCTACCTCGAGATCAAGGACGGAAAGGCCGAGCTCAAGGACGCCGCCCACCTCTGGGGAAAGGGAACGGTGGCGACCCAGGCGGCGCTGCCCGCGAGCTTCGGCAAGGCGGTCATCGGTCCTGCGGGCGAAAACCGGGTGCCCTTCGCCTGCATCGTCAGCCAGAACCGGATAGCGGGCCGCACCGGCACCGGCGCGGTGATGGGCAGCAAGAACCTCAAGGCGATCATCGCCGACGGCTCGGCCGCCACCTTCGAGCGCGACGAGGCGTTCAAGGAGTTGCAGAAGGAGGTCACCGAATTCCTGCGCTCCCATCCGATGACCGGGCAGATCCTCCCGACGCTCGGGACGGCCAACCTCGTGATGACCTGCGCGGGCCGCAACATCATCCCCACCCGCAACTTTCAGAAGGGCCACGATCGCCGCACGCCCGAGCTGGCCGGCGAACGGATGCGCGACGAGCTGCTCATCCGCAAGGACGGCTGTCTGTCGTGTCCGGTCAAGTGCGGGCGGCACATCCGCCTCGGCAAAGGCGAGGGCAAGGGACCGGAGTTCGAGACCATCGGGCTGCTCGGCAACAACCTGGGCATCTTCGACATGCAGACCGTCGCCGAGTTGGGCGAGCTCTGTGACGATCTGGGGATGGACACCATCTCCATGGGAGGAGTCCTCGGCTTTGCCACCGAGCTGACCGAGCGGGGGCTGCTGAATAGCGAGCTGGCGTGGGGCAGGGTGGAGGCGTATCACGAGGCCATCGAGGCGACGGCGCGGCGCTCGGGGCTGGGCGCGGAGCTCGCCGAGGGTACCCGCGCGCTCGCCAAGCGCCGCGGCGGCGAGGAGTTCGCCATCCAGGTCAAGGGGCTGGAGCTGCCGGCTTACGATCCGCGCGGCTGCTTCGGCCAGGGGCTCGAGTACGCGACGAACAATCGCGGCGGCTGCCACGTGCGCGGCAGCACCATGTTCCTCGAGGCGACCGGACCCGTTTCTATCGACCCGCACTCGACCGCCGGAAAGCCCGAGCTGGTCGTCTTCCAGCAGGACATGAACGCGGCCGTCAGCTCGTTGGTGTTCTGCTACTTCGCCTCCTATGCCGTCCTTCCGGCGTTCGCCTTCAAGCTCGAGGCGAGCTCTGCCGCCTACCGGCTCGCCATGGCGGCGGCCAGCCGCGCGACCGGTCCGGCGCTGTGGCTCGCGATGCGCATGAAGAACCCGGCGCAGCTCCTCTGGTTCGAGAAGTTCCTCTCGGCAGCCTGGGGCAGGCGGGTCGGGCTGGGCGAGTTCATGCGGGCCGGCGCCCGCATCTACAACCTCGAGCGGCTCTACAACCTGCGCGAAGGGATGAGCGGCTCGGCCGACACGTTGCCACGCCGGCTACTCGACGAGCCGACCTTCCCCGGCGCCAAGGCCGGGGTCCCGCTGGCCGACATGCTCAGGCGCTACTACCGCGTTCGCGGTTGGGACAGCGAGGGCGTCCCGACCCCGGCGACGCTGCGCCGCCTGGCGATCCGGAGCTGAGAAGGCACCTCATGGCTCTCTTCGTTCCTCACTACGCTCTTGCCAAGAGGCTTGGCCGGACCGAGCTGCGCTCGGAGGCGGCCACCGTCGGCGCGCTGCTCGATGAGATCCGAGCGCTGGTTCCGCCGGAGGAGTGGCGGGCGTCGCTGCGCGCGGCGATCCTCGTCAACGGGCGGCACATCCACTATCTGCAGGGGATGAAGACTCCCCTCGCCGCCGATGACGAGGTGTGGATGGTCTTCCCTTCGTCCGGCGGCTAGAGGCGTGCGGAAACGAGGACCGCGCCTTCCCCGCTCTTGCCCTCCGGTCACCTCGAGCGAAGTCGAGAGGCCCGAGCGTAGGCGGAGCGGCTTCGATCTCCGCCGCGGGCGCTTCGGGAGCTGGCGCCCGGGGTGCGCGGAACCGGAAGGAGTCGAAGAAGAGCTCTCGACGGCTCCTCAATCGATGCCGTACAGCCTGCGGATCGCCCGCTCCGAGCCCGGGCTCAAGGAAGCGCCCGACTCGAGGCCGCGCGCCTCGTCGGCGACGGCTTGCACGAGGCTGGCGCGGCGCGTCTCGAACCGCGGAATCGGTACCTCTTCCGACGCGCCGAACGCCGGCGCGAACAACTCTTGGACCGCGGCCGAGTTGAACACCGCGCAGGCGAAGTAGAAGAGGTCGGCCGGCTCTCGCAGCAGGCGTGCGGCCTCGGCCCAGGGACGCGAGAGGTTGAGCTCGCGGAACGGCAGCTCGGCCCCGGCTGGCCGCACCCTGCCCGCGGCGATACTCGATGGCACGTGGAGTGGCGCGAAGCGCGAGTGGCGGTAGTCGTGCACGCAAACCGGACCCTCGACCACAGCGGCCGACAGCGGAACCTCGCGCACGTTGAAGACGAGCTTCGGCCCGTCGCGGTGGGGGTCGTAGTTCCCGCGGAAGCGGTGATCTCCGCGCGGGATCAGCTCGCGGTCGACGTAGGCGAAGGCCATCGCCTCGGACGGCACGCGGAAGCGGTGACGCGTCCCGGCATAGCGGGCGAACGGGCGGATGGCCTCTTCGCGGAAGCTCGTGCGTTCGCGCGCCTCGAAGGCCGCGGCGAGCTTGCCTCGGGTGCGCTCGGGGAGCCGGTGGCGCTCGGCGAACGCGTGGGGATCCGCCGCCTCGAAGAGCTCGCGCATCCGCTCGGCGAGCCCCTCGCGGCTGTCGGCCGTCAGCAGCTCGTCGAAGCGGGTCTTCAGCCCCGGGAAGCTGACGCGGAGCACCGAGCCGACCGGAGCGCCGCTCTCGCGCATGCGGGCGGCAGCGCTCGCGGACTTCTCCTCGGGGGCGTTGAGCAGGTGCGCCTCGCCGTGTGGGCGCGTCTTGGAGAGCTTGGGCCCGCGCTCGAGAGCCGCGAGCCGCTCCTCGACCGAGCCGTCGAGGCGCGCGTGGAGGAAGGGCCGGTCCGGATCGCCCTCGCGCCGCGTCCAGACAGAGAGCACCGTCGCGACGCGCGCCCCGTCGAAGAGCCGCTCGCCCGCCTCGACCAGCGCATACAACCGGTAGCGCGACAGCAGCCAGCGGCGCAGCGGCGCGTAGAGAAAGTTGTCGACGAAGGAGGCGCTGGTGACGAAGGCAATCGCCCCGCGCCCGCCGGCGGCCTCGATAAGGCGGTCGGCGACTCCGAAGAAGAGCACGTAGTCGTCGCGGATGCTGGTCCTGCGGGCGACCTCGCGGGCAAAGGGCAGCAGCGCGTCGCGGATCTCCTGATAGCGCCCGCTGCGCAGCAGCTCCGAGTTGCCGACGTAGGGCGGGTTGCCGATGACGACGAGCGGCCCTCGGCCTTTGACCTCGTTGGCCAGGCCGGTCAGGCCGTCGCCATAGGCATCGCCCTCGAGAATCAGCGCTCCGGGCGCCGCCGCGCGCGCGGCGCTCACCGCCGCGGTGTCGAGGTCGAGCCCCAGGGCCCGCCCGAAGGTCTCGGCCTCGGGGGCGCCGAGGAACGCGCCGTCGCCGCAAGCCGGATCGAGCAGCGCGCAGGCGGAAGGATCGAGCCCGTCCGTCCCGAGCGCCGAGGCGAGCAGGCGATAGAGCGCGCGCACCAGCGGCCGGGGCGTGTAGTAGCGGCCGTAGCGGCGGCGATCGTCGGGGGCGGAGGCGGCGCGGGGTTCCATGGCGGCGGTCATAGACCGTCAAGTGCAAGGCGAGGTCAAGAAGCGAACGGAGAGCTGCCGGAGAGGCACAGCACCGCTTCCTCGGTGGCCGGCGACTCGCCGGTGGTGGAGGCGCTCAATTTCCGTCCCCGGTCACGACGCCGCGTGGCGAATCGAGGATGTGGCTTCGTCGTGGAGGCGAGCGACTCGCTCGAGCATGGCGGCTCGTCTGGACCATCACCGCGAGGCGGGGCCGTCAACCCTGCCGACACGCGCGCGAGATCTGGGCCCTGCCCGCTTGCCACCCGCTACAGGACGCCCGGCGTCGGTGGCGACGCCAGTTGATCTCCGAGTCCGAGGAAGAGCGCCAATCCGTCATCTACTGCGCTCATCTCGTCGGAGGGGATCTGCCCGAAGACGCGTCGCACCCGCCGCTTGTCCACCGAGCGCAAATGGTCAATCAGCGCGAATGACCGCTGCATCAGTCCGCTGCGCCCTGGTGACAGCTCGGGATGGAGAGCGCCTTCGCCTGTGGTCCCGGACACCGGAACCACGCAGACCAGCGGGAAGCGCTGGTTCGGAAACCACGTCTCGGTCACTGACGACAAGACACGGCCTGACGCCGTGTTGCTCGTGGCCGACCGTCGGGTCGAGATCTCGGAGGATGACTGTGCCTCGCCCGAGCGTCATTTTTTCGTCTCCACCCATCCCTTGCCAGGAACCCAGCGCACGGGAGTTCCCGCCTCGACGTCGACAAGGCCTGCGGCGTCTTGTGGCGAAAGGCGGCTGGCCCATTCGTCGAACCCTGCATCGGCGAGCAGTTCGCTTTCCGGATGCGGGTTTGAAAGCGATCGCTTCAGTCCCTCGCGTCGGCGGCGTTGGAGCTCACGCAGGACGGCCTCGAGCACGAACTTGCTGCGGTTCCTCTCAAGGCGGTCGATCGCTCGGAGGACGTCGGACGGCAGGGTGACCGTGACACGCTCGCTCGGCATGATCTCGGACCTCGCACGACAACGTTCCGGCCAACGGAGGATCGTGGCAAGGGAGCGGAGAAGCTCACTCCCACGACAGGCCGCCATCCTCGGCCCACCGCCCTCGGCGGCCGAGCGCAGCTTCGCATCTACCGCCCGCGGCAGGTCCCCAACCTCAGCCGGCTCCCGAGCCCTCGCCCGCCTACAGCCTCTCCCCGGCCCCGCGGCGCTTCGACAGGCCCTGCAGCGTCTTCTTGGCGAGTACCGAGTCGGGGTTCGTCTTCAGCAGCTTGAGCAGCGTGCGGCGCGCCCCGCCGGGATCGCCGAGCTCGTCCTCGACGATGGCGCGGATGACCTGCGGCCGCTCGAGCGTCGGGTTCATCGCCACGGCCTTCTTGAGCAGCTTGAGCGCGGCGCGCCCGCGGTCGGCAAGGCCGCCGACGCCGGCCTTGAACGTCGCCCAGGCAAGGAAGCTGTAGTACTCGGGCTCGCGCGGGTTGAGGCTGACGGCCTGCTCGAACGAGTTGAGCGCGCCGCGCCAGTCGCCCCTCTTCATCAGGTTCTCGCCGCGCTTGAGCTCGATCTCAGCCCCGGGATGCGGGGTGCCCGCCCGCGAGACCTCGGCGCGCGACAGCACGTAGCTGACGTAGGCCTTGCGCTTCTCGCCGTCGGAGAGCACCCGATAGGCCGCCGAGACGCGGTCCTGGACCGAGGAGAGCAGATCCTCTATCGGGCCCAGGTCGAACTCGGCGTACGTCTCGGGGTGAAACCGCGTGGCGACCTCGTGGAAGGCCTTCTCGACCGCCTCGGCGTCGGCGGTGATGTCCAGGCCGAGCACGCGAAAGTAGCTGGCGGTGAGGATGCGCACCGCCTCCTCGCGCAGCTCGTTGGCCTTCTCCTCGGGCAGCGGCTTGCGCCGCCGGGCAGGCGCGGACTCCTGGATCGCGAAGCCCGCGGTCGCCTCCGCACGGGTCGGCTGCCGCTCGAAGCGCACCGCCTCGACGAGCGACAGGTACCAGAGCAGCGCGAGCGAATGGCGGAGGTCGCGACAGCCCGCGAGCAGCTCGCGCAGCGTCTGGTGCCCGTTGATGGTCAGGGCGAGCTTCAGGTCCCCGGTGCCCAAGCCGAGCGAGGGGAGGAGCTGCGCGAAGTCGGGGCTTCGCGAGGGGTAGGAGCTCATGTTCGGCGCGAGCGGCGCGGCGAAGGCTTTGACCGGCCAGGTCCCTCGCGCCGAGTGGTAAAGCGGGCCGAGCGCGGCCAACTCGAGCGCGGGGATTTCGTCGCTGAACTCGGCTCCCGCGTGAAAGCCGTAGCGGCCCTGAGGCGTCGCGTAGGCCTCGATGATCTTCGCGCGCGCGTAGTCGCGCAGCAGCGCGAGCAGCGGCTCGCCCGGCTCGACCGCGCCGATGGCGACCAGCGCGGCGCCAGGGGAGAGCGCGTCGTCGCGCATCAGCCCGAGCATTTCGCCGTGCGCCTGGCTGGTCAGCGTCCCGCGCTCGAGCAGCCAGACGCCGAGGCTGTCGTGGCGCGCGTTCGAGTCGTAGTTCACCGGCGCGCCCTTGAGCAGGTAGACGCGCCGGGCCAGCTCTCGATGGGCGATGACGAGAACGCCGTCGCGCTGCAGCCGGTAGCACGAAAAGAGGTGCGTGGGCAGGGTGCGCGCGCGCAGCTCTCCGGTGAGCACGGGCGCGCGCGAGAGTGTGGCCGCGATGCCCCGGGTCGGCTTGGGCGCCTGGGCCGCGGCGGCGATGAGCTGGGCGAGCCGCGCGAGCAGCTCCTGCTCCCGGCTCGCGTCGGCGAGGTACCCGTTGACCATCAGGTCGAGGATCGCCCCGACGCCTTTGGCCTTGCCAAGGTGGGCCTTGTCGATGGCGAGGATAGGCACCCGCGCGCCCGCCTCGGTCGCCCGGACGAGCTTGCCGAGGGTCGCGCCCTGGTAGCGCGGCAGATCGACGGCGACGAGGAGCGCGTCGGGCCGCTCGGAGATGCACTGCTCGAGCGCGCGGCTCGGCTCATCGGCGGCGAGGACGCGATAGCCGTGCTGGCTGAGCGTCGAGGTGAGCAGCTCGCGGGTCGGCAGGTGAGGCTCGACGACGAGGACCGTGTGCTGCGGTGAGGCGGAAGGATCCATCGGGCGCATTGTAGACCACGCGACAGGGGGCGGCGCCGCAGTTGCCGCACTTTTCGCAGGTCGAGAGCCGCCCGCGGGTCTTGGCGAAGCCGCCCACTCCGGAGGGGTCGAGGAATCTCCCCGAGCTCGGGCCCGCCCCTCCGGTCACCTCGAGCGAAGTCGAGAGGCCCGAGCGCAGGTCGAGGTTGCGAGGCCAAAGTCGGAGCCCTCCGACTCCGCTCCCGCCGCTCGCG
>DHSB01000173.1:15739-52433 GCA_002408385.1 Myxococcales bacterium UBA5297
GGGTGAGCGGAAGCGGACGGAGTCGAAGGGCGATTCCTCGACGGAGCTTCATTCCGACGAGGCGAAACCAGTCCGCCCCCGCGAAGTCGAGGGCTCGACGCCGCAAAACCCGAGTGTTGTTGAGGGGCTGGCGCGGCCGGGGCGCGAGGGGCAGGGACCGGCGCCGTCTCGGCGGCCGTCGGATCTCGCGACGACGACGAAGCTGGAGCTTCATCCTCCCTTCGCTCGCCGGCGCGAT
Source organism: Myxococcales bacterium UBA5297 (assembly GCA_002408385.1). Taxonomy (GTDB): domain Bacteria; phylum Myxococcota; class Myxococcia; order Myxococcales; family UBA5297; genus UBA10939. The sequence goes on from DHSB01000173.1 coordinate 15,978, forward strand.
GATTAGCCGAGAAAGCGCGCGATCTGCTCGGCGAGGCCATCGGTGGCCTCGGGCGCACGGTGGGCCTCGGCGAGCGAGACCGTCTTCTCGTCCTCGCTCTGCTCGAGGACGCCCCAGTCGATGAAGACGGCCACGGCCGATTCAAGGGTCGGCTTGGAGAGCGCCTCGTAGCAGGCGATCGAGCCCGAGAGAAACTCGGCCCGGCCGCGCTCGAGGGCGGCCTTGACCAGCTCCTTGCGCGCGGTCGGCTCTCGCGCCGACTGCAGGCTCGAGGCGAGCAGGCGGTAGCTCTCGAGCAGCTCGCGCATCAGGTCGCGCAGAAACCCCAGGTCCGACCAGGCATGCGGCGCCGGGGCGACGCGGATCAGGTCGCCTTCACGCACGATCAGCCCGTCGGCGACCAGGGCCTCGATGGCCCGCTCGACGATGGTGTCGAAGCCGATGCCGACCTGGAACGAGAACTCGAGCTTGAGCAGGCGGGTCAGGAAATGCAGCCGCTCGAGCAGCGCGCCAAGGGGCGCCTGGTCTCCTATCGAGAGCAGCGCGGTCGCGGTGAAGGTGCGGCCGAGGGCGATGTGGACCAGGTTGTTCTTGTAGAAGCACAGCGCCGGGCGCTTCTCGTCCGGCACCGTGTAGATCGTCTCCTCACCGACGACCTGGGCGTCGACGAGGCCGTCCTCCATGAACATGCGGGCGATCTCGTTGATCGGGCCGAGGCTCGAGGGGTCGCACGGGGCATCGTCGAGCACCGGGGAGAGCCGGGCTCCCTCGCGCCGGGCGATCTCGCGAAGCCGGTGGATGCGGTGGCTCACCTCTCTGGCGGTCGTCCCGCGGCGCCGGTGCGCGAGCAGGGAGGCCGCGAGCAGCGCCGCGGGCGTGATGGTCGTCGCCCGGCTGATGCCGTAGGTGATGCGCTGGGCGAGGGCGCGCACCGCGGAGCGGCGGGTCTCGCCGTCGAGCCCCTCGAGCTGCCCGCCGGCGCGCGAGCCGAGGAAGGCGCGCAGCGAGATGGGCTCGTCGAACGAGATGTGGATGTGGCCGTAGCGGGCGGTCAGGACCTTGGGCGCGGCGAGCAGGCTGCGGATCGACTCGGGCTTCTTGTCGGCGCCGGCCAATTCGCGGGCGTAGCTGTTGGCCTCGACCACCTTCTCGTAGTCGAGCGAGACCGGGACGAAGTAGACGTCGTGCTGGGCACGCTCGAGGAAGGCCGAGACCTCGAAGTTGACCATCCCGAGCTTGGGCGAGAGCAGCTTGCCGGTGCGGCTGCGGCCGCCCTCGATGAAGAACTCCTGGGTGTAGCCCTCGCGCAGCAGCTTCTTGACGTACGCCTTGAAGCTGGCCGCGTAGACCTTGTTGCCCTTGAAGCTGCGCCTCAGGAAGTAGGCGCCGGCCCGCCGCAGGATGGGGCCGAGCGGCCAGAACGACAGGTTGGCGCCCGCGGCGACCAGCGGAGGCATGATCCCGCGCTCGCCGAGCATCCAGCTCATCAGCAGGTAGTCGAGGTGGCTCTTGTGGCTCGGGCAGAAGATGAGCGGCGCCTCGCGCGCGGTCTCCAGCGCCCGGCTCAGCCCCTTCTCGTCGATCTCGACCTTGGAGTAGATGCGGTTGAAGACCCAGCGCAGCAGGGGCACCAGGAGGGCGATGACCGTGGTGCTGTAGCGCGAGGCGATCTCCTCGAGGCAGCGGCGCGCCTCGCGGCGCACCGCCTCGATCTCGACCTGCTTCTCGGTCGCCACCTGCTCGAGCGAGGCGCGCAGCGAGCGGTCGCGCATCGTCTCCTCGATGATGCGGGCGGGCGACTTGCGCGGCGGGCCGACGATGGCCCGGGTCTCGCGCGCCAGGTGCTGGAAGAGCGAGCCGCGCACCATGCGCACGAGCGCGGCGTCGGTGAGGTCCGGGTTCTCGTGCACGAAGGCGGTGAGGTCGACGGGCTTGCCGACGCGGAAGAAGGCGTTGCGGTAGTTGCGCAGGAAGCCGTAGGCGGTCACGAAGCGCTTCGGGTCCTCGGGGCTGCCGAGGAGAAAGTCGCGGATTCCAGGGCGCAGGTTTCGGGCCCGCGCGTGCCACAGGAAGAGCTCGGGCACCAGGAACAGCGGCCGCGCGGACTTGCGCGCGCGGGCCACCAGCGCGTGGAACGGGTCGTCCTTGGGCTCGAGGCGCGGGATCCAACCGGAGGACTGGCGCAAAAAGACGAGCGCCGAGTTGCCAGTGTCGAGGGCGCGCCGCAGGCGCTCGGCGACACGGCCGCGGCGAAACAGGCGGCGAAACGGGCTCCAGAAGCTCCAGCGCAAGCCGGTCGTCGCCCGCAGCGGCGGCAGGCCGCGCAGCAGCACGGCCCAGGCGAGGTAGAGGAAATTGAGCATCCCCGCCGAGCGCATGACGTGGACGACCTCGCCCTCCTTCGACAGGCGAGCGAGCAGGCGCGCCCCGTCCTCGGGGAAGGGGATAGGGGCGAAGTATCTGTCGGCGAAGGCGCGCGCGAACGGGCCGAGGTCGCGTTCGAGTGCCTCGGGTCGCTCCTGCGCAGCCGAGCTCTCCACTATCTCCATCTCACCCATGGTGCCTGTCGCCCCGGCCCGTCTCCTCGACTAGCGCGGGGAAGGTACACCGGTGAACGCTTTTGGGGCAAACACAGTGGCGAGAGTCGAGAGTCGAGAGTCAAGGGTCGAGGGCCGACGGGCCTCGCAGGAGGCCGCAGCGATCGGTCGCAGGGCGGTACGGGCGCTTGGCAATGCGCCCATCAAAGAATCCTTCTGAAGCCTCGCTCAGCGCCTCTTCTGCCATGCGCGCCCGCGGGCCCGCCGAGACGGTGCTCCCTCCCGCCTCCCCGGCGCCGGCCGCAGCGGACGAAAATCCGCAGTTGTTTCGGCTGATTGGAGCGCCAGTTCCAGACCTCGGGAAGGGGCCTGTGGGGCGCGAGGATGGCCCAAGGAGCGCCGCTCGACCGGAAAGCAAGCCTGGCGGGGCAAAATCGCTCTACGGGCCGGCCAGGGGCCTTCTCGGGCCGATCCGGTCCCGAAATGCCGCGCGATCGCCCCTTTTTGTTTGAGCGCCGGCCGCCGGGGGGAAGGGGCGCGGAAACGCGTGCGCCCGGAGCCTTGGCTCTTTGCTCCGAACTCCGAACTCCCAACTCCCAACTCCCAACTCCCAACTCACCTACGCCACCACGCGCACGTACTCTCGGATCCGGTCGAGCAGCCGCGGCAGGTTGAGCGGCTTCTCGAAGAACCCGTCGATGCGCTCGGGGCCGTCGTAGAGGAAGCCCGCGGCCGAATCGGCGGCGCCGGAGATGACGAAGACCGGCGTGTTGGCAAGTCCCGCGTCGCCCCGGATGTGCTCGAGCACGCGGCGGCCGTCGCCCTCGCCCAGGCGCAGGTCGAGCAGCACCAGCGCGGGCTTGGAGGCCGTGAGCAGCGCGCGCGCGCCCGCGCTGTCGGCGGTCGCGACGACGCTCAGGCCCTCCGACTCGAGCACCTGGGTGACCACCTCCCGGCAGTCGGTGTCGTCCTCGACGAGCAGGATGACCCCGTCGCGGGGCTCGACGACTCGGGAGGCGGCGCTGACCGCTCCGGCGAACAGCGGCATCTTCACGGTGAAGGTCGCTCCCTCGCCCGGTGTGCTCTCGACGGTGATCGCCCCGCCATGCGCGTGGACGATCTGGCGCACGATCGCCAGGCCCAGGCCCGAGCCGCCGGAGAGCGGCGTCGTGCCGGGCCCGCGGAAGAAGCGGTCGAAGATCTTCGGCAGGTCGTCCGGGTGGATGCCGGCTCCGTGGTCCTTGACCTGCAGCAGCGCGATCCCGTCCTCGGCTCCAACACAGATCTCCACCCGCTCGCCGCGCCGGTTGTAGAGGATGGCGTTCTCGATCAGGTGCGCCACCGCCTCGAGGAGCCGTTCGCGGTCGCCCTTGACGTAGACCTCGCTGGCGCGCTGCACGTCGATGGTGGTGTTGGTGAGCGAGGTGAGCCCGGCGCGCGAGCCGGCGGCCTCCTGGGCGAGAGCGCGCAGGCCGAAGGGCTTGTCGGAGAGCTTCATGCGTTCGCCCTGCAGCTTGCTCATCAGCAGCATGTCGTTGATCAGGCGCGCCAACCGGTCGCAGTTGCGGTGGCAGACCTCGAAGGCGGTGCGCTGCTTCTTGGTCAATTCGCCGAGCCGGTTCATCAGGCCAAGCTCGACATTCGCCTTGATGGTCGCCAGCGGGCTCCTGAGCGTGTGTGAGACGTTGCCGATCAGCTTGTCGCGGGTCTCATCGAGGCTCTTCAGGCCGGCGAGCGCGGTCTCGAGGTCGCGGGTGCGGCGCAGGCTCGCGTCGCGAAGCTGCGCGACGTGGAGTCCGGCGACGAGGTGCCCGGCGAGGGCGCTCCAGACCTCCTTGCTCGCCTTGTTCCGCGCGCCGAGCAGGCTCAAGACCCCGACGGCGCGGCCGGCGTCGAGCAGCGGGACGGCGAGGTGCCCGTCCTCGTCTTCGACGATCGTCGCCGACGAGAAGGCCTGCCCCACGGTCCCTTCGCCGGGTTCGCTGGCGACGAGCTTCGCCTCGTCGGCGCGCCCCCGCGAACCGGCGAGGACCAGCAGCCCCTTCTCCGGCTCGAAGAGCGAGGCGAAGGTCGACTTCGCTCGGACCAACTCGTGGATCGCGGCGAGGTGTTCCTTGATGACGTCGCTCGGACTGCTCGTGCGGACGAGCGAGCGGGCCATGCGTTCGAGGGTCACGGGGGGCAGCGCGGTGAGCGTCTCGCCAGACTGAGAGCGCCGGCGCTGCCGCGGCTTTGTCAACTTGTCGTCTTGGAGGTTCACGCCCCCATCTAAGCGCGTCCAATCCAGAGATCAACCCGGTCGGGCGAGAGACTCGACTCAAGTGTCGGTCGGTAAACAGAAGAGGGCCTACGACTGTCTGCTGGGCGACATTTGACCGCCGGCGACCGAGATTTCTGCCCGACGCTGGAGCGTTCCGCGCGAAGGGCGAGCGTGCCGTCTAGCCTGCCCGCTATTCGCGGCGCTTCACGACTCCGGAGCGGTCGACGAAGAAGCCGTCGGGAAGGCCCTTCTCGACCTTCTCGCGGAAGCCCTGGACACCAAACCCCGTGTCGGCGAGCGTGGTGGTGATGGCGGCGATCACCCGAGCGCGATCGCTCGACTCGACGAAGGCCTTGAGCAGAGGCTCGCGGGCGCGCTCGTCGTTCTGCTTGCCCAGCGCGACCGCGGCGGCGATGCGCACGTCGTCCGACGGATCTTCAAGGAAGGGGATGAGCGCGGGCGGGATGCGCTCGTCCTTGTGCTCACCGAGAGTGCTGAGGAGCACGGTCTTCTTCTCGGGATCGCGGGTGTACTCGGGGCCGAGCTTCTCGAGGACGTCGATGAGCAGGCTCACCAGGTCGGTCTCGGGGATGAGCTGGCTTAGCATCCGCACCGCCCAGCTCGTGGCGACGTCGCGGCGCCGCAGGAAGGCCTCGACAGGCCCGACCGCCTTCTCGCCGAACTCGAGGATGGACTTGTAGGTGTACTCCTTCTCGTCCGCGTCGGTGATCGAGGGCTCGGTGTTGACGGTGAAGCGCATCACCAGAGCGCCGATGGCCTCGGGCGAGCCCATCTCGATGAGCTGGTCGAGCGCCTTCTGTCGGTTCTCCGGCGGGCCGTACTTCTCGGTGATCTTTTTCTGCAGGGACTTGATGCGTTTTTCGGGACTGCCGGAAAGGAAGTCGAAGATGCCCATGGCTCGATCCATCGGGCGCGTGTGCGCCGGAAGATAAGGGTGCGAACATCTAACGCCTGCAAGGGCGGGATTGAAGCGGTTTTTCAAGGGGCTGGCGCCGAGAGAACCCGAGCCGCTCGACCTGTGTCACGTCGCGGGCGTGGCGAAAGGCAGGCCGGGCGGATAGAGGCCCGCTGCGGCTTGTCGTGCCGCGGGGTGGAAGCCGGTGCGCACTTTCCAGACGGGCGCAGCATCCTGCGCCCCTGCCAAGTCGGGGCGAAACCCGAGGAACCGTCGAGAAACCCTTCTTCGACTCCGTCCAGCTCCGCTCACGCTGAGCGGAGTCGAAGTGCCCCCCGACTACGCGCGGGGCGAATCGGGCGAACGGGGAGTGGGCCGAGCTCGAGCGAGATTTCTCGACACCTCTTGAGCCCTCGCCCTTCGATTCTCGACCGTCAGAGCACCTTCTCCTCGACGAGCCGGCGCACCTGCGCCTCGCCGAGCCCGAGCCATTTGCCGAAGACCTCGAAGTTGTGCTGTCCGAGGGTCGGGGCCGGGCCGCGAACCTCGGCGGGCGACTCGGAGAACTTGGTCGGCACGCCTGGCACCTTCATCGCGCCGGCGACCGGGTGGACGACCTCGACGAGCATCTGCCGCGCGAGGACGTGCGGGTCGGAGAGCACCGCCTCGATGTCGTTGATCGGCCCGCAGGGCACGCCGGCGGCCTGCAGCGTCTCGAGCCAGAAGGCGGAGGGCTGCTTCTTCATCGCCTCGTTGATCAGCGGCTCGAGCTCGGCCCAGTGGGCGACGCGCTCGGGGTTGGTGGCAAAGCGCGGGTCCTCGGCGAGCTCCAGGCCGGCCAGCTTGCAGAAGCGCTTCCACAGCTCGTCGTTGCCGCAGGCGATGGAGATCATCCCGTCGGCGGTCGTCACCGTGCTGAACGGGGCGATCGACGGGTGGCGGTTGCCGATGGGCGTCGGGCTCTTGCCCGAGGCGACGAAGCGGGCGACCGCGTTCTCGAGGATGGCGACCATGCAGTCGAGCATGGCCACGTCGACCATCTGGCCCTGCCCGGTGCGGTGGCGGTGGTTGAGCGCGGCGAGGATGCCGATGGTGGTGAAGACCCCGGCGAAGATGTCGGCGATGGAGCTGCCGACCTTGGTCGGCGTCTGCGCGTTCGGGCCGGTGATGCTCATCATGCCGCCCATGCCCTGGATGACCAGGTCGTAGGCCGGCCGCGCGCTGTAGGGGCCGGTCTGGCCGAACCCGGTGCTCGCCGCGTAGATGAGCCGCGGGTTGTGCTCGCGAAGCTGCTCGTACGAGAGCCCGAGCTTCTTCATCACGCCCGGCTTGAAGTTCTCGACGAGCACGTCGGCCTTCTTGGCCAGCTCGACGAGCAACTCCTTGCCCCGCGGCTTCTTCAGGTCGAGGGTGACGCTCTTCTTGCCGCGGTTGATGCTCATGAAGTAGGCGCTCTCGCCGTTGACGAACGGCCCGAACGCGCGCGAGTCGTCGCCGGCCCCGGGGCGCTCGACCTTGACGATCTCGGCGCCCATGTCGGCGAGCATCATCGCGCAGAACGGTCCGGCGAGGACGCGAGTGAGATCGAGGACGACGATTCCTTCCAACGGCCCTGACATTTGCTTACCTCCGGTACGGGATGCGGCGGGCCGGCTCGAAAGCGCTCTTTCCAGCCGTGAGGATGCCTTCGTAGGCGTTCAGGTTGCGATCCTCGAGGTGATCGAACCACTGCTCGCTCGAGCTGTTCGGGGTCACGGTGCGGATCGGGTCCGGGTCGAGCTCGGCCCAGCAGCTCTCGTCGCTGCCGCGCGCCTGCGCGAGCTTGACGCCGTTCGGGTGGACGATCATCGAGCCGCCGAAGCAGCAGGCGCCGCTCGCGTCGGGGCCGGCCACGTTCACGGCGACCCAGTAGACGTGGTTGTCGTAGGCGCGGGCGCGGTTGGTCAGCTCCCAGTGATCGAAGGTGCGCATGAAGGCCGAGGGCCTGCAGATGATCTCCGCGCCCAGCAGCGCGGTGGCCCGCGCGAGCTCGGGGAAGTCGCCGTCGTAGCAGATGACGATGCCGATGCGGCCGATCGGGGTCTCGACGCAGAAGGGCGTGCGGCCCGGGGTCGTCCAGCCGCGGTCGCCCTCGAGCCGCTCGTTGGCGAAGGGATGGGTCTTGCGGTAGACGCCGAGCAGACCCTCAGGGCCGATGAGCGCGGCGGAGTTGTAGACGATCTCCGGGGTCTCCCCGCGCTCGTAGGTCGGGAAGACGATGTAGCCGTCGAGCTCCTTCGCCCACTGCACGCCGACCTCGGTGAGCCGGCCGGGGATGGTGTCGACCGCGTTCCACAGGTCCTGCTTGGTGCCCACGGGCGTGAAGCCGGTCGTGAAGCTCTCGGGAAGCACGAAGAGCTTCGCTCCGGACTTCGCGTGGCACTCGACGAGCAGCCGGTGAGCGGTCTCGAGGTTCTCCTCCACGGCCATCGGCTTGACGGCGAACTGAACTGCGGCGGCCACGATTCGCTTCATCGCAGACTCCTGTGCAAGGGGGGACACGGGCGCGGCGCGACGCCTTGCGCGGGGGGGCGCGACGCGGGAAGGGGCAGACTGCACCGGGTGGGCGTTTGGTTCAACCGCTAGCACTTACCGTGAACAACGATCCGAGCGCCCGACCGCCCGGACGGCTGAGGGCTCAGGTGCGGGGCGCGAGGGCGAGGCCCAATCCATCGCGCAGCTCGGCCGTGAAAAGCATCCGCCAGGCGCCTTGGGGACGGTCGAGCTCGAGGCCGCCGATGGCCTCGCGGTGCAGGGCGGCAGCTTGTCGGACGGCTGCGAGACCTTGTCGGAGCACTGCGAGGCCTTGTCCGACGGAAAAACCACCTAGTCACCTGCATGTTGCTGGCCTTGCTGGAGCGCTCGACGAGTATGTCTGAGGCCGGCGATATCCTGTCGGTCGGAAAAACGGTCATGTTTCGCGGTGTTGAAGGCTTGTCCGTCAGTCGGACAAGGTCTTGTCGCGGCCCGACAAGCTCTTTTTGCGGTCGGACAAGGTCCTGTCGCGGCCCGACAAGCTCTTATAGCGGTCGGACAAGGTCTTGTCGCGGCCCGACAAGGCTTTGCGGCGGTCGGACAAGGTCCTGTCGTGGCCCGACAAGGCTTTGCGGCGGTCGGACAAGGTCCTATCGCTTCCTGGCGAGCCCGGCAGGTGGGCGGACAAGCCTCGGTCGCCGCAGCGCCAATTCCCGCGACCTCTCGACATGGCCCGGCTTGCTCTGGAGAAGCTCGAGTTGCCGCGGACGCGCGCTGTCGTGACGGGTCTTCAGATGCGGGGCGCGAGGGCGAGGCCCAATCCCTCGCGCAGCTCGGCTGTGGAGAGGCTCCGCCAGGCGCCCTGGGGAAGGTCGAGATCGAGCCCGCCGATCGCCTCGCGGTGCAGGGCGCGCACCGGCAGGCCGACCGCCTTGAGCATGCGCTTGACCTGATGGCGGCGGCCCTCGGTGATGGTCAGCTCGACCTCATCCGCGCCGCGGACGCGGGCGAGAGCCGGTCGCGCCGGGCCGTCGTGCAGCATGATGCCCCGGCGCAGTGGCTCGAGCCGCTCGTCGGTCGGCGAGCCGGAGACCCGCGCAAGGTAGCGCTTCGAGAGGTGCGTCTCCGGGAGCGTGACGTGCCGGACGACGCGCTCGTCGTTGCTGAAGAGCAGCAGGCCCGTCGTGTCGAGGTCAAGGCGGCCGACCGCGTGCCAGCCGTAGCGGCGCAGCTCCTCGGGCAGCGCGGCGCAAAGGTGGTCGAAGACCGTCTGGCGGTCCCGGTCGTCGCGGCGGGAGACGACGCAGCCGGCCGGCTTGTGGAAGGCGAGGACCAAGGTGGGCGCGGCGAGATCGACGCGGCGGCCGTCGAGGAGGACCTCGTCGTCGGGCGAGAGCAGCGCGAGCGGATCGACGACGAGCTCTCCGGCGAGCGAGACGCGGCCCGCGAGGATCGCCGCCTCGGCTTCGTCCGGCGGCAGGATGCCGGCGCGAGGCAGGGCGCGGCCGATCCAGTCGGGCTTGAAGGTTATCGGCTTGCCATCGAGGCCGCCGCCGCGCACGGCGCGGACCCATCTGCTCAGGCGGGGCATCGGATGAGTCTTGAGTTGGGAGGGCCGACTCGCCCGAGATAACGGCCGGCCGGCCTTGGTGTCGCCCGCACGTAGGTTCGCGAGGGACGGCCGGCGTCTCGCCGGCCGCGCCTCCTATGTCGAAACCAACTTGGAGAGCCGCGGATACATCTCCCGCGTCAGCACCTCGTACTCCTCGGGCGTGTCGCACTCCATGAAGGCCAGCTCGGAGCCGAAGGTGACCGCGTCCATGCGCCCCATGCGCATCATGAGCTGCGTCACGTCCTCGTGCTCGGCGCGGGTCTTGTGGGTGCCGTAGCCGATAATCCAGTCGTTGGCGCCCCGCAGCGCCGCGTGGTCGCCCGGCTCGAAGAGCAGGATGCCGGTCGCCTCGCCGAGGCAGTCGAGGCCTTCGACCATTGGCGTGCCGCTCAGGCCTTTGCCATGCCACTGCGGCCTGCCCTCGCGGCCAAAGACGAGCACCTCCTCGTTGGTCTCGCGGAAGTCGCCGCAGACCAGCGTCTTCGAGCGCTCGCCCGGCGCTTCGGCGAGCAGCTTCAGCAGCTTCGGGTCGTAGGCGATGTCCGCATCCATGAGCACGACGCGCGACTTGCCGTCGAGGATGCGCCGCTCGCTGTGCCACGCGTACCAGGCCGAGTGACCGCTGCCGGAGGTCGAGAGGTCGTCGGTCGGGTTGAAAATCCACTCGGCGTGGACCTGCTCCATCGCCTGCAGCCGGCGACCGAAGGTCACCTTGTTGCCGACGAGGAAGATCTCCTTGGCGCCGGCCTCCGCGAGGCAACGCAGGTGCCAGTCGAGGAAGCAGGGCGAGCCGGGCTTGCCGTCGAGCGGCAGCAGGGGCTTGGGGGTTTCGCGCGAGACGGCCGAGATGCGGTTGCCAAGGCCGGCCGCGAGGATGACGGCCTTATCGATGGTGCGGGTCATGGAGTGCTCGAGTCAGTGCGGAGGGCGGAGCTTTGTAGCTCGAGGGCGAAACGGAAGCTTCTTCCTCGATTCAAGTGGTGGACGGCGGAGCCAAGTGGTGGACGGCCGTGCCGCAGGATGGACGGCGGAGCTCCAGCTCCGCCTACGCCTTCGCCCATCTCCAGGATGACGAAGCCGAAGCTTCATCCTCCGCTCAGCGCGCTGTCTCCAGGACCTTGCGCACCTCGGCGAGCAGCCGGTCCATATCCGCCGCGGTGAGCGCTCCCATCGTCGAGATGCGGAAGATGGTGCCGGCGAACGAGCCCTGGCCCGCGTAGATGATGAAGCCCGCGTCCTTGAGCGTGTCGTGCAGCAGCTCGTAGCTGAGGCCCGAGGGCATCTTGTACGAGGCGAGGATGACCGAGTAGACCTCCGGCGACTCGAGGAACAGCTCGATGCCCAGCTCACGCAGGCCGACCATCACCTGTCGCGACAGCGCGGCATAGCGCTCGTGGCGGGCTCGCCAGCCACCGGCCTCTTCGAGCTCGCCCAGCGCCTCCTGCAGCGCGAAGAGCGAGTGGACCGCCGGCGTGAACGGCGGGTAGCCCGAGGCCGCGTGCTGCTGGTGCTTGTAGAGGTCGAGGTAGACGCTGGTCGCGCCGCTCTTGCGCTCGGTGAAGGCGCGCTTGCGGGCGAGCACGAAGGCCATGCCCGGCACGCCGTGCAGGCACTTGTTCGCGGTCGCCGCGCAGGCCTCGAGGTTCCACTCGTCGAAGCGGATCTCCTCGCCGCCGAAGCTGCTCACCGTGTCGAGCAGCAGCGAGACGTTGCGCTCGCGGCACAGGGCACCGAGCTGATCGACGCGGTTGAGCCGCCCCGTCGTCGTCTCGTGGTGGATCGCCGCGACGTGGGTGATGGCCGGGTCGGCGATGAGCTTCTTCTCGACCTCCTTCAGATCGAAGGGTCGGGTCCAGTCGCCGGTGACGGTGACGTAGGGCTTCTTCTGGGCCGCGAGGATGGAGGCGATCCGCTCGCCATAGACGCCGTTGACGACGACGAGCGCCTTGCCGTCGGCGGGCACCAGCGAGCCGACCATCGCCTCGACCGCCGCGGTGCCCGAGCCGGTGATCATCACCGCCTCGTAGTCCTTCTCGGCCTCCGGATAGACCCGCGCGAGGCGCGCCTGCACGTCGCGCTGCAGCTCGACGAACTCCGGCTCACGGTGGCAGAGGTCCTCGCGCGCGAGCGCGCCGCGGACGCGCTCGGTGAGCGTCACGGGGCCGGGGTTGAGCAGCAGCTTGCGGGAGCTCTTGTTCGTGGGACTCATCGATTCTCCTGCCGGCGCGGGCGCGCCGGTCACGTCGTGGCGAAGCCCTCCGGCCTCGCCCGCTTTCATTTCGTAGGAATTGGCCCGAGCCATTCGACCAGCCGGCGCGCGACCTGTGGCGGCGTCACCGTCGGGCGGGGCAGATCCTTTGCCTCGCCGGGCTTGGTCTTCACGTGCAGGAACCCGAGCCCCGAGTCCCAGGCGCGCATCGCCGCGCCGACCTCTTCAGCCGTCGCCGCGCGCCGCACCATCGGGTAGCCGCTCGCCTGCGCGATGGCGGCGAAGTCGACCGAGTGCGAGACCGTACCCTGGCCACCGGTCGAGTCGTGGACCTCGTTGTCCAGCACGAGGTGCAGCAGATTTGCCGGCCGCTCGTAGCCGAGCGTGGTCAGCGCGCCCATGCGCATCAGTAGGGCGCCGTCGCCGTCGAGCACGATCACGCGCTTGTCGGGCCGCGCGAGCGCGAGCCCGAGCCCAAGGCTCGAGGCGCAGCCCATCGAGCCGACCATGTAGAGCTGATTCGGAAGATCGGAGAGCGCGTAGAGCGCCCGGCCGGTGAAGCCGGTGGTCGCGAGGACCACGTCGCTCGGACGGACCGCGGCCTGGACCGCGGCGAGCACCTCGCGACGGGAAGGCCGCTCGGCAGCCGGGCTCGCCGGTGCGATCGCGTCCGACGCGAGCGGCCGAGGCTCCGGGCGCGACTCGAGCTTGTGGGGAGCGACCGAGTCCTTGCGCATCACCAGCGCGTACGGGCGCCCCTTCGCCATCTCCGCCTCAGCGCGATCGAGCGCGGGGCCGATCTCAGCGGTCTCGGTCGGGAACCAGGCCCAGGGGATGCGCATCAGCTCGAGCATCGCCGTGGTGATAGGGCCCATCAGACCATGCTGCGGCTCGTCCTTCGGCCCCCCCGGCTCGCCGCGGAGGGTGACGATGAGCAGCACCGGCAGCTCGAAGACGGCGTTGAGCGAGGTGAGCGGGCTGACCGCGTTGCCGAGCCCCGAGTTCTGGAACATCGCCACCGCGCGCCGGCCGCCGAGCTGGAAGCCGGTGGCGATGGCCACCGCGTCGCCCTCGTTGGCTGCCGACACGTAGCGCAGGTCCGGCGCGTCGAGCACCGCGTTGATGAAGGGCTTGAGGTACGAGCAGGGCACGCCGGTGTAGAGGCCATAGCCGTGGGCCCTGGCCTGCTCGAGGAAGTCTTCGGCTTGAATCATGTCTTCTGTCTCCGACTGACGACCCCGGGGATTGGTGGCTGCCGCCCGCGGGTATCGAAGTTGCCGTCCTTTGCACTTGTGGCGTCGCAGGAGCTCGTGGGGCGGTGAGGCCTCGAGGTCTGTCGCAGGAATCCTCGGCTCGCCCCTCCGGTCACCTCGAGCGAAGTCGAGAGGCCCGAGCGTAGCCTCTCGAGGAACGAGAGAGGCGGAGCCGAGGCCCCCTTGTAGCCGGCACCCCGGGACGCCGAGCCACCAGCACGAAGGCCGGCGCTCCGGGCATGCGCATCGATTCCTCGACGGGCGCATTGCCATGCGCCCCTACCAACCCTCGTCCGTCAGCCCAGCCTCTGGGCGCCGGGCGAAGCCCAGGCTGTCGACTCTCGACTTGCTCAGGCCGCGCTCCCGTGGCTCTCGAAGCGGCTCGCGAACAGCGCGTCGTCCACCGAGTCGATGTCAAGCCAGTTGGTGGTGTAGACGACTCGGATCTCGTGCCCGTCGCGCATCAGGAACTTGAGCAGGTCGGGCATCTTCAGGACCTTGAGGCCCTCGGGGTCGGCGCCGAGCTTCTTGAGGAGCTCGACGAGGATTTGCGCGCCGCGGGGGGTCACCCGCAAAAAGCCCATCCACTCGCCGTGGATCCCTTCTGCAGCGGCGTCGCAGGTGACGTCCTGCAGCGTCACGCGGTTGTAGAACGAGCCGCGCGAGCAGGGCTCCGAGCAGCGCACGTAGTCGGCGAACCGCCCGCGGTTGCGGCTCTCCTGCCAGTTGGAGTCGACCGGGACGACGAAGTCGGCCTCGACGTCGAGAAGCTGCTGGGGCAGGTGCTTCTTGAAGAGCACGTCGCCGTAGGCGATGACGCAATCACCCTCGAGCACGGGTAGCGCCTGGTAGAGCGACCAGGCCTCCTGGGTCGTGGCGAACTCGTCGTTGTCGAAGTAGCGGATGCCGGTCAGGTTGACCTGCTCCTTGCGGCTGCCGCGCACCGCGCTGATGTCCTTGATCCCCGCGGCGCGGAAGGTGTCGGCGATGTGCGCGAGGATGGGCCGGCCGGCGATCTCGATCATGCACTTGGGCCGGTCTTGCGTCAGGGACCCGAGCTCCTTGCCGTGCGAGGCGGCGAGGACGAGCGCCTTGGCCTGGTTGGCCGCCTTGGGCAGGTAGAGCTTCTCGGCCTGCTCGAGCTCGTCCTCGCCCTGGACCCGGAAGACTTCGGCGACGCTGACGACGCGGTCCTCGACGTTGAGCAGATGCTGGTCCTTGGCTATCTGCTGGGCGGTCTGGCGCATCGCGGTGAGCGCCGAGCGCATCACCTGGTTTGCCCAGATGACCACCGAGAAGCGGTGCTCGCGAAAGACCTCGGTCGGGGTGGTGTAGTACTTGGTCGGCACGATGACCACCGGCAGCCGGTCGCCCCACTCGCGCTTGAAGGCGAGGATCTCCGAGGGCGAGCGCAGCGCGCTGTGCATGAGGATGGCGTCGGCGCCGGCCAGCCGATAGGCCTCGGCGCGCTTGAGCGCCTCCTCCAGGCCCCAGCCGGCGATGAAGGCCTCGACCCGGGCGACGATGACGAAGTCGTCGTCGCTCTGCGCGTCCTTGCCCGCCTTGATCTTGCCGCAGAACTCCTCGATGGCGACCAGCGGCTGCGCGGTGCCGCGGATGAAGGAGTTGGTCTTGGGGAAGATCTTGTCCTCGATGCACACCCCGGCGACCCCGCGCTGCTCGAGCTTGCGGACCACGCGGCGCATCGTGTTGAAATTGCCGTACCCGGTGTCGCCGTCGAGCAGGATGGGGATGCTCGTCGCGTCGCTCATGAACTCGGCGACCTCCAGCACCTGCGTCCAACTCGCCTCGTTGTTGTCGCGTACCCCGAGCGCGGCCGAGATCGACAGGCCGCTCGCCCAGATCCCCTCGAAGCCGGCCTCTTCGACGATCTTGGCGCTCAGTCCGTTGTGCGCCTCCATCAGGAACGAGAGCTCGGGGCTTTGAATCAGGCTCTTGAGTCGGGTCGTCTTTTTCACCGAAATGCTCCTTAAGAAAAGGCCGAGCGAAGACCCCCGGCCCGAAGCGCGCCGGGTGGTTCATGGCACCTTGGCCGCACAGGCCGTTCAGCTCCTGTGGACGAGTTGGGAGAGCAGCTCGCTCGGGTTGAGGTGCTCGCGAAGCGAGCCGACGGTGCGGTGGAAGTCACCGGCCAGGCGCGCGAGCAGATAGGCGATGACCGGGACCGCGGCGATGGCCTGCCCGGTCGGCCCCAGCTTCAGAGCCCAGGAGGCGGCCATCGCCGCGCCCAGCAGCAGGTAGAGGACGGTGTCGCCGATGCGCGGCTCCTCGTCGAGCACCTTGGCCATCACCATCCGGCCGCCCAGGTGGGAGCTCGCCAGCATGAAGATGAACCCGACCGCTATCAGGGGGACCTCGCCGTAGGCGTACCAGAGGCCGGCAGCGCCGAAGACGAGCACATGCGGGACGAAGTCGCCCCAACCCTTGCCGACCCGGATCATCGAGCCGACAAACGCGGTGGCCGAGAAGAAGGCGACCAGCGAGAAGATGGCGCTGGCGAGCGAGTAGCCGAAGATGCGCGGGGTCCTCGCGAGGGGCTCGAGGCCGCCGACCGCGAAGATGCAGTAGAAGGCGCTGATCGCCAGGATGGCTTCGATGCTGCCGCACAGGCCGAAGACCAGCCGGCGCGCGTGGCGCTGCTCCCAAAAGGTGGCGAAGTAGGCGGTGCCCACCATCGCCATGCCCGAGAGCATGATCCACGGCTCGAGGCCGGTCGCGATGCCGTAGCCGAAGACCATCATCGTGGCGACGAACGAGTCGGCCCAGTGGTCGAGGTACTCGCCGAGCGGCGAGGAGCGCCCGGTGCGCCGCGCCTGGATGCCGTCCATGTTGTCGAGCGACAGGTAGATGAAATTGAGGACCGCGGGCACCAGGAACAGCAGCCGGTGCTGCGAGCCCATCGACAGCAGGATGAAGAAGGCGATCCACGCGAGCAGGTTGCCGACGATGGTCATCGTGTTGGGCGACAGGCTCATCGGCAACAGCGCCGGGACCGCGGGGGCCCACAACCAGCGCTTCAGGTGCGGATAGAGGATCGAGTGGTCGATGCAGGTGTAGGCGTACTTGCTGGGGGCTGGCGCGGTCGGGTTCGCTTCGTCGGGGTGGGCGTTCATTCTTGCGGTCTCCGCCTGGTCGCGCGCACCCCGCGAGCAAGGCGCGCGCTCGTGTCGTCCGCAATCACCATGCCAGTGTTCGGGTTTCGGCCATGGACGAAGGTGTTCGCCGACGCGGCGCGCACCATAGCGCAGGCCCCGCGAGTTGAGAACTCAACGAAGACCTCGAGCCCAACGCTTGAGGGAGAGCGAGCTTCAGGCCCCCGAGCGCCCGCTCGAAGGCTCGGGGATTGGGCCGATGGGGCCCGCGCGCCTTGCGACGGCCGCCCGCGGGCCGGGGGCTCGGGGCTGCCATTCGCGCATCGCGAAGAGGGCGAAGGCAAAGGCGTAGGCGGCGACGATGTCGATGGCGTAGTGGCGGTGGGCGAGCGCGACCGCGGCGACCATCGCCAGGTGGGCCCCAAGCGCCGCCCAGCGCAGAGGCGGCCGGTGCCAGACGTAGAGCAGCACGAGGAACGAGGTGGAGGTGTGGCCCGAAAAGAACATGTCCTTCGAGAGGTAGACGTGGGGCGCGTTCCCGAAGAACAGCCCCGCGGGCGACAGCAGGCTCAGGTAGGCCGACAGGAAGTCGGTTCCCTCGAGCCCGGGGCCGGCGTTGAGCGGGTTGGGCGGGCCAAACCCGGTGAGCGCGATGCACACCCCGCGCGCCAGGCACAGCAGGCCCAAGGCGACCACGCAGCGCGCCCAGCGCTCGGGCTCGAGCGCGAAGAAGGCGGCGAGGATGGGCACCACGGCCACCAGCCAGGCGAGGTAGTTCACCCGGTCGATCCACGGCACATAGGGAAGCGCCGAGACCATCAGGTCCGGCAGGGTCGGCGCCTGGCGCAGCTCGGCCCAGAGCACCAGCGCGGTCATCACCGCGTAGCAGGCAAGGGTGAACGTCAGGGCTCCGACGCACCTGGCGAGAATTCGACGGCGGGGGGTCTTGGCGGCCAGGCCGCGTGCGGCCTTGGGCAGTGCTCCCATGCACTTCGAGCTAGCCACGCGCTCGCACGGTTGGCGCCCACCAAGGCGAGGGCTTGTCAACCGTGTCGTCCGACAGGAGCGCATGGTTCTGGCTACGGGTGTACAGGCGCTTCGTGTACAGTGCCCGGCTCCTTTTGCCCGGCTGGCCTGAGGGGCCCCGCGGATGCAAGCGGGTGCGGAGAACACCGACGCGGGCCCGCGGCAACTCGGAAGGTCCGGAGGTTCTTGGATGACAGCCCAGGGTCTTGCCAAGCGAGTCCGTCACGTCATCGTCGACGGGGTGCTCGGCGTGCACGACACCCCGCACCGCATCGCCCTCGGGGTGGCCATCGCGCTGTTCATCGCCTGGACGCCGACCATCGGCTTCCAGATGGGCCTGACGCTGTTCTTCGCGACCCTGCTGCGGGCCAACAAAGTGGTGGGCGTGCCGTTCGCCTGGCTGACCAACCCGGCGACCCTGTGGCTGTACATCCCCAACTACCTGCTCGGCTGCTGGTTGCTCGGCGAGCCGGCCGACATCACGCGCCTGGTCGCGGCCCTGGGCAAGATGTTCGCGCTCAGCGGTTCGGTTTCCGAGCGGCTGGCCGGTTTAGGTGACGTGCTCGAGGGCTTTCTTGCGCCCCTTTGGCTCGGCAGCGTGATCGTCGGGCTGTTGCTCGGCGCGCTGGGCTACCTGGCCGTCTTTCGCGGTGTCCTCGCCTACCGGCGAAGGCACCCGGCCCCGGCCCAAGGCGATTCGAGCGTCCTGCCCGGCCCGGGCTCGGCATCGCTGAAAGAGGCGCGAGGCCCGGCGCCCGCGGCTCGCTCGGGGCGTCAGGCCGAGGCACCGCCGGCGCTCTGACCGGCCGAGGCGAGCACCGGTAGGTCCGGTCGAGAGTGGTCGCGAAATCTCCGCCGCTGCTCACCCGGTAGCCTCCCGAGGAACGAGAAAGGCGGAGGCGGGCCCGTTTGACTTCGGCCTCGCAGGCTCGGCCTACGCTCGAGCCGAACGGGTTTGTCGCTCGAAGGCTTCTTCGACAGCTCGATTAGCGCGGTTTGCCGCGCCTGCCGGGCAGCAGCGCTCTGGTCGCTCGCCTGGCGAACCGGGGAGCCAGCCCGTTGAGGCCGCTCCAACCCGGCAGCGTGAGCAGCGAACGGACGAGGGAGGCAGCGAGCGCGGCGGGCGTCGTGCCCTTGGCCTCCATGCAGACCTTCACCTCCGCGCTGAGGTCCTCGACGGCTCCCCGCGCGATGGTCGTCGAGCCGTCCGAGCGGATCTCGACGACCAGCCGGGCGACCACGGGCGGCTCGGCGCGCGGTGCGCGGACCTCGGACGGCAGGGGGGGCGCGAGGTCCTTCGGGTCAGAGTCGCCGGGAGGGTGGGCCATGGCTCAAGAAACAATGCTCTCCCCGCCGGCGGCGCAAGCGGGTCGCGCGTTTCGGGGAAAACCGGAAAGGCCGGCCGCTGGCTCAGAGCCTGACGCCCGCGCGCACGTCGTCAGGATAGGCGCGCTCGAGCTCGGCGACCGCCTTCCTCGCGGCCTCGTCGAGCTGCGTGGGAAGGACGATGAGCAGCTCGACGTAGAGATCGCCCCGCGGGCCGCCCTTGAGTGACGGGATTCCCAGGCCGCGCAGCCGCAGCTTGCGCCCGCTCTGCGAGCCCGCGGGGATCTTCAAGGTCACGTCGCCGTCGAAAGTCGGGCAGCGCACCTCCCCCCCCTCGAGCGCCTCGCGCACCGTCACCGGGAGCGACATGTAGAGGTCGTGGCCCTCGCGCCGCACGTGCGGGTGCGTCGCGATGCGGGGCACGAGGAAGAGGTCGCCCGGGGGGCCGCCTCGCACGCCGGCCGCCCCCTGGCCCGCAAGCCGGATCTTCGAGCCGTCGGCGACGCCCGCGGGGACCTTGACGGTGATCCGCGCCTCCTCGAGGACGGTGCCCGCGCCGCCGCACTTCGGACAGGCGTTGGGGACCTTGCCGCTGCCGTTGCAGGTGGGGCAGGTGCCCGAGAAGCTGAAGGGGCCGCGGGAGGTGCGCGCCTGACCCGAGCCCTCGCAGGTCGGGCAGGTGCGCCCGCGCCCGCCGCCGGGGAGCACTCCGGTGCCCGCGCACCTCTCACAGCGCCCGGGGCGCCGGAAGCCGATGGTGCGCTCGCCGCCCTTGACCGCTTCGCGCAGGCCGATCTCGATCTCCAGCGTCAGGTCCTCGCCCGCCCGCTGTGAGACCTCGGCGCCGGCCGGGCCGCGACCGCGGCGCCGGGCGCGGCCCACTCCGCCGAAGAGGCTCTCGAAGATGTCACCGAGGTCAAACTCCTCTCCGTACTCGAAGCCCGGGAAGCCGCCTTGCGGGGCTCCGGACTGCTGGGCCGAACGCCATTGGCGATAGGCCCGCGCCTTCTCGGGATCAAACCCGATGCGCAGGGCGTCGGCGCCCAGCTCGTCGTAGAGCTTGCGCTTCTCGGGGTCGGAGAGAACCTCGAAGGCCGCGTTGATCTCCTTGAAGCGGTCCTCGGCCTGCTTGTTCCCCGGGTTGACGTCCGGGTGGTACTTCCGCGCCAGCTTGCGAAAGGCCTTCTTGATCTCGTCGGCGGAGGCCGTCCGGGAGACGCCCAGGATCTCGTAGAGGTCGCGCTCGGCTGCCAAAGTCGTCTCTCCGTCGTGTGCGGCGCGCAGAGCGCGCGGCGGCGCGCCCGGCTTGGTTCACCGCCAAGCAATAACCATCTTGGGCGACATTCCAAGCGAGAAGACGGCTGGACGCTTCCTGTCGCCCCGGCCCCGGGGGCAAGCCGGGCGACGCGGCGACTTCAGGGCAGGTCGAGGAGCATGACGAGCCCGTCCTCGTTCTCGTCGGCGTAGTAGTTGGGCCGCACCCCGACGACGCGGAACCCGAACTCCTCGTAGAGCTTGATGGCCGGGGTGTTGGTGCGCCGGACCTCGAGGGTGGCCAGGGCGGCGCCCGAGAGCTTGGCGACCCGGAGGGTTTCGGCGATGAGCGCCTTGGCGACCCCGCGCCGCAGTTGGGCCGGGTCGGTGGCGACGTTGAGGACGTGGAGCTCGTCGTGGACGAGCCAGAAGATGACGAAGCCGCGAATCCGCTCGCCCGCGTCGGTCGGCTCCTCGGCGACGAGGATGGTCGACCAGGCGTGCGTCAGCTCGCGGCGCATCAGCTCTTCGGTCCAAGGGTGGGCAAAGGCGGCCTGCTCGATGCGAAGCACCTCGTCGAGGTCGTCGGGCACCAAGCGCCGCAGTCGGAACGGGCCGGTGCACTCGGCCGCCTGCTCGGGAAGTTGCGGGCGTCTCACCGTCGCTCCTTTGGCTTCAAAGCTAGGGCCGTGCCCCTGGGCCGACACCTTCGGGCGGCTCGCCGGCGCCCGCGAAGGGGGCGAGCAGGCGCACCTCGGCCCGCGCGCGCAGGTCGGCGATGAGCTGCCGGGTCAGCTCCCGGTAGCGCTCACGGGTCAGGTGCGAGCGGATGGCCTCGCGCACCTGGGCGTACGGCTGGCCGGCGAAGTCGGCGGCGTGGTCCTTGTAGAACTGGCGCATCTCGTCCTCGGTCGTCCGAGCGGCGAGCTTCACCTTGCTCTCGAGCAGGCGGGCGACGCGCAGGTCGCGACGCAGGATGGCGGCGAGCTGGTCCTCGGAGCACTCGTGCAGCAGGAGCCACTCGCGGTAGGCCTTGTCGTGCGCGAAGCGGCCCGAGAAGTCGCGCAGAGCGGCGGCGATGTCCGCGTCGCTCACCTCGAAGACCTGCAGGCGCACGGCCTCTTCGAAGGCGAGCCGCTGGCCGATGACGTAGCCGAGGGTGCGCGCCAGGTCCTCGTCGGAGAGCTCTCCGAGCGCTTCCTGGGCGGCGCCCTGGCGGATGAAGGCGACGCGCGCCTCGAGCTCGAGCTCCGAGAGCAGCAGCGGCTGCTTCTCGACGACCGCGACGATTCGATCGAGGGCCTGCCACCTCGAACCCGTGAGCGGCTGTTCGGCCGGCTCTCCAAAGGAATCGGCAGACGCCGCCAAGGTAGCGGCCAGCAGCGCGGCGAGCATCGTCCTCATCATCGCGCGCGAATCTAACCGGGAGGGCGTTGGGCAGGCAATCGCAGGGCGGGAATTGTCGTGGCGGCTCGCCGCTTGAAGGAGGGGCGGCGCTCGACGCGCCCTGGCCGAGGGTCTCGATGGGAAAGTACTTGTACGATTGCGAAGTCCTGGAGATGAAGCTCGAGGTTCCGGGCGAAGACGTCCGGGAGCTGGTCGACTGGTTCGACGGAAGCCATGGCGCCGAGCGAGCAAGCGCCAAGGCTGAGCTGGCCGGACGCGAGCTGAGGATCGAGGCCCAGGGCGGTCGCGTGCTCTTGACGCTGCGAGGAGAGGCCTTTGTGCCCGAGGAGATCGAGATCCTCGACGACCGGGAAGCGCTGTTCTTCGAGAGCGTGGTCCTGGCCCTCTTCGTCACCTACCAGGGAACGCTGCGCTGCCGGGTGCGCTGGGCGGGGCATCGGCATGGCTCGGTCGGCGACGAGCAGGAAGTGCAGGTGGACCAGGGCCGCTCGAGCTGGCCGAACCCCGTGACGCCGGGTGCCTGGTTGGTCGCCTCGGCGATCTCCGAGGTCGGTGCCGAGATCCGCGGCAAGCTCGAGGAAGCCCGTCGGCACTACGACGAGTATCTGCGCCTGAAGGAGCAGCGGGGGATGAGCAAGCGCTGACCGCGCCGCGCGTCAGGCGCGGCTGTGTCTTGGGCCTTGGCCTCTCTCTCGGCTCGCGGGCGCGAAGACCCCCGTCCTCATCGAGACGCGGGCTTCGTCGGCCGGTGGGCGCGAAGAAACCCCGGCCTCCGAGTGCCGGTGCGAAGTGCCCGGACTCGGGTCGCGTCGCTCGAGCCGAGAAGCGCACCTTCCCCGGGCCATCCCTCGCGCAGCAGCGCGGGCGAGGTGGACGAGTAGAAAGGCGAGTCGAGCTTCGCGTTGTCGCGCGGGGCGATGAGCAGCGCGCCGAGGAAGGCCTCCGCCTCGAGGGCGCATCCGTTTGCCCTCCAGCTTGCCCTTGGCGAGCAGCTCCTCTCTGCCTGCAGCGAGCGCCCGGAGCCGCCTGGGAAACGTCAGCCGACGCTCGAGCCGTGTGTCCCCAATGAGTGCCTCGCCAAAGCCTGTCGCAGCGGCCGAGCACGCGCGCAGGAGGAGCCATGGACCGCTTGCCCTGCTCCGGGGCGGCCAGGGTTTGTCGCGGTGCGCTCGAGGCCCGCTTCCCGTGCATGCGTTGCGCGACAGGCCTCGCTTGCACGGTTTGAAGTGGGCCCCAGATTTCTCGAAAAGGAGACTTCCGGGCTCGGGGGGCCTTCGTGTCGAAGAGACTGATGGCGGGCCTGCTCGCGTTGGCCCTGTCAGGGTCTCCGGCCGCGGTCCTCGCAAGCGAGGGAGCAATCGGGCCTGAGGAGCTGAGGCGGCCTGAGCCCTCGCCGGTCAAGGGCGCCAAGCTCAGCGTGCTTGGCGGTGTCGAGGGTTATTCGGGCCGGCTCGCGCCGCGGGTCAACCCGGGGGTCGCCTGGGGCGTCGTCGTCGGCACCCAGCCGCTCAACAGGATGGGCGTCGAGCTGGCGTACAGCGGCGCCTCGAATGCGCTTACCGACCCGCGCTTCGAGGGCGGGCGCATGGTGCGCAACGGCGTGGGCTTGAACGTGAAGTTCTCGCTGACCCCTTCGCGGGTCGAGCCGTACCTGTACGGCGGGATTGGCGTCTCGTTCGCGAGCATCTCTGATGTCCCCGTGGCCTCGGGCTATGGCGACGACGTCTTCGGCGTCGTGCCGCTCGGGGCGGGGGTTGGCTTTCATCTCGGCACCTGGTTGCTCGGGGCGCGAGGCGAGCTTGGATTCCTTTTCGCCCAGCAGCTCGGGCCCACGGCGACGAGCGGGGCGAAGATGTGGAACGGGCGGGTGGAGCTTGGCGCCAGGTTCTAAAGGCGCGAGCGGGGCGGCCGAGGCGCGGCCGAGCCCCGGGGGTTTCGAGGGGAGGCGTGATGCTCGTGCGCGTGGTGTTGTCGGCGGCGCTGCTGCTGTGGTCCGCTCCGGTGGCAGCAAAGGGGCTCGAGCTGTCGCTCGGGGTCGAGGGAGGGGTCAGCCGCTACACCGGCGCTCTTGGCGGGACGTTGAAAGCCGGGGCGAGCTGGGGGGTGCACGCCGAGGCACGCGCGACCTCGTGGCTCTCGGTCGGATTCGCCTACTCCGGAAGCCTCAACCGGCTCTCGGTCCCCGGCGAAGAGGCGCCGCCGCTGCTCGTGCGCGACGGCGCGAGCGCGAGGGCACGGCTGTCGCCGGGCAGGCGGAGCGTCGAGCCGTTCGTCGAGATCGGCGCGGGGGTCTCGAGGCTCACCCTCGCGCGTGGAGACGCCGGGCCGCGCTACCGGGGCGACACGACCGCGGAGATACCCGTGGCCGCCGGGCTGATGCTGCACGCCGACGCGCTCGACGTCGGCTTGAAGCTCGGGTACGTCACGTTGCTCGGCAATTCGGTCTACGAGGGCGGTGGCGGGCACCTGCTGACAGGCTGCCTGACCTTGGGAACGAGCTTCTGAGCAGCGCGAGCCTGTGGCTGGTGGAAGTTCTGGGAGGATTGAGTCTTGAGTCGCGAGTAAGGGGGCCCGGCTCGGCAGCGCCGCGAGGGGCCCGGCCGCGCGTCGCGATGCGCCCGGTCGGCTCCGGGAGGGATGCACAGCGGTGCGCCCGGCCAGGAATCGACCACCGGCGCGGCATTCGCCACGGGCCGTCGGCCATGCGCCAGCTCGTCCTGAAGACCGGACCTCATGCGGCCAAGCGCAGGGCAGGCGACGACGGGAACCCGCGCGGGCAAGCGGCTCCGGGGCCTGCGGGGACGGGCGCATTGCCATGCGCCCCTACCAACCTGCGGCCGATCGCTTTGGTTCCGGGCGGTGCCCGGGCCGTCGACTCTCGACTGCTGTTACGCCCCTCTCTTCGCCTGCAGGTACTTTTCGATGCCCTCTCCGGTCTTGAGCAGGTTTGGGGTGAGCGCGCCGACGACCACCTTCTCGATGACCGGGCGCACCGTGCCGGCGAACAGCCTGGGGATGTGCGCCTTCTCGAGGTTGAGCACGAGCTCGCCCGCGATGCGCAGCTCGGTGCCGCTGCCGTCCTCGTGGAAAGTCGTCGCGCCCTTGCAATCGACCAAGCCCGGGAAGGCGTGAGTCTCGATGTGCCAGCGGCACTCCCACTTCGGCCCGTCCCACTGCGCCCGGTCGGTCCACTGCAGCATCTCGGGCTTGAGGAACTTCTTGGCGACCGACGGGATCTCGGTGCTTGCGGTCCACAGGTTGACGAGCTTGACGACCTCGGCCTCCTCGCTGCGCTCCTGCACGATGATCGACGAGACGTTCGGAAGGAACGGGACCGTGTCGGCGAGGTGATCGCGGTAGGTGCTGAAAACCAGGTCACGGGGGAAGGAAAGCTTGGTCTTGGCAATCAGGTCCATGGCGTCTCCCTGTCGAAGGCGGTGAAGCGGAGGATTCCTAGCGGATTGGCGCGCGGCGAGCCAGCCTCTTGCCGGCCGGACGCGCGCCGCGATGGGTCAGTCGAGGTCGGACTCCAGGCGCAGCTCGGTCTCGCCGTCGAACTCGATGGCCAGCCTCTCGCCGGCCCTGACGGCATGGAGCGCTCCGCGCACGACGAGCGGCACGGGCTCCTCGCGCTCGGCCCGCTCGCGCACCGGGCGCGGAAGGTTGAGGAAGGCGAGCGCGACGGGCAGGGAGAGCGTCGCTTTTTCGTCCGCCGCCACCTCCGCGCGGAGGCGAACCGTGCCGGTGGCGAAGCTGCGCGCGTCGAGCAGGACCTCGAAGTCGGCCTCCTGGACGGTCAGCGTCGCCCCTGGGTTGTCGATGACGAGCAGCGCCTCGAGCCGGGCGCGCTGGCGCTCGAAGGCCTCGACGCGGATGAGCTCCACCCTGGCGCTCGGCTCGGGCCGGCGCGACAGGACGTGCGGCGCGGGCGCGCAGGCGCCCAGCACCAGAACGCCCAGGGCGAGCACCCTGGCGCGCCGGTATCCGCCGGGCCGGCTCGAGAGGCGTCGGGAGATCTCCTCGAACGCGGCCCGCCCTCTCCGGTCACCTCGCGCGAAGTCGAGAGGCCCAAGCGTAGGCCGGGCCTGCGAGGCCGAAGTCGAGGGGGCCTTCGACTCCGCTGCCGGCGCTCGCGCGTCGGGAGCTACGCTCGGGGTGAGCGGAGGCGGACGGAGGCGATGGAGGATTTCTCGAGGGCTCTTCATGCCTCGGGCGCGAGCGACTCCGGCGAGAGCGCAAAGCCGGCGCGCCGCGAGAGCACTTCGAGGGCCTTGAGAAACTCGCTCGCGTCCTGGAAGCGCAAGGCGGGGTCGGCGAAGCAGGCCTTGCGCACGATCTGGACGAGCAGCTCGGGCAGGTCTTGGCGAACCGTCGAGAGCAGGGGGACGCGGCACTCGCGGGCGCGCTGCATCGCCTCGTACTCGCTCCCCGGGTCGATGAGCGTCTGGTTCGTCAGCAGCTCCCAGAGGATGACGCCGGCGGAGAAGAGGTCGGCCCGCTTGTCCATCGGCTTGCCGAGCACTTGCTCGGGCGACATGTAGGTGATCGTGCCGCGCAGCGCGCCCCCCTCGCCGTGCGCCGGAGTGCCCTCGGCGAGCGCGACGCCGAAGTCGGTCAGCTTCACCTCGCCGGCCTTCGAGACGAGCACGTTGGCGGGGTTGATGTCGCAGTGGACGATCGGCGCGGCGCCCTCGCCGTGGCGAACCTTGTGGACGTATTCGAGGGCCTTGAGCAGCTCGTGGGCAGCCCAGACCGCCGCGGGCATCGAGACGGGCACGCGGCGGCTTCGGGCCGCCTCGGCGATCTGCGCCAGGCTCTTTCCGTCCACCAGCTCCTGCACCATGAAGTAGTCGGTCGCCTTCTTGAAAACCTTGTAGGTGCGCACCACGTTGGCGTGCTTGAGGCGCACGCACAGCTTGCCCTCCTCCACGAACAGGCTGATGAAGGCGCGCTCGGCGCGGAAGTTGGGCAGCAGGCGCTTGAGGACAACCTGGTCGGGCTCCTCGGCCGACTTCTGCGTGCCCGCTCCCGCCTGCGCCCGATAGACCTCGGCCATGCCACCGGTCGCGATGCGGTCGAGCAGTTGATAGCCCCCCAGCACGGTTTCCATAGCCATCTCGAGCGCTCCCAAAGC
Source organism: Myxococcales bacterium UBA5297 (assembly GCA_002408385.1). GTDB lineage: Bacteria > Myxococcota > Myxococcia > Myxococcales > UBA5297 > UBA10939. The sequence goes on from DHSB01000173.1 coordinate 42,539, forward strand.
GAAGAGGGCCCTCCCGCGTGCGCCGGCGTAGCGGCGACCCCGGTGGCGGCCGGGGAGGACCAACGCTCGATTCTACACATTGAGGCCTGTAGGGCAGGCAAGAAACCCTCGGCCGCCCGCGCGCCGACGCCACCCGTGCGACCTTTTCGCCGCAGGCCAAGGGCCCGCGCCGGCTTCGCCCGCTCGTTGAGCCGACGGCGAGGGCGGCGCCGCTTCGGCGGCTGGCAGGGGGGCTGGACCACAAGTGACTAAAAGCGCCCACGGGGAAGGCCTGCCCGCTAGAATCCCGAGCCCATGACGACCAGACCGAAGTCGCTCCGAGCGCTCGAAGCGGGAAGCCGGATCCAGATCGACGCCCTCGAGCTGACGCTGGGCTCCGCCCGTAGCCTCGAGGCGCAGGGCTGGTGGCGCCAGGGGCGAGAGGCCAGCGGAGCGGCGCATCGAGTCCTCGAGCTGCCCGCCGACGCAGTCCCGCCCGCGCTGGTGCGCGCCTTCGAGATCCCCGGCGTCGCCGCGCCGTGTGCCAGGCAGGAGAGCGAGGGTCGCGCCCTCTTCGTCTTGCGGGAGGCCCCCGGCCCGAGCCTCGAGTGGCTCCTGAGGCGGCGCGAAGGCCTCGCGCTGTGGGACGTGAGCCTCGTCGAGTCGCTGGTGGCCCTTTTCCAGCGCGTGCACGACGCCGGGCTTTTCTTCGGACACCTCGCGCCGGCGATGTTCAGCCTGGCGGCGGACGGATCGCTACAGCTCGAGGAGCCCGACCGGTTGCGCTTGGCCGGCGAGGCGTCCGACCGCGAGCTGAACCTCTTCAGCGCTCCCGAAGTGGCCGGCGGCTCGAACGGCGGCCCGCGCTCGGATCTCTTTGGGCTCGGCATGCTCGCCTACGGCCTGCTCACCGGACGGCTGCCCGCTCACCGCGGCGACCTCCCGCTGCCGAGGGTCTACCGCCGCTCGCTCCCGCACGGCGTGGCCACCGTGCTCTCGCGGGCGAGCGCGGCTTCGATGCAGGCGCGCCACGAGAGCTGTCGCGCGTTCGCCGAAGACCTTCGCGCCCGGACAGTTCCCAAGGGCGCGAGCCCGGAGGGCGTCAGCGTCGGGGCGGCGAGCGAGATCGGGCGCATCAAGCGGCAGGCGATGCCGGTCAACCAGGACGCCTGGTACATCGGCCTGGATGCGGCCTCGCGCCGCGGAATCCTCCTCGTCGCCGACGGGGTCTCGACCGCCGACGTCGGCTCGGGGGATCTTGCCTCGGGGATGGTGCGCGAGGCGGTGCGCGACTCGTGGGAGGGCGCGGTCGGTGAGATCCTGCGCACGCACAAAGGCCCTTTGCCCGACGAGTGGGCCAAGGCGGCGCTCGAGGCGATGCTCGAGGACGCAAATGCGCGCATCTACGCCTTTCTCAAGCAGCCGATCTTCGTCGGCTCGCTCGGGCCCTCGACCCATCCGCCGGGCTCGACGGCGGTGCTGTGCATCCTCGACAGCGACAAGCTCACCGTCGCGAACCTGGGCGACAGCCGCCTCTACCTGCTGCGCGAGGGCGCGCTGGAGCAGATGACCGTGGATCAGGACCTGCGCACCGAGCTGCTGCAGGCGGGGCGCGATCCGCGGGCGCTGCCGGACCCGGGAGCACTGGGCGCGCTCACCCAAAGCGTCGGCAGCTTCTTCTTCGACCCCGAGGGCGGAATCACCTCGCGAAGCCTCGAGCCCGAGGTGACCGAAATCTACTTGCGCGCCGGAGACCGGCTGCTCTTGTGCAGCGACGGCGTGCCCGACTGCCTCGGCGAGAACGCCGAGGCGCTCATCGCCCGCGAGCTGGCGCTCGGTGACGAGCCCTCGGAGATCGCCGCGCGCCTGTGCCGCCTCGCCGACGAGAGCCTCGGAGCCGACAACATCACGGCGCTCGTCCTGCTCGCCGTCTGAAGATCCGTCGAGAAATCCGTCTTCGCCTCCGTCCGCTTCCGCCCACCCTGAGCGTAGCTCCCGACGCGCGGGCGGCGGGAGCGGAGTCGAAGGGCCCCCAGACCTCCGCTCGAGGTGCTCGAAGGGGGCGGGCCGAGCTCAAGGAGGATTTCCCGACACCTCTTGAGTTTCCGGCGGCCGGCACGACAACCGGCCCTCCGCGATCGTGCCGTGGCGCAGCAGATCGCGCCGGAAACCCGGCTTTTCACTCCCAACTCCCAACTCAAGACTTCCAACTCACTCGACCGTCGGACTGCCTCGCCGGGGAGCCGGATGCCTGCTCGCCCGCTCGGGGGAAGAGTGTAAATTCCTGAGCAAAGCGCACATCGAGACGCGTATGCTAGTGCACGAGCCTCGACGCTTTTCGCCGTCATCCAAGGTGCGCGGTCCCGCCAACGCGGGGCCGGTCCGGGGTGCCGGCCGGGCGGCGAGAGCAGGAGAACGCGAGAGACCAAGCCAGAACGACTCAGACACTCCCCCTCTCTCGCGGAGGACGCATGCCCGAGCTTCGCAAGGACCCCATCATCGGCCGCTGGGTGATCATCGCAACCGAGCGCGCCAAGCGCCCCACCGATTTCCAAATGCTGCGCGTCGAGCAGAAAGGCGGCTTCTGTCCCTTCTGTCCCGGCAACGAGGAGGGCACCCCTCCCGAGGTGCTCGCCTATCGGCCCGGGGCGGCGCGGCCCAACGGCCCGGGCTGGAGCCTGCGGGTGGTGCCCAACCGTTTCCCCGCGTTGATGATCGAGGGCAGCCTCAACCGCGAAGGCGACGGCATCTACGACAAGATGAGCGGCATCGGCGCCCACGAGGTGATCATCGAGACCGCCGATCACTCCAAGGGGCTCGCCTCGAGCAGCGAGAAGGAGGTCGAGGACGTCCTGTGGGCCTGGCGCGACCGCATCAGCGATCTGCGGCGCGACACCCGGTTTCGCTACGTGCTCATCTTCAAGAACCACGGCGAGGCGGCCGGCGCGAGCCTCGAGCACTCGCACAGCCAGCTCATCGCCCTGCCCATCGTCCCGCGGCGGGTCACCGATGAGATGGAGGGCGCGCGCCGGCACTTCGAGTCGAAGGAGCGCTGCATCTACTGCGACATCGTGCGCCAGGAGAAGAAGGAGCACGCGCGCATCGTGTACGAGAACGAGGAGATGCTCGTCGTCGCGCCCTGGGCACCCCGCCGGCCGTTCGAGACCTGGATCCTGCCCAAGAACCACGTCTCGAACTTCGAGGACTCGCAGAAGAGCGAGTTTCGCGGCCTGGCCAACGCGCTGCGCACGACGCTGCGCAAGCTCGACGCGGCGCTCGAGAACCCGCCGTTCAACTTCATCCTCCACACCTCGCCGCTCAACCAGCGGGGCCTGGCGCACTATCACTGGCACGTCGAGCTGATGCCCACCTTGACCAAGGTGGCCGGCTTCGAGTCGGGCAGCGGCTTCTACATCAACCCGACCCCGCCCGAGGAGGCGGCCGCGTTCCTGCGCAGGGCCGACGGGATGTGACGGCGCTCGAGCGGGGGCCAAAAAAACCGAAAGCCCCGTGCGCCCAGGGCGCGCGGGGCTTTTTTCCTTAGAGTGACTGGTCGAGCCAGCGTCAAGAGGTGTCGGAAATCTCCTTGGATTCGGTCCGGGCCCCCGTTCACTTTCGAGCGGAGGCCGAGCCTGCGAGGCCGCAAGTCAAGGGGCCCTTCGACTCCGCTCCCGCCGCTCGCGAGCGGAGCCGGGCGGAGCTGAAGAGGGTGTTCTCGACGCCTCTGTCAGTCGGGCAAAGGGCGTTTCAAGGACGGTCGACCTTCAGGTCGGCCAAGCTGGTGCTCGACTTGCGGACCGGCGCAGCAGGCCGCGCCGCGGCCGGCAGAGGGCCCGGGCGAAGCCCGGGTCCTCGACTCTCGACTGCCGCCTAGAACCCGTCGTCCGGAGCGCATACCCCGGCCATCCCCGGCATCGGCTGCTGGCAGATGAAGGGCGAGACGCACTCCTCGGGCTTGGTGCACATGCTGCTGAGGCCGCCGTTGCTGCAGAAGCCGACCGGGTCCGTGCTGGTCATCTTGACGCAGACCCAGTTGGCGGGGCAGTTGCCGGCCTCCTTGCACAGCCCCGGCAGGCAGACCCGAGCCTTGTTGGTGATGAGATTCTCGTTGCACAGCGCTCCGAACAGGCCCGCTGGGCAGGTGCCGTCCTCGCCGCAGGCCGAGAAGGTCATGCACTGAGGGTCTTGGTTCTCGTCCTCCTCGATGCAGAAGGCGTTCTCGGCGCAGCCGTCGTTGAACGAGTCGGGGTTGCAGGTCTGCTTGGGCTGCTCCTTGGCGGTGCACAGGCTCTGAACGCAGGTCTGCGCCTCGGGGCAGGGCGTGTCGGGGCAGGACTTCACCACTTTGTTCTGGCACAGGCGCGACCACTCGGTGTCGCAGTACTGATCCGCGGCGCAGTCGCCATTGCTATTGCAGCCGAGGGCGCACAGGCCGTTGTAACAGAACTGGCCGGTCGGGCACTTGTTGGCGTCGCCGCAGGGCTTGCTCGCGCTGTATCCGCCGGTGCCGTCGGGCGACTTGTCCTCGGGCTCGGTGGCGACATTGCCGCAGGCGGCGGCGAGCAGGGCGGCTGCAAAGAGAGTGAGAAGGCGCTTCATCTGTGTCTCCTTATCGGGCGCCGAGGCGCCGGTTCGAGTTGGCCTTTGCGCTTGTCTGACCCGCGAGAGACCGAGCCTGTGCAACTGTTTGTCGCTACAGGCGCATACGCAGCCCGGCGAAGCCAGCGGGAAGGGGCCTTGCAGACAGGGCACTGTTGACGCCGATCAGCCCGACCATCAGCTCGCCCTCGACCGCGAGCTCGAGCCGCTCGGAGAGCCGAGCGCGCGCCCCGGCGCGCGGTCCGATCTGCAAACCAAGCGTCGAGTTCGTCCAGCCCCTATCGACCGCCTGGCCGACATAGGCGGGGCCGGCCTCGAGCCCGAGAAAGAGCGTGAACGCCCCCAGCTCGAGCCGCAGCGCCCATCCCACCCTCGCCGCCAGGGCGGTCTCCGAAAAGCCTGGTGCCCGGCCGTGGGCGCCAGCCACGGCGATGAGCAAGCCCGACGGCCTTGCCAACTCGAGCTCGAGCCGCAGCGCGCCCATCAGGCCAAGGCGCTCGGCGACGCCGGCGCCGGCTCCGAGGAGCGCGCCGAGGGCGGGTCGTTCGTCGGCCGCCTCTTCGACCGCAGCCTCGGTGCGCGCCGAGGGGCCCTTGCGCGCGACCTTCGGCGGGTTGACAGGCGACAGCTCCGACCAATCGACGCTGCGCAGCGCGCCCTCGGAGATCTGGAAGCGGCCGCCAAAGGCCTGGCCCTCGCGAAAGGCGGTCACCCCGTAGGCGCCGGGGGCGAGGGCTATCCGCGGCGCCGACCCGGCCGGCAGCTCGGCGACGACCTGATCGCGCGCCAGGTCGAAGACGAGCCCGCGCTCGAAGCCGCCGGGCAGCTCGAGGCGTGCGCTCTGGCGCGACAGGGATGCGAGGACGAGCTCGCCCTGGCCGGAGAGGCGAAAGTCGTAGACCGGGTGCTGGGCCCCGGCGAGCGTGGCCGCGGTCGCCGCCCGGGTGCGCTCGTAGGCGTGGCGATAGGCCTCTGCGAGCGTGACCTGCCCGTCCCCCGAGGCGTCGGCCGCGCCCCGCAGGCCGCTGACGAGGTGGTGGGTAAAGTAGCTGCCCTTCACCTCTCGCGACTCGAGCGCGACCTCGTCCGCGGCGCTCGAGGCGAGGATGGCCTCGCCTCTGGTCGCCAGCTCGTCTACCAGCCGGATGGTGAAGCCGGGGGCTGGCTTGCCGCCCTTGGCCGCGATGGCCGCGCCGCTCTTGCACGCGTCGATGATGGTCAGGCGCACCTCGGCGCCGGCGCTCGCGAGCAGGGACTTGAGGCGCCCGAAGGCCAGCTTCTCGGGGCCCAGCTCGAGCGCTTCGCCGTCGCTGTGGCCCGAGAAGTAAAAGAGCAGCAGCGCCCGCGCGTCCGGCCGACGCTGCACCTCGGCTATCCGGTCGCCCGCCAGGGCGATCGCGCGCTCGATCTCGGCCAGTGACCGCCCCTGCAGCAGGAAGACGTCGTCTTCCTCGACGTTGCCCACCTCGACCAGGACGCGGGCGACCTTGCCCGCGTCGGCCTCGGCGAAGCGCAGCGGCGGCAGCTCGCCTGTGCCCGCGTTGTTGCCCACCAGCAACGCGAAGCGCCGGGTCTCGGCATCTGCTGGCGGGGACAGGAGGAGCAGGACCAGGGGCAGCAGCGCGAGCGCTCTCAAGGTTGTTCCTTGGCGAAGGAGAGCTCGAGCGGCTTCACCCCGGAGACCACCGCGCCCGGCGCGGCCGCGAGCGCCCGAGCCACCTCGGCGGCGGGCAGGGGCTGCTCGCTGAAGTAGGCGAAGAGCCGTTCGGGACCGGGGGCGTCGTCCAGTTCGATGCTGCCCGGCAGCTCGCTGCGGCCGGCGCCGACCGGCGCGCTTTGTCCGCCCTCGGGCGGGAAGTAGACGCTCACCGTGCCCGCGCCGTCGACCGAGGCCACCAACAGGTATCCGGGCCGCTCGGGCTCGATGACGAAGCGGATGCGGTCGCCGGCGGCAAGGCGGGTATCGGGCCGGACCTGGAAGACCGCTCCCTGGCGGCGGGCGAAGACCTTGAGGGTGGGGCCGCCCTTGATCCTCAGGTCGGGCTCGGGCGCTGGCCGCGCGACCACGAGGAGAAGCGCGACGGCGAGGCCGACCGGCACGAGCAGCCGCGGATTGCCCAGCCGCGCGGCCAAGAGCTCGAGCCGTCCGCGCCTGCAAGCGCGGGCTTCGAGCGGGGGTAGCGTGCGCGCGAAGACTCGTGCCGCGAAGCGCTGCTGGTCGGCCCGCAGCTCTTCGAGGGCCGTCCGGCAGGCCTCGCAGGCCTCGAGGTGCTCGCCGGCTTGCCGCTCTTCGTCCGCCGACATCGACGAGAGCAGGAGCCTGTCGAGCGACAGCGCACAGAGGTGGTCGCGCTCGTTCATTCCAGACCCCCCGAGGGCTCGAGGAGCTTGCGGGCGCGATCCGCGAAAGCCGCCAGCCGGTTGATCACCGTGCGCCGCGAGACCCCGAGCACCTCGGCGACCCGTCCCTGCTCGAGACCGTCGAGGTAGTGGAGGACCGCCGGCGCCCTGAGCTTGTCGGGCATGCGGGCGAGGACCCGCAGGCACGCGTCTCTATCGGAGAGCACAGCTTCCAGGTCGCCGGTCGTCCCTTCCGGAAGCTCGTCGACCGGCTCGGCCTGCGCCGCGCGGTCGCGCAGCAGGTTGAGGCAGTAGTTCGTCGAGATCCGGTAGATCCAGCCGAGGGCGGCCTCGTCATCGGGGGCCTTGTCCAGGTGGCGTAGCACGCGCACGAACACCTCCTGCACGGCGTCCTCGGCGAGCGCCTCGTCGCGCAGCAACTTGCGACAGCGTGCGTAGGCCGCGGGCCCGTAACGGCGATAAAGAGCGGCCAGGCGTTGTTGGTCCATTGGTATTCGGCAGCGAAGTGCCCGGCGTCTGAAGCGCTGACCCCGCAGGCCCTCTGACTGTGAAGAAGCAGTTGCACCTTAGCCCAAGAAGCGAGGATGCGTATCGGCCTCTGGTCAAGAGGTTTTTCCCCCCGTCGCTGAGCCGAGCCGGTATAAACGCGGCGCAATTCAGGGCAGCGGCTACGCGTTGCAAGGCCTCGCCCCGGACCGGCCCGCGCGCGGTGACAGGCGCTCGGGCGAGGGAGCGCTCGTCGACCCCATGACCCTCTTCGCTGCCCTCCGCACTGCCCCTGTCTGGTTCCTCGTCGGCTCGGCGTTTCTCTTCGGCGCGAGCATCGGCAGCTTCCTCAACGTGGTGATTGCCCGGGTGCCGTTCGGCGAGTCGATAGTCTGGCCGCCTTCGCACTGCTGCTCGTGCGGCAAGGGCATCGAGCCGTTTCACAACCTCCCCGTCCTCTCGTGGTTCCAGCTCCGCGGGCGCTGCAGCAACTGCCTGGCGCCCTTCTCGTTTCGCTACGCCTTCGTCGAGCTCGCGTTCGGCCTCGTTTGCGCCTTCGCGGTCTATCGCCACGGGCTCGGCTGGGACGCGGCCCGCGAGATCGTGCTGCTCGGATTCCTGATCCCGCTGGCGATGATCGATCTGGACACCTGGCTGTTGCCCACCGAGCTGACGTACACGGGCGTGGTCGCCGGGCTGCTGCTGACGCTGCCGCAGGGCCGCGAGCTCTTCATGCAGCACCTGCTGGCCGCCGCGGTCGCGTACACCGGGTTGATGCTGCTTGGCGCCATCGGCGAGCGGGTCTTCGGCAAGGAGGCCATCGGTCGCGGGGACCTCGGGCTGGTCGCGCTCATTGGCGCTTTTCTCGGGCTCAAGGCGCTCTTTCCGGTGTTGTTGCTCTCCTCGCTGCAGGGCTCGCTCATCGGCATCGCGATGATCGCCGCGCGCCGGCGCAGGGGCCGCTCGTCCGCTTCGCCCCCGGAGGCCGAGGTCGAGACCGACTCCGAGGGGGCGCCGCCCGCGCTCGCCTCCTCGGCTGAAGCTGCGGCCGACGGCGCGGCCGCCGGGCTGGTGGTACCGCCCGCGTTCGTATCCTCGATAGAGGCTTCGCCCGAGGGGCCAGTCGCGCTCTCGGTGGCGCAGCCGGCCGAGCCCACGGGGGCAGCACCAGTGATCGCGGCCGCGCCCGTTGCCGACGAGAAGCGGGCCGGTCTTGGCCGGTTGCCGCAGGGCGTCACGGTCGTCGCCAAGCCGGCCGACGACGGCTGGGTGCCGGACCCGACCGCCATCCCCTTCGGCCCGTTCCTCGCGCTCGCGGCGGCCGAGGTGCACTACTTCTCGCGGCTGCCGCACCTCCTGCTGCCCTTCTGAACCCGGGCGCGCTCGCGCGCGGCGAGCCCCGACGCAGCTCGCGCGCGAGGGCCTTCGGGGGCCGCCCGCTAACGGTCCTGGCCGCGCTTGAGCGTCTGCAGCTTCGGGTGCGTGGCGATGGCCTTGCGCTCGCGGACCAGCGCCAGGTTGCCGCGATAGACGGGGTTGGCCGGAGCGAGCTCGAGCGCCTTGAGAAGCATCTTCTCGGCGCCGCGAAAGTCGAATCGCTCGCGGATCAGCACGATGGCCAGCCGGTTGTAGAGCGGAGCCGCGTCGTTGCTGCGGGAGATGGCCAGCTCGAGGTAGCGCAGCGCCTCCAGACCCCGGCCGGAGCGCTCGAGCTTGATGGCCATCTCCAGCGCGTTGTCGCCTTCGCCCCGGGGCGCGCCGGTGCGCCGCCTGGACATCGGGCGCGCGGGGGCGGGCCGCTCGGGCTCTGTCTGTGGAGAGGTCGGGGGCCGATGGGCAGGCGGCCGCGCCCGGAGCTGCTCGGCCCGGTCCTTGTTGAGCCGGGCCTTCTCCTGCAGCTCGTTGAGGTCGAACTTGACGGTCTCGTCCTCTGCGTCCGCCTCTTCCCAGAGGGCCTGCGCCGGCGAGAGGGTGATGACGCCGATTCCCACGAGGCCCTGGAGCACCACCTGCAATTCGCCCAACGAGCCGCCGACTGTCTTGGTCAGCTCGAGCACGGTCTGGAGGCCATCGGCCGCGCCCACGACGACCGCCTCGATGCGCGACAGGCCCATCCGCGACAGGCGAAGCCCCTCGACCACGCAGGGAACGTCGTCGGGGGCCGGCAGCGGCCCGGTGCGAGGGCGCTCGCGGGTCGCCGAGCGGGGCGTCTCGGACTTGGCGATCGCTGCCTCGGGCCGTTCGAACATCGCCTGAACGACGTTCCGGTGGCCTGGCTCGAAGTCGAGCTCCTGGTCGAAACCGACGAGCATCAGCTCGCAGCGCGGGCACTGAAAGGCGCTCGCTGGGACGCTCTGCTTGCACGAAGGACAGCGCTTCGCGGTCATCACCTCTCCGGTCGGAATCCTCTTCAGCAAAGGGATACCTGTGAGGAGACCCAGGTTCAACCGGCCCTGCCGGCGCCGGCAGG
>DHSB01000173.1:52566-65512 GCA_002408385.1 Myxococcales bacterium UBA5297
GCCCTGCCGGCGCCGGCAGGGCCGGGCGGAACCGACGAGCAACTTGCCGGGGACTTGAACGCGCGAAGGGCCGCTCGACAAGAGCGGCCCTTCGCAGCCTCCGTTCGGGCCTGGTGCGGCAGGCCAGGCCCTCAGGCTCCGGCTAGCGGACGTAGATCTCGACCCAGTCGGCCTTGCAGTCGGAGTCGTAGCACTGGGAACCAACGTCCTGCATGAAGCCGGCTTCGTTGCAGGGCCAGCCGCCCACGCACTCGACCGGGACGATGAGCTCGGCCCGCAGCATCGAGTGATCGTCAAGCGACCAGACCTCCTGTCCCGCGGGCGTGTTGGCGAGGCCGTCGTTCCAGTTGTCGGTCGCCAACAGGGTGATCGCCGCGTTCTCGTTCCCGCCGGGGAAGCAGGAGGCGTTGGTGTCCAGGCCGCGCAAGGCGTACCCGAAGAGCTGCTCCTGCTCGACCTCCAGGCCCTCGGAGAAGTCGGCGCCCGAGCGCAGCCAGGTGCTGTTGCAGCCGGCCGGCCAGCCGGCCGCGATGTGGGCGCCATAGCTGCGATTCTCGAGCAGCGCGCCGTAGCCGACCGCGTACTCCTCGGTGCGCAGCAGCAGATCGCCCGCGGGCACTTGCGACCAGGCCGGCGACTTGAAGTCGGCGCTCTGGCGCTGGTCGATGGTCCCGAAGCCGCTCGCGTCGGTGAGCACCGCCAGGCTGGTCCAGCGGCGCGCGTCGGTGTTGACCATCGAGCCGATGAGCGTCCAGCCGCCGCCGTCGCTGGTCATGTCGCACCAGACGGCGAGCGGGCCGTCGCCCGGGTCGATCGTGTACTCGCCGTCGACGAGGTCCGACTCCATCGCGCTCAACTCGGCGCAGGAGGCGTAGTGGGAGCACTCGAAGCCGTCGCCGAACATCATGCTCGGGCACTCGCAGCCATAGCCGCCGATGTCGTTGACGCAGGTGGCGCCCGGGAAGCACTCGTGGTCGCCCGACTCACACTCGTCGAGGTCTTCGCAGTAGGTGCCGTCGCCCTCATAGCCCTCGCCGCAGGCACAGGCATAGCTGCCGTCGGTGTTGGTGCAGGTGGCGTTCGGGTCGCAGTCGTGGGAGCCGTCATCGCACTCGTCGATGTCCTCGCAGGTCTCGCCGTTGCCGGTGAAGCCCTCGTTGCAGACGCAGGTGTAGCTGCTGTCGGTGTTTTGGCAGGTCGCGTTCGGGTCGCAGGTGTAGCTGCCCGCCTCGCACTCGTCGATGTCGGTGCACTCGGTGCCGTCGCCTTCCCATCCTGGCTTGCAGGTGCAGGTGAAGCTGCCAGGGGTGTTGTGGCAGTTGGCGTTCATCGAGCAGTCGTCGGTGCCCTCCGCGCACTCGTCGACGTCGATGCATTCGCGGCCGTCGCCGTCGAAGCCCAGGTTGCAGATGCAGGTGAAGGTGGCGGTGTCGTTGAAGCACTCGGCGTTCGGGTCGCAGTCGTGCGTGTTGGTCGCGCACTCGTCGATGTCCTCGCAAAAGCGGCCGTCGCCCCCGAAGCCCGCGTTGCACGCGCAGGTGAAAGACCCCGGGGTGTTGGTGCAGGTCGCGTTCGGGTCGCACTCGTGCTCGCCGTTGTCGCACTCGTCGACGTCAGCGCAGGTGATGCCGTTGCCCGCGTAGCCCTCGCTGCAGGTGCAGTCGAAGCCGCCGTCGGAGTTCTCGCAGGTGGCGTGCTCGCTGCAGTTGTCGGCCCCGGTCGCGCACTCGTTGATGTCGGTGCAGGAGAAGCCGTCGCCCTCATAGCCCTCGTTGCAGGCGCAGGTGAAGCTGCCCTCGGTGTTCGTGCAGGTCGCGAGATCGTCGCAGCCGGCCTGGCCGCTCGCGCACTCGTTCACGTCGGCGCAGCCCGAGCCGTCGTCCTCAAAGCCGCTCGGGCAGCCGCACTCGAAGCCGCCGGAAGTATTCGTACAGGCCGAGCCCGAGCAGCTCGCCGTGCCGTTGGCGCACTCGTCGATGTCGGTACAGCTCAGCCCGTCGCCCTCGTAGCCTTCGGGGCATTCGCAGAGGAACGACCCCGGCTCGTTGTGGCAGGTGGCGAGGGGATGACAGCCCGCCGTCAGCTCCAGGCACTCGTCGATGTCCTCGCAGGCTCCTTCGACCTCGGCGTAGCCCGTCGGGCAGGCGCAGACGAAGCCGCCCGGCGTGTTCAGGCAGGTCGTCCCTTCCTCGCATTCGGCCGTGCCGTCGGTGCACTCGTCGAGGTCGGCGCAGGTCAGGCCGTCGCCCGAAAAGCCGCCGTTGCAGGTGCAGGTGTAGGCCCCCTCGGTGTTCTCGCAGGAGGCGTTCGCGTCGCAAGGAGAGGTCTCGGCGGCGCACTCGTCGATGTCGACGCAGCCTTCGCCGTCCTCCACGAACCCCTCGCCACAGCCGCACTCGTAGCCGCCCTCGGTGTTCGTGCAGGCCTCGCCCGGCGCGCACGGATTGGTGCCGGCGCACTCGTCGATGTCGCTGCAGCTCGCGCCGTTGCCGGAATAGCCGGTGTTGCAGGTGCAGGTGAAGCTGCCGTCAGAGTTCTCGCAGGTTGCGTTCGCGTCGCACGGCGAGAGCGCCGCCGCGCACTCGTCGATGTCGGAGCAGCTCGTGCCGTCGCCCGCGTAGCCCGGCAGGCAGACGCACGCGTACTCGCCGTCGACCTCCTGGCAGCGCGCGCCGGCAGGGCACTCGAGCTCGTCACAGGGGTTTGCCGCCTCTTCACAGGTCTTGCCGTCGCCGGTGAAGCCTTCGTTGCAGGCGCAGGTGAACGAGCCTTCGGTATTGGCGCAGGTCGCGTTCTCGTCGCAGTCGGCCGTCTCCGCCTCGCACTCGTCGACATCCGCGCAGCTCGCGCCGTCGCCCTCCCAGCCCTGATCGCAGACGCAGACCATGCCGTCGTCCCCCTCGACGCAGCTCGCGTGCTCGCCGCACAGGGACGCATCCTCTTCGCAGGAGACGGGCTCCTCGATGCCGGCGTCCTCCTCGCCGGCTGGAACGTCGTTGCCGCAAGCGCCTGCGCCGAGCGCGAGCAGGGCGGCCAACGCGGTCGTCAAGAAGCCACGCAGATTTGGACTGGTCATGATGGGCTCCCAGTTTTGGTTTGTCGGCAGGGTACGGGAATTCTCGGAGAGCGAACAGCCGAGCGGGGCTCCGCGGGCTTTCGACCTCCCGCGGCAGCTTTCTGCGAGCGCGCCTCTCGCGCCGCTCGCGCGCGTCGGGAGCGACGCTGAAGGGTGAGCGGAAGCGGACGGAGTCGAAGAAGGAGTCTTCTTCAGGCGATCTGCCGGATCTGGAAGCGCAGGGGACAGGTCTTCTTCCGCGGATCGAGCTCGGCGACCGCCTCGAGGCGCCTGTGCAGAGAGTCGATGGTCGAGGGCTGCAGCGTGAAGGCCGCGACCGAGTTGTCGAGCAGCGGGTGCGTCAGCTCGAAGATCGAGCCGAAGCGCCGGGCCGCGCGGTGACCGAGTGCCGAGCCGTGCATCTCGTGGCGGGCAACGAAGTTCATCACCAGCACGCCGTGCCTACAGAGCCGCCGAGTCAACGTCGACATCCAGCGGGCGCCGGCCTTGGCGCGCACCGGCTCGCCGTCAACCTGGCCGTACAGATCGTCGACGATGAGGTCGAAGGGCGGCCCCTCGTAGCTTTCGACCCAGGCCACGGCATCCGCCTGGTGCAGCTCGAAGTTGCGGCCCCGCAGGCCGAAGAAGCGGCGCGCGACGTAGAGGTGGACCGGGTCGAGCTCGACGCCGACGAGCACCTCGGGCTCGAAGAAATGCTGGAGCTGTCGCAGCACCGCGCCGCCGCCGACGCCCAGGACGAGGACGCGACGCACTCTGCCCTCGGGGACGAGGAAGGCCGGCAGCACGAGCAGATCCCACAGCCCGCCGTTGACCGGGCGGCCGAGGTTCAACTGGGAGTGGAAGACGCCGTCCGTGTAGAGCCGCCGCGTTCTTCCCGCCGAGCGGACCTCGTAGGTCGTGCCGTCTTTCTGCTTTCGCCAGAGAAGCGCCACGCTCGCTCCAGGACCGAGAGGCGCGGCAATCTAGCAGCTTCCTGCCGGCGCACGGCCCGCTGGTCTTTTTCGTGGCGGTCGCTTGGCCGGCTGTGATCTTGAGCTGGCAGGGCTGTTGGGAGGGCCGGCGCGCTCGCTCAGATGACGGGCGCGCAAGAGCACGCCGGCTCGCAGGAAGGAGAATCGACCTCGGCGTTCGGATTCGATCCCTACCGGAGGGCACGATGCAGCGAGCCTCGGGCTGCGGCGCGACCGGAGCCGCGCCGGATCTCGAGTGCGCGCAGCACCGGCTCCAGATCGTGATCCTCAGCGCCGACCAGGCGATGGTGCGCGGCTGTGACCAGGAGGCGGTCTACCTGGAGAAGTGTGACCTGAGCCTCGGGAGCGCCGGCGCGAGCTGTATCTGGGGGCTGCGCAGCGGGCCGCGCGGCCAGCACTGGCCGGACCAAAAACGAGCGGGCCCGGCCGCAATGGCGGTCGGGCCCGTCTTCGTCATCGAGGGGCGCCAACCCGGAGTGCCCCCTCGCGGCAGCTCTACGGTGCCGAGTCGGCAACCGGCGCAGGCTCGGCCGGCGCCTTGGCCTCGCTCGGAGGCGTGGCGGGCGCCGGATCAGCGGCCGCGCGGGCCGCTTCTCGGGCGGCCTCGGCCTCGAGCTCGGCCCGCTCCTCGGCCGCGGCGGCCGCCTCGAGCTCATCCTCGCGCGCCTGCTGGACGTCGACCGCGGTCTCGAGCGCGGCGCTCGTGCGCTCGAGGCGCCTCTCGAGCAGCTCGAGCCGGTCGAGGGTCCTCTCGTTCCTGGCCTGTGCGCGCGCAAGCCGCGCCTGGGCTCGGGCGGTCGTCGCGGGGTCCTTGTCGGCGGCCGCCTCGAGCGCCTTGGTCGCCGCGTCGAGCTGTTCCTGGGCGCTGGCGACCGCCTTTCTCGCCTCCTCGACCTGCTCCTGGGCGCGGGCCTTGGCGCGCGAGAGGTGTGCGGGCACACCGAGGAAGCCGAGCGGCTGCTCAAGCTGCCGAGGCATCCATCCCTTGTGGTAGCCGAGCACTCCGGTCCCGGCGACGAGCGCGAGCACGAGCGCGGCCTGGGCCGCGTAGGCCCAGGGGCTGCGCTTGGGCTGGTAGGGGTCGGTCATGCTGCGCTCGGAGCCGCGCGGGAAGGTAGGCATCCGAGTCAGCGAGCCGCCGAAGGGGATGTTGACCTTGACCCGGCCGTTGATGGCCCAGCCGTTGGCGTCGAGCACCGGGCCCAGGTTGCGCTGGCGCAGCTTGAGGGCGGCGATGAGCATCGAGGGGCCGGAGATGGCGAGCACGATGCCGGCCAGGCCCACCGGCATCCAGAGGCCCAGGCCGAAGAAGGCCTCGAGCAGGCCGCCGATGGCCGCGGCCGCGCCGCTGATGGCGACGCCGATCAGGGCGATGGTGCCGAGCTCGATCTTCTTGGGCGGCGCCGCGGCCTTGTCCACGTTGGCGGTCTTGTCGGCCGCCTGCGCGAGCCGGTCCTGATTGGCCTGGTCGGCGGCGCCTGCGCGCTTCTGGAGCTGCTCCTCGACCATCCGCAGGAACTTCTTGTACGGGGACCAGAACGCCTGCCGGATGCTGATCGGGTTGTCGACGATCTTGGTGATCGTCGCGTCCCAGTCGCGCCCTTGGCGGTCGTAGAAGACGCCGTTGCGCCCGACCATCAAGTAGTCGCTGTCGCCGTCGCTGAAGACCGCGGCGATCTGCTTCTTCTCGCCGTTGGGCCGCGTGCAGTCGCAGTAGGCGAGGTAGCACTTCGACAGGCCGGCCATCGTCGCGTGGCGGGCGGGGTCGACGACCTCGACGCACAGCTCGCAGGAGCGGCTGTCGAGGTAGAGCGTGCCGGCCTGGAAGATGGCCAACTGCTCGGGCGAGTAGAAGTCGGTGAAGGCCACGAAGTTGTGCAGCAGGCGGAACAGGTCGCGGTGGAAGCGCAGCAGCTTCTCGAGCGCCGCCACTCCGTCGAGCTCCGCTCCTCCGGCCTTGTCCTGCTCGATCAAGGCGGCGAGCTCCTCCCTGGCATTCGAGGCGAGGATCTCGCGGACGCGCCCCAGCCCGAGGGACTCGACCTTGGTCGCCGGCTTGCAGGCAGCCCAGGCCAGGTGCGGGGCGAGCTTGCCGCGTAGCTCCTCCCACTGCCCCTCGGTCAGCGCGCGCTGGCCTTCGCCGAGCAGCGGGGCGACCGCGTCCGCGGTGAGCGCGGCCATCCGCGCGCTCCAGCCAGGGTTCACCTCTTCGACCAGCGGCAGCGGGCGGCCCGGCTCGACCCGGGCCAGGGGGAAGCTGGCCACCTCGTCGGCAGCGCACGAGAGGGTCTTGTCGGCGATGGCCGCATACTCGGCCTCGGCGCGGTTGAGCGGCGCCTGGGCGCGCGGATCGAAGGCCGCCAGGCGGCAGCGGGTGAAGTAGTCGTCGACCTTGGCCTGGACCGCAGCGAAGGCCGCAGCGGCCGCGGCGGTCTTGTCGCCGAGCGGCAGGAGCTCGGCGGCCGACTCCTCGGCCTTCTTCGACCAGGCCTCGAGCTCGTTCAGCTCGGCGAAGAAGGCGTCGAGCTTGGCCTGGGAGACTCCCGGGGCGCCGCTGCGGTCCTCCTCGCCACCCAAGGCGGCGACGATCTCCCCGATGAGCTTCTCGAGCTCGGGCGTGGCGGCGGTCTTGGCGGTGACGATGCTGTCGCCGTTGAAGCGGGTGTTGGTGGAGAGCGCCCGGGTGTCGACCACCTGCGCGAGGCCGATGGTGGCCGAGTCGGCCTTGTCGATGCTCTCGAGCACCCTGCGCGCCGAGGCGAGCGCGGCCTTGCCCGCGGGCTTGGCCTCGTCGAGCGCGTCGAGCCTCAGGGTGTCGGAGCCGGCGACGAGGGGGTCGAGGCTCTTGAGGGCATCGCGGCAGAACCCGAGCGCGGCGAGCAGCTCGGGCGCGCGCACCCGGCCGTCGTTGTCGGTGTCGATGAGCGCCAGCGTCTGCTCGTCGAAGTCGAGCCCTTTGACCGGGCAGGCGAGGGCGACCCAGAGCTTGGGGTCGAGCTGGTCGAGGTGGGCAAGGTCGGCGCCCGTCTCGAGGCGGACTTGATCCAGGCCGCCGGCGCGAAAGAAGCGCCAGCGATGAGGCGAAGAGCCAGACGGAGTGGGCATTGGGATTCTCGTGTGGGGACAGAAGGCCGAAAAGCCGGAGCGGAGTCTACTTCACGGCCTCGGCTACGCGCAGACGGCGCGAGGGGACGCTTTGAAGCTCGCGCAGGCGCCGAGCGACGGCTTCTTCGCTGTTTGAGCACCCATCGAAGAAACGCTCCCGGGCACTGCGAACGCCCGCCGGCCGGTTTTGCGCCCGCGACACTCCTGAGATGTCCGGGGTTGGCCCAAGTTGCTTGGACAGGTTGGGAACGAGCTCGGCAGCGCTGAGACCAGCAGCCGATAGGTCGAGCGGAGCGGCGCTGGTCTGCCGTGATGGTCCCTCGCGCAGGCTGCAACCTGCTTGCTCGAGGATTTGCCAAGCCTATAGGGTGCCGACCGCATCTGCCGGGACCTCCGGGAGAAACGGGCCCTTGAGCCCTGCATCGAAGCGGGCAGCCTCCCGGCGACACGTTCTTCGCCTTCAAGACCAGCAAGGAGTGATCTCGTCATGCAAGCCGTCCTGTCGCTCGTGCTCGCGCTCGGCCTCGGCCAAGCCGCTTCGGATTCCCCGGCAGAGCCGGTCCCGCCTCAGGCCTCGGTGAGCGAGCAGAGCGCGGCGCGCGCGGCCGAGTCTGCCGAGCGCGCTGCCCGCGCGGCACAGTCGGCGGCCGAGTCCGCGGAGCGCGCCGCGAAGGCCGCGCAGCAACTCGCGGAGGCGGCTGCACCGAAGGCGGCTGCGCCCGAGGCAGCGCCAGCGGCGCAGGCGCCGGTCCCCGAGACGAAAGAGGTCGCCTGGTCCGGGGTGATCAGCGCGGGGCTGATCTCGCTGACCGGCAACGCGCAGTCGATCACCACGACCGGAGCGCTCTCGGCGACTCGGCAGTCCGAGGACTGGATCTTCGCGCTCAAAGCCAACGGCGCCTACGGCCAGACCCGCCCGCAAGACCCGGACCTGGTCCCGGAGACCGTGGCCCTCAACGCGCTCTTGGAGCTGCGCGCGGACCGTCGTCTCAGCGAGCTGTTCGCGATCTACCTGCTGGCGGGCGCGAGCACCGATCACGTCAAGAGCATCGAGGCCCTGCCGTATGGCGAAGCCGGTCTGAGCATCCTGTGGCTCGACGAGCTGGAGGGCGACTTCTCGCGCCTCAAGCTGCAGACCGACCTCGCGTTCCGCTACGGCGAGGAGCTGCGCTTCCAGTACTACCCGACCCCTCTGGACATCGAGGACGTGTTGATCGCCGCGCCGAAGCTCGGCGTCATCTTCCGCTACGCGCTCACCCGCGACGTGATCTTCAGCGAGGACCTCGAGGTGCTACCGACGGTCCTCGGTCCCTCGCGCGTGCTGGTCAATTCGACGACCAAGCTGAGCGCCCGGCTCATCTCGGCCTTGAGCCTTGGCGTCTCTTTCGTCGTCAAGCACGACAGCAGGCCCGCCGAGGGCAAGGTGCCGACCGACACCGCGCTCAACGTCGGGCTCGATATCGGGTTCTAGCCGAACGGCGACGAGGATGAGCTGGGGCGCTGCAGCAGCCGCGCCGTCGCGGCTCGATGGTGTATACCGTCGGCCGTGGGCTCACTCTCGAACACGCTGCCGAGCTGGATTCCCGGCCGCACCCGCGGTCGGCGCGGCCCTTCGCGCTTCGGCACGCGGGGGCCCGGGTCGCTCTATCGCAAGCTCAAGTCGCTCGAGCTGCTCGCCACCCGCGACAGGCGCGCGGTGCTCTCGTTTCTGACCGCACGCTATCCCCTCGAGCTGCCGCTGCACGAGCGACTGGGCCTCGTGCGGCGCTTCGTCGAGACCACCGACGCGGTGCGCTGCTACCACACGCAGGTCGAGATCCTCGCGGTCGTCGACGCCATCTTCCGGCTCGCGGGTCGACCCGAGCTGACCGTGGTCGAAGCCGGCGCGGCCAAGGGCGCGAGCAGCGCCAAGCTCAGCCTGGTCGCCGCAAGAGCGGGCGGGCGCCTGCACGTCTTCGACTCCTTCCGCGGCATCCCGCCCAACGACGAGCAGCACACCCGGCTCGACGGCAGCGCGGTCCACTTCCGCGCCGGCGCCTTTGCCGGTCGGCTGCCGTCGGTGAAGCGGGTAGTCGAGCGGTTCGGCGCGCCCCAGGTTTGCGAGCTGCACAAGGGCTGGTTCGAGGAGACGATGCCGGGGTTTGCGGGCCCGGTCGACGTGGCTCTGCTCGACGTGGACCTGCTCGCCTCGACGCGCACCTGTCTCGTCCACCTCTTCCCGAAGGTGCGCCCCGGGGGCGTGGTCTTCACGCAGGACGGGCACCTGCGGGCGATCGTCGAGCTGCTCGCCGACGAGCGGTTCTGGCGCGACGAGGTGCGGGTCGAGCCGCCGGTGATCGAGGGGCTCGGCGAACGCAAGATGCTGGCGATCCGGCCGGCGGGGGCGTGATGGGTCGCGGGTGGCGCCGATGAGGCCGAGAGTCGGCGAGGAGCGCGCGCCAGAGCTCATTCCGCGATCGTCCAAGCAACTTGGGCGAGCTCCGGTCATCCCGAGCGTTGAGGCGAGCAGCCGGAGCCTCGGAGTCGGATTCGCGGCTTCGCTCCCGACTCCGACCTCGGCGCGAGCGCTGCCGCCATCATCCGCAGCTTCGCGTACTTGCGAATGCCCACTCAAAGCCCCCGAAGAAGCTTTGGCCCCCGAACCGCCCGGTCGGCCAGCAGTAGATCGAAGCAGCGCTTCATTTTCGAAACGTGCGGAGCGTTGGGCTGCATTGCGGCTGCGCTCTTGGCAATCCGGAGACCAGATGCTCATCAAGAACGCTCTCCCACTCGTTGTTTGGCTCGCCCTTGGGATTATCGGCTCCGGCTGCGGTGCCGGCGGTCTGGCCGCCGTACGCGAACAGGCGAGCCTCGACATGCAGTGCCCCGAAGCCTCGCTCGAGGTGGCCGCAGCGAACCCGAGCGGCGCCGATAACCCCACCGACTCCGGGCTCTACTACGCCGAGGGATGCCAGAAGCTTCGGCGCTATACCGTCGGCTGCAACATCTTCGGCTACTGCCCCGAGCCCCAGGGGGTCGACGCGCTCGATCTAGTCCAGCGCCAGGCGGGCTTCGACCTGCAGTGCGAGCCGGCCGCCATCGCGATTCAGCGCCTGAACGTCGACACCTTTGGCGCGACCGGTTGCGGGCGACAAGCGAGCTACGTCCTGCTCTGCGCCGGAAGCTGCCGGGTCGTGCAGAACACGCAGACGCAGTAGCCCGCTGGGGTCGAAGCCTCGATAGGTCCCTGTTTGAGGCAGCAGCACGCGAATCCCTGAAGGGACTCATTCCTCACGACCGCGCCAATGACCACCTTGCGGCGAGCGCCGCACGCTTGCCTGGCGGCCGATCGTGGGGTGAGCCATGAAATGGGTTGCTGTCGTCCTGGTGTCCCTCGGCGGTTTGATACACGCACAGTTCGGCTTCGACGGCCCCCTGCCGCCGGTGCCCATCCCCGCGGACAATCCGCAGACGGACGAAAAGGTGCGGCTGGGCAAGCAGCTCTACTTCGACCCCCGGCTCTCGGCCGACAACACGATTAGCTGCGCCACTTGCCACGATCCGAAGACCGGGTGGGCAAACCACGGCAAGGTCGACACCGGAATCGGCGGCCGTACCGGCACCCGCAACTCCGGCACGGTCCTCGACTCGGCCTACATGGAGTTCCAGTTCTGGGACGGACGCGCCGCCTCGCTCGAGGAGCAGGCCCTCGGCCCCATCCACAACCCGGTGGAGATGGGCGAGACCCTCGAGAACGTGGTCGCCAAGCTCAACGGCATCCCCGGCTACGTCGAGCAGTTCCAGTGTGTTTTTGGCACTGCGGTGACCGCGGACGGCATCGCCAAGGCCATCGCTGCCTTCGAACGCACCATCGTCACCGGACCGAGCCCGTTCGATCGCTACCTGGCCGGGGAGAAGGACGCGATAAGCCCCGCGGCCCGGAGTGGCGCCGATCTTTTCAACGGCAAAGCCCACTGCACCTCCTGCCACAGCGGGCCTTTGTTCTCCGATCAGTCGTTCCACAACGTCGGAATCGGCATGGACCGGCCCAAGCCCGACCTCGGGCGCGAAGACGCCACCAAGAACCCGGCCGACCGCGGCAAGTTCAAGACTCCCGGGCTGCGCAACGTCGCCCTGACCTTCCCCTACCTGCACGACGGCTCGGAGCGCACCCTGCGCGACGTCATCGAGCTCTACGACCGCGGCGGAATCCCCAACCCCAACCTCGACCCGCTGATGGTGCCCCTGCAGTTGACCGCCTCGGAGAAGGAGGACCTGGTCGCCTTCCTCGAGTCGCTGACCGGGGTTCTGCCCGAGGTCGAGCTGCCCGAGCTTCCCGGAGGTGCGCAGCCGGTCGCAGGGCCGAAGAGCCCCGAGGGAGGTGAGCGATGAATCGCCGCATTCTGCTGCTGGCCGCGTTCGGCCTGGTCGCGGCCTTGGTCGCCTTCTGGTCGCCGCCCGCGTCGGGGATCCCGGTCTTTGCCCGAAAGTACGGCTACAACTGCACGATGTGCCACTCGGCCTTCCCGCGCCTCAACGACTTCGGCGCGCGCTACCGGATGAATGGCTACCGGCTGCCGGGTGAGGAGCAGAAGGAGCGAACGGTCCTCGAGAGCCCGCCGCCATTTGCCGCGCGCGTCCACGCCGGCTTCGACTACGTGAACAGCGAGCGCGACCCGCAGGGACAGGACGTCACGCGCTTTGCCGTCACCGGGTTCGACCTGCTGTCCGCGGGCCTGCTCGGCCAGCACATCGGCTACCTGGTCGTCTACCCGCCGTCGCTGCCGGAGGCTCGCGGTATCGCCGGACAGCAAGGGTCGTTGGAGATGGCCAACGTCGTCTTCAGCAGCCTGGGCACCCGCTGGCTCAACGTGCGCGCGGGCCGCTTCGAGCCCGCCTACGCGGTCTTCAGCGACAAGCGCCGCCTCACCTTCACCCCCTACCTCCCGTACGAGGCGAGCTTCCCTGGCGGACCGCCGCTGTCCGAGACGCAGGAGGGCATCGAGATTACGGGCTACCAGTTCTCGGGGTTCAGCTACGCGGCCGGCTGGATCAACGGCTCGAGCACCAACCGTCTCTCCGACTTCCCCGAGGATCTCTACGCCCGCGTCGCCTATGTGTTCGGGCGTGGCGAGGGCCAGACCTCCGGACAGCGGCTCGGCTTGACCGGCATCTTCGGCCGGGCGCGCCCGCAGGCCGGCGCCGCCGACCGGCAGCGCCATCTGCGCCTCGGGGCCGACGCGAGCCTCAACTACCGGCAGCTCAACCTCGAGCTGCAGTACTTCCTCAGCCGCGACCAGGGGCCGCTCTGGGGCGAAGGCTCCGAGGTGACGACCTCGTCGGGCTCGGCCCAGCTCAACTACTTCCCGATGACCAGTCTTGCCGCCTTCGCGCGGTTCGGCCTGCTGCTGACCCCCGAGGAGATCGACTCCGACGCCTGGCAGGCGGTCGGAGGCGCCCGGTACTACTTCGTCGACAACCTGGCGCTGCATGGGGAGTACGCCTACCGCTCCCAACAGCTCCAGGGGCAGGAGCTGCGTGCCTTCGAGCACTTCGCGACCCTGCGGCTCGACTGGGCGTTCTGAAGATGTGTCGAAGGATCCTTCGAGCGACAACCGATCAGCCCGAGCCCCTTCGACAGGCTCAGGAGGCCGAACTCGCGAGGCCGAAGTCGAGGGGCCCTTCGACTCCGCTCCCGCCGCTCGCGTCGGGAGCTACGCTCTTAACTAACAGTCCGCGACGTTCCTCGAGGTTGGGCACGAGCGTCGAGTCGATAGGCGGCCTCTCCTCGACGGTGGCGACCAACCTTCCCTCT
>DHSB01000173.1:65678-84987 GCA_002408385.1 Myxococcales bacterium UBA5297
CGCAAGCGCGGGAGAGGGGACTTTCACTCGCTCGCGCGCACGGCTGGCTCTACGGCAAGCTGCTGTTCGTTCGTGGGACACAGCCGGGCAAGGCCCGGTGCGAAGCTCAGGGTGAGCGGCGGGACGAACCGAGGTCAGGGGGATTTCGCGACACCTCTTGAGCGGGCTCGGGAGGGCGGAGGCCCGGAAAGCCAAGGCCCACGCGGGCCGCCGGCGGTGTAGAGGCGCATGGCAATGAACACCCGTGCGGAAATGGCGCGTGCCTGCTCAGGCCGACGGCGGACACCGTGATGTCCTCGTGCTGGAGGGAAGTCCGCCGAGGCTGCGCAGCACAGGCACTCTGCTCCAGTGCAGCCTCACCGCCTCTCTCATCCTGGCGGGGCTCTGATCCTCGATCGCTGCCCACGTTGCCCGAGCCCGCTCCAGCGCCGCGAGCATGCGTTCCTCGCCGTCGGGGACATCAGCCCTCTGGGCGAAGAGGCGCAGCCGTTCGCGGTCGAGGTTGTCGAAGCGGCGCGAGCGCCCGAGGGCCAAGGCGAGCTTCGGGGGTCCGTGCGGTGATTCCCAACCGAAGGCGGGCCAGGAGATCGATGCGACGAAGTCGTAGCAGGGGCTCAACCTGGGGCGATGATCGAATCCCCACTGAAAGGACCAGTTCTTGAGGTGCGCGTCGTCGTTGCCAGAAGCGATTGTGAAGGCGACGCGGTCGAGAAACTGGGCCTGAGCGTCCTCGCCGCAGACGTCTTTGACCAGTCGCGCGAGGGCGTCGTAGCTCGTTCGCCTAGGACCCGTATCGGCGTACTTGGCTCGCGCATCAATTTCGAGCGCTTGCGCGAAATCCTCTTGGTGGATGCGAGAGCCGTCGACCGAGCGATCGAAACGCTCGACGGCGAAGGCAAGCCTCGGTGTGCCGAGCAAATCAGGCGGGACGCCCTGAAGCGTTTCGACTCCAAGCACATGGTGACGAGGAACCGGCAGCCCCGAGGCCTCGGCCCAGCTCATCGTGCAGTGCTCCACCTGCGGCAGTTCTGGAAGGCGCTCCCCGGCGATCTTCACGATCCAGCGCCCGGTCTCGCCTCGGGCTGGCAGGACGAACTTGTCACCCTCCAGCAGCATCGAGAGCTTGAGCTGCATTCCGGCGAGCGAGGCGCGAAGCCGGCCTGGGGCTACCGGTTCTTCCGGCGGCAGTGCGGCGGGCTCCGACTCGCCAAGCACTTCGACGGCGCCTGGGAGATCGCGCCCAAGGGCCAAGAGCAGCGACGGCGTGTCGGTCTCGCGAAGACCGCGCTGCTGGCAGATCCGATGTCGCAGCGCGCTTCCCACCTCGGGCAGGAGGTTGTCGAACCAGGAGGGCAAGCCGGTACCGGCTAGCCGTGGCGAGGGATCGGTGAGGAAGGCGAGTCCGAGGGGAGGATGCTGCCCTCCCTCGAGCCAAGCTGCGTCCGGCGTGAAGCGAATCGCTCCGTGGCGCTCGCGAGCGAGGACCCCTACTCGTTGACCGGAGACGCGCACCTCCAGCCGCAGGCGCGGCGACGTCTTCAGCTCGCTCAATCGACCGCCTCCGCGTCCAGATACACCTCGAGAGGCCGAAGCGTCGGCTCGTCCCACTCGGCGCGATCGCGCAGGAACCGGTCGACGAGCTGCGCCAAGGCGGCGGCACGGCGGCGAAGGAAGCGTGGGATCTGCTTCTTGACCAGGGACTCGAAGGCGACTTCGTCGATGAGATGCGAAGCCAGCGCTTCGGCGTGCTTCGTCGGGTCCCACCTCCGAAGCTCCGCCTGCAGCCCCGAGTGCGCATTGGCGAGGAGGACTCGATTCGCGGCGCTCCGGGCCAGCTCGCGGTCGGGCTCAGCCAGAGACTCCCAGTCACTCTTGGTGAAGACCTCGCGGGCTACTCTTCCACAGAGGAGATCGCCCATCGACACCATCCCGAGTCGGTCCCGCGGCCCAAGGCTCAGCAGCGCGAGGCACTCGATGCGGCTTCGCGCGCTCTTGTGGTTGAACTTCTCGAGCTGCCAGGGCCCGGAAGGCGGCGAGCCGATGCGGCGCATCAGCCTGTCGAGCGAGCCCGACTCGTCCCCGGGTTGGATGTCGCGAACTTGCTCGCGCATCTTCGAGACCGCTGCGCGTTCATGGACGCCGGTGACCGCTCCGCGCCAGACCCACCGCGCGAGAAGGGTGCGCGTCGCCGGGGCGGGATTCGGATGGACGTGGAACCACCGCGCCAGGATGAAAAAGACCACCGGGTAGGGAATGAGGCTCTCGTGGGGAATGCCGCAGTCCTCGGCCAGGAATGCGACCGTCCGAGATAGCGCCTCGGCCGCATCCTCGGGCGAGACGAGTCCCTGAAGGCTTTCGAGATCATCGAGCCGCCGGGTCGGGTCCAACCCGCTCATCGCCAGGACCGCCTTGAGGATTTCGCTTCGGGCGGGTTGGCCGAAGCCGTCGAGGTCGCAGCCCTTCTGCAGCTCGTCCAGGTCGAGTGAGGAGCGTCCGGAGGTGGAAGGCGCACCGAGCAGCGCCTGGAACACCTCGTCGGCCCTCATCCGCGCGCCGGTGCTGTTGAGCCGGGCGAAGACCGCGCGCAGCGCCTCCTCGTCACTCGTCTCAACGACGTAGGCCGGGATCGCGTAGTCGAGGATGCGCTGCTGGGCGTCCTCCACGCGGTCGATCATCTCCTCCTCGAGAGCGCTCTCGCGGAGCCACCTGCCAAGGCGCCGCAGGTCCCCGAGGACGGAAAGCGGCACGTCGAGCCCCTTGCGGTGTGGAGGCGGCGGGCCGAGAAGGAATTCCTGCTGCTCGGGGTCGAAGCGAAGGACCCAGCGGCGGTCGCCACCGTGATCCAGGTCGAGCAGAGAGGCGGCCAGCGCCGTCACGCGTTGCTGCCCGTCGACCACCCACCACGCGTCGGCGCGGTCAGGCACCTGCAGCTTGGCGCGGCCGACAAGCAGCGTGTCGGCATCGGCGGGCCGCTTCCAGAGAAGCAGCGAGCCGACCGGATAGCCGCGCCAAACGCTGTCGATGAGCTCGACTACGTTCTTGCCGCTCCACCGAAGCGGACGCTGGAAGCGCGGAATGCGCACTTCGCCCGCTTGAACCTTCTGGATCAGGTCCTTGACGGTGACCGTGGTCGCCTGTGGCCTGCGGCTGAGGGGACGAAATAGAGTCGGGTCGGTAGTCATCAGGTTTCTCGAGAGCGACGCGCCATCTAAGAGTGGGAACCACTGAAAGAGTATTCAGCAGGCGCGCGCAGGTAAAACGCGGCGAAACGGTGCCGAGCAGACGGGCGAGCGCTTGTCTGCGTGATGAGCGGGTGCTGGGGCGTCACGCTCACTGAATCGGTCCGACCGGTCAGTACGCGATCGCGAACGCCCTCAAGTCCCCGCGGAACTCCTTCCGCTCGACCTCGACCTCCTCGACCCGCGCCCCCGGCGGTCCCTGGCGGCACCAGTCGATGAAGCGCTCGACGTCGTCTTCCGGCCCCTCGACCTCCGCCTCGACGTCGCCGTTGAGCAGGTTGCGCACCCAGCCTTTGAGGCCGAGGGCCAGCGCCTCGTCGCGAGCGCTCGCGCGGTAGAAGACGCCCTGCACCAGCCCGGAGATCCGCAGGTTCACGCGCACCGGCTTCATGGATTCTCCTCGAGCATCTTCAGGAACGCGGCCTCGTCGACGACCTGGATGCCGAGCTGCTGCGCCTTGACGAGCTTGCTGCCCGCGGCCTCGCCGGCGACCACCAGGCCGGTCTTCTTCGACACGCTGCCGGCGACCTTGCCCCCGCGCTTCTCGATCTCGGCCTTGGCGTCCTCGCGCGCCATCGACGAGAGCGTGCCGGTGAGCACCACGGTCTTGTTGGCGAAGGGGCCGCCCTCGGGCGCCTTCTCGGCCTCGGGGAAGACCCCGGCGGCGAGCAGCCGCTCGATGACCTCGCGGTTCTGCGCCTCCTTGAAGAACTGCTCCATCGAGCGCGCCACCTCGGGGCCGACGTCGCGCACCGACTCGAGCTGCTCGGCGCTCAGATCGTAGAACTGGCGGATGTCCGGGAAGGCCAGCGCGAGGTTGCGCGCGGTCGCCTCGCCGACGTGCCGGATGCCCAGCGCGAAGAGGAAGCGGCGCAGCGTCGTCTTGCGGCTGCGGTCGATGGCGTCGACCAGGTTCTGGGCGCTCTTCTCGCCCAGGCGCGGCAGGCTCGCGAGCTTTTCGACGGTCAGGTCGTAGAGGTCGGCGACGTTGCGCACCAGGCCGGTCTCGATGAGCGAGGCGATGAGCTTGTCGCCCAGCCCCTGGATGTCCATCGCGGTGCGCTGCGCGAAGTGGGCGAGGTGGCCGGCGAGCTGAGCGGGGCAGGAGACGCCGGTGCAGCGGTGGTCGGCCTCGCCGGGGTTGCGAACTGCGGCCGCGCCGCAGACCGGGCAGTGCGAGGGGAAGACGAACGGCAGCTCGTCGCCTTGGCGCTTCTCGGCGATGACCGCGACGATCTCCGGGATGACGTCGCCGGCGCGGCGGATGAAGACGTGGTCGCCGACCCGCACGTCCTTGCGGTGCAGCTCGTCCTCGTTGTGCAGCGTGGCGTTGGAGACCGTCGCGCCGCCGACGAGCACCGGCTTGACCCGGCCGACCGGAGTCAGCTTCCCGGTGCGCCCGACCTGGACGTCGATGGCGAGGACCACGGTCTCCTCCTCCTCGGCGGGGAACTTCCAGGCGATCGCCCAGCGCGGGCTCTTCGAGACGGTGCCGAGCCGCTCGCGCAGCTCCAAGTCGTCGACCTTGACGACCATGCCGTCGATCTCGAAGGGCTCCTCGTGCCGGTGGTCGAGGAAGTCCTGATAGGCGCTCTTCACCTCCTCGGCGCCGCGGGCGAGGCGGAAGGTCGGCGCGGTGCGCAGGCCCACCGAGCGCAGGAATTCGAGCTTCTCTTCATGCGTGCGGAAGGGGACCGAGGACTCGCCGATCTCGTAGAGGTAGGCCGAGAGCGGGCGGGTCGCGGTGATCTTGGGATCGAGCTGGCGCAGCGACCCGGCGGCGGCGTTGCGCGGGTTGACGAAGGGCTCCTCGCCCGCCTCCTCCTGGCGCTGATTGAGCTTGGCGAAGTCCTTCTTGGAGAGGATCACCTCGCCGCGGGCCTCGAAGAGCTCCGGTGGCTCCTCTCCCTCGGGCAGGCGCAGCCGCAGCGGGATGGTCTTGATGGTCTTGATGTTCGAGGTGACGTCCTCGCCGACCGTCCCGTCGCCGCGGGTCACGCCGCGCTCGAGCACGCCGTCGCGGTAGAGCAGCGAGATGGCCAGGCCGTCGAGCTTGGGCTCGCAGTCGTAGAGCACCTCGTCGACGCCGAGCGCCTTGCGCACGCGGACGTCGAAGTCGAGGAATTCGCCTTCGGACTGCGCCTTGCCGAGCGAGAGCATCGGCCGGGTGTGCTCCACTTTGGTGAACCGCTCGGACGGCACGCCGCCGACCCGCTGGGTCGGAGAGTCGGGCGTCCGCAGCTCGGGGTGAGTCTTCTCGAGCTGCTCGAGCTCGGTCATCAACCGGTCGTATTCGGCGTCGCTGACGAGCGGCTTGTCGAGCAAGTAGTAGCGGTGGTCGTGGAAGAGGATCTGCTTGCGCAGCTCCTGGGCTCGCTTGGCCAGGTCGGCGGTCATCGGCGCCTCCGTTCGGATCGGGCGCGCAGCTTACCGTTGCGCGGGGACGAGGGGGAGACGGTGGCCCCCGTCCGACCCTCAGCGTCGGTCGAGCAACCGGAAGACCTCCGTGTAGAACGTGCCGCCGAAGTGGCGATCGTGCTCGCGGGCCGCCTCCACGCTCTCGACGCCGTACCGCGCCTTGAAGAGCTCGAGTGCCGCCGCACGGTCGGTCCTGGTCACCCCGGCGGCGAGCAGCACGCGGACGAGGTCGAGCTGCAGGTCGATCGAGATGCTGGCCTCGAAGGTCGCGCGAAGCGCCGCTCCGGCATCGGGGCGGGCGCCCGCCTTCGACAGGACCTTCGCCGCTTCGACGTTCCCGCGCCTGGCGGCGAGGACGAGCGGCGGGCCGACGAACCTCTCGGTGCGGCCGCCAAAGCGCGGGTCGGCCCCGTTTCTCAGCAGCAGGCGCAGCGCTCTCTGCGAACGGTACGCAACCGCCATCAGGAGCAAGCGATTGCGCTCGGGCGCGCTCAGCTTCGCGAGACGTGCCTTCAAGGCGCCGGCCGCGTCGTACCGCACGAGATCGACAGGCGGGAGCTCGTCGTCGGGCCTGTCTCCTTCCAGCCGGCGAAGCACGGCGTGCTCTCCGGCCAGCTCAGCCTGCTCGCGGGCAAACCCGCGGGCCAAGTCCGCCGTGGCGGACGCCCCGGGGACCGGGCCATGGTCGATGAGGCAGAGCGCTTGCGTCGTCGATTTGCCGCGGATCGCCGTTATGAGCAGCGAGTCGGAGGACGGCTTGTCCTCCCACGGATCCAACCCCGCGGCGGCCATCGTCGGCACGAGGCGGCAGAAATCGGCTGCGCGACAGTGGCTGAACAGCGACCCCATCAGCCGGGGGGACTCGTGCTCGATGAACAGGGTGAGCTCTCCGCTCGCGCCGAGCGCCTCGAGCTTCCCGACGTCGCAGCGCTCCACGGCGCCGAACACCACGCCCTTGAGCGCCCGCACCTTGGCGAACAATTCGTTCGACATCTCCGGCTTGCCCCCCTCGCGTTTCTCCGGCTCCGGCGCCGCGGCGCGATGCAGGGGGCAGCCGGGGCACCGCCCCTTGATCACGACGGTCGGGGGCCGCTTCAGGCTGGGCGAACCGAATCCGAGGTAGTTGTCGAAATACCCGTTCACGACGAGGTCGGGCGGAAGCTCGCCGATGCTGGTCTTGAACAGGCTGAGATCCTTCTCGACGACGAGGCCTCTCGGCAGCTTCCGGATGCGCGTGCCCTTGATCTCCAGTCGGCCCCGGACGAGCAGGTTCTCGGGCAGGGCGCGCCACTCGTCGCCTCCGAGCTCGAGATCGCCGTCGACGACGCAGCGGCCGGATTCGAGGTGCGCGCCGAGGGCGGAGAGGTCGCTGCATTCGGCTTTCGGCGCGCAGCTCGCCAGCGCGAGCAGGGGTAGGGCCAGGATGCTGTTTCTCATAGCGCCTCTCGATGCGGCTCACTCTCGCCGGGACCAGGCGGAGAGGATAGGACAAACAAAGCGGTGATTCGGCCGTGGGAGCGAGACTCGACCGGCCGATGAGCCTGTCGAAGGGCGGCACGGGGCGCAGGAGAGGAGCCCCTCGGGTGAATCAAGGGGCCGCAAGCCGATCGGTGGGGCGCACGAGGCCGGAGGCGCCCGGTGGCGAGGCTCGAGGCCGTGCGAGCGGAGGGGGCCAGCCCGCTGGTGCTCCTCGACCCACTCGGAGCACCAGACTTCCTGCGAGTCTCTTCGAGCGATTTGGGATCTGCGGCAACTCTCCGAGGTGGCCTCTTGCGCGCGTGCCTCGACTCCGAGGCTGCCGCCCGTCGCCTCTTCGGTCGGCATGACCGGTGGGCGGCGGCCTGGCCCCAATCGCTCGAAGAGGCTCGCAGGAAGTCTGCGGGCTCGTGAGCGATGCGCTTCCCCGGTTGGCCGCCGCGGCGGGGCTGGCCGGCACTGCCTCCAGCGCCCGAACTCTTCTGGATTGAGCGGGCGAGAGAGGGAGCGGCCGGAACGAGAGACCGCGTCCCGCGCGGAGAATCGGGGTTCGTGAAGTGGCCCAATTCAAACGCCTCGTCGGTTGGGGTGTTTCGCTAATCCTTCGTGAGGGCCTTGCGCAGCTCGCCGGTGGCATGAGGCAAATCCGCTGCGCCAAATGCCAGGACGGTCCACGGCGGGGTCGCTTCCTTGAGGCGTTTGCGTATCGCCTTGTCGCGCCGCAGGGCGGCGCCGGTGTGGAAGGCGGCGCCGTCGACGTAGACGGCGATGCGTTTGTCGAGGACCGCGAAGTCGGCGGCGGTGATCGGCTGCCCGCCGTCCTGCACGGAGATGGGGACCTGCTTCTCGAGCTTGAGCCCCGCGGCCTCGAAGGCGCGAAGGAACCTCAGCTCGAGGGGCGAGCCGACTCCCGCATCAAAGGCCTCGAGCCAGGGCTTGGGATCGAAGACGTCGCCCTTCTTCGGTTCCAGTGCCTCGGGTGGCGCCATCGACAGGCTCTCCACGGCGGGAATGGCGTGCGGCCAGGAGAGCCACTTGTGGTACCGCTGGTTCTGGTAGCTCTTCAGGCAGCGATAGCAGGCGCTCTCGCAGCCGCCGTGATCGAGATGGTCGAGCGCCGCCTTCGCCACCCCGTCGAGCTCGGTGACCGCGTGCTCCAGGAATCCGCTGCCGCCGACAGCCGGGTCGATGAAGGTGAGCGCACCTCGCAGCCACTTTCGCGCTCCGTCGGAGACCGGCCAGAGCGACTCGAGCTCGAACTCGATCTCCGGGCCGTCGAGCATGTAGCGGTGCCGCATACCGGTCCGCAACGCGTATCCGAGTGAGAGGCCCCAGCGCTTCCAGTCGTCCTCGTCGTAGCCCAGCGGCACGTCGATGAGCAGCCGCAGGGTCGTCGCCGGGAACTTGGTGACGATCGCCAGCGGAACCGGAGGTTGACCCGCCCGCAGGCAAGACTTGGCGTGTCCGAACGGATCGCCGTGCTTCGTCGAGCCCGCTTTCGCCTTCTTGTTGCCCTTGGTCTTCTCGGCTGGGGGAGGCGGCACGAGAGTGTGGCCGCAGACCGGGCACAGGTAGAAGCCACGTGCGTCGCTGCGCAGGGCACAGTGCGCTTCGGTCTCCGCGGGTGGCTTCCACTCGTTGATCCAGCGGATCTCCTCGCCGGAGCGCACCTCCGCCAACCAGCCGGTCGGGAGCAGATACCGGGCTCGGATGTCCGCGTTCCACTGCGGCGAGCAGCGCACGTTCGCCGCCAGCGCAATTCGCTCCTCTTCCTCGAGCACCGGCGCATCGTCCTGGACGGCCAGAAAGCCGCCGAATTCGTAGGCCGGGTGCTCCGGACCGCCGGGGTGCGGCTTGCCGCACCTGGGGCAGGAGACCTGCTGGGCATCGAAGCTCAGGCGGCAAACGCCGCAGACCCGGTAGGCCCAACCCGGCTCCTCCGAGCGCGGGTTCCAGGGCGAGGTCATGTCCAGGCCGCAGACGCGCCATCTCTTGCCGCGCGCATGGGCAGGCGCTTCGGGCTGGTACTGCGCGAGCCCGAAGCGGCGCACCACCGAGATCGGCTCGCTCTCGTCCCGATCGCCGAGCAGTCGCAGCGTCGCCGGCTCGCTGGGGAACTCGTAGCCGGGCAGGATTCCGAACTCGGCGAAGCGCCGCATCGGGTGCCCGGCGCTGCGATCGTCGGCGTCTCCGCTCTTCTTCTTCTCGTCAGGCTGGCCGAGCAGCCGGCGGATCAGCTCGATGGCGCTCAAGCCCTGATGCTTCTGCGTCCCGGACTGCACGAGCGGCTGCATCTGCTGCTGGAGCTGCTGCACCTGGTACTGCACGCGGTCGAAGACGTCGCGGATGCGCTCCGACTGCTGCTTGAGCGTGGCGATGAGCTTCTCCCTGCTGCCCAGCCCGGCCGGCTCGAGGATGCGCTCGGTGTCCCAGGCCGCCATCGCCAGATCCGCGGCGTGCCCGATCTGGCTCTCGAACGCATCGATCAGCCCGTCGATGGCCTCCTGGTTCTTCTCGCCCTTGAACGAGATGTACTCGAGCATCCGGCCGGCCAGGCCGGGCTCGGCCGCGCCCAGGGCGATGGCGTTGAGGTGGCGGATGACGACGTCCCGGTTGCCCAACCCGATGGCCGGCGCGGCGACCTCGCCGGCGATCATCTCCGCGGGCTTGTCGTAGAAGTACTGGTCGTGGGGCGTGTTGCGCGCGTAGCCGACGACGATGCCCACGCGACTGCGGCGGCCGGCGCGCCCTCCGCGCTGCGCGTAGTTGTCGGGGCGCGGCGGCACGTTGCGCATCAGCACCGCGTCGAGGCCGCCGACATCGATCCCCATCTCCAGCGTCGGGGAGCAGGCGAGGACGTTGACCGCCGATTCCGAGGCGGGCGCCTTGAAGTCCTGCTCGATGACGAGCCGCCCGTCGCCGGTGACCTGGGCGGTGTGCTCGCGGGCGACGAGCGTCAGGTCCTCCTCGGCGAGGATTCGCTGGACGTAGCGGCTCTCGAGAATCGTCTGCTCGTCCCAGGGCTCCATCGTTCCGTGGCAGGCGCGGCAGGGTGCGCCCTTGGTCGTGAAGGGCATTCGCACGTTGCAGATGCTGCAGCGGAGCCGATCCTCAGGCTTCAGCAGCACGAGGTCGATCGCGTCGTGGCGGACCTGGAGAAGGTCGATCTTCTCCTTCCAGCGCCCGCGAAGCGTGTTGGCGTCGAGGAGCCCGCCTCCCACCAGCAGCTCGAGCACGCCGAGCAGCAGCGTCTCGTTCGCCTGCGCACCTCCCATGCGCGTCAGCAGACTGGTGAAGATGCGCTGGATCTTCGGGACCGAGCCGCCGCGACCGGCGGCGCGCCACGCGTTGAGCCGCGAGACCCCGTCCGGCAGGAGGTTCTGGTCCATGTTGCCGACAGGCACGTGCTTCTCTGCGTCCCAGGGATAGCCGACCGGCGCCTTGATCCGTCGCTCCCAGTCCGCCTCCCGGATCTCCTCCGGGCACTCGGGGCTCATCGGGTGATAGCGCAGCATCGGGTGCCCGAAGGCTCGCCGCACGCGCATCTCGTCGAGGATGCAGCGGCACAGGTAGACGAGCTGGGCGGGCTGCAGGCCAAGCTGCGCGCGCAGGCTCGCGCCGTGCTTTTCGACCAGCGTCTCGAGCCGGCCGGGCTCGCCATAGCGAATGCCGACCAGCCCCAGGTTGAAGACGGTCGCGCGGTAGTTGGCGCTCACCGCGAGGTCGTCGAGCAGCGGCGCGGCTTCCCACGCGATGGCCCGCTTGCGCGTGTCGTCGTTCAGGTAGCGGGCCTCGAGCACCTTCTCGTTGGTCAGGTGAGGGTTGTCGTGGCGCTGGAAGCCTCTGAGCATCAGCCCGTGCGCAGCTTTCTCCAGGCTCAGCTCGCCGCCGCTGTCGCGCAGCAAGCGCACGAGGCGGCGGCGCATCCGGTCGTAGCGGCCCGCGTAGGTGATGAACCGCGCCTGGTGCGCAGCATCCTGGCGGCTGTCGGCGAAGATGAGGATGCGCTCCTTGCCGCCGTTGTCGACGGGCTCGCGCTGATGCTCGCGCGCCAGCCCTCCGACGACCCCTTCGGACAGGACGCGCAGGGCGGCCGAGGTGCCCAGGGCGACCGGCGTGAGCACCGAGCCCGAGCCCACGGTCGTGCCGCAGACCAAGCACCTGTTGCGGGCCGGCGCCAGGGAGACCTTCATCGCGTAGGTTTCGCCGACCTTGCTGAAGAGCCCGGTGGCCGGATCGAACGAGCCGTGGAAGACCGGTCTGCCCTTCATCTGGATCTGCTTGGCCTGAGGCCGGCCCTCTGCCTCCTCGTCTTCCGAATCACCGGTTGCGAGGCGGGCGCGATCGTAGACCAGCCATTCCTGAAAGCTCTCGTCGGCCCCATGGCGCGGGGTGAGCCTGCCGCTCTCTGGATCCTCCGAGCCGGCGAGGTCGAGCGCGTCGGCGCCGCAGGCACGGCACAGGAGCAGCGGCGCCGTGGGCATCCCGCAGACGCAGTTGCCCTCGCCCATCGGATAGAGGCGGCCGCACGCGGGATCGACGCAACGGTGGAAGCGCCAGCCTCCTCGCACGAAACGGTGGGCACGAAGCCGAAGTGCGCCCCCGACGCTCCCGAGCGCGGCGCCGGTGTAGAGCGCGGCGCGCACCTCGCGCTCGAGCTCCTCGGCCGAGGAGCTCTGGCGTTCGGGCACGGTCTGGTGCAGGGCGCTGACGATTCCCGAAACGGACAGTGGTTTCTTCGACAGCAGCTCGGCCAGGGTCCAGAAGATGGCCGCCCGGCGCACCGAGTCTTCGAGCGGTGTGTCTTCGGCGAGCCCCGCCAGCTTCGCGGCCGCGCGGCGGACCGCCTCGGGGTGATTGGCATCGGGCGGATCGAGGAGCGGCGGCTTCGGAGGCCAATGCGCCTCGGCGGGCCGGGTGAAGGGGCGCAGCTCTTCCGAGAGCACCTTGAAGGAGCCCGGCGCGTACCCGGTGAGATCGGCGACGAAGGCCTGGACCGCCTGCTCGCGCATCGACTTGACCTGCGCTTGCGAAAGCCCGGTCTCGTCGATGCTCTTGATCGTGGCCGAGGTCGCGACCAGCAGCGGCTTGGGGAAGCGCCGCGCGTCCGCCTTGTCGTCCACGTTCCAGCCTTGCGTCGCGCTCCGGAGGTGGGCCTGCAGCCGGCGCAGCAGCAGCGCGATGTTCGCCCCGAGGCTGCCGCGGTAGGTGTGGACCTCGTCCAGCACGATGAAGCGGCAGCGGTGGTTGGCGAAGATGGCCTCCCGGTCGGCGGGCCGCACCAGGAGGTACTCGAGCATCATGTAGTTGGTCAGCAGCAGGTGCGGCGGCGACTTGCGCATCGCCTCCCGCTTCTCCTGCGTCGTCGACCTGTCGTACCGCTCGACCTGCACGTAGGTGTGGCCCGAAGCCTCCAGGTACTCGCGGATGCGGGTCTCCTGGTCATTGGCGAGCGCGTTCATCGGGTAGACGAGGATGGCCGTCAGCCCCGGCTGCTTGAAGCGGACCGCGTCCTCGATGGCGTTCTGGATAGCGGGCAGCAGGAAGCACTCGGTCTTGCCCGAGCCGGTACCGGTCGTGACCACCAGCGGCGTGGCCTGCTTCGACAGCAGGTGCTCGATGGCGTCGCTCTGGTGGAGAAAGGCGGTCTCCGACTCGCTGCGCGCCTCCATCACCTTGGCGAGCTTCCCATCGAGGCCGAGCTGCGCCCAGGGCTTGCCTTCCTTGAACGGTCGATGCGCCTGGAAGAAGGGCTCTTGGGCCAGAAAGCCCGGCCGGTCGAGCGCCTCGGTCAGTGCCTGACGCAGCGTCGGGTCGCTCGCCCGGAGCTCGGTGAGCAGGTAGCTGCGGTACTCCTCGATGATGCGATCGACGACGGCGATGGGATGGACTGGCACGTTCCCTCCGATGGCGTGGTTTCAGCCGGTACCGCGACGGTCAGCTTGCTTTCCGCAGGGCGTGCGACCGCGCAAGAGCTCTGGGGTCGGGCGCTCGAGGCATTGGAAGGCCGCTTTGGCAACACCCGCCCAGGCGGCGAATTGCGGACGAATTGCGGCCCCTAAAACCCCTGTGTTTTCTGGCAGTTGGAGCTTCTATCGCTCTCGAAGACGTCCGGCTTGGGAGCGATAGACGAGCGATAGAGCAGCTAACCTCCGGTAATTGTTGTGGTTGTCTTCTCCGCATTCGAGCCGGCACGTGAGCGATGGGCTCATCCCGGTGGCCACCGCGGGCCTGGCCGGTACTGCCTCCAGCGTCCCGAGCCTTCTGGAATGAGCAGGCCAGCTTCGACCATCCGCGCGAGGCGCCTCTGGACTACCGCGCGAGACTGCTCACCAAGCGCCGCGAAGTCGGTGTGCGTGAGGAAGCCTCGAGCGGTCATTCGCTCGAGCAGCCTCGAGTCGATCTCGCCGCTTTGAGCGGAGTCTGCGGCCGGTTGGGACCGCACGCGGTAGCGCGCGCCACGCCCGCGACCTCCGACAGTGACGAGCGCGCCCTGGTCCACGAGCTGGTGCAGCTCCTGATAGGCCGTGTCTCTGTCTACCTGGTTCAGCGACCGATAGTCGTTGTTGGCAAACTCTCGCCCGGCGAGCCCGATGAGAGCGCGCTTCTGACGGACGCTGAACGCCGAGCTTTGGACCTGCCGGACCCATGCCGGGTCGCTGCCAACGAACAGAGGCTCGTTGCGCAGCGCAACGCGAAACTCCGACTCGCTCGCGTCGAGCTCGGGAAGGCGAAGGAAGGAGCGCTCCATCTCCTCGAACATCCGCGGAATGCCCTCGCCCTGTTCGCGCATGATTCCCAGCTCGGCGAGGACCCGGGCGATACGAGGATTGCGGCTCGCGTGGCAACTCGTCCCCACCCGGAGCTTTGCGAGAGAGACTTCGGGCAGGAGACCACCGGGGCTCACCACTTCCATGCGGTCGTCGAAGAGCCAGACCTCGACGCAGCGCCCGCGAATCCCGTAATCGCGGTGAGCGACCGCGTTCACCACCGCTTCCTGCCATGCGAGGGTCGGGTATTCGGGCATTTCGCGGAAGAACAGCTCATGAAGCCGCGCGGACTTCCGGATGAGCGTCCCGAGCACCTCGCGGGTGCGGACCAAGACGTCCGGAAGGTTGCCCTCGATGCGCGGCAGCTCCTGCACGTTGTGAGAAGTGCCGGTCAGCCGTTGCGTGCCTTGGACGCGGAAGATCCGAACGCCGGCGCTCGGGTGTTCGATGACACGAGCGTCACGCGCGAAGAGAAGGACTGCGCTTGCCCTGAGAGCCAGCCCATCGCCCTGCCGATCGGCAAGCCTGCGTTGGATCAAGTACTCAGCCGGCGAGGAGAACACGGCTCCTGAGCTCCCGCTGGCTCGAGCGATGAGCTTCTCGTCCAAACCCCCGATCGTCAGGCCCGGCGCCTTCCGGGCTTCGGCGCTCTCGACCAGCCCCTGACGCTTCAAGCTGTTGATTTGCTCCTCGCCGAA
The DNA here is from genome assembly GCA_002408385.1 of Myxococcales bacterium UBA5297. Taxonomy (GTDB): domain Bacteria; phylum Myxococcota; class Myxococcia; order Myxococcales; family UBA5297; genus UBA10939. The sequence goes on from DHSB01000173.1 coordinate 80,280, forward strand.
CTGAAAGACGTCCTTGTGAACCCTCAAGGGAAAGCCGTCGCCGGTCACCATCACGGCCGATGCTGCCGCTTCGACCTCGAAGACGAGGACTTCGCAACCATCGATTACCGCTCGCGCGCCAGGTTGGAGCGGTGGTTTCAGTCGCTGCCGAGGAGTCTCGAGAATCCGGTCCACGACCTCGGCGGGATACCGGTGCCCAGTGACCGTGCCGTCGTCCTCGACACCGAGAAGCAGCGTGCCACCTTCCGCATTGGCGAAAGCTGCCGCGTATTCGGCGACCTGATCACGAACGCTCCTCCGATCGCGCGGTTGCTTGTTGCCCGGCGGACCCTCGAAGAGCGACTTGCGGTCGAAGTATTGCCCTTCCTCGGAACGAGCGAGCTGGCCCAGCCGGTCGGGATCGATCGCCATGAATTGCCCCCTACGCCCGTTTCCGCGGTCGCCGGCCGGATCCGACCGCCGTGCCCATCCCCGGAAGCTGGCCCTGGCCGCCCGCCTTCTGCTCGGGAATTGCCAGCTCAATCACCGGCTTTGGCAGCTCTTTGTTGAGCGGCACGTTCCAGTACGGGTCCTGCTTCTTGAGAAAAGCCTCCAGGCCGATCGTTTTCAGCTCATCGAACGCGGCGAGGCAGAGCTTTGGCGCGTCGGGGAAGCTCTTGTGCGAGAAGCTCCCGAGGACGTGCTCGTAATGTTCGCGGGCCAGGCCGTAAGCGTCCGCCACCACCGCGTCGATTGCCGCACGCACGGCCCACCGGTCGGCTTCTTCACCAAGGACGGGCCAGTTCTTGTTGGGCGCGGCTTCGCGCCATTCTTCGCCGAGCTGCTCCATCCAGAGCGGCGCATACCCTTCGTGGTTGCAGGAGAGACGGAGCGCGGCGTGCGCGAGGAAGCGGGCGCGGTCGCCTACGAATGCAGCAGGCGGTACGGGGCAACCGTCGAGGATGAACTGGCTTACATGGGTCGCGCTCTTCTGGCGTAAGGCCCAATCAAACGTATGGGCATTGACGACCGCAAGAAAGTTGAGAGCTACGGAATTGGGACGAGCCTCTGGAGCCCGCTCGCAGGGCGCGGTGTTGCCACAAAGCACACCGGGAGGCAACAGGCAGAAGATGCCGGTGCGTTCGTTGGTGGAGCTGGCAATATCTCGAAACGCAAGCCGGAAGTAGCGGCTCGGCCGAAGCCAACCAGGCTTGTCGGCCACCTTGTCCAATCCGACGAGATAGCGCGGCGGCGCATCCCAATGATCATTGAATTGGTGGAAGGTCTTGCCTTCGTGGAGAGCCACAAAGCCCTTTTCGAGCAGCGCTGAAGCGACGTCGGGCTCACGCGGATCTTCTGAGACGAGCGCTTTCTCAATTGAAGTGAAGAGATGCGCGGCCTTGGTCATGTGCATCTCTTCGCCGCAATGAACGCTGAAACGCTCGCGTTCTTCACCGAATGTCATCCCTGTGCTGTAGCAGTGCTTGGCGACCTCGGCGTCCTTCAGCGTCCTGAGCTCAAGCAGTGAGTAGTACTCGCCGCCCGTTTCTCGAACGAAATTGCGGTCGTATTGCAGTGGCTCCTGGTCGTCGAACAACCACTGCAAATCGTGCAGGTAGAAGGCGCATGAAAGCTCGCCGCGAGCGCTCGCGGCGCGGCGCGCGACAACTGCCGCGAACTTGAAGCGCGAATCGATATCAAACAGCTTGTTGCGATTCTCGAACGAGTAGCAGAGCCGGAGCCCAGCATCATTGATGTAGAGCTCCCGCTCGCCGGTGGCGCTTTGGTTTGCATGGAAAGCCGATGGCAAGACCATGCCGCATTGGCCGGTGCTCGCGAGCATCGTGACGGCTCGCTCTGCGAATGGCTGCCAGAGATCGAGCGCTGCACCACTCGGGGCTCCTCCCGCGGTCTGATTGATTCGCTTGAAGAGCCGGTCGAGGACGCGCTTGTAGCCATCGATGGAGCGGGAATAGGCCTGGAAGGCTGCGGCAAGGTCGCTCCGCTTCTCCAGTCGCTTCTCTATCTCGGCGCGCTCCCGTTTCGTCGGTGCATCGAGAACCCTCAAGTCGAATGCCGCGTAGAACTCCTTGGCGTAAGGCTGCAAAGCGTCCCAGGGCGGATTACCAACAATGGCGTCGAATCCCGTGCGCTTGGCGGCGTACTCCCCGCCGTGGAATACCTCGGGGAATACCAGGTCATAGGCCACGCCCGCTTTCCCCGATGCAACCATTTGCTCCAGCTCTCGAGACGCCTGGATTACGGCGAACGGTTCTTGACCGCCCGCAACAGCTTTCGCCAGCTTCAGGTAGGCCTGGTCGTCGCATTCCGCCCGCCCGAGTTGCACGCCCCCGCTCCACGCCACCGCTAGCAATTTGAACGGCGCGAGCTCCTCGTCGAGCTTCTGTTTGGCATTCCGCTTCGCCTCGACGTCGGCCACGTCCTTGCCGACCGAGGCCTCGAGCTGACGGACGTGCTGCATTGCCCGCGCGACGCCCGCCTGAAGCCTCTTGGCGAGGTCTTTGGCGAGCAGGTCGTCGATGCGCTGGCCCGTGCCGGGGAAGGTCATCAGGTCCGCGAGGAACGGCCCGGTCAGCGAGTCGCCGAGCACCAGCCGGTGATCCAGGAAGGTGAGTGGCAAGCCCTCGGCGTACGACTCGAGCCAGAGTGAGACCTTCGCCAACTCGACAGCGAGCGGGTTCTTGTCCACGCCGTAGAGGCAATGGACCGCCACCAGCCGCCTGCAGATGGCGAGGGCCTTTGCCTGGGAGAGGCCGCTCTGCTCGCCCTCGGGGACGTGGCTGGGCAAGTAACTCACCAGCTCGTCGTTCGGGTCGGGCAACTCCTCGACGCGCTTGCGCAACTCCGCCGCCTGCGTGCGCAGTGCGGCCCGCTTCTCCTCGCTCTTCTCTTTCTCCGCCTTCTCCTCAGCCTTGCTCGCGAGCTCGTCGCAGAGCCGGCATGCCTCGTAGAGCTTGTCCGCGAGGAATCGGCAGGCTCCGACCAGGAAGTGGCCCGAGCCCATGGCCGGATCGAGCGCCTTCAGCTTCAGGATGGCGTCCGGCTTTGGGTCGTCCTTGGGGCTGCGCTCGGCGACCTGCGGCTCGAGGGTCTCTTGGACCAGGAACCGCACGAAGGCATCCGGCGTGTAGTAGGAGCCCGAGGCTTTTCGGCCCAGGCCGACGCGCAGATAGAAATGCCCGGGCGGGATCTCCTCGATCCACTGGACCTTGGTCTTCTTGCCGCCGCTTCGCTCCTCCGACTCTTCTCCCTCTTCGTCTGCCTCGTCCGCCGACTCTGCAAAGGCCGCGTTCTTTCGGTACGGCTTCCCCTGCTCGAGCGGCACCACGACTTCGAGCTTGGCGCGACGCAGGCGGCACATCGGCTCGGTGGAGATGCCGGGCTCCAGCTCGAGCAGCGCCTCGTAGACGCGGCCCAGATCCTCGACGTCGAGCGAGCCGTAGTGGACGCGCTGCGGCTGGTCGCGCCCGGCCCGCGGCGTCCAGAGCAGGTTCTCGAGCAGACAGCGGACGGCCTCTTCGCTCCAGGCACACGCGTCGAGTATCGGGGTCGAGTCCTTCCCGAAGAGCATGCCGCCGAGCGGGCTGACCTTGAGCCCGCTCGCCGCGAGGCCGTCGCAGAACATGATGAAGAGGGCCCGCAGGCCATCCGAGAGCATCGTGCCCGTGGGAACGCCTTTGCGGCTGTAGTCCTCGATGACGCGGCCGAGCGCGAAGTTTGGGGAGTAGGTGTTTCGCCACAGGCTATTGGAGGCGAAGCTGAACGCCCGCGCCGGATCGGGCGACGACTCGAGCTTGAGGATGAAGAGCAGGCGGTAGACGACGATGAGCGCCTCGCTCCAGAGGCGCCGCGCCAGCTCCGGATACGCGTCCTCCTTCGCCGGTTCGAGGGCGGCCTTGTTCCTCGCGTCCTCGAAGATCGACTGCAGGAATCCGAGGACCGCCAGCTTCGCCTGCTCGCGCAGCTTGGCGGTGACCTTGGTCTGCGACAGTCGCGCCGCTTCGGTCAGCTCCGGCAGCTTGCGCACGCCCGCGGGCGATCCGAGGGCGAGCAGGAGCCTGAAGGAGTCGGGCACCTCGCGACGGGAGCGCCACCCGCCGCCGCCGAGGTTGATGATGAGGTGGCTCTCGCTGCGCGCCGGGTCGGAGATGAGCAGCCGCAGCTCGATGCCGTCGGTGAGCAGGCCGAGCCGCTCGCCCTTGGTGAGCAGGACGCGGTTGGCGATGCGGCTGGGGCTGAAGCGGTAGGCGTGGCCTCGCTTGCTGGGGGCATCGAGGTCCGCGTTCATGTCGACCGACCAGACCCGCAGCTTCGCGCCGTCCTTGCCGACGAAGAGCCAGCCGGCATCCTCGTCGCCTTCGCGCGTGCGGACGGCCTCGTCCTGCCGTTCGAGCTTCTCGTAGCCGAGCACCGCCACGAGCGGCGCGAGGACGTGGTTCGCGACCCGCTGTGGCCCGCCGACCTCGCCCAGGGCGCGCAGCGATCTGCGGAGTTGGCTCCAGCGTTCCGTGAGCTTCTTGCCCTCGGCACCGATCGCCTTGGGCAGGAGCTTCTCTTTGGCGAGCCAGGGCTCGAGATCGCCGAGCACGAACGGCTCGGGCAGCGCCGAGCCGAAGAAGGAGCAGTCGTCTTGAAGGCGCAAAGACATCTCAGAGCTCCTTTTCCGGAACGGCGGCTGGTGGAGTCGGCCCCCGGTCACCCCGAGCGT
>DHSB01000173.1:85138-88748 GCA_002408385.1 Myxococcales bacterium UBA5297
TGCGAGGCCGAAGTCGAGGGCCCCTTCGACTCCGCCTCCCTCGTTCCTCGGGAGGCTACGCTCAGGGTGAACGGGGCGGGGCCCGCTGACGTTGCTTCGGCGCATCTTCAGCGCTCCTGTTCCGGAACGAGCATGAGGATCCCGAGCGGAACGACCTTGGGCGGCTCGAGCGCCGCGCGGCGGGCGAGGTCCGCCGCGCGCCGCGCCTGGATCTCGAGCACCGTGCGAGCCTCCGACCGCGAATGCGGCGCCACGGCCGCATCGCTCGCGAAGGCCGCGAGGCGCCCGGCGTCGTCCGCGAGGATCTTCCACTTCGGCGCGGTCAGCCCCGAGTTGCCCTCCTCGAACAACTCCGCCTGAGCCACGCGCGGGCCGCAGAGCTCGTGGGCCCGAGCGCGAAGCCACACGTCGAGCGAGCGCTTCTCCTCGTCGAGGACGCCCTGATGACTCATCGCGAAGTCCGCGGCGAACGCCGCGAAGCACTCCTCGGCCGCTCGCCGCGCGCGCTCGTCGTCGGGCTTGGCCCAGTCGCCGAAGTGTTTCGCCCAGACACCTTTGGTCGAGAGCGCGCGCTCCGCGGCAGCCAGCTCCGACCAGTCGCGGTGCGAGGGGACCGTATCGAGCTTCCCGGATTTGGAGATCCGCACGGCCAGGACGCGCTCGAGCTCGCGCCCGGCACCGCTCTGGACGCGGCCGAGGAAGGTGAAGAGCAGCGCGGGCTCCTTCGCGTCGGTCTTCGCCGCGGAGACCCGACGGTCGAGGAGCTGGCCGTCGCGGCTGAACTGGACGTTGCGCACCCGGTCGATGGCCCGGCGGACGGTCGGGTGCGCGCGGCCGAGGTAGCCGAGCCGGTGGCCGTCGGCGTCCCGAAGCGCCTCTACGTCCGTCGTCACGCGAAGGAGCTGCTTCTCGGGCTCGAGCCCCGGCACGTCCTCCATGCCGACGCTCCAGGCCCGCGGGAGCTTGAGCTCCCAGACGCCGTCTTGCTCGCGCACGGCGTCGGCCTCGGGGCTCTCGGTCCGCAGGGCATCGACCACGAACCCGAGCAGATCGACCGCGCCGAGCTCCTCTGCCCGTTCCCGGGCACGGTCGGCCTCCTGCACGTGGGCCTCGGAAGCGCCGAGCCCGGCCTCGCCGAGCCAGGCGTGCGTCTTGGCCGCCTTCTCGAAGCTCGTGAAGACTCGGTCGATCTCCGAGAGCATGTCCTGGTAGGCGGGCGTCGTGGTGTCGTCGGCCGGGAGGGCGGCGAGGGTGACCGGTTTGCCCGCCTTGAAGAGCTCGCGGTCCTCGTCGGCGAGACCCTCGAGCAATCGCATCGAGGCGTTGGCGACCGAGATGCCGAGCGTGTTCGGCACGAACTTGAGGCGCTTGAGCTGCGCCTCGTAGCGCGCGACGAGCCGGATGAGCAGCCGCTCCTCGAACGTGCCGGCCAGGTAGAGGTAGCGGACCTGAGGATCGTGCTTCTGGCCGAAGCGGTCGATGCGCCCGTTGCGCTGCTCGAGGCGGTTCGGGTTGTAGGGCAGCTCGACGTGGATCAGGTGGTGGCAGCGCTCGTGGAGGTTCAGGCCCTCGGCGCTCGCGTCGGTCGAGACGAGGACCAGGTCGTCCACGCTCGTGAAGAGCCCGGTGACCTCCTGCCTGCCGGCCGGTGTGGCGTCCGGGTCGGAGGCCTCGCCCTTCGAGTCCGGAGTGGCCCCGCTCAGCTCGAGTACGCGCCCGGTGAGCTTCCCGGCTTTGCGCTCGCGCTCCAGCCGCGCGATCACCGCCCGCTGGCTGTCGGTGTACTCGGTGTAGACGAGGATGTTCGCCGCGGGCTCCTGGGCGCGAACGGATTGGATCTGGGCGACGAGCTCTTCGAGCTTTGGATCCTCCGCGCTCGCTTCCTCGGCGAGCCGTGCGAGGACGCGCAGAGCGTCGCGGGTCGTCCCCCGGCTCTTGAGCTGCTCGCGCTCACGGCGCGCTTCGCGCTCGAAGAGACCGAGCTTTCGCTCCAGCTCCTCGGCGCCTTCCTCGAGGAGGTGTCCGGCCACGTCCTCGGCTTCGAGCTGCGCCTGGTCCTGCTCCTCCTCGGGCGAGAGGTAGCCGAAGCGATCCTTGCGGCGCTGCAGGTCGCGTAGCGTCCGGATGCGTTGCTTGCGCGCCTCCTGTGCCTCTTGGCCCTTCTCGATGCGCTCCTCGAGGTGATCGGCGACTACGCGCAGAGTGCTCGCGCAGGCGGAGGCGGTCGAGACCGAGCGCTTCAGCAGCGAGATGAAGGCGAGCACCTCGGCGTATTCGCCGCGCTTGAGCGCCCGCCGGAGCTGAGGCGCCACCAGGGAGAGGAAGGATTCCTGGAATTGGGCGTAGTTGCTTTCGGACCTGCGGCCGCAGGAGACCTGGATCGGATGGACCTTGCGCTCGCGGAACATCGGCTGACCGGTCGCGGGGTCCTTGATGTGGCGCTTCAGGCGCCGCACGACGTGCTCCTGGTACTTCTCGCCGCGAAGGGCGCCGCGGCCGTCGACCAGGCTCGGGTCGAGCAGCTCGACCAGGGAGGCGAAGTGCGGGTCGAAGCCGTCGTGCGGGGTCGCCGTGAGGAGCAGCAAGGCGTCCGAGCGGCGGGCGAGCACCTCGGCAAGCTTGCGGCGCTGCGAATCCTCGCGGTCGCCCGCCTTGCCGAGGCTGACGCAGTGGTGCGCCTCGTCGACGACCACCACGTCGTACTGGGTGCGCTCGAGATCCTGGAGGACCTTCTCCTGCTTGGCGTAGTCGATGGAGATGAGCCCGAAGGCCTCGTGGTCGAAGGGATTGGCGCCGGCCTCGTTCGAGAAGCGGAGTTGCTGAACGGACTGCGAGTCGAGCACCGCGAAGCGCAGGCCAAACCGCTCTCGCATCTCCTGCTGCCACTGGGACATCAGCGGGCCTGCGGGCGACACGATCAGGATGCGATGTGCGCGGCGGCGCGCGATGAGCTCGGCGAGGATGAGGCCCGCCTCGATGGTCTTCCCGAGGCCGACGTCGTCGGCGAGCAGCAGCCGTGGGCGCGACATGCGCAGCGCGCGCATCACCGGCACGAGCTGGTAGGCGGCGATCGTGAGCCGCCCGGGCTGCGCGGCGAGCAGGGCGTCGGTCCCCAGCGCCTGCTCGAGGAGGAAGGCCTGGTGGAAGACCCTCCATTGCTGCAGGAGGGCAGCCTTCGTCGGCTCAAAGTCGCGGGCGACCGGCTCAACCTTTTCGAAGGGGACCAGCACGTCGAGCTCGCGCCCCTGCCAAGCGCTCTCGACAGACCGCAGGCGGTAGAGCTGCTGCTCGCCGGCGGGCTGCGAGAAGACCACCTCCCAGCGCAGGCCGCGCGCCAAGACCTCGGTTCCCGGCAGGATTTCCATCAGTTGCTCCGGTGCCATGAGCAGGCGCCGGACGGACAACCACGTTCACACGACCGAGGTGAACCTGGCCTCGAGTAGCTGGGCCAAGCTCATTGGCGTCCCGCACCTTTTGCAGGGCGAAGTGTATCCAATCCGACGGACGGTCGAAGTTGAAATGATTGCGTGGCCGAGCCCTTCGGACCCTAGAGTTCCTTCCGCCACTGCCCAGGCAACTTGGGCTGGACCGGTCATGCCGAGCGTAGAGG
>DHSB01000173.1:89093-89276 GCA_002408385.1 Myxococcales bacterium UBA5297
CGGAGCCCGGCCGCGAGCCTCACCAACCACCACACCAAACCGCTACTTCGTCTCCTCCTCGGGCTTCGCCGCCGGCTTCGCGCGGCGGCGGGCCATGAACTCGGTGATCGGCGCGAGGCGCTTGGCCAGCTCCGGGTCCCGCGAGGCCATCGACGTGAGCACGCCGTAGTAGGCGAGGAAGGC
>DHSB01000173.1:89462-90344 GCA_002408385.1 Myxococcales bacterium UBA5297
AAGGCCTGCCAGGCCTCGCCGTACCCGGCGAGCCGCGTATCCGAGGCGAGCTGGTGGGCGACCGCCAGCTCGTTCTCGATGCTCTCGGCCGCGCGGGCGACCGCGACGTCCGCCTCGAAATCGGTCAGCGGCATGGTCGCGATGTTCAGCGAGCACTCCTTGGCCAGCGTCAGCAGCAGGTCGAAGAGCTTCTCGCCGCCGGTGCGCGGCTTGAGGAAGGTGTGCCGATCGGATGGCTCGAGGATGGTTCCCCAGGGCCGGATGGCGTCAGCGATCGCCTTGGCCATCGCCGTGTACTGCTGCGACTGCTCGGCGGTGGGGACGATCGCGCCGACGTGGTTCTTGACCACCATCTGCGTCTCCTTCGTCAAGGGGTTAATGAACCGGGAAACGCGCCCCCCTTTGGCCCCGCCCCGGTGCCTGGCCCTGTTTATCCAAGCGGGGGAGAGGTTAAAGGGCACAGAAGGGTAGGCGCAACCATTAAATGCGGCCGAAATGAAAATAACTTGTTGACTGGTCAACAGATGCCCGGCCCAAAGGGCATCTGGGCAGGGAATGTGTTGATTAGTGGCAACAACGGGCGTGGTTGAAGGCCTCGAGGAGCCATCCGAAATGCGGGGCGGCGGGGCTGTGGGCCACGGGCGGCGAGTCGACCGGGTCGAGCGCATAAGCGGGCCAGCGGCGCGGACACACCGCGCGGAGGTCCAATGCCTGCGGCGCGCCCCCGCTAGTTCCCGGCGGCATTCCTGCCGGCGGTCGGGACGAGGGCGAGCTCGCCTTGGGACGAAGTGTCGTGGGGCGAGAAGCGAACGGTCGGTGGCGCGGGGGCCAACTGCCGCTCACTGGAGGTTCTTCAGTCGTTGAGCGCTGGTTCTCGGATAG
>DHSB01000173.1:90623-96694 GCA_002408385.1 Myxococcales bacterium UBA5297
CGTTGTTGAGCGCTGGTTCTCGGGTAGCTGCCCGGTGGGCCTACCGTTGTTGAGGGCTGGGCCTACGGTTGTTGACCCGGTGCCAACAGTAGTTGACCGGAGCTTCTACCGTTGCTGCGACGCCAGGATCCGTTGCTGCGGCGGCGGGATCGCTTGCTGACGGGCCAACAACCCTTGTTGCCCGCGGTAACAACCGTTGTTGAAGGTTTAGTAATCGCTGGGGGACCGGCCTTCTCCGTTCGCCCTGCGCGTTATCCCGCGCTCGCGAGGGGGGCAAAACGGCCCGTCGACTGCGCTCCCACCGCTGACGCGGCGAGGGCCACGCGCGGGTGACCGGCGGGCGGATCGTGCAGGTCGCAATCCCGCTCGTCCTTCGCGACGCCGGGCTTGAGCCCGTGGCGCTCCAGAGTCCATTCGAGGTCTGGGAGGAACACCTGCAAATGCGCGAATTTCCTGATGCGTGCCCGCCACAGGGGTTCGCGTCCTGCCGGAGCACGAAGACGAAGCCGCGAATCCCTCGACCGCCGAAATGGGCCTGGCGCGTAACAGTTCCTGAAGAAGACTGCCTGGATGTGACGATTTCTGCAGGCGGCTAACGGATTTCGCACCGGAACGTCGCGGGCATGTGGCGCCGAGCCGGCGACGGCGTCCCCGGTCGGAACAGCGGCACTAATAAGGATAGGACCCTCGGAGGCAGAGCTGGCGCGCCCCCCAATGGCAGCCGCCTAATTGCCGACGCTGACCGTGATCGCGTCCTCCCCAACCGCCTGTGCGCCCGTGTAGGCGACCGCGCGCAGCTCGTAGGCGCCGTTGGCGACCCAGGGGTCGGTCTGCCACTGCCACGAGAACGGGGCGGTCGCATCGGTCCCGAGCTGGTACCAGTCGACGGCGCCCGCGGGGCGGCTGAAGAAGGTGACGCTCTCGACCGACTCGTGCGCGCTGGCCTCGACGGTCACCGCCCCCGCGACTTGCGCCCCGTCGGCGGGGCTCTCGATGGTGATGAGCGAGTTCAGCACCTGGACCTCGACCACGTCCTCGCCGAGCTCCTCGGTGCCCGTGTAGGCGACCGCGCGCAGCTCGTAGGCGCCGTTGGCGACCCAGGGGTCGGTCTGCCACTGCCAGGAGAACGGGGCGGTCGAGTCGGTCCCGAGCTGATACCAGTCGGTCGCGCCCACGGGGCGGCTGAAGAAGGTGACGCTGTCGGCTGCGTCTGCCGCGGCGCTGATGGTCACCGCGCCCGAGACCTGGGCGCCGTCGGACGGGCTCTCGATGGTGACCGGCTCGACGTTCGCGACCTGCACCTCGACCACGTCCTCGCCGAGCTCCTCGGTGCCCGAGAGGGCGACCGCGCGCAGCTCGTAGGCGCCGTTGGCGACCCAGGGGTCGGTCTGCCACTGCCAGGAGAACGGGGCGCTCGCGTCGGTCCCGAGCTGGTACCAGTCGGCGGCGCCGGCGCGGCGGCTGTAGAAGGCGACGCTATCGACAGACTCGGCGACTTCGGTCGCGATCGACACGGAGCCGGAGACCTGGGCACCGGAGGTCGGGCTCACGATGGAGATGGGGTCGAGCTCCGCGTTGCGGACCTGGACCTCGATGACGCCGGTCGCCTTCTTGGTCGAGCCGTTCCAGGCCTCGGCCATCAGCTCGTAGGTGCCGTTCGCGAGCCAGTGCGTCGTCGACCAGGTCTTTTCGTAGGGCGCCGAGGTGTCGGAGCCGAGCCCGTACCACTCCGCGGCTCCGGTCGCGCGGCTGAAGAACTTCACCTCGGTGACCGTGCCGCCGCCGACCGAGGCCTTGAAGGCGACCTCGCCCGAGACCGTCGCGCCGCTGCTCGGCGAGTCGATGGAGATCCAGACTTCGTCGCCGCCACCTCCGCCGCCGGCGGGCGAGTAGCGGTAGAGGTTGAAGTCCGGTGAGTAGGTCGCCGACGGGGCGCGGTAGTTGTTGAGGAAGCTCTCGGTCTTCTGGATGTAGGAGACGTAAGGGTTGTAGCCGGCCTGCTGGATGCCGGCGACCCAGCGATTGACGGCGGTGCGGATCTCCACGCCGTTGGCGACGTCCTGCTGGTAGCGCGCGGTGACCGGCTTGTACCAGCTCAAGGACGCGAGCTTGGAGGCGACGAAGAGGACGCTGTCGCGCTTGTCCGCGAACACGACGTACTTCTTGTTCGGGTCCCAGTCTGGCTGGCAGGTCAGGGTCCACGAGTCGCGCCCGTCGGCCGAGGCGCTGCTGTACCACTTCCAGCCGAACAGGTTGTTCGCCTCGAGGCCGATGCGCGTCCAGCCGAAGCCGGACTCGTTGCAGGCCATCGCGGTCAGGGCTGCGGCCGGCGCACCGTAGGTCCTCTCGGCCTCCTGGGCGAAGACGGCGATGGCGCTGACGAAGGTGTCCTTCTCGGCGATGGTCGGGTGGCCGGGTTTTGGGGAGTAGCAACCCCAGTCGGTGGCTCCCTGCGTGTTCTCTTCGACCACGGGCTCGTCGACTGTCGAGTCGGCGCGCCCGCAGGCAGCAGCGGTCAAAGCGAGGGTCAACGAGAAGAACAAGGAGCGAAGTGCCTTCATCGGCTGCCTCTCATGGCTCGTGGAACTCCGGGCCGATTCTCGGCGAATCGGGTCCGGGTGTTGAGTCGACCGAGGCGCAAAGTGAACGATTTCGGGCGCGAAGGGAAGCCGGTAGCGGATGGGCGAGCCGTCTCGCGACGGCGAAGGAGGGCGGGACCGCCGCCGTCCCGGCGGCCAGCGCCGGCGAACGAGAAACGGCACGCCATCATCGTCTTCGCGACGGCGAAGGAGGACGGGACCGCCGCCGTCCCGGCGGCCAGCGCCGACGAACGAGAAACGGCACGCCATCATCGTCTTCGCGACGGCGAAGGAGGGCGGGACCGCCGCCGTCTCGGCGGCCAGCGCCGGCGAACGAGAAAGGGCACGCCATCACTTCGCGAAGGCGAAGGAGGACGGGACCGCCGCCGTTGGGGCGGCACACTCGACACGATCATCGGGGGTGCGCCCGGGGAGGCGACGACGCACGAAATGCCGACTCGGAGCGCCGACCTTTGTGTCGGCGTCACGCCGCAGCATGCCCTCACTTCTTCGGACACCTCATCAGTGGCGAAGCTGCTCGGGCTCGCCTTGCGGGACGCCTTGAACGGAGGCGGGCGTCCCGCCATCTTCGTGCTCGCGGCGATGCTCCTCGCGCACGGCAAGCAGCTCCTGGGCGAAGACGCGCAGGGCGCCGGCGATGGGCACGGCGAGCAGCACCCCGAGGATGCCGGCAAGCTCGTAGCCGACGAGGAGCGAGACGGCGACGCCAAGCGCCGACAGGCGCACGGTCCTGTGGTGGACCACCGGCAGGAAGAGGTGGCCTTCGAGCTGCTGGTAGACGACGAAGACGAAGAGCACCACCAGCGCCTCGAGCCAGCCCGCGGTCAGGGCGGTGACCGCGGTGAGCAGGACGCCCCCGGTGATCGCGCCGACGAAGGGGATCAGATCGAGGAAGACGAGACTCGCGCCCAGCGGCAAGAAGTACGGCACGCCCGCGGCGGCCAGGGTGACGGTGGCGACGCCGCCGGCGAAGAGGGCGATGGCGCCGGTGCCCACCGCGTAGCGCGAGGTGGCGACGTAGACCCCGCGCCACAGCCGGGCGGCGCGGGCGCGGGCAGGCGGGCGGAACAGGCCCGCGGCCTGCGCGAGCAGCGAGGGGCCGCTCAGCAGCATGAAGAGGGTGACGAAGGCGATGGAGACCGCCGCGAAGGAGAAGCGCATCAGGCCGCCGACGAGCTGCAGCAGCGGCGCGCTGGCCCCGGCGAGCGCCGCCGGCAGATCGTGCAGGAACCGCTCGACAGCGGCGCCGAGCGCGAGGTGGTCGTCGAGGCGCTGGAAGCGCGGATGGCTCCGGAGCTGCGCGGCGAGCTCGGGGGCGCGCGAGACCAGCTCGCTCATCTGCTGGAGGAGCGGCGGCAGGATGAGCCACGCGAAGCCGACCGTCGTCCCGACCGCGACGAGCATCACCAGTACGACCGAGGCCCGGCGCGGCATCCAGACCGAGAGGCGGTCGACGACCGGGTTGAGCACCATCGCCAGGAAGAAGGCGATGAGCAGCCACAGCAGGACGTCCTTGAGCACGAAGAGCAGCGTGGCGAGCAGGCCGGCGATGGCCATCGAGCCGAGGATGGTCGCCATCGTGGCGAAGCGGACCTGGGATTGACCGGCCATTCTCGCGGGTTGGAAGCAGGTTCGACCTGAGGGGAATCTGGGCACTCTCCCCGAGCCCGGCTGCAGGGGCCGCGGCCAGGCCGTTCCTTGACAGTGCAGCGAGTGGGCGTCTATACAGCCAGCTCTTTTTGCCGCCAGTCCTCTCGCGCACCGGTGCCGGGAGTAAGGCGAGTGAGGAAGCAAACCATGAGGGACGGAATTCACCCGAACTACCGGCCGGCGACCGTTCGCTGCGCTTGCGGCAACACCTTCGAGACCCGCTCGACGCGCGGCGACTTCTCGGTGGAAGTCTGCGCTGCCTGCCACCCCTTCTTCACCGGCAAGCAGAAGATCATGGACACCGAGGGCCGCATCGAGAAGTTCCGCAAGCGCTACGAGAAGAAGGCGCCTGCCAAGGCCTAGGCTGCTGGCCGCTGGCCCTCCCGCCATCAGTCTTCAGCGAGCCCGACCGTCGCCTGTGCAGGCGGCGATCGGGCTTTCGTTGGATCCCCTCCGCGGCCGCGCGCGCAGTTGCCTGCTTTCGTCTCCGCGAATCCCCCTGCATCGGTGCGTGGGTTTCCCTCCGCGTGCCGGCCGGCTTTGCGCCGTGCCGGCTTTTGGTGTTTTTGGCGGGCCCGGTGGTTAGCCATATCGTTCGGGACTTGATCGGAGTCGTCGCATGAAGCGCAGTTGGCTGACGAGGTGTCGCGGAATCCTTCGAGCGAAGACCGGTCAGCCCGAGCCCCTCGACAGGCTCGGGGCAGGCCGAAGTCGAGGGTCCCTCGACTCCGCCTCCCTCGTTCCTCGGGAGTCGACGCTCGGGGTGAACGGGGGACGGGGCGAGGCCAGCAAGGGTTCTCGAAACCTCTTGAGGCATCTGCTCTCGCAGGCGCGTCCTCACGTCGGTGGGCAGGCGGTGATCGAGGGCGTGATGATGCGCTCGCCCAAGAGCTTCGTGGTCGCGGTGCGCCGCCCCGACAAGCAGATCGTGGTGCGCGAGCAGGCGTGGGAGACGCTGCTCGGCGGGGTCAAACCGCTGCGCTGGCCGCTGCTGCGCGGGGGCATCGTGCTCATCGAGAGCCTGTGGAACGGGCTTTCGGCCCTCAACTTCTCGGCCGAGCAGTCGATGCCGGAGGAGGAGGGCGGCAGCGCCCCGGTCGACGCGCCGCGCCAGGCGACGGCCAAGGAGCGGGCCGCGCTCGCGATGACGCTGGTCGTCTCGCTCGTCCTGGGGTTGGGGCTCTTCGTCGGCGCGCCCCACCTGCTCACCTGGCTGTTCGGCAAGGGCATCGGGGTGCCGCTGGACACCGACGGCTTTGCCTTCCACGTCGTCGACGGCGTCATCAAGGCGCTCATCTTCGTGGCCTATCTCGCGCTGATTTCGCGCATGCCCGACATCCGACGGGTCTTCGAGTACCACGGCGCCGAGCACAAGGCGATTTGGACCTTTGAGAAAGGCGAGGGGCTCACTCCGCAGAACGCGGCTCGGCACACCACGCTCCATCCGCGCTGCGGCACCTCGTTCATCCTCATCGTGCTCCTGGTGAGCATCGTGTTGTTCGCGGCGGTCTTTCCCTTCATCCCCAAGGTCTCGGAGGCCGCGCTGCTCAACCAGCTCGCGATGATCGGCATCAAGCTGCCGCTGATGTTCCCGGTCGCCGGGATCGCCTACGAGCTGCAGCGCTGGTCGGCCCGCGAGCGCTGCCCGCGGGTCATCAAGTGGCTGGTCGCGCCGGGGTTGCTCCTGCAGCGGATCACCACCAGAGAGCCGTCGGAGGATCAGCTCGAGATCGCCGTGCTCTCGCTGCAGCGCGCGCTCGCGATCGAGGCTGGCCGGGCGGGGCAGGAGGGAGTTGTGCTCTATCGAGACTTCGACGCGGC
>DHSB01000173.1:96921-104098 GCA_002408385.1 Myxococcales bacterium UBA5297
AGGCTCGAGCGTCGCGTAGGGCTTTGCGGCGCGGGCGCTGCTCTCCTGCTTGCCGAGCGAAGAAGTCGATGGCGGAGCTGGAGCTCCGCCGTCCATTAGGGCTCCGCCGTCCACTAGAGCTGCGCCGTCCAATGGAGCTCGGCCGTCCATCGTTCTGGAGTTGCGCTTCCTTGCTTGCGAGTGGCCCCGATGGCGGAGTTGGAGCTCCGCCGTCCATTAGGGCTCCGTCGTCCATTGGAGCTGCGCCGTCCAATGGAGTTCGGCCGTCCATCGTTCTGGAGTTGCGCTTCCTTGCTTGCGAGTGGCCCCGATGGCGGAGTTGGAGCTCCAACCTCCATTAGAGCTCCGCCCGTCCATTAGGGCTCGCCGTCCATTGGAGCTGCGCCGTCCATCGTTTTGGAGCTCCGCCGCAAGTCCGCCGCGCTCCCGCCTGCCTTGCCAAGCCCCTTTCGGCCCTTACGTTAGTCGGCGGATTCGAGGTCGCCGGCTGCCTGCCGCGGCGCACCTCGCGGACGCGCGGGCAGGCGGGGCGAGGACCGATGAGACCCGAGAAATTCACGCTCAAGGCACAAGAGGCGCTTCAGGACACTCAGGGGATCGCCCGTCGGCGCAACCACCAGACCATCGAGCCCGAACACCTCGCCCTCGCTCTTCTCGATCAGAAGGACGGCATCGCTGTCCCGCTGCTCCAGAAGGTCGGCGCGGACGTCAACCTGCTGCGCTCCCGCCTCGAGGATGAGCTCAAGAAGCTGCCCGGGGTCGAGGGCGGCGAGGCCTATCTCGGCCAGCGCCTGCTCAAGAGCTTCGACCGCGCCGAGGACGAGGCGAAGAAGCTCAAGGACGAGTACGTCTCGACCGAACACCTGCTGCTGGGGATGACGGGCGAGAAGGCCGGGGTCGGCGAGGCGCTCAAGTCGCTCGGGGTCACCCGCGACCGGCTGCTCGCCGCCCTCAAGGAGCTGCGCGGCGGCGCCCGGGTCACCAGCCCCGAGGCCGAGGGGCAGTACCGCGCGCTCGAGAAGTACGCCAAGGACCTGACCGAGCTCGCCCGCGCCGGCAAGCTCGACCCGGTCATCGGCCGCGACGAGGAGATCCGCCGCACCATCCAGGTGCTCTCGCGCCGCACCAAGAACAACCCGGTGCTCATCGGCGAGCCGGGCGTGGGCAAGACCGCCATCGTCGAAGGCCTCGCCCGGCGCATCGTCGAGGGCGACGTGCCCGAGGGGCTCAAGGACAAGCGCCTGGTCGCGCTCGACATCGGCTCGCTGGTCGCCGGCACCAAGTTCCGCGGCGAGTTCGAGGAGCGCTTCAAGTCGGTGCTGCGCGAGGTGGTCCAGTCCGAGGGGCGCATCATCCTCTTCATCGACGAGCTGCACACCATCGTCGGGGCCGGCGCCGCCGAGGGGGCCATCGACGCGGGCAACATGCTCAAGCCGGCGCTCGCCCGCGGCGAATTGCACGCCATCGGCGCGACCACCCTCGACGAGTACCGCAAGAAGATCGAGAAGGACCCGGCCTTCGAGCGGCGCTTCCAGCCGGTGCTCGTCCTCGAGCCGACGGTCCAGGACACCGTCAGCATCCTGCGCGGGCTCAAGGAGCGCTACGAGGTGCACCACAAGGTGCGCATCCAGGACTCGGCGCTGGTCGCCGCCGCGACGCTGTCGCACCGCTACATCAGCGACCGCTTCCTGCCCGACAAGGCCATCGACCTGGTCGACGAGGCGGCCAGCCGCCTGCGCATCGAGATCGACTCGATGCCCACCGAGCTCGACGAGGTGCGCCGCAAGATCCTGCAGCTCGAGGTCGAGCGCGAGGGCCTGAAGAAGGAGACCGACCCGGTCTCGCGCGAGCGGCTGCAGACCGTCGAGCGCGAGATCGGCGAGCTCAACACGCAGTTCGCCTCGCTCAAGGCGCACTGGGACTCGGAGAAAGAGGCGATCAAGGCGATTCACGCCACCAAGGAACAGCTCGAGCAGGCCAGGCACGACCAGCAGGCCGCCGAGCGCGAAGGCAGCCTGCAGCGGGCCGCGGAGCTGCGCTTCGGGCGCATCCCCGAGCTCGAGAAAGAGCTCGAGGCGCACAACGAGCGGCTCCTCGAGCTGCAGAAGCAGCAGCGCATGCTCAAGGAGGAGGTCGACGAGGAGGACATCGCCGAGGTGGTCTCCAAGTGGACCGGCATCCCGGTCACCCGCCTGATGGAGGCCGAGCTCGCCAAGCTGGTGCAGATGGAGGAGAGGCTCGCCGAGCGGGTCGTCGGCCAGCGGGAAGCCATCGTCGCGGTCTCCAACGCGGTGCGCCGCGCCCGCTCCGGGCTGCAGGACCCGAACCGGCCCATCGGCTCGTTCATGTTCCTCGGGCCCACCGGCGTCGGGAAGACCGAGACCGCCCGCGCGCTCGCCGAGTTCCTCTTCGACAACGAGCAGGCGATGGTGCGCCTCGACATGAGCGAGTACATGGAGAAGCACACCGTCGCCCGGCTCATCGGCGCGCCTCCCGGCTACGTCGGGTACGAGGAGGGCGGCCAGCTCACCGAGGCGGTGCGGCGCCGGCCCTACACCGTGGTGCTCTTCGACGAGATCGAGAAGGCGCACCGCGACGTCTTCAACGTCCTGCTGCAGATCCTCGACGAGGGCCGGCTGACCGACGGGCAGGGGCGCACGGTCGACTTCCGCAACACCGTGCTCATCATGACCTCGAACATCGGCAGCCCGATCATCCAAGAGGCGATGGCCCGGGGCGAGGGGCTCACCGCGACGGTCAAGCGCGAGGTGCTCGAGGCGCTGCGCGGCGAGTTCCGGCCCGAGTTCCTCAACCGCGTCGACGAGATCGTCATCTTCGAGGCGCTCTCCAAGGAGCACATCGCCCGCATCGTCGACATCCAGCTTCGCCGGCTGCGCCGCCTGCTGCAGGACCGGCGGATGGATCTCGAGCTGAGCGACGCGGCCCGCGACTTCCTCGCCGAGCACGGCTACGACCCGGTCTACGGCGCCCGGCCGCTCAAGCGCGCCATCCAGCGCTACATCCAGGACCCGCTCTCGATGAAGATCCTCTCGGGCGAGCTCGCGCCCGGCGACTCCATCGTTGCCGACGTCGACGGCGAGGCGCTCTCGTTCTCGCGCAAGGAGAGCGAACAGGCGGCGCAGCTTCACTGACCGCGGGCCGGGAGGGCAGAAGCCGCGAGACGGTTCCGAGGCTCGAGGCCAGAGCCCCGGAATCCGCCCGCGCTGCCGGCACGAAGGCTGGCGCTCCGGCGCATTCACTTCCTTTGCAAGCGCAGCCGCACGAGGCCGGCGCTGCGCCGCACCGGGAAGCAGGCCCAGCGGGAAAACTTGCTCGGCCCCTTGGCAGAGGTACAGTCGCCGCATGGCAAAGCGAGCCGAAAAGCAGCCGCCCGTGAAGATCGACTGGTCCGCCCTGGTGAACGCGGCCAAAGACGCGCGCAAGCGCGCATACGCTCCGTATTCGAAGTTTCCAGTTGGAGCCGCCATCCTCGGCGCCTCCGGGCGCATCTACATCGGGTGCAACGTCGAGAACTCGTCCTACGGACTGACCATCTGTGCCGAACGCAACGCGATGGGCCGCGCGATCGTCGAGGGCGAGAAGCAGATCCTCGCCATCGCTATCGCCGCGGGCGCCAAGCCGTGTCCTCCCTGCGGTGCCTGCAGGCAGGTGCTCGCGGAGTTCGGTGGTCCCGAGGTCCCGGTCGCTCTCGTCGCTGGACGCTCTCGCACCGTGCATCAGCTCGGCGACCTGCTGCCCTACACCTTCGACAAGACGTTCCTGTAGCACGCGGCCCGGCCGGTCCCGGAGGGCCGGCCTTCGTGCCGGCCGCCGGGAACCCGCGTATCGGCCGCGCGAAGGCCACACTCGCGCGCGCCCTCGTCCAGAACGGCACCCTCGTCACCATCGATCTGCACCGCCGGGTCCTGCGGGCCGACCTACGCATCGAGGACGGCCGCATCGCGGCGATCGCGGCCTCGCTCGAGTCCTGCCGGGCGAGAAGGTGGTCGACGCCACTGATCGCGCGGTCGTGCCCGGCTTCGTCGAGGCGCACCTCCACCTGTGCCAGACGTGCTGTGCAACCGGGCGGAAGGGTTGGAGCTTCTCGACTGGCTCGAGAAGCGGGTCTTGCCGCTCGAGGCCGCGCACGACGAGCGCTCGATGGCCGCCTCGGCCGATCTGGGCATCGCCGAGCTGCTCAAGGGAGGCACGACCGCCATCCTCGACATGGGCACGGTGCGGCTGACCGAGTTGCTCTTCGACCGGGCTGCGGCCGCGGGCATCCGCTACGTCGACGGCAAGGCGATGATGGACCTGCCGCACCGCGCGCCGGCGGGCTTGCGGGAGACGACGGCCTAGCGCCGAGGCTTCTTGCGCGACGGCGGTGGGATCACGAAGGCGTCTTCAGCGAGCTCGGGGGAGATGACTATCGAAGGGAGGTCTTCGGCGGGCTCGGGGCGCGCCGCGGCAGCGCTGAGCTCGAGGGCAAGCTCATCGATGATGATCGAAGGCGTCTCAGCCTGCTCGACTGGTTGGTTGGCCTTGGTCAGAGCGTCGGCCTTGACGGGAGGCTTGCTGCGAGGCCCTGGGGCATTGGGCCGGAGAGGCGCCGCGGAGGGGCCCTTCCCGGCGGCCGCAGCCAAAGCGGGCTCGGAGTCCGGCTCGAGTCGCGCCTTCCAATTGGAGATTTCCCGCCCGACCTGCTGGGGCCGCGGAGGGGCGTATTTCTTGAGGAAGCGCCGCAGGTGGCGCTCGAGCTCACCCGCGCTGGCGAGCCTGCGGCTCGGGTCGCGCTGGGTCGCCGAAGCGATGGCCGCGACCAGATCGGGCGGAACCCTGGGGTTGACGAGGTCGGCCCGAGGCAGTCCGCGGTCGCGGATGGCCTTGGCGATCTCGATGAGGTTCTTCATCTCCTCGAAGGGTCGCTTGCCGGTGCACAGCTCGAAGAGGGTTGCGCCCATCGAGTAGACGTCGCTGCGAGGGGTGGCCTCGGCGCCCAGGATGTACTCGGGCGAGACGTAGCGAACCTTGCCCCGCCTGTCGCCCGCCTTGGTCGTCAGGTCGGTGTTGGTGGTGCGCGCGATGCCGAAGTCGACGAGCTTGACGCACCCCGAGCAGTCGACCATCACGTTGTCGGGCGCGATGTCGCGGTGCACCAGGTGCAGCGGCTGCCCCGACTCGTCGGTCAGGTCGTGGGCGTAGGCCAGCCCCGCGCAGGCCTCGGCGATCATCGTGGCCGCGAGCACCGGCGACAGCGGGCCGCGGTTCGCCTCGATGCACTGGCGAAGGTGCAGGCCGTCGACGTACTCCATCGCCATGAAATGCTCGTCGCCCACCGCGCCGACCTCGTAGAGCTCGATGAGGTTGGGGTGGTGCAGCAGCTTGGCCAGCTCGGCCTCGTCCAAGAAGCGCCGCAGCGCCCTCTCGTCCTCGCGCAGATGGTCGTGCAGGCGCTTGATGACGAGCCGCTCGGGAAGGCCCTCTCGGCGCTCGGCAGGTCGCGCGAGCCAGACTTCCCCCATCGCACCGGAGCCCAGCTTGCGCAGCAGAAGGTACTGTCCAAAACCGCCCCCGCCGGCGGGCTCACTCACTTCGGCCTCCTGCCGAATCGGTCCGGCTCGTCGCCTCGCCTTCGTCTAAGCTCGCGAGAAGGCTACCAGAAAACAGCGCAGCGCCGAAGACGGGGCGCTGTTGGTCCCCTCAGCTTCGCTTTCTTCGTTTACCTGGGGAGTTGCGGACAATGCCCGCCGAGTGATACGACTGGCCTGGAAACTTCTCGTGTAGCTAAAAAACTAAGTGGGGAGGAACAGCCGATGAGAGGCAAACCCGCATCGGGTTTCGAGAAGGAGCAGCAGCTCAGTCCACCGGTCAGCAAGGCCCTCGCCAACCTCGCCGAGCAGATACGCGCCTGGCGTCGGCGGCACGAGATGACGCAGGCAGATCTCGCAATGAAGTCGGGCATCTCCGTCTCTTTCATCTCGATGATCGAGCGGGGTGAGCGCAGCCCGAGCTACGACACGCTGGTGCAGGTCGGAAACGCCCTCGACGTCCCGCTCTCCGAGCTTTTTCGCGCGGAGAACGAGGAGCCGAAGGACGACGGGTACTTTCGCAAGCTCGTCGATTTCGCGAGGGGAGCACGCCTGAGCCGCAAGCAGGTCGAGCAGCTCATCGCGGTGGGCAGGGCGATGTTCGATCTGCCCGCGGTCGCGGCCCCGGCTCAGCCCGCCGAGGAGATGATGACGCCGCCCGGAAGGCGCTGCTCAGTGCCGGGCTGCGGTCGTCCGCTGCTCGCACGCGGCCTTTGCCCGTCGCACTACCGGCGCAAGCTGCGGCAGAAGCGCTCGAAGTAGTCGTCGGTCGATGGCTTGGGTCCTGTTCGGGCCCCAGTCATCCGAGCGCGGTTCGCCCAAAGTCGGTGGGAGCGAGAGAGGGCAACCGCGCTGCCGGTCGTCCACGCTGCGCTTCCTTCGGGCGCCGGGCGCCCAGGGGGCTGCGGTACGCTGCCGCGCCAAGTCTGGCGGGGGCGATTGGAGGCCCAGCTCGAAGGCGGGGCGGCTCTTGAAGGTCAAGGCTTCTCGGAGTCGCCGAGCCCGAGGAGTTCGGTCTCGATGATCTCTTCGTGGTAGAGCTCGCCGCGAAACCCGACGACCCGTTCGACCTCGCGGCCCTCTCGGAAGTAGACGACGGTCGGCGTCCCCATCACTCCGAGCTTTTCCATCGTGCGGGGAGCGGCCGCGGCGTTCACCTCCGCCACCTTCACCCGGCCGCGATAGCGCTTGGCCATGCTGAGGACTACCGGCTCGAGCTTCTTGCAGGGCGCGCAGCCAGGCCCCCAGACGTCGAGCATCACCGGCTCCTGCGAGCGCACGACTTCGGAGTCGAAGTTCGAGTCGTCGACGTGCACCGGCCAGACCTCGGGCTCTTTGGGTCCGAAGAGCTTCGCGAGCAGACTCATGCGTTTTCCTCCGTCTCCCGTGGGAGCCGGCCGGCGCGGAAGCGGTTCAGCGCAGGCAGCGACGAGCGCGCCCGGCGCCTGCGCCGCTCGAGAGGTGTCGCGAAATCTCCCTGGCCTCGGCCCTTGCCCGGCTGTGTCCCTTGAACGAAGAGCCGATTGCCGTAGAACCACCGCGCGCGAGCAAGAGAGAGTCCCCTCCCCCGCGCTTGCGCGGGAAGAGGG
>DHSB01000173.1:104246-111476 GCA_002408385.1 Myxococcales bacterium UBA5297
GAAGAGGGGATTTAGGGGAGAGGCAGGCCCAACCGTCGAGGAGGCGACCTCTGATCGAGCCGATGCTCGAGTCAGCCTCAAGGAGCATCGGGGGCTGTCAGTTAGGAGCGTAGCCTCCCGAGGAACGAGGGAGGCGGAGTCGAGTCGGGCCCTTGACTTGCGGCCCGAGCCTGTCGAGGGGCTCGGGCTGACCGGTCTTCGCTCGAAGGATTCCAGAACTCCTGACCTACCCAGCGTTCGCGGCTGCGGCAGGGCGCAAGAAACGTGGTGGGCGGATTTCCGTCCGCTGCCGAGTCATTTCGCCCGGTGTTCGAGCAACCGTGCCGCCGACCAGGGCATCGGATGTTTCATCACCAAGGTGAGGTGGCTCAGGAGTTCTGGATTCTGCGACACCTCTTCAGTCCCTCCAGACCTGGAGCTTCACGTCGTCGAAGAGTACCTCGCCCTCGTAATAGTTCGAGTGGGGGTCGCCGAACATGAACCAGTCCTGCCAGCTCGCGCCCGCGGGCCACCGCGGGTGGTCCGCGCCGAGGTTGGGGAAGAAGCCGTTGTCGACGCACTGCTCGGCGGGCGTGTCGGAGGGCCGGTTGTAGTGCCAGACGCAGCTCGCGGCCGCGTCGATGGAGGCGCGGTAGGTTTGCCGGCCGCCATGGCGAAAGCGTCCGGAGACCTCGAGGGTGAAGGTGGCGTCCCTGCGCTCTATCGCGACCTCGTACCATTCGCCGGGCAGGTAGGAATCGACCGCGCGGATCTTGCCGGAGGGCTGCCAGCTTCCGCCCGAGTAGGAGAGGAAGGGGTTGCCGCTCGTGAGCTGCGAGTCGCCGCGCCCGTCGAGCGCGAACATCATGACCGGGTTCTCGCCGCTCGCGACGAAGCGCGAGCCGTCGAAGATCTCCATCCACGCCGGGTAGTGGTTGTCCGAGTCGACGACAACCTTTCGGTGGTGGTGGATCCAGACGTTGTTGTGGGGCCGCGGCTGCGCGTCGAGGATCGCCAGCCAGTAGAAGCCGTTCTGGCTCGTCGCGTCGGCGGTCGACCACGGCTCGGCCGTCTCGCCTCCGTCGTAGCCGTTGAGCCCCTCGCGCCCGTCGCCGAAGTCGGGGAAGCCGACGCGCAGCGAGACCCGGTAGGTCTCGGGCAGCGGCTGGCTCGGGCGCACGACGGTCGCGTCGGTGTGCTGCGCCGAGGCGATCCGCAGCACGCTGTTGGCCGAGTCCGCCGGATCGGCAACCACTGCGGCGAAGCGCGAGAAGGGCGCCGAGCCCTCGCGCGTGTACGACTCGAGCGTCAACCACGACTGCTCGCCGAACGGATGCGAGATGCGCCAGGCGACCGGCGGCTCGACGCCGCGGTCCCGGAAGAAGACGCCGTGGTCGGAGAACGGCCCGTCGTCGGGGACGGTGTCTGGTACCCAGGCCGGCGAGCCCAGGTCTGCCGAATCGAAGCGCTCCTCGTAGACCGTCACCCAGCCCGGCGCCCCGGTGCCGGGGTCCTCGGCGGGCCCGCCCGCGTCCGGCTCGGTCACCGCTGGATCGCCGGGAGCCGCGGGGTCGCTCGGCGCTGCGTCAGGCTCCGGCCCGGCGTCGCCCGCGCCGGTGGGGATCGCCGGCACGCAGGCGTCGCCAACGCACGACTCGCCCGGGCCGCAGGCGACCTCGCCGCACAGGCCGGTCTGCGCCTTGACGCAGGCGCCCTCGCGCTCGACCTCGCCTGGCCGGCAGGCCACAGAAGGCTTGTTACAGGCTGCCCCGAGCGCAATCGCCGCTGCGAGAACGAGCCGGGTTCCGGTCCGCTTCATCCGCGTTCTCCTTCGGCGCCATCCGCGGGGATGGCACCTCGAAACGAAGGTGGCGATTAGGGACGCGGCGCTCCCGAATCGGAAGAGCCGGGAGAGGGCGCGTTCAAGCGGGCTCCGAGCGAGCCAGGGTCCATTCTCCCTCTGAAACGCGCACGACGGCGGCCGTGCGGCCGGGCGCCGTGGTCCTCGCCCGGTGTCGATGCGTCGTAGCGCTGCGGTGCGTGGCGGAGCCCCGGACGTGCGAGGGGCGCGAATCCTGGCCGGACCCGCGCCCCTCGAGACAGCGGACGATCAGTAGCGACTCAGACGGTCGCGAGCGCGTCGTCGAGCGCCTTGATCAGGTCCTCGGCCTCCTCGATGCCCACCGAGGCGCGCACCAGACCGTCGGTGATGCCGCCCTGCTCGCGCTTCTCCTTGGGCACGCAGGCATGGGTCATCGACGCCGGGTGCTGGATCAGCGAGTCGACCGCGCCGAGCGAGACCGCGAGCGTCCAGATCTTGATCGAGTCCATCAACTTGCGGCCGGCCTCGAGGCCGCCCTTGAGCTCGAAGGAGATCATCCCGCCGAAGTCCTTCATCTGCTTCTTGGCGAGCGCGTGTTGTGGGTGGCTCTCGAGCCCCGGGTAGAGCACCCGCGCGATCTTCGGGTGCTGCTCGAGGTAGCGGGCGACCTGCATCGCGTTGCGGCAGTGGCGCTCCATACGCAGCGGCAGGGTCTTGATGCCCAGGTTGACGAGCCAGGCGTCGAACGGGCCGGGGTTGGCGCCCACGTCCTTGATCACCTTGTAGAGCTCGTTCTTCACCTGCTCGTCGGCGGTGGTGACGATGCCGCCGACGACCGTGCCGTGGCCGCAGATGTACTTGGTGGTGCTGTGGAGCACGACGTCGGCGCCCAGCTCGAGCGGCCGCTGCAGCAGCGGAGTGGCGAAGGTGTTGTCGATGACCAGCTTGGCCGCCGGGACGAGGGCCTTGACGAGCTTTGCCACCTCGGCGATGTCCGCCAGCTTCATCGTCGGGTTGGTCGGGGTCTCGAAGAGCACCGCCTTGATCGCGGGGTTGGCCTTCAGGGCCGCCTCGACCTTCTCGAGGTTCGAGAAGTCGACCTCGACGGTCTTGATGCCCATGCGGTTGAGCACGTTCGAGCAGAGGTGCTCGGTCGCCCCGTAGACGACGTCGCCGAGCAGGACGGTGTCGCCCGCCGAGCAGAGGGACATCAGGGTCGAGGAGACCGCGGCCATGCCCGAGGAGAAGGCGAGCGAGGCGACGCGCTTCTCGGGGTTGGCGAGTTTGATCGCCGCGCCCTCGAGCGCGTTGAGCTTGGCCTCGAGCACCTTGACGGTCGGGTTGCCCAGCCGCGTGTAGACGTACCCGGGCTTGGCGCCCGCGAAGATGTCGGCGCCTTCCTGGGCGTTGGCGAAGACGAAGGTGGAGGTCTGGTAGATCGCGTTGGTGTGGGCGCGGGTCTCGGGCTGGCCGACGTGCTCGCCGGCGTGAAGGGCGCGCGTCGCGAAGCCGCGGTCCAAGTAGAATTTCTCGATGTAATCCGGCAGCTTGGAGTCTTCCATCACGTGCTCCTGAGTTCGTTGAGCGAGGCGGCATCGCGCCGCGGCGCCGCACGGCCCTACCACGGGCGGACGAGGGCTGACAAGCAGCAGAGCCAAGCAGCCGACATTCGCCCGGTTGCGGCCCGAGCTTCGGTGGGAAGGGTTGGAGGAATGGGGCTACGGGCGCATCCGTTGCCTGAGGTCAGGGGTCGCCTGGCTGCCGCCTGCCTGCCCGCGAATCGGGCGGCGGGATGGCCGCCGCGTTGACCGCCCGAGACGTCGTTGGTAAGAGGCCGGCCTTTCGCGAGGTGCCAAGAACGTGGGTCCCGAATTCCTGCTCAGCCGGCTGATGTTGCTCGTCCCGCTGCTGCTGTCGCTGACGGTGCACGAGTTCGCCCACGCCTGGAGCGCCTGGCACTTGGGCGACGACACCGCCGCGCGGCAGGGCAGGCTGACGCTCAACCCCCTCTCGCACATCGACCCCTTCGGCACGCTCTTGCTGCCGCTGCTCGGCGTGCCCTTCGGCTGGGCGAAGCCGGTGCCCATCGACCCGGCCCAGTTCACGCGCAAGCTGAGCATGCGCACCGGGATGATGGTCACCGCGGCGGCCGGGCCCATCTCGAACATCCTCCTCGCGGTGCTCTCGACCCTGGCCTATGGGCTGCTGTTTCGCTTCGCGCCGGAGACCGTCAGCGGAAGGTCGGCCACCGCCGCGCTGCTGGGGATGATGATCCAGATCAACGTGGTGCTCGCGCTCTTCAACATGCTGCCGGTCTACCCGCTCGACGGCAGCCGCGTCGTCGACGGGTTGCTGCCGGCTCGGATGCGGCCGGCCTGGGAGAACATCAACCGCTTTGCGCCCTTCTTGCTGCTCGGGGTCATCGTCTTCGGCGGCTCGATCATCAGCGGGCCGCGGATGTTCGTCGACGGCTTGCTGCGAAAGCTCTTGCTCGCGGTCGCGCTGTAACGTCCTTGGCGGCCGGATCAGTGCTCGAGCTGGGGTGCGCGCCATTCGCCTGTAGGCAGGACGGATTCGGTGAGATCGGCAAAGCCAAGCCCTCGCGGAGACCGCTGACGCCCCGAGCACGGCATTGCCGCCTGCCGAGCCCGGCCCCCGACCGTTTGACTGCGGCGCGACCCCTGGTCGCTGCGGTTCGGCGCTAACAAGCGGACAGCACGCCGCCTTTGCCCCCTTGATTGGCTGGCCGCCTGTGGAGCGTCTGGCGTACCCCTCAGCCCCGATCGCGAACGCGCAGCTCGGTTCGAGCCGGCGCAGAGGGAGGCACCATGGGCAGCAACTCGAGAAAGCAGGAACGCGTGTTGATCGTCGAGCCGTCGGCCGTCGAGTCGCACGTCTTCTCGGCGTTTGGCGGCTTGCCGCTCCTCGGCCCGCTCGTGCTCGGCACGTTGCTGCGGCGGGCGGGCTTCGAGGTGAAGGTCGTCTCCGAGAACCTGCTGCGCCGCCGGCTCACGGCGATAGACCTCGAGGCCGACTTCCTGCTGCTCTCCTGTCTGACGCCGACCGTCGAGCGCGGCTACGAGCTCGCCGACCTCTTCAGGACCACCCATCCCCGGGGCAAGGTGCTGATGGGCGGCCCGCACGTCTCCTTCATGCAGGAGGAGGCGCTGCGTCACGCCGATTGGATTGTCACTGGCGAGGCGGAGGCGGTGATCGTCGACCTGCTGCGCAACGGCGGCGAGGGAAGGCTGGTCGAAGGCAAGCCTGTCGAGGAGCTCGACTCGCTGCCGGAGATCGACTGGAGCCTGCTCGTCAACGCCGAGCGCATGACCGCGCACCCGTTCATGTTCTCGAGAGGCTGCCCCTTCGGCTGCAACTTCTGCTCGGTGACCTCGATGTTCGGGCGGCGCTACCGGACGATGAGCGTCGAGCGCGTCCTCTCCGAGCTGCGCTGGCCGCTGACCAAGACCGCGTTCTTCTACGACGACAACTTCGCGGCGAACAAAGCGCGCACGCACGCCATCCTCGACGGCATCCTCGCCGGCAAGAACCGCTTCGAGTTCTCGGCGCAGGTGCGGGCCGACATCACCGACGACGAGGCGCTGCTCAGGAAGATGGCCCGCGCTGGTTGCGTGCGCGTTTTCGTCGGTTTCGAGTCGGTCGACGACCGCGCGCTCGAGGAGATGAAGAAGGGGCAGACCAGCAAGGACGTCCGGCGCGCCATCCGGCTGTTCCACAAGCACGGCATCGGGGTCCACGGCATGTTCATGTTCGGGGCCGACGCCGACGAGCCCTCGACCGTGAACGCCACCTCCGAGTTCGTACGCGAGGCGCGCGTCGATTCGGTGCAGTTCATGATCTTCACCCCGTTCCCCGGTACCGAGGTCTTTCGCAGGCTCGAGGCCGAGGACCGGCTGCTGCATCGAAAGTGGCGCTACTACGACGCGATGCATGTCGTCGCCAAACCGCGAGGGTTTTCGCCCTTCGACCTGCAGCGCATCACCCTCGACACCTATGCGCGCTACTACAGCGTCGCGAACGCCTTCACCGACGCCCGCGAGACGCTCCGGTCGGCCTTCTCGCGCTGGACTCCCGAGGACCGCGAGCGGCTGGGCGCCCCGTCGATGCACAACGCCTTCCTCAAGCTCGTCGGCGGGCGGATCATCCGAAGCTGGAACGGCAAGAACCGCGGGTACATGGACTATCTGAAGAACGTAGACGAGGCGCCGGCGTCTCAACGACCAGACCTCTCATCCTGATCCAGCGGAAGGCACCAGGGCCGGCGGTACAAGTCGAGGCGGCGAACGCAAGACTCCAACTCCGCCACGCTCATTTCGAGAGCAGGTTCATCGACGACGCGCAGAAGAGGGAGCTGCGCGCGAAGGCGAACCAGGCGATCTCCGCGCGGAGCGCCGCCGACTAGCCGCTCGCGACCTTCCATCGCTTCCCTTCATCGATCGGCCTGGGGCGCTTCGTCCCGGGCCGCTCTCTTTTCGGCCTGGCCGCGGCCCACCGACGACACGCCCGCGGCCCCTCAGCCACACCCCCGGCCTTCCGGACGAGAGCTTCCTCTCCCGTCTCCTCCCGGCCTGGCCGTTGCACAAAGCGACGGGCGCTCCGGCATTCCGCCGAAACCCGAGGAGACTCATGCCCACGCATCCATCCGCTCGCCCGGCCACGCTCCGCGCGCTCGTCGCCGACAACCTGCTTCCCCTCGTCGCGGTGGGCGTGCCCTCGGCCTCGCCTCGCGGCGCCTGCAGGCCGTCGAGCCGCAGGCGGCGCAACCCGCGATGGCGCCGGTGGTCGAGGTGGGGCCGTGAGCCCGGCAGCCGTCTGGGCCCGGCTCGTCGCGCTGAGTGCCGTTCTCGCGGCGCTGCCCGCGCGCGCTGGGGACGAGGTCACCATCGAGCGGGCGACGATTCCCTGGAAGGAGCTCGAGCGGCTCATCTCGCGCGGCGAGGGCCGACCCGCGGCCGAGCGCCGGGCGCCCAACGCCTGCTCGCTGACGATGGCGGTCGACGGCGAGGTGAGCGCCGACCGCGTGCGGCTCTCGCTGGTGATCGAAGCGACCGTCCTCGACGAGCGCCGGGTCGTGGTGCCGCTGCTGCCCGCGCGGATGGCGGTCGCCTCGGCGACGGTCAGCGGTCCGCCGGGGGGGCGCGGGCTGCTCGCGCGCGGGCCCGAGGGGGTCGCCTTCGTCGCCCAAGGGGCAGGTGCGTACCGCCTCGAGATCGAGGCCGAGGGCGGGCTCGAGCTCGGCAGGTGGGGCGCGCGCCTCGCGCTCGCGCCGGGCTCGCTCGCCGGTGGCCGGGCGAGCCTCGTCATCCCCGAGGGACAGCGACCGGGCGGGCGCACGCCATGGCGGCTCCAGGCGATGGCGGGCGGAAGAGCGGTGGCTCAGGCGGCGCTCGGAGCCGGCGGGCTCGAGC
>DHSB01000173.1:111603-117144 GCA_002408385.1 Myxococcales bacterium UBA5297
TGATTCTCGCGGCCGGCGAGATCGCGCCTGCCGAGCCGGGCCTGACCATCGAGGGGCTGCGCGCGGTGACCGTGCTCTCGCTGGGCGGCGCCGGGGTGACGCGCCTGACGATGGACGCCTCGGCCGGCAAGGCGGGCCAGCTCGTCGTCGCGCTGCCACGGGGCGCGCGGATGTGGAAGGCCTTCTCGGGCTCGACCCCGCTCGCTCACCAGGTGGAGAGCGACGGCGCGGTGCGGCTCACGCTCAAAGGCCCGGCCCGCGTCGAGCTCGCCTACACGTTCGACACGCCGCCGCTGGGGATCCGTGGGCGCTACCGCGTCGAGCTGCCGCGGATGCCCGTGCCGATTCGCGACGCGCGCTGGGAGCTCTGGCTCCCTTCGGGGATCGCCTACAAGGAGACGCAGGCTGCCCTCTCGGTCTGCGCCTGCGAGCCGCACGAGGGCCCGGCGCGCACGCCGCTCTCTCCCCAGGGCCATTGCTTCGGCTTCGAGCGCGCGGTCCTCGGCCCGGGCGCCGCGTTCATCGAGGGCACCTACGAGCAGCCGCTGTGAGGCGTCGGAAAGATTTGCGCCTTCCCGGCTCCTCTGACACTCTCCCGCGCCGTGGCGTTCCAAGGCGACTTGCGGACCTTTCCGCTTCCAGACCTGTTGCAGTGGCTCGACGGCGCGCGCAAGCCCGGACGCTTGACGGTCTCCTTCGGCGGTGGCGAGCGCTCCCTCTACATCGGCGCGGGCGTCATCGAGCGCATCGGCGCCACCAACCTCTACGAGCGGCTCGCCCGCGTCGTCCGGCTCCTGCAGCCGATCGACGAGGACCGCGCGCGCGCCGTCGTCCAGGCCGCTCGCGCCAGCCAGCCCATCGAGAAGGCCTTCGAGGCCGAAGGGGTGCCCGAGGCGCTGCTGCGCGCGATCGCCCGCGAGGACGTCTTCCAGTCGCTCGCCGACCTCTTCGACGAGGCCGCGGGCACGTTCCACTTCTCCGAGGACCTCGAGCTCGAGGAGGAGGAGACCGTCGCGGTGGGCATCAGCATCCGCGAGATCCTCTACGAGGCGGCCCGGCTGCTCGACGAGGCCTCGGCCGCCTCGAGCACCATCGCCGGCGATTCGACCCTCCTGAAGGCCGAGAAGCCCGACGACGGCTCGCTCAAGGGCCTGGCCTCCGCGGCGCTCAAGGCGGTCGGCCAGGCGACGACCGTCGGTGCGGTCCGGCTGGCGCTCGGCCTGTCTCGCGGGGGCGCCGCGCGCATCCTCTATGAGCTGTGGCGCGCCGGCTTCCTCAAGGTCGAGGGCGCCCAGGAGGCGCCGAGGCCCGACCCGCTGACCGAGACCCTGCGCCAGGGCGAGCGGCTGCTGGCCGAGGGGCACTTCGAGGCGGCCGCGCTCGTCTTCAACTCGCTGCTCGCCGCCGACCCGAGCGACAAGCGCGTGCGCGAGTTCGCCCGCGCGGTCGAGCGCGAGCACGTCGAGGCGCTCTATCGCACGCTGTCGCCGGTCGCGGTGCCTCGCCTGCGGGCGCCACAAGCCTCGCTCGCCGCGCTGCGGCCCGACGAGCGAATCGTCGCCTCGCTCATCAACGACAAGTGGGACGTCTCGACGCTGGTGCTGGCCAGCCCGCTGCGCGAGCTGCAGACGCTCAGGGCCATCGAGCGGATGGTGGAGTTGAACTTGGTGGCTTTGTGAGTTGTGAGGGGTTGGTAGGGGCGCACAGCAGTGCGCCCGCCCCCGAAGGCCCGGCCGATCGGTGGGCCGGCCCGCCAGTGCGCCCGGCCCCGCGGCCCCCGGCGTCCCAGCAGCTCAGCTCCTCACGCGCGCGCCGACCAGCGCGAACATCAGCAGGCCGAAGGCGGCCTCCTCACGGCTGAGCGCCGGCTGTTTCTCCAGCCGCAACAGCCGCGAGTAGTCGGGGCCGGTCAGCCCGGCCATCAGGGCGAGCTCGACTTCGCTCATGCCCTCGATGCCCATGCTCGACGTCAGCGCGCGCAGCCCATTGAAGGCGCGCGTGAAGGCCTGCTTGTAGCTGCCGGTCCGATACGCTGCTTCGGCCAGCGACGCCTCGCCGGCCCATTTCTCGGGCACGAGCGCGGTCAGCAGGCTCGGATCGGGCGCGACGGCCGCTTTCGGCTCTGGCGCCGCCGCTGGCGCGGCGAGGGCGCTGCTGGCCATCTGCTCGAGCTGACTGGCGAGGCTCGGCTCTTCGCGCTTGAGCAGCGAGGGAACCGGCGCCGGCCGCGGGGTCGCCGACGGGAAGACCCCCTTTGCCTTGAGCGACCGGATGACGCCCTTGGTGACCGCCCGCAGTACGTCGAGGACGCCCTTGCCCTTCTCGGCGACGGTCTCGAAGTCGGGCAGCCCGCGCGGATTGAGCCGCGCCCGAAGCTGCTCGACCGGCAGCACGCCGGGCAGGTCGCGCTTGTTGTACTGGAACACGATGGGCATCTGCTCGGGCGCCAGGCCCATGTCCCGGAGGTTGTCGCAGAGGTTCTCGAAGGACTCGAGGTTGCTGTCCATCGCCGCCGGCTGCGAGTCGGCGACGAAGACCACCCCGTCAACGCCCTGGAGCACCAGCTTCCGGGTCGCGTTGTAGAAGACCTGGCCAGGCACCGTGTAGAGCGCGAGGCGCACCGCGCTGTTGCCCACCCGCTCGACCTTCACCGGCAGGAAGTCGAAGAACAGGGTGCGGTCGCCCTCGGTGGCCAACGAGACCATCTCGCCGCGGTGGGTCGGGCGGATCGTCTCGTAGATGCGCCTCAGCGAGGTGGTCTTCCCCGAGAGGCCGGGGCCGTAGAAGACGATCTTCGCGGTGATCTCGCGCGCGGACTGGTTGATGACGCTCATCGTTTGATCCCGGACGTTGGGTCGAAGGCGCTGCACCGTACCACGGAAGGAAGCCGGAGCGCTCATCGGGCCGCCGTGTGGCGGAAACGCGAACCGAGCGAGGGCAGGAGGGGAGGAGCGGACCAGACGTCCGGCCGCGGCTGTGCGCCCAACGGCCGGATTTTTGGGGGCCTTTCGGGCCTGTGGTATCCCGAAGGCCCATGGTCGATTCGCGCAAACCGCCGAAACGCGGCGACGTCGGGCCTCTCGCGCCTCGGCGCCGCGGCCGCTCCGGTGACGATTCCGAGCCCTCGGCGGGGCCGAAGCTGCGCCTGATTCGCGGCGAGGGGCAGGCGCGCGACGAGACGCTGCACACCCGCGACGACGTCGCGCGGCTGCTGGTCTCCTCCGCGGCCGACATGCTGCTGAGGCGGATTTCGACCGAGCGCGCGCACGAGATCGAGATGCGCGTCGAGCGGATCATGCGGTTGTTCGACAAGGTGGGCCGGGAACCGATCGCGAGGCCCTTGCTGAGGCGCGAGCTCGACGAGCTCGAGCGCATCTGGCGAGAGGGCAAGGGTAGATAAGCCCTCCCGCGGCAGCTCCCTCGACGGGGCGAGCCGACGTTGGGGCGGGCACCCTTCGCCCGTGCTATCCGTCCGCTCGGCGGCGAGCGTCTTCCAGGAGGCGAAGAGGCGAGCCCGACCAGGCAACCAGGCGGCTGCTCGAGGCTTGGCCGGTACAGGCTCTGACTTGCCTATTCGGAGGGGAGCGCCAGAGCGCGACTTCCAGCGCGAAGTGGGCTGTGCGAACGCGAGGTGGATGGGCCTGTCCTCGCCAGGCTTCCTGTGGTGGACCCGTCGCGACGATTGCCGCACCCGGACGCCGCGTTCTACAATCACCGCCTGTTTTCGAGGGCCGCAGACAAGCGGTCTCTCAGGAGGAGTGCGATGGCTCGCCGTATTTCGAGGTTGCTTTTCCCGTCCCTCGGCCTGGTCGCCCTCGGTGGCATCGCGCTCGCCGCCTGTCAGAGTTACGAGTTCGAGGAGGTGACTCCGAAGGCGTTCGGGGCGGTCACCGAGGACATCGTCATCACCGGCAAGATGCTGCCGCCCTACATCATGCTGGTGGTCGATAAGTCGGGCTCGATGAATCAGCCGGCCTACTCCGGCTCGACGACCTCGAAGTGGGACGACCTGTTGGGCGCCTTCTCCGACCAGCAGACCGGCTTCTTGCCGAAGAGCAAGGAGATCGCTCGGTTCGGCCTCGCGCTTTTTCCGGCGTCGACCGGGGAAGGGTGCCATCCGGGTCCCGTCTCGGTGTCGCTCAATGCCGAGGCGGACAACGTCGATACGATCATCGGGCAACTCGGGGCGGTGACGCCTGAGGGCGGCACGCCGACCGCCCTCACCATCGAAAAGGCTGCCGCCGATCCGGCGCTCGTCAATGAGGAACCCGGGCGCTTGCGGTTCGTGATGCTGCTGACCGATGGCCTGCCCAACTGCAATCCGTCCCCGGAAAACCAAGCGCGATGCGACGCCTGCAACGCCAATCTGGCGGTCTGCAACGACATAAGCCAGAACGGCTGCCTGCCGACGTTCGGCGGATTCGAAGGCGAGTGCGACGAGTATCCGCAAAAGGGCGATGCTTGCCTGGACGAAAACGGTAATGCCGAGGCCATTGCGAAGCTCAAAAAGAACGGGGTCGAGACCTTTGTCATCGGCTTCGGCGACGACTTTGGCGGCGACGGACACCGGGTGCTCAACCGCGCGGCTGAAGCTGGCGGGCGCGCGCGCGAGGGCGAGACGAAGTACTTCAAGGCCGGCAACAAGGAGGAGCTGATCCTCGCGCTCAAGGAGATCATGGACGGCACGCAGAAGTGCAGTTTCTCGGTAGACCCCGCGCCGACGAGCCGGAACGTCTTCCAGGTCGTGCTCTACGACGGTGAGAGCGACACCGAAGAGACTCTGGTGCGCGAGAGCGAGTGGAAGTTCTTGACCGAGCAGCTTACGAGCGTCGAGATCCTCGGCGCTCGCTGCGAGCTGATCAGGAACGCCCCGCCCGACCGTTACAACATCCGCTTCAAGTACGCGGCGAGTCTCTAGAGTCCTCCGCGGAAGCGACGGACTGGCCCTGTGAGCCCCTAGGCTCACGGGGCCTTTCTTTTGGCTGGGCGCGGTCCTGGCCGACTCGCCGGCCGTGGGGGCCTCGGGACGGGTAGGGAAACCAGTTGTGGCGTATCGCGCGGGGCAGCGGATGTCCGCCGAGGTGGCAGGGCCCTACTTGGGCTTCTGACCGGGAGCGCCTCCTCGGCGCCCGGCCAGTGAGGAGTTGGACGACGCCGCGGCGAGCCCGCCGGGAGCCGGATCCGGGCGTTTCTTTTCGCCCGAGAGGCTCAGGAAGGCCCCTGGCTGGCCCCAAGAGCGATCTTGACCCTTCAGGCTTGCTTCAATAGGGCTGGCGGTCGGACAGCGCCTCCTGGGCCATCCTGGCGCTCCACAGACCCCTTTCCGGGGCTTCGATCGGGCGCTCGAACATGCCGTGATTGCTGGTCTTTTCGCCCTGGTCGGAAGGCATCGCCGACAACGGATTCCCCGGCGCATCTCGAGGGGGGCCGCCGGAGGTCTTCGTCAAAATCAAGCCTGGGAGGCGAGTGCGCGAGTCTCTCTACTCCGAGGCTCCCGCTGGTCGCCTCTACGCTCGGGATGACCGTAGCGCCAGGAAAGTC
>DHSB01000019.1 GCA_002408385.1 Myxococcales bacterium UBA5297
GCCTACGATCCGGAGCTGAGGTAAGGGCCGCGCTCCAAAAGGAACGCGAGGCCACCGCTCGCCCCGAGCTCGTTTCCGGTCCCTTGGCCGTCTGTGACCTCGAGTTGGCAAGACTGTGAGAAGTGCCGGACGCCAGCCTTTGTGCAGCCGTTGTGCTGGCGGACCGTCTCTCGGGCGGCGGCGCAGTGCGCCACAGCGTGGTGCGGAACTGCACTCCGGCCAGTTGTGAGTCGACGGGCACCGAGGGTTGGAGGTGCCAAGTGAGGCAGGTTGAGAACTCCACGCAATCATCGAGCCGCTACGCGAGTGTCAGGCCGCCTGTCTGTCCGATAACCTCGGTCGGTCGGCTCGGACTCGGAGAGCCCCTGACTTGATTGCCCGACCCCTCGACACTGGAGGCGCTCATCCCCGGTGAAAGAAGACCTGGGTCAACCAGAGTGTTTGCGACTATGACCGAGTAACACCATATTCGGGCTGGACTCATGGACTCGACGACCGCCAAATTCCCCCTGCTGTTCGGCTTTCACGCGGCGATCGTGGGGCAAGGCTTCCTGGCCGGTGTTCGAGCGAGCGGGCGCGCCATCGCCGAGCGCGAGCGCGCGGACGACTGGTGGATCCTCGGCGTCCATCCCGGGGCGATCGCAGAGCATGGCTCGACACTCCAAGATGCGGTGAGCCGCTTCAGGCTCCGCTTGAAGGCGGTGCTCATCGACTTCGCGGAGGAGACGGCCGACTTCGCGGCGTTCAAGCGTGAGGTCGAGTCCTTCTTCATCGCCACCGAACCCGAGAGCGAACGCGAGTGGGAGATGGCGCGACAGGCCGTGCGCGCTGGCAAGCTGTCGCTGGCCGAGCTGCCGAAGGTCACCGACTGCCCGCCGCCTCGCATCGAGGTGACCATTCTCGACCTCGTGCCAGACGCGAACGTCCTTGACGATCAACCTTCCTCCCTCGCCGCCTAGCACAATGGGTTCGTCCGGAACCGTGGATCTGAAGGACGTATGGAAGATGCTCGCTCACTGCGCCCCGGGATACACCGCGAGGTCGACGAAGCATCACTGGCGGATCACGTACGAGGGCAGGACCTATCCCTCGCTGCCTCTGGGGCCCCACGGCAGGCGTGAGAACCCGCTCATCGAGGTTGGCCACATCAAGCGCATGGCGCGCTTCCTGGGCATCCTGGACTGCGCCAAGGCCATGCTGCCGGTGCTCGCGTAGCCGTCCCGCGCGGGATCGCCTGGGCCCTCGACCCAATCCCTCGAGAGCCCTACGCGCTCGTCTTGCGCGCCTCGGCGTGGAGGCCACCAGCGGCGATGGCGGCGACTTCCGAGAGGCCGACGACCTGCACGGGCGCGGTGCTCCCGGTCGTGGTCCCATCCCCGAGTTGCCCCACTTCGTTCGAGCCCCAGGTCCAGACCGTGCCGTCGGCGTGGAGCGCCATGGAGAACTTTTCGCCGGCGGCGACGGCGAGGAGGCCGCCGGGCCCGAGGACCGGCACGGGCGTGCGGCGCTGGATTCGGGTTCCGTCCCCGAGCTGTCCTTCGGCGTTGTCGCCCCAGGCCCAGACGGTGCCGTCGCTCCTGAGCCCTACGAAATGCTTGCTCCCCGCGGCGATGAGCGGCATCGCGCAAGGCGCATTCGAGGCACAGGCAAGAGTCGAAGAAGGTGGCGTGCCGACGCCTTGAGAAATCGACCCCAACTCGGCTGGTTGCTCTCTCTGCGGCCTCGAGGAATCGCCACAGCCGGCCGCGACCACTGCCGCCAGCGCCAGACACGGGCTCACAATTCGCAGAAGCATCTGAGGGTTCCGATCGCAAGGATGAGGGGGAATCGATTGTCGCCCAGCCAGGCTAGTCCGAAGTGACCAAGCTGCTGCGCGGGCCCTAGCACCGCGGTGGCTTGGACCGGAAAGGCCCGTGGCGGAAGGCCAGGACCGACGAAAAGTTTCCCTGCTTCGACCGGGTGATCAGGATTCGGCGAGGACTCACAGACTCGACAAGCCCCAGGTACCCGCTGCTGTTCGGCTTCCACCCGGCGATCGTGGGGCGAGGCTTCCTGGCCGGTGTTCGAGTGAGCGGGCGCGCCATCACCCGCGTTGAAGAAGGCTCGACCTCACGCTTGAACGCCGCGAAGTCGCCGAGTCCTCCGCGAAGTCGATGAGCACCGCCTTCAAGCGGAGCCTGAAGCGGCTGACCGCGTCCTGGAGTGTCGAGCCCAGCTCCGCGACCGCCCGGGATGGGCGCCGAAGCTCCACCATTCGTCCGCGCGCTCACGCTACCGATCTCGAGAACGGGCAGGAGTGGCAGACGGCGCGACAGGCCGTGCGTGACGGCAAGCTGTCGCTGGGCGAGTTGCCGAAGGTCACCGACAGCCCGCCGTCTTGCATCGAGGTGACGGTCCTCGACCTCGTGCCAGACGCGAACGTCTTGGACGATCAACCTCCCTCTCTCGCTGCCTGCCGCGATGGGTTCGTCCGGGCGGTCAAAGAGGTGCGCTGCCCCGGCCGCCGGCCTTCGCCGCCTCGAGGATCCACGCGCGCGTGCGTTCGTCGAGCGTGTCCAACACCGCCGCGAAGTCCTCCGGCACCCGCTCCTGGGCTCCTTGCCGTGCGCGCCACGTCGCCCAGCGCGCCTGCGCCTCCTTGGGCATGCCGGCGAGCACTTCGGCAAGCGGCTGCAGAGAGCCGCCTCGATGCGAGGCGACGGCGCGCAGGGCTTCGATCACCTCCGCCTCGAGCAGAGCGCCCGGCACGAGCACGAACAGATCGGCGAAGTCGCGCCAGCGCGTGCTCGCGCGGCCCCGCTGCAGCGCTGTCACGAGCTTCTCGGCAACGACCATCGACTTGGGGTAGGCCAGCACATGGATGCGCTCGTCCCCGAGCAGAACCGGGACGGCGGTTCGGATGGGCGCGGGGACCACGGGGGCGCCGACGTTGACGTCGACGCTGAACTTGATCCGCGCGGTCGCGAGGCGTGCCTGGAGCACAACGCGTACGCCCGGGTACACGTCATCGTCTCGGATGGGGCCCGTGGTGATCGCGTCGAGCAGGAACACCACGCCGTCCTCGACGTCCACCGACGCGATCTCGACGACCAGGCGCTCGACGACCGCGGGGTCGTTGTCGGCCCGCAGGGCCAGCAGGTCCACGTCGCGCGTGGCTCGACGCAGGTCGAAGGCGGCCAGTAGCAGTCCACCCTTCAGCACGAGGCTCTCGTCGTGTTGTGACCGGATGAGGCGGCGGAGGAAGCTCTCCAGAACGTAGAGCTGGAGCAACTCGGTGGTAGCGCGCTTCTGCTCCCGCGCGAGGTGCTGGAGCGCGAGGTAGCGAGAGCCCGCGAGATCGGCGTGGGTGGGCTTCGGCTTCACGAGAGGATCCTGAGGGCCTGCAGGAGGGAGGGCTCGACCTTGGGGAAGCGTCGCGCCATCGCGAGTAGGTCGGCTGGCGTCGCTCCCGCTCGCTTCAGCCAGCGCCGCAGCGCCTCGACGGCGAGCTCCTCGCCCTCCTGGTGGCGGAGCCGGAAGGCATCGATGAGGCTGCGCTCGGCGCTGTAGAGCCCCAAGGAGAGGCCCTCGTCGACCTCAATCGTCTCGCGGCCAACGAAGAAGGTGTCCTCGTGGAAGCGGTGCCAGCGGACCGGGGCGCTGACCCTCGGGGGACGCCTCGACCGAGGTAGGGCGACATCGATCTCGGAGGGGATGGCGTCGGTCAGGTCGTGGAGAGACAGGGCGGAGGTCAGGCAGAGCGTGGCCTCGGGTGCGCGGAGGGCGATCTCGATTCGGTCGAGATCAGCGGGCGGCGCATCGGCCTTGCGGTAGAGCCCATGGCCCAGGCGCTCCAGGACCCCCTCGGCGACGAGCCCTCTGAGGCGGCGGTCCGACACGCCACGCTCGTGGGCGAGGCTGTAGGAGAACGCGTTGGGGAGGGCGTCGAGTGTCATGACGGGGATTGTAGCCACGTGACGGCGACGTGGCGACATTGCCCGTGGAACCCCAAGTCCACGACGGACTTCTCGGTGACCTTCGAGGCCGAGCGCACCAACCGCGGCCAAGCGGACCACTTCTGGGCGACCGTTCTCCAGAGTTCGTGCAGGGTTCAGGTCAGGAGTTGGCAACCGCGCGAAATCCAAGCATTTGCAGCCAAGCCTCGATTTCGCGGCCGGTTTGGGATCTGCGGCAAATCACCGAGATGACCTCACCCGCGCGTGCCTCGACTCCGAGGCTCCCGCTGGTCGCCCCTACGCTCGGCATGACCGGTGCCCAACCCCAAGCCGGCCGAGCCGGAACCAAAATGACTCCGGGAGATCGGGGGCGGCCGGCAGACCCCAGACTTCAGGCTTCAGGCTCCAGATTCTTGCCAGTCTGGCCAGAATCTGCCGGGTAGGTTCCCAAGTCCCCCGACGAGACTCACACGAAGTCTGGTGCTCGCCTGCCAGAAAGAGCGCAAGCCGGCCCACATCGTCGAGGCGGAGGTCGGCGTGCGGGTGTTCGGGTAGCTGCCCATGTCGGCCAGGAGCGTGCGGTCGATGAGGTAGTCGAACTCGTCGCGCTGGGGCTGGAAGATCTGGTCCTCCGCGAAGCACAGCGCCGGATCGTAAAGCAGGGGGAACGCCACCGTCTCGCCGGCCACCCAATCGCTCGAGAGCCCTACGCGCTCGTCTTGCGCGCCTCGGCGCCCGGCGCGCTCTCCGCGGGTTCGGGACGAGAGGGCCCACCGCTGGTCAACCAGAAGTCGGTTTCGTCGAGCACCGTCACCGGGGCTCCTCTCTTGCCGCGCACGAGGAAGACCGAGACCAGACGCCAAGCCGGCCTCTTCTCAGCCAGCCGCTCAAGCATCACGGCCATCAGCTCTCGGTCCCCGACGAGAGCGGTCGCATCGTCGATACAGCCTTCCCGCGAATACCTGCCCAGACTCACCCGCTTGAGCGCGCCCTCCTCATTGAGCGCGAAGCCGGATGCGCGGAACCCTTTGGCGGCAGCCGAAGGCTCCCTCGGTCCCGGCGGCCTGGCGGGCGGAGGCTCTGGCGGGGGCGCCGGCGGAGGCGCGGGCGAAGAGGGCTGGTGGTAGTTGAGATGCCGGGTGGGCGCCGTGGCGAGCTCGACGGTCTTCAAGGCTGCGTCTTGAACGACGAAGACGAAGGGCGGCGCGGAGAAGTAGAGCGTGTCCTTGCCGTGGCTTTCGAGTCGTCGCCGGTAGCGCCGGGTCTTCGGCGCGATCCGATGGGCCCTCGCGAACTGGACCAGCAGGACCTCCTCGACGCGGCCGTCGATCCGCTTGTCGGGATAGAGCCGATGCCACCGCTCGGCAAACCTCACCATCGCGTGCCTCGTCACGGTCACGAAGACTCGCCGCCCGCGGCGATTGAGGTAGGAAGGTGCTTCCACGACGGCCCCTCGTCCTCCTGTCGTGCGAACCCGCCGGCCTGTTTCAGCCCGATGGATGAGGACGGCTATACCACCACTCGACCAATCGACTTGGGCTCAGGTCAAGCGCCGCTGCGCCTCCGCGATCAACCGCTGCACCTGGCCATCGTCGTCCGCCTTCGTTCGGCCGAGTAGCCCCTCGCGCCACCGCTGCGGAAGCGCTTCCTGCCCGTGAAGCGCGCCCGGTGGAAGCCGGAGTTACGAGCGGTGCGCCGTGGTTCTCGCTTGTCTGACC
>DHSB01000217.1 GCA_002408385.1 Myxococcales bacterium UBA5297
CAGGCTTGCTATTCAGATTTCAAAGAGCGTCTCGCTCGGTCAGCGAGGCGGGCGGCGTTATAGGCGGCCGGCTGCTCGCTGTCAAGAGGCTTTCTCTGCGCCGCCCTGCTTCCAACGGCCGATCGATTCAACCGACGACCGCCGCGGCCCATTCCTGCACCGCTCGAGATGGAAGCAAGACTCTTGCTTGGTTCCTTGGGCTGCCGTCCTGCCAACTCATCATGCGGCGCGTCCAACACCTGGTCAGGTCGCGCGCATTCCTCAAGTCTCTCTTCGCCAGCATCGCGGAGACAGGACGAATCGCTCTCTGAGCGAACCGCCGTTTTGCGGCGGCCAAGCCTCTTGATTCCGTTGTCAAGGAGCCGCGGCGCTGTCCTGCCGCGAACAGAGCGGCGTTCTAGGCGACCGCTCCGCTGTTGTCAAACTTGCCGCCCGGCCGGCTGTTCGCTTCGACTGGCGAGCGCGCAGGCTCCCTCGCGCTTACCGCGCTCCGGACCCTCGTCGCCGTCTGCAGCAACCAATCGACGTGGCGACACCTACTTCTGGGGCTCTCACGCTCGCCGGACGCCCGAAGCGCCGACGTCCGAGCCTGAGCCGCCAAAGTCTCCACCTTGCGCCCTCGCCCCAGCGGCGCTCACCTCATCGTCACCCGCTGCCCTCGCCGCCTCCGTTGCCTCATTGGGCAAACGGCTACCCACGCCACCACCTCAAATGCTTCACGCCCGGCAGGCGCCAACCAAACAGCAGAACGGCGACTTTATCGAAGGCCGGCAGCGGTGTCAAGCGCTCAACACTTCGCTTTTGGAGCGCTCGACGGAGAAGGCCCCTTCCCCTTGAGCCCCGCCGAGCGGGCGCGAGCCTCTTCGGCCTCAAGGCTGGAGCCCTCGATTGCCGTCGGGCAGCACCGAAGGGCCCCTCGGTTCTCGTCGGCCGGTCTTACAGGCGGCCCGATGTGCGCAGTCCCCGGCAGAGCCTCGCTTGGCGACTCGGTGCTCATCGCGGACACCTGCGCTCGTCGAGCCACAGCCTTAAGGTCAGGACCGCGGCAAACCAAGCCCAAAGGGTCGCAGGTCGGCATGGGCGCGGCGCAGCGACTCGGCGCGCACGATGGCCAGCAGATCGGCGTGCGCATCCTCGAGGTGGCGGTTGACCACGACGTAATCGTAGGTCGTGCAGCCCTTCTCGATCTCGGCCAGGGCTGCCTCCAGGCGGCGGCAGATGACCTCCTCGGCATCGGTGGCTCGACAACGAAGCCGGCGTTCAAGCTCCTCCATCGATGGCGGGAGGATGAAGACGCTCGCCGCCTCAGGATGCTCCCTCTTGATCAGCGTTCCGCCCTGCACGTCGATGTCAAAGACGACGACCCGCCCGCTGCGCGCGGCTTTGGCAAAGCTGCGGTGCGACCCGTAGAGGTTTCCGTGCACCTCGGCCCACTCCAGCAGCTCGCCCGCCCCAATCATCTGCTCGAAGCGCGCGCGGTCGACGAAGTGGTAGTCGACCCCGTCTCTCTCCGCACCTCGCGGGGAGCGGGTCGTGTAGCTGACGGAAAACAGACACCGCTCACCGAGCGACTCGCGAAGCTGATGCGCAAGCGTGGTTTTCCCCGCCCCCGACGGCGCCGAGAGAATCAGCAGCAGTCCGCTCTCCATAGGGTGCTCGCCTCACTCGACGTTCTGGACCTGTTCCCGGATACGCTCGATCTCCGCCTTGAGCTCGACGACGAGTTGGGCGACCTCGGCCGACTGGCTCTTGGAGCCTATCGTGTTGACCTCGCGGTTCAGCTCCTGGACGACGAAGTCCATGCGCCTGCCCGTCGGGCCCGAGCCCTGGACGAGTCGCTCGAACTGATCGAGGTGAGAGGCGAGCCGGGTGAGCTCCTCGGCGATATCCACCCGGTCGGCGAAGAGCGCGACCTCCTGGGCGAGCCGTTGCGGATCGATCTGGATGCCCCGCGAAAGCTCGGCGATGCGCTGCTCGAGTCGCGCGCGGTACTGCTCGACCGACTGTGGCGCCAACTCACCGATGCGCGCCGCCCTCGCGCGCACCACCGCGAGCCTCGCGAGCATGTCCTCGGCGAGCGCGGCCCCCTCCCGCTCGCGCATCGCGACCAGCGACTCGAGCGCCTGGTCGACAGCGCTCGAGAGCGCCTGCCGTGCGGCCTCGAGATCGATGGGGCGCGTCTCCAGACTCACCACCCCCTCGACCTGCGCGAGCTCGGCGAGCCCGAGGTTTCGCTCGAGTGAGAGCTGGCGACCGAGCTCGGCGAGCGCGGCGACGTATTCGCGCGCGAGCTCGATGTCGACGCGGGGCATGAGCACCGATCGCCCGGTGGACGAGCGCCGGATGCTTACTTCGATGGCCCCGCGCTGCAGCCGCTCCTTGATGCGCTTAGCCAACTCGGCCTCAAGCGGGGCGAGCTCGGCCGGCAACCGGGTCTTGACCTCGGCGTACTTGTGGTTGACCGAGCGGATTTCTATCGAGACTTCGCCACCGCCCGCGCTCGCCTTTCCGGCTCCGAAGCCGGTCATCGAATGGATCATGCGCGGGTGTGTAGACGCGCGCGCCCCGCGCGTCAAGGCAATGACCAGGCCCGCGCACCGGCGGCCACCGGTTCCGAGTGCTCGTAAGCCGGCCGCCCTGACCGCCGCCCAAGAAGCGTCCGCCTGGCACGGCGGGCAGGTCAGCCGGCGGGCTCATCGCTTCCCCGAGTCGGCCCCCGCTCGAGCAGACGCATCGCGGCAGCGCAGACGCGCTCGACCGAAGCTTCGGAGCCATCGGCGACCGCCACGCCTTCGAAGCGACCTGCATGCGACCATCTCGCGCCGTCCTCGGCCAGCAGAGTGGCGACGACCGGCGCGCCGGTCGCCACCGCGAGGTGCATCGGCCCGGTGTCGTTGGTGACGACCACGGCGCAGCCCCGGAAGAGCGCGGCCAGCGCGCCGAGCCGGGTCGGCGGCGC
This sequence comes from Myxococcales bacterium UBA5297, assembly GCA_002408385.1. GTDB lineage: Bacteria > Myxococcota > Myxococcia > Myxococcales > UBA5297 > UBA10939. Next base: position 2,960 of record DHSB01000217.1, read on the forward strand.
GAGCACGGCGGTGCCTCCCGAAGCCTCGACTACTGCCTGTGCTATCGCCTCTTCGCCCGGTCCCCAGAGCACGAGCGGGACGAGGTCTGAGGACAGGTGAAGCCTTCGGGCCAGGGAACCAAAGGCCTCGGCGGGCCAGCGGTGATCGGCCTTGCGCGCCCCGGGGTTGAGCGCCGCGTAGCGCTTGCCCTGGACGAGCGCCTGGACCTTCTCGACAGCTTGGGCTGCGTCCGGGTCCGCGGTGTCGATGGTGGTGTCGAGCCGTTCCCCGTCTGGCTCGAGGCCCAGGGGCCGCAGCAGCTCGAGCTTGGAGGGCACCTCGCGCACCAGCGTCGGGTCCTTCTTCACTCCGTGGGTCAAGAACCGCTCCGAGAGCCCGCGGGCGTGCCCGATGCGCACCGGCGCACCGACCGCCCGGGCGAGCCAGAGCGAGGTGAAGCTGAAGGCGTGCCAGTGCCCTGCCTCGACGACCGCGTCGTAGCGCTCGTGGCGAAGCGCGCGCAAGAAACCGACGAAGCGCCAAGGCGCCCTGAAAAAGTCGGTCTTTGCGAAGACGACCGTCCGATCGGCGAGCCCCTCGACGAGCCGCTGCTTGCCGGCGGCGACGAGGAAGTCGACTCTGGCGTGCGGCAGACCGCGCTTGAGCGCGCGGACCAACGGCGTGGTGAGCAGCACGTTGCCGACGCGGGTATCGGTGCGCACGACGAGCAGCTTGGCGATCCGGCCGACGTCGATGGCGGGCGGTGGCTCGGAGGCCGGCCGGAAAAAGAGCCTCACCAGCCAGAGCAGCAGCACACGTCCGAACCCTTTCACGCCGCCTCCCACCGGGCCAGAAGCAGGTGGAGCGCCTCCCAGACCCGCTCCACGGTCAGCTTCGCCATGCAGTCGTGGTGGCCGAGCGGACAGCGCATCGGTCCATGTCGGTGGCACGGCTGGCATTCGAGCCCGAGGCGCAGTGCCTGGGCCTGGGGCTCGAGGTTGTGGAGCCCGGGATCGGTCGGGCCGAAGAGCAGCAGGGAGGGCACCCCGAGCGCGCGCGAGATGTGCAGCAGCCCCGAGTCGCCGCCGACGACCGCCTTGAGCAGGGAGATCACCCCGACGCTCTCCAGGACGGCATTGCCCACGAGATCGAGCGGCGCGCCTTCCTTCATCGCCGCCTTGACCGCCTCGGCGATGGGCCTCTCGGCGGGCGCGCCCAGCAGCACCGGGCGCCAGTCCTGGCGCAGGCACTCGTCGGCGAGCCCCGAGAAGGACTCGACCGGCCAGCGCTTGGTCGCCCACTCCGACCCCACGACGAGCCCGACGCACGGGCCATCGCCGAGCAGCGCGCTGGCCTTCCCGACCTCTTCGGCCGGAGCAACCAGGCGCAGGTCAGGCGAACCGTCGATGCCCAAGGCCCGGGCGAGGTCGAGGTAGCTCTGCGCGTACGGCTCGCGCTCGTGCTTGGGGACGGCGAGCGTATAGGCCCACCTCGTCCAGCGCGCCTCGTGGCCCACCCGGACCTGTGCCCGGCTCATTCGCGCGAGCAGCGCGCTGCGCAGCGAGGGGTGGGGAACCAGGATCAGATCGGGGGTCTCGAGCCTTCGCGCGACCCGCCGCAGCCCCGAGAGCCCGGAGTCCGCGCGCCGCTTGTCGAACGGGATGACCGCGTCGACGCCCGGGATGCAGGCGGCCAAAGGCGCGGCCTTCGGCGTGGTGACGAAGGTGAGCCGGGCGCGGGGCCAGGCCACCTTCAGAGCCCGGGCCAGCGGGGAGACGAAGACGACATCGCCGAGGAAGGCGGTCTGCACGACGGCGATGCGAGAGGGCGCGCTTGCGAGCTCCACCGACCGCTCCTACTCGCCCAGCGGCCGCGCCTCGTCGATCAGCATCACCGGGAGGTCGCCTTCAATCCGGTACGCGAGTCGGCACGCCTTGCAGTGGATCTCGCCGCGGTCCTCCAGGAACTCGAGGCTCCCCTTGCACTTCGGGCACGCGAGGATCTCCTTCAACTCGTTGCTCAAGCCCATTGCCGCTCCCGTGGCGCGAAAGGGGCGGATGATGGAGCAGCGCAAGGGGAGTTTCAAGTGTTCGCGAAGGTGTCGGCTGTCTGCCTGAACACCGGCATCGGCCGAGGGCTCCGTCGGCCGCTTGCGATCCGTCGCTCCCCTCCCGTGTCTGCCGGGCAGAGCTAGGGCAGCGGGACGGCCGTGAGGATGGCCTTGAGGTCGTCGTCGGTGAAGTAGATGCCCGCGCCGACGAAGAAGTCTCGACCGCTGACCACCCGCCGCGTGCCGCTCTCTCGCCCCTCGACGCTGAGGGTGTCGCGATCGAGAACCGGCCGGTTGAGCGCGTCGTCGATGCCGACCGTGAAGAAGATGTGCCCGAGCAGCGAGTAGTTCGCGTAGGCCTTCAGGCGCGGATAGTCCTTGTTCTGCGCGCTGAACTCGAAGAGGTCGACGTTGAGCGCCAGAGAGTCGTCGAGGAAGTGCAGATTCGCGCCGACGCCGCCGGTCGACTCGATGATGCCGAAGCGCAGCGTCGCGAAGTAGTAGCGCTTGGCGAACTGGGCGCTGAACTTCAGGGCGCGCTTGGTCACAATCTGCGTCTGGAGCTCGCGCTGATCGGGGTCGGGCGGCAAGCGCTGGACGACGGTCTCCTCCGAGACGCCGCGCGGGTCGTCGACGACCTCGAACAGGTAGTACTTGTCCGGCTTGGGGATGAGCCTCAGGCGCAGGTAGTTCTTCGAGCCGCCTTGGTTGAAGTGGTATTCGCTGCGCAGCGTCACCTCGGTCAGCACGCCGACGACCCGGCCGACGAAGTCGGTCGCGTCGGCGACGGTCGCCTTGAGGTCCTCGCCGAGCTCCTTCTCGTTGATGAGCTGACCGAGCGTGCCCTCGCCGCGGTCGATCTTTCCGGAGATGTTCTCGACGTTGGTGAGGGCGACATCGAGCCTCGCGAGCGTCTGCTTCAGGCTCGCGACCGAGTCCTTCAGCTCACCCTCGCCCGAGCCGAGCACCTGCTTGACCGTGGCCAGCACGTCGCGCACGTCCTCGGTCGCGCCCCGGATGTTGCGGACTATCTGCGTGTAGTCGCCCTCCTGGCTCGACGCGAGGTCGCGCACGTTGGCGCTCAGCGTCTCGACGTTCTCGAGCACCGCCGTCAACTTCTCGCCCGCCCCGTTGATGGTCCGGTCCATCGTCTCGGAGAGCGTGACCAGGTTCTCCATGATCGTCTGCAGGTTGCCGGCGCCCTTCTCGCCGCCGAGCACCTCGCGCAGCGAGGCGGTGACGTCCTGGATGTCGGCCGCGATGCGGTTCATCCGCTCGAAGGTCTGCTCCATCCCGGTCCGATCCATCACGTTGAGGATCTCGCCGCCCTCGGGCATCGGCTCGGCCTCTTGCGAACCGGGGACCAGGTCGAGCAGGTAGTCGCCGAGCATCGACTCGGAGCGCTTGAAGAGCGCGGCGTCCTTCTTGATGGGCACCTGGCGGTCGATGCGCATCGCCACCCGCGCCCGGGTCCCCTCCAGCCTTATCTCGGTGATCTCGCCGACGGGGATGCCGGCGGTCTGCACCCGGCTCTTGAGGCCCAGCCCCGAGGCGTCGCTGAAGTAGGCATGGACGGCTATCGACTGCTCCTCGTCGAGCCCGGTCTTCTTGACGAAGCTGAGAAAGAGCAAGCAGGCCGCGCCCGCGAGGAGCACGAGGAGGCCGACTCTGAAAGGCGTGACGAGCTTTTTCACCGTCCCCCAGCCTTGGTTTCTTGCGGGCGAACGGCCCCAAGTCTAGTCGCAGCCCCGCGGGTGACAAACTCTCCTGCCGCCCCCGGTCACGCCCTTCCCTTCTCGAGCCAGGTCGACAAGAAGCGGGTGACAGCCGGATGCCCGCTCGAGCGCAGCTCGGCTGGTGGCCCCTCGGCGCAGATCTGGCCCTCGTGCAGGAAGGCTATCCGGTCGGCGATATGCATCGCCGAGCCGACGTCGTGGCTGATGACCACGCTCGTCACGCCGAGCTTCTTCTTCGCCTCGAGGATCATCTCGTCGACGTAGTCGGTCGTTATCGGGTCGAGGCCAGTCGTCGGCTCGTCGTAGAGGACGATCTTCGGCTCCAGGGCGATCGCCCGGGCGAGGCCCACGCGCTTGCGCATCCCGCCCGACAGCTCGGCCGGATACTTGCCGTCGACCTCGCGCAGGCCGACCACGTCGAGCTTCTCGTGGACCACCCGCGCGATCTGCTCCTCCGAGGCCCGGGTGTGCTCGCGCAGCGGAAAGGCGACGTTCTCGAAGACCGTCATGCTGTCGAAGAGCGCCGAGGCCTGGAAGACCATCCCGAACTTGCGGCGCACCTCGTCGAGCGCGCGGCCGTCGAGCGCGGCGATGTTCTCGCCCTCGATCCACACCTCGCCGAGGTCGGGCCGCAGCAGGCCGATGATGTGCTTCATCAAGACCGTCTTGCCCGAGCCGGAGCCCCCGAGGATGACCGTGGTCGAGCCCTCGGCAACCGAGAGGTCGACGCCGGTGAGGACCCGGTGGTCGCCGAAGCTCTTGTGGAGGCCGCGGATGGCGATCATCGGCTCGCAGGCGCGCTCGTTGGCCAAACCGGCTCCTCCCACCTCAGGCCCCGATGAGCAGCAGACCCATCAGGTAGTCCAAGAAGAAGATGGAGACCGCGGTCATCACCATCGCCTCGGTCGTCGCCCGGCCCACGCCCTTGGCGCCGCCGGCGGCGTTGAAGCCCTTGTAGCTGGCGATAAGGGCGATGATCAGCCCGAAGACCGCGCTCTTGACGATCCCCTCGAACACGTCGCGCGGGCTGACGAACTGCTGCGTCTTGGCGAGCAAGGTCCCGACCGAGAGGTTCTCGAGGTGCACGGTGACGAAGTAGGTCCCGAAGATGCCCGCGGCGTCGAAGACCACGCAGAGCACCGGGGTCATCAGCAGGCCGGCGATCACCCTGGGGAAGACCAGGTACTTCACCGGATCGACCGCGAGGGTGACGAGCGCGTCGATCTGCTCGGTCACCCGCATGGTGCCAAGCTCGGTGCACATCGCCGAACCGGCCCGCATGGTGACCATCAGCGCGGTGAAGACCGGAGCGAGCTCGCGGGTGAGCGCGATGATCACCGTCGGCCCGACCAGGCTCTCGGCGCTGAAGAGCGAGAAGGCGTAGACCGACTGCTTGGCGAAGACCATCCCAGTGAAGAGCCCGGTGAGCGCGACGAGCATCACCGAGCCGACTCCGAGAAAGTCCATCTGCGCGAAGACAAGCCCCAGGCGCCACGGCGGGCGCACGGCGCCGACGACGAGCCGGGCAGCCATGCTCGTCATCCCGCCCACGTCTTCGACGAGTTGGATAACGCGGCTGCCCACCGCCTCGACGAGCGCACGCGCCGCCCCCGGCTCGGTCCCCCGGGCCTGCGCCTCCAGGTTCGTCGTCGGCTCAACCGACATGACCCCGCCTGCTTTCGCGCCGCTTGGCGCCCAACGCCCCGGGCGCGTGCCTGCCGGCGAGCGCCGCGGGCGCCCCGGCGCGCGCGCCTGCCTGTCGAGCCTGCCACCCGAGCAGCGCCCGCTCATCGCCGCGCTGCGCCAGGCCGGGCGCTGGGAGGCCCGCCCAATGAGC
>DHSB01000181.1 GCA_002408385.1 Myxococcales bacterium UBA5297
CAGCCGAGCTTCTCGGCGACCACCGAGGACATCAGCGCCTGGATGACGCCGCGCACGAAGCTGCTCACGTGCGAGCCGAAACCCGAGCGCTCGCCGTTCTTGAAATTGATGTAGTCGGCGTACTCGAGCCACTCGTTGAACGGCGCGAAGTGCACCCGGATGCCGCGCTCCTCGAGCTTGTCGACGACGAAGTCGTTCGCGAAGGGATCGCAGCGCACGTAGATCTCGCCGACGTGCATCACCGTGGGCACCTGCTTGTCGCCCTTGACGCGCGCGAGCTCGGTGGCGGCGCGGTCGAGCAGCGCGGTGCAGCCGAAGAGGTTGCCGCTGGCGACCTGCAGCAGGACTCCGGGCGCCGACAGGTCCTCGCGGCCGGCCTCCTCGAGCAGCTCGAACAGCTCGGTGCGACAGCGGGTGAAGATCTCCTCGGCGGCCCCGCGCCGGGTCTCGACGGGCCTCACGTAGTAGAGCGCGTCGAGCAGCAGATCGGTCGCCATGAACGCGGTGAAGGCGAGCGCGGGGAAGCCGTCGGGCACGCCGGCGAAGTAGCTGCTGAAGCTCGGCGAGAAGATCTTCACCCGGTCGGCGAAGCCCAGCCGCTCGAGCACGACCTTGTGCAGCACGTTGTAGGCGCCGAAGCGGCACGGCCCGTAGGCGGTGGGCATCAGGAAGCCGAACTTGCGGTTCGGGTCGGGCTCGGCCTCCAGACGCTGCAGCAGGCTGCCGAGCGTCACGGTCATCGGCACGCACTCTTTGCCGGAGGTGTGCCGCCGGCCGAAGCGCATCGTCTCGCGGTCGGGCATCGGCAGCGCCTCGGCGGGGATGTCGAGGCCGTGCAGCGCGGCGGCGAGCGCCTCGGCGCCCGGGCCCATGCGCGGGATGAGCAGCGTCGCCCTTTCGCGCAGCAGATCATCGAGCGCCGCGTTGCGCCGCTCGACGCTGCCGAGGTCGTTGGCCTGGCGCTGGCGGACTGCGCCCTTGTCCTCGTGCACGCAATGGAGGAAGGCCTCGACGCGCGTCTTCGTCCCGGCGTCGCCGGAGTGACCGTCGGTCTCGATGATGGCGAACGGCTTGCCTTCCATGGTGTAGCTGAAGAAGTGCAGGGTGAAGCTGTCGGGGCCACACGAGTAGTTGCTGCAGTAGAGCGCATAGACGCCCGGGGTGCGCCGGAGCTGATGGGCGGCGCGCAGGTTGCGCTGCCCGTAGCTCCAGAACATGTGCTCGAAGATCGGCACCTCGTCGGCGACCGGGTAGCAGTCGACCGGAATGCCCACCGCGCCCTGCTCGCGCAGGATGGCCGGCACGTTCGAGTTGAGGACCGTGTTGTAGATGGTGTAGCTGCGCCCGAGCACGACCACCGGGACGAGGGCGCGCTCGGCACAGAACGCGAGGGCGCGCTCGCCGAGCTTCAGGCAGCCCTCGTCGAAGCTCGCCTGCGCCTGCAGGCCGGCCTGGTAGGCGAGGCGCCAGCGGTCGTCGTCGACGCCGAAGTCGCGCGCTATCCGCCGGCAGCTCTCGACGAATTGGTCCGACTCGAGGTTGCCGGGGCCAGCGTCGACGAGCGTGGTCACCAGCTTGGATTTGAGCTCCTTGCCCAGGTCCCAGCGCAACATGTCCGGGCTGGCCTGCACGATGGGGCAGACCATCGCGTGCTCTTCGCTACGCACGCGGGTTATCTCGCGCAGCATCGGCAGAAAGATGAAGTCGGGCTGGCCTTCGGCCATCGCCTCGGCGAGCCCGTGGAACTGCTGCATCGGCGCACAGAAGGGCACGTTGGCCGACTCGATGCCGCGCTTGAGCGCGCGCTGATCGGCGCCGGTGTGCACTGAGAGGTCGAGCCCCAGCTCGTGCAGGTAGGTGGCGAAGAACGGGAAGAGGCTCTTGAGCGTGAACTCGTCGGTGAGCGCGACGCTCGGGCCGCCCCGCTTCTCGGAGACGCGGGCGATGAGCTGGCGGACGAGCTCTTCGCGCTCTCGGAACGGATCGGGCGCGAGGTCGGGAAGCTTTCGCTTGCGCGTGCCCTTGTCGTAGAGCGAGCAGCCTCCGCCCCAGGTGAAGCGCTGGCGCTCGCCGTCGACCACGGTGGTGATTCGGTCGATGCGGCAGCGGTTGCCCGCACCGCCACAGCCCTGGGTCGACTTGCAGACGAAGGTGTCCTTCTTCTCGACCCGCGCCTCGAGGAAGCGCCGCGGCTCGAGCGCCGGGCGCCCCGCGAGCTCGACCTGCTTGAGCGTGAGCAGGCCGATGCCCAGCGCGCCGACGGTGCCGGGGTTGGGCGGGATGATCACCTCGCTGCCCGTCTGGCGCACCACCGCGGCCGCGAGCGCGTCGGCGGCGAAGGGCATGCCCTGGCAGAAGATGACCTGGCCGACCGAGCGGCTGCCTTTCACCCGGTTCAGGTAGTTCTGGATGATCGAGTCGTAGATGCCGGCGATGATCGCGCCGCGCTCGGCGCCCGCGCCGACCGCCTCGTCGATGATCTCGGCCATGAAGACCGAGCAGTGCTGGCCGAGCGAGACGCCGCAGGGCGCGGCGAGCGCCTCGGCGCCGAGCTGGCGCACCTCCTCGATGCCCGAGAACTTGCGCCCCTGCTCCTCGATAAACGAGCCGGTGCCGGCGCTGCAGGCCTCGTTCATCGCCGCGTCGACCACCCGCCCGTCGGCCAGGCGGATGTACTTCGCGTCCTGGCCGCCGATCTCGAAGATGGTGTCGACGCGCGGGTCGAAGTGGAGCGCGCCCTCGGCGTGCGCGGCGATCTCGTTGAGCACGAAGACCGCGTCGGGGCCGTAGCAGGTGGACATCAGCGAGCCGACGATCTCGCGGCCGCTGCCGGTCGCCCCGACCGCGCGCACGCGGCAGAGGCTCGCCGGGCTCTCGACGAACTGGCGCATCAGCGCCTGCGCCGCGCCGACCGGATCGCCGTTGGTCTTCAGGTAGCCCTCCCACAGCGGCCTCTTGGTCTGCGCGTCGAGGGCGACCACCTTGGAGCCGGTCGAGCCGATGTCGAAACCGAGGACCACCTCGCGCGCCGCCTCGATGGCGGGAAGCGGCCTGCTCGGCATGCGCTGGACGCGACCGAGGTAGGCGCCCAGCGCGGGCACGATTTCGAGGTGCGTCTCCGGCAGCGGCGCGACGAGCGATTCGAGCGCGGGCACCCGCGCCGGGTTTTCCGCGGCGATGAGGGCGCTGCCGAGCGCCTCGAAGAACAGGCCGTCGTCACCTTCGCCGTCGACCAGCCCCATCTGGTGGCGCGCGAGGAAGGCGCGGAAGTTCTCCCGGATGCGCTTCGAGCGCGCCACGCCGCCGGCGAGCACCACGCGCTTCGGGCTCAGCCGCGGCTTGACGAGCACCTGCACGTTCTCACAGACCGCGTCGTAGAGCCCGGCGAGGATGCGCGCCCGGCTCTCGCCCTTGTTGGCGAGGTGGGTCATGTCGGTCTTGAGGATGACCGGACAGCGGCCGGAGAGCGGCGCGGGGTCCTCGACCCCCTCGCACAGCGCGCTCGCGTCCTCGATAGACATGTCGAAGCGCTCGACGAGCTGGCGCAGGAAGTTGCCGGTGCCTTGCGAGCAGCGCGAGTTCTCGCGGAAGACCTCGACTCCGCCGGGCCGCAGCTCGAGCACGGTGAAGCCGTGGCTGCCGATGGAGACCACCGTCGCCGCCCCCTCGCCCTCGAGGAAGCGATAGGCGCGTGCCTGAGCCTGCTTCGTCGGCACCCGCGGCAGGCTCACCTGCCGACCGAGCCGGCCGCTGACCGCCGCGCCCGAGACGGTCGGCCAGTCCCAGCCCGCGAGGAGCTGCAGCAGCGTCTTGCCGGGCTCCTTGTGGTGCTCGGCGATGGCGCGGCGGCTCCAGACGAGCTGGCCGCCCTCGCGGCGAAGCTCCACGGCCTTGATGGTCTCTGCCCCGAGGTCCAACCCGACGAAGCGATTCGACATACGAGCCCCTCTCGAACGGCGTGCTGGTTGAGATGACGGCGGCGCCTTCGCTGCAAGACCAGGCCCACCCCCAAGCGAAAGCGAAGGCGCAATTTGGCCGAGCCGAAGGGAGGGATCAAGGCCGATCCTCCTACGCGGCGCGTCAACGGAGACAAAAGGCCGCATTTCCGGCGGGAACTGTCCCGCGGGAGGACGCCGGGTTCCGTCGGAGAGCAGTCTTGAGAAGGCAGCCCCGCGGCGCTTGGACCCGAAAAGTCACCGACATTTCGCGCACTTGACCGTCGACGAGCGCCCTCTTGGTCGCCTTGGAATGCCGCGTGTAGCGGGCGGCTCCTAATTTTCGCAAACACGGAGCCCACCATGAGTCGAATCTCTGACGATTGTTCGACGAAACTGCCGGAAATCGACCTCCTCAACGAGCCGACGCAGTCGGTCGACACGAGCTTGCCCGCGCAGGTGCAGAACCCCGATGCGCCAGGGGCTCAACAAGACGGCAGCGTCGACACCTTCGAGCCGCGCGCGGGAATGCACGACTGGATGGGACCTGCCAAGACGAGCGGCGCCAGGACCGGAGACCCGGGCTCATCGGCAAGCAGCAAGGCGCTCGCGGGGCTCACCCCATCGCTCGACAGCGCGAATAAGGCTGGCCTCGGAAGCGTGACCCCCAAGGAGATAACGCGGGAGCTCGGGCGGATGCTCGCCGAGGCGAAGCGCGACTGGTGGGCGGTCGACGCCAAGCTGCACAGCGGCGACTACTTCGACGCCGCCATCGCTGCCCTCAATTCTGACGGCGACTCGATCACCCTCGAGATGGGCGGAGAGCTCGGAATTGCCGCGGGAATCAAGGGCAAGCTCGAGGGATCGCTGCGAGCCGAGATCACGCGGAGCTCGGCCGACGGCTACGAGGTCGCGGTCTCCGGCGAGGGGAAAACCGGGCTCGGGGGCAACGTCGAGGTAGCTGAGATCGGCATCGATGGAGGCCTCGGCGTCACCGTCAGCTACCGGTTCGCGGACGAAGCCGAGCTCAAGAAAGGGCTCGTCGCACTCGCGCAGGTGAGCGCAGCCAAGGCCACGCCGCTGGGCAGCGCGGTCGACGTGGCAGGCGCTCTCGGCTACGGGCCCAAGGCGACGCTCGACGAGCACGTGTCCGCCTACGAGGTGAAAGGCGAAGGCGCGGTCTCCGTGGCCGCCAAGCTCAAGATCCCTGGCGTCGAGGTCGAAGGCGTCGGCGGCGCTCTCGCCGGCGAATTCGCCGCCTCCAACTCCTTCCGCATCGATCTGGCGCGGGAAAAGGACGGTGACCAGCTCCCCACGACAATCACCTTCGGACGAAGCCTCGAGGGCAAGTTCGAAGCCAAAGCGGGCTTCGGCCTCGCCGGCGAAGCGAACGCTGCGGCGAGCGTGAAGGCGACAACCACCATGGAGGTTCGCGGCGAGGCGGGCGACGACACGCGCGCCCTGCTGCAGTCGCCCGAGATCGCCGGTCACAGACTGGTGCTCAGGGAGACGACCTATACCTTCGAGGTTGAGGGCTCGGTCGGGGTCGCGAACCTCGGGGCCGGCGGCGGGGCCGGCGCCAAGCTGTCCGTCTCGGTCGATGAAAAGCAGGCCGCCTCGGTGCTCGATAGAATCGGACGCGAGAAGGTCGCAGGCTTTCTGAAGGGCGACACGAGCCCGCTGCTGACCGAGCTCGGCAAGACCTCTGTCACCGCGGGCTACGAGGTCTTCACGACCGGCGGCTGGAAGGGAAAGTACGGCGCCGAGCTGTTGGGCAACGAAGCTTCCTTCAAGGGAGAGGCAACCTGGAGAGACGTCGTCGGCAAGAACGAAGGGACTCTCTCCGCTGCAGAGTGGTCCCAAAGGGCAGCCGGCCTCGTGGACGTCTCGGGACGGTAGCGAAAAGGTCGCCTACCCCTCCTCCTTCAACCCGTACTTCCGGTACATGTGCCGGAACTGGTCGTAGCTGAGCCCGAGCCGCGCGGCCGCGTCCTTCTGCGAGAAGCGGCTGGCCTGCAGCGCGCCGACGAGCATCGCGCGCTCGAAGCTCGCCACCCGCTCCTCGAACGTGCCGGCGTCATCGTCGGCACGGACGCGGGGAGCGGGGGCGCGCGCCGGCAGCGCCGCCTCGATGGCCTGCTTGCCGATGCGCGACCCCTCGCACCGATAGGCCGCGCGCTCGACGACGTGCTTCAGCTCGCGCACGTTGCCCGGGAAGTCGTACGCCTGCAGCACGGCGAGGCCGTCGGCGCCGAGCTCCTTGGGCGGCTCGTGCGTCTCCTCGGCGAACCGGCGCAGCAGGTGACGCGCAAGCTCGGCGAGGTCGCCCTTTCGCTCGCGCAGCGGCGGCAGCTCGATGACCTCGAAGGCGAGCCGGTCGTAGAGGTCCGCGCGGAACTTGCCCTCGGCGATGCGCTTGTTCATGTCGGCGTTGGTCGCGGCGACGATGCGCACGTCGACCTGGATCGTCTGCGTCCCCGCGACCCGCTCGAAGCGCTGGTACTCGAGGGCGCGCAGGACCTTGGCCTGGAAGGCCTCGGACATGTCGGCGACCTCGTCAAGGAAGAGCGTCCCGCCGTCGGCCAGCTCAAAGCGCCCCTGCTTCTTTCCCGAAGCGCCGGTGAAGGCGCCCTTCTCGTGGCCGAACAGCTCGCTCTCGAGCAGGCTCTCGGCGACCGCCGCGCAGTTGAAGACGACAAAGGGCCCGTCGGCGCGCGGCGAGCGCCGATGGATTTCGTAGGCAACCAGCTCCTTGCCGCTGCCACGCTCGCCGAGCACGAGCACCGGGCGCGGCACCCGCGCCACCCGCTCTATCCGGGCGAGGGTCGGCTTCAAGCCCTCGCCGGCGACCATCACCTTGGCCCGCTCGCGCTCGGCGCGCAGGTAGCGGTTCTCGTGCCGCAGGCGCCGGTTGTCGCGCAGCGCCGCGAGCATCCGCTCGATCTTGTCGATGGAGATGGTGACGCGGTCCGAGAGGTGGACGTCCTTCTCGAGGTAGTCGGCGGCGCCGGTCTTGATGGCGTCGACCGCGCCGTCGATCGTCGCGTTGCCGGTGAGGATGATCACCGGCAGCTCCGGCTTGTCGCGCCTGAGCAAGGGCAGGGCCGTGGCCCCGTCCATGCGTCCCGGGCCGAGGTCGAGATCGAGGATCACCAGGTCGAACGGCTCGCCCGCATCGAGCAGCGCGAAAGCCTCCTCGGCGCTCGGCACCGCCCGCACCTCCTTGCCCCGCTCGCGCAGCAGCCCGGCGAGGTGCGTTCTCAGCTCCACCTGATCGTCGACGACAAGAATGCGCTCGGACATCGCGAACCCTTCTATCATGCGCGCCTTCGCTTGCCGTCGAGCCGACAAGCCGCGGCACTGAGCCCGGAGATGGATGCATGGCCCTCGTCGTCGAAAGCCTCGTGGTCGGACCGTTTGGGGTGAACGCCTACCTCGTCGGCGAGCCCGAGTCGCGCAGCGCGCTGCTCATCGATCCGGGCGCCGACCTCAAGGCGATCGCCGTCTTGCTCGAGAAGACCGGCTTCGCGCTCGCGGCCATCGTCACCACCCATGCGCATATCGACCACGTCGCCGCCGTCGCCGAAGCCAAGCGCCGCTTCAACGCGCCCTACTGGCTGCACGAGGCCGACAAGGGCCTGCTCGGCGCCCTCGCGATGCAGGCGATGATGTTCGGCTTCCCCGAGCCCGAGTTGCCCGAGGTCGACCGCTGGCTGACCGACGGCGACCCGCTCGAGCTCGGCAAGGCTGCCGGCCGGGTCCTCCACACCCCCGGTCACTCGCCGGGCGGCTGCTGCCTCTACTTCCCGGACGAGAAACTCGTCTTCACCGGCGACACGCTCTTCCAGAGATCCATCGGTCGCAGCGACCTGCCGGGAGGCTCCTACGACGAGCTCGCGCGCTCGGTCCGCGAGCGCCTCTTCACCCTCGGCGACGAGGTCACCTTCTACCCTGGCCACGGGCCCTCGGGGCTCATCGGCGAGGAGCGGCGCAGCAACCCCTACGTGCGCTGAGCTTCGCCGCACCCGTGCGCTCACCGAGCAGGGACGGACGTTCGCCGGCTCTGCCCACGCACGCCCGGGCACGAAGCCACGGGATGCCCGAACAGGCGTCTGCCCGCGATGTGCGGTCGGCACCGATCACGCGTCCGGTCCCGAAGCGACCGGCCCTCTGCCGACGCAGTAGTCGCTGCGAAGCAGCTCTCTCAGCCGTCGGCCTGTGGCTTGTCGCCGGCCGGCGCACCCGCCTCACTCGCCACGCTCCTGCGCTGTTCGTCCGGCAAATCGAGCGCCAGCGTCCCGCCCGGGTTCATCACGTTCTTCGGGTCGAAGTAAGCCTTCACCTGCCGGAAGAGCCCGAGCTGCGCCTTGCCGATCTGCCCCTCGAGCCACGGCGCGGTCATCTTCCCGATGCCGTGGTGGTGGCTCATCGTCGCGCCGGCCTTCTGGATGGCGTCGAGGATGCCGGCCTGGTACTCGCGGTACTCCTCCAGCCCGCTCATTCGCGCGATGAAGATGAAGTAGAGATTGCAGCCCTGCGGATAGCAGTGGCTCATGTGCGTCATGCAGATGGTGTTCGGCCGCGAGTGACAGAACTCGCGCACCTGCGTGTGCACGCGCTGGAGGCTGGTCCAGGTGACCGAGCACTCGAGCGTGTCGGTGATGACGCCGTAGTCCTGCAGCGCGTCGCGCAGGTACGGGTCGCGGAACCGGCCTTCCTCCCACTTCTTGGTGACCAAGCCGGTCGCGCTCATCGCGCCGTGCGCGAGGCAGACCCTCTTCACCTTGCGCGCGACGAGCTTGGCGAAGTCCCGGTCGCCGTCGGCGGTGCCGACGAGCAGGCAGCGCTCGCCCTGCTTGTAGCCGCGCAGCCGCATCATCGTGTCGATGGGCGTGCCCTCCACCCCATAGAGCTTGAGCGCGATGTCGGTCTCCTCGGGATCCGAGAGCCGGAAGACGCTCGGCAGCCCGAACTCGCCCTGCAGCACCTCGCGACAGGCGTTCTTTGCCTCCTCCCAGCTCCGGAAGATGAAGGAGTAGCGCTGCGTGTTCTCCGGCCGGTAGCGCCGCACGCGCAGCGTCGCCGAGTAGAGGATCCCGAAGCAGCCCTCGCTGCCGATCAGGATCTGGTCGGTGTCGGGTCCGGTCGCCGCGGCGGGGAAGTCGGCGGTGACGATGTCGCAGGTCGGGCAGACGTAGTCCTGCGCGAGGACGATGTCTTCGATCTTCCCGTAGTAGGTCGAGTTCTGACCCGCGCCACGGGTGACGATCCAGCCGCCGACGCTCGAGTACTCGAAGCTCTGCGGCATGTGGCCGCAGGTGTAGCGATGGCGCGCGCCGAGCGTGTTCGGCGCGTCGTTGAGGAGCCGCTCGAGCTCCGGGCCCGACATGCCGCCCTCGACGGTGATGGTCTGGTTCTGCTCGTCGAAGCGGACGACGCGCTTGAGGTGCGCGCCCAGGTCCAGCGTGACGCCGCCCTTGGTCGCCTCGAAACCGCGGGTGACCGAGGAGCCGCCGCCGTAGACGTAGACGGGGATCGCGTGCTGGTCGCAGTAGTCGGTGGTCGCCCGCAAATCCTCGCGGCTGCGCGGGCGCAGCACGAGGTCGGGGATGTTCTCGATGACCCCGTCGCGCAGGCGCATCAGGTCGATCATCGTCTTGCCGTAGCCGACCCGGAGCCGCTCGAACAGGTCGCTGAGCGCGTTCTCTTGCCCGACGATCTCCGCGAGCGCCGCGGCGTGCTCGGCGGGCAGCGCGCTCGGCTTGCCCTCTTCTGGCACCTTGTCGAGACCCGGCTTGTGCGGCTGGGCGAAGTCCTCGTCGGTCATCCCGTACTTCTGCTTCATCAACGCGTAGAGCCGGCGGTTCGGGTTCTTGAACTCCTTTGGATCGCCCCACTTGAAGAGGGAGCGGAAGGAGCGCGCCGGCGGCGGCTCGGTGATCCAGCGGGGTTCGAATTCGCTCTTGGTCGTCATGGCTCAGCCCCTTCGTGCCGGGTAGTTCACGATCTCCCTGGTCTCGCGGTAGAGCGGCCCGAGCGCGCGGTCCATGCGCCGGTAGACCCGCTCGTACAGCTCGCGATAGACCGCCGAGGCCTGCTGCCGCGGCCGGAACTCGTGCTGGTAGACCTTCATCGCCGAGATGGCCGCCTCGACCGACGGGTGGAAGCCGAGCCCCGCGGCGGTGGCCATCGCCGCGCCGAGGCCGCTCGTCTCGTGGGTGCGCCCGCGCACCAGCGGGCGGTTGAAGACGTCCGCGGCGATTTGGCAGATCTCGTCGCTCTGGCTCGCGCCCCCGGACACGGTGAGGCGCTCGACTCGGCAGCGGCCCTTGCGCTCTATCGCCTCGAGACCTTCGAGCAGGCCAAAGGCGAGCCCTTCGATGAGCGCGCGGTAGACGTGGGCGCGCGTGTGGACGTCGCCGAAGCCGATGAGCGCGCCCTTGGCGTTCGGGTTGTCGAGCCCCGGGCTCCAGTACGGCTGCATCACGAGCCCCATCGCGCCGGGCGGGGTCGACTTGAGCAGCTCGTCGAGCATCAGCTCCGGCGGCAGGTTGCGCCGCTGCGCCTCGAGCACTTCTTGATAGGCGAACTGGTTCTTGAACCAGGTGATCATCCAGTAGCCGCGGAAGATCTCGACCTCGGGGTTGAAGGCCCCGGGGATGAGCGCGGGATACGCGGGCATGAAGCTGATTGGCTCGAAGTAGCGACGGCTCGTCGTCTGCACGGTCGCGGTGGTGCCGAAGCTCAGCGCTGCCATCGAGCAGTCGATGACGCCCATGCCGATGGTCTCGCAGCCCTTGTCGCTGCCCGCAGCGATCACCGGCAGGCCTTCGGGCAGCCCGGTTTCGTCCGCCGCCTTCGCGGTGATGCGGCCGATGGTCTCGCCGGGCCGCAGCAGCCTGGGCAGCCGCTCGCGCTCGACGGGGAAGAGCCGCGCGCTCAGGTGCTCGGGCCCAGCCCACTCCTGGCGGCGGTAGTCGAACGGGATGTGGCCTATCTGCGAAGCGATCGAATCGGCGCGCTCGCCGGTGAGCCGCAGGTTGAGGAAGCCCGAGACCTGCAGCACCTGCGCGGTCTTCTTCCAGACCTCCGGCTCGTTCTGCTGGATCCACGCGACGCGGTTTGCCTCCTGGGTGCGCGCCAGCGCCTCGCCCATCCCGATGACGCCCAGCGCGGTCTGGAAGGCGCGGCCCGGCCGATAGCTCGGCTCTGCGCGACGCTGATCGAGCCAGAGGATGGCCGGCCGCAGCGTGCGCCCCTCCGAATCGAGGCAGACGAGCGTGTCGCGCTGGGTCGTCACGCCGACCCCGCGCACACGTTCCATCAGAGGTCCGTGGCGCTCGCGCAGCCGCCGGCACGCGGTGACGAGCGCCCGGTAGTAGATCTCCGCGTCCTGCTCGGCCCAGCCCGGCGCGGGCGAGACGTAGGGCTCGTATTCGATCTTTTCGCGCGCGAGCAGGCGGCCGGACACGTCGAAGATCAGCCCCCGAAGGCTCTGGGTGCCGCAGTCGATGGCGAGGACGGTCTCGGCCTGCCCGAACGAAAGGGTGGAGTCCTGCGGGGAGACCCCTCGACTCCGAGGCTCCCGCTGGTCGCCTCTACGCTCGGGGTGACCGGGGGCTCGATCATCGGCGGGACCGGAGGTGGGATCCTCAAAATCGGCGGTCGAGACGACGCAGATGCCCAGGCCCAGCAGGTCTTCGATGACCGCGTCGCCGACCTTCAGCGGCCGTTCGACCTTCACCTGCCGCAGGGCCGCCATCGCGTCCTTCCACGCGCCCTTGGGGATCTCGCCGACCGTGCGCACGGGCAGCCGAGGCATCTCCGCGAAGGCCGTGCGGACCGTCGTCGTCAGGGTTCGCGTGGGGTTGGTCACTTCGCGGACGCCGTACTCGGGACCGCGCTTGCAGCCGTGTCCTCTGACCGTGGCCTCGCCGTCCGGGAAGACGTCGATGGAGAGCGTGCAGCTTCGCGGGCACTGGATGCAGACGAGCTCCACCTTGGTCCCCGCGCTCATGGCCCCACCGCCTTCCTCGGCTCTTCGACAGAGCCCTCGGCGCCGGCCCGCTTCGCCTCGACCGGAGCAAGATCGAGCCGCACCTCGGCGGTCCCTTCCGGCAGGCGCGAGAGGTCGAGCTCGAAGCGCTCCATCTCCGGCGGCCGCAGCACCAGATGGCGCCTGCGGTGGACTTGGGAGCCTCCATCGGTCCTCGCCAGGCAGACCGTGCCCTGGCGCATCGTCTGCTTGACCCGGAAGAACACCGGCGCGCGGCGCTCGCCCCCGGCGTCGAGGAACTGCGGGACGACGCTCGCGACACCCTCGCCCGCGCGCACGGCGATGAGCCGGCGCGGATCGCGCGAGGCCTCGCCGACCTCGTCCTTCTCGGTCTTCTTCGCCCAGGCCGCGGCGGCGCGTCCGGCCGTCTCGCCGGTCTCCGAGACGTAATCGACCAGGTCGTTCACCTGCAGCGCGTTGCCGCAGGAGAAGACCCCCGGCACCAGCGTCATCATGTCCTGCGCGACGAACGGCCCTTTCGTCACCGGGTCGAGCGGGACGCCGAGCGAGGCGGCGGTCTCGTTCTCGGGGATCAGGCCGACCGAGACGATGAGCGTGTCGCAGGCGATGCGCTGCTCGGTCCCGTCGATCGGCCTCATCGAGCCGTCGACCCGGGCGACGGTGACCGCCTCGACGCGGTTCTTGCCGTGGACCTCGGTGACAGTGGTGGAGAGGTGGAGCGGGATGTCGAAGTCCTCGAGGCACTGGCGCAGGTTGCGCGTCAGACCCGAAGGCTCGCTCTTCACCTCGTAGACGCCGGCGACCTCGACGCCCTCGAGCGTCAGGCGCCTGGCCATGATCAGTCCGATGTCGCCCGAGCCGAGGATCACCGCGCGCCGGCCCGGCAGCCTGCCCTGGACGTTGACGAAGTGCTGCGCGAGCCCCGCGGTGTAGATGCCGGCGGGCCTGTCGCCTTGAATGGAGACTTGGCGGTCGGTCCGCTCGCGGCAGCCGGTCGCGAGCACCAGCGCCGGCGTCTCGTATTCGAAGACGCCCTGCCCCGCGCTCTCGAGCACCAGGACGAAGCGCCCGTTCTCGCGGCGGGCCGAGAGCAGGAACGTCTCGCGATGGACCGCGAGGCCGCGCTCCTCGGCCATCATCAGGAAGCGGTGCGCGTACTCCGGTCCGGTCAGCTTCTCCTTGAAGCGCACCACGCCGAAGCCGTCGTGGATGCACTGCTTGAGGATGCCGCCGGCCCGCGCCTCGCGCTCGACGAGCGCCACGCGGCTGCCCGCATCGTGCGCGGCGCAAGCGGCGGCGAGCCCCGCGGGGCCCGCGCCGACGACCACGACCTCCCAGCGCGTCCTGGGGATCATGAGGAGACCTCCTCGCCCTGCGGCGCCGTCGCGGGCGGGTCGGCCGGCTCCTCCGGCCCCTCGAGCAGGCGCGAGCCCTCGCCCTTCTTCGTCACCTCTTCGAGCGGGATGCCGCGCTCGCGGGCGATGATCTCCATGACCCGCGGCGTGCAGAAGCCGCCGTGGCAGCGCCCCATCCCGGTGCGGGTGCGCCGCTTCATCGAGTCGAGCGAGCTGACGGGAATCGGCGAGTGCAGCGCGTCGACGAGCTCGCCTTCGGAGACCTGCTCGCAGCGGCAGACGACACGGCCGTAGGCCGGATGGGCGGCGATGAGCGCCGAGCGCTCCTCGAGCGAGAGCTGGCCGAGGCTCGTCGGAGCCTGCCGGCGGGGCTCGAACCGCGGGTTGGGGCGCACCTGCCGGCTCTCGGAGAGCAGGTCGACGCAGAGCGCGGCGACGTCGCGGGCGATGGCCGGCGCCGAGGCGAGCCCCGGAGACTGGATGCCCGCGGCGTGGACGAGGTTGGCCACCTGCTGCGAGCGCTCGACGATGAAGTCCTCTTCCCAAGTGCACGGCCGCACGCCGGCGAAGTAGGTGATGATCTGCGAGGGCGACAGCCGGGTGTTGAGCCGGAGGTGGCGGTTGAGCTCCTCGAGCTCGCCGCGGGTGGTCGCGTAGTCCTCGCGGCCGGGCAGCTCGCGCGCGGTCGGGCCGACGAGCACGTTGCCCTCGACGGTCTTGACCAGCCCTCCGCCCTTGGTCCGCGACCGGCTCTGCAGGAACGAGGGCATGCTCACGATGTGCTTGAGGAAGGCGCCGGTCGAGAGATCGAGGATGGCGTCGGTGCCGCGGCGCGGATGCAGCGAGAAGAAGCGGTCGTCGGCGAGCCCGGCGACCACATCGGCCCAGTTGCCCGCGGCGTTGACCACCGCGCGCGCGAAACAGGTCCCGCGGTTGGTGCGCACCCGCGCGATGCGCGTCCGGTCCGCCTCCTGTTCCTGGTCGAACCCGGAGACGAGCGTGTCGAGCGAGACGCGCGCGCCGTTGAGCACCGCGCTCTCTGCGTAGGCGACTACCGCCTTGTAAGGCGAGACGACTCCGGCCGAAGGCAGGAAGAGCGCGCCGTGCTGCTCGGGGAAGAGCGCCGGTTCCTCGCGGGCGACCTTCTCGCGGCTCCAGAACTCCCAGCCGTCGACGCCGTTGGCGCGGGCGCGCTTGGAGAGGAGCGGACGCAGCAGGTGCGCCGCCGGCGAGGGGTAGAGGACGAGCGAGCCCGGCCTCTTCAGCTCGATGCCCAGCTCGCGCGCGTCCTCGGTCCAGAGCCGGTTGCCGCGCACGTTGTAGCGGGCCTTGAGCGTCCCCGGCCGCGCGCCGAAGCCGTCGTGGATCATTCCGTCGTTGCGCCCCGAGGTATGCATCGCGAGGTCCGACTGCTTCTCGAGCAGCGCGACCGACAGGTCGTACCGGGTCAGCTCGCGGGCGATGGAGGCTCCGATGATCCCGCCGCCGATGATCACCACGTCGAAGTGCGCGCCCTCGAGCGCGCCGTCGCGCAACGACGGCTCGCTCCAGCGGTCCCTGGCGAGCCCCGGGACCTCGAGGTCGTTGACGACGCCCTTGTACTTGAAGCCCGCGGCGACAAAGCCCGCCGCGACCCGGTCGTTCCAGGAAGGAAGCGAGCCTTCGAGGACGACCGACGAGCGCCATTCGCGGACGGCGACTTCGCGGTAGCCCTTGCGATCGAGCGCGCTTCGAAGCGACGAGAGCCGGGTCATCGCGTCCCCCTGGACTTGCGCAACGCTGCCCTGAGCTTCTTCTCGCCGAACTGGAGGACGGCCGCCATCGTCTCCCGGGCCCCGGTCGCGTCGCGGGCGGCGATCTCCTCGAGCAGCAGCTTGTGGTACCCGACCACCGGCCCGACGACGCCGGGGTCTCGATAGAAGAGCTCGAGCACGCTCAGGTACATGCGCCGGAACGAGTTGAGCAACAGCGGGTAGACGTCGTTCTGCGCGCACAGCGCGATGGTGTGGTGGAAGTCGAAGTCGATGCGGGCGATCTCCTCCACAGGCAGCGCGTGCATGTCGGCCTCCCGCGCGACGATGCGCTCGAGCTCGGCGAGCTGTTCGCCGGTGCGCCGCTGGGCGGCCAGCCGCGCGGTCTCGGTCTCCAAGAGGATGCGGACCTCGAGCAGGTGGTCGAGCAGGCGCAGGGTGAGCTTCTGGTCGCCGTTGGTGAAGTTGAAGAGCGAGACGAGCAGCTCGACCGAGCCCTCGCGCCGATAGTCGCTCACGTAGGCACCGTGGCGCGGCACGATGCGCACCAGGCCCTTGGCGGCGAGCTCGACGATGCCCTCGTGCACGACCGGGCGGCTGACGCGCAGCGACTCGGCGAGCTCGCGCTCTGGAGGCAGCTTGTCGCCGGGGCCGAAGCGACCCGAGAGGATGAGCGCCTCGAAGCGCGAGGCGAGCTCGTCCTTGAGGCTCCGAGCCTTCAGCGGCGCGAGAGGCGCGTCCGGGCTCGCGGACGGCGCAGGCCGCTCTTCGCGCGAGGCGGGCTTTCGGTTTGCTGGACGAACGGCGGGCGGCATGAAGCTCCAGCGCGTTGGGAGTTTGGAGTTGATGGTTCTCAGCCCCAGCCTAAGCCGGTGGTAAGACCACCTGCATCCTGGCATCGGCTGCTCGCGGGTGTCAAAGCCAGGGAGGCGATGCGTCGATGCGACAAGGAATCGAGCCGTCAACCGAACGGTGAAAGCTCACCGAGCGAAGGGCACGGGGGCTTCTCCGCTCGCGTGGAACCGGGCTATGAGCCCGCCATGCGATCGACGCGCGCGAAGAACCTCTCAGCCGCTCCCCTGCAGCGAGGTGCGATTCCCGTCAACGAGACAGCGAAACCCAAGAAGAAACCAGAGCTCAGATTCAGCATCACTGGGCCGAAGCCCTCCCCCCAATTGGTAGAGGCGATTGAAGCAATCGAGCGGTCCTTCAATGCCGAGGCTTGGTTCTTGGTCCACGGACGGGACGCCCAGTCTCGCTTCTCGATGCTTAACCAGCATGTGTACGAAGCCTTCTTCTCTCAGCGCGCCGCCTTCACAGGCAAGCGCGTGGTACTCATCTTGGACTCGCCTGGCGGCCATGCAGGGCCGGCCTACAAGATCTCCTCCCTTCTCGGTCGACGTGCCGAGCACTTCGTCGTCGTCGTACCGCGCTATGCGAAGAGTGCTGCGACGCTTCTCGCTCTCGGCGCGCATGAGTTGGTCATGTGCGAGGACGCAGAGCTTGGACCGCTCGATGTGCAGATTGTGGATCCGGATCGAGAAGCCGTGGCATCGGCGCTAGACGAGGTACAGGCGCTCGAACGGCTTCAGGCGGCCGGGCTTCAGGCGCTCGACCAGGCGATGACGCTGCTCATTGGTAGGACAAGAAAGAGGGTCGACACCCTTCTACCGATCTCGCTCAAGTTCGTTGCGGAGACGATGAAGCCCCTCTACGAGAACATTGACGTGGTGCACTACACGCAGTGGTCTCGAATGCTGAAGATTGCCGAGGAATACGCCATCCGCCTTCTTCAGCGCCAATACGGGAGACACGACGCCGAGCGGATGGCTCGCCAGTTGGTGGAGTGCTACCCAGAACACGGCTTCGTCATCGATGGAGACGAAGCGAGAGCTCTCGGGCTGAAGCTCACCGACGAGAGCAAGGAGATCTCCTCGAAGCTGGATTCCCTTATTGAGATCCTGAGCAGCCAGACAATCCTGGGCAGGCTCGTTGAGGCGAACCATGAAAAAGCGAATCAAAAGGACGCCCCAGGCGCATGAGTCGACTGGTACTCGCGACGCGGTCGAGAGTGCGATCCACACCTCGAAGATGTGTCGAGACATGACCTGGCAGGCACAGGCACGCAGCACCAAGGAGAGGATTACACAGTGGGAAGGCTCCACCACGCACTGTGGCGGGCCGCCTCGTGAGCGCACCGACCTCGAAAACGACGACTAGGTTCGACAGGCTCTTCGTTGCCCTGAGTGGGGTCGTCAGCGCTCGCTGGCGACCCCCATTTTGATCGCGCCCTGGGCGTGGCAGCATTCCGGTGCCGTTTTCGGCTCCAAGTCCCCGTTCCCAGCCGCCAATTGAGCGGTACCCGAGCCGGCCACGCCGGAACCAAAAGGATCCGGGAGGGCGGGCACGGCCGGCAGACCCCAGGCTTCAGATTCGGGCCAATCTGGTCACATTCCGCCGGGTAGATTCCCAACCCTCTTTTGAAGTGCCACCCCGATGCTCGTCAATTTGCGCCGAGATCCACCGCCCCAGTGACCCGCATCGGGCCGTGCCCAGCCATCTCACGAGGAGAAATCCCATGGTCTTCGACAAAGCCGCCATCGAGGAGCGTCAGCGCCGGGCCGCGGGAGCCTTCGGCGACGACGCCCCACTCGTCCTCGTCTCTGCCGGCGAGCCCATCGGCAAGCCGGGTGGCCTCGACCAGACCTATCCGTTCCTCGTCCACCCCGACTACTACTGGCTCACGGGCTCGCGGCGCTCCGGCGGCATCCTCGCCTTCGAGCCGGGCGGGGGCTGGACGCACTTCGTGCGGAAGGTCGACGCCTCCGAGCGGCTCTGGGAGGGCGACGTCGTGGCGCCCGAGGGCGAGGACCTGACGAGCTTCGCCGAATGGCTCGAGGCGCGGCGCGGGCGCCCGCTCGCCGCTCTGGGAAGCAGCGGGATGCTCCCGCTTCCCGCGGACGAAGCGCTCTCCAAGCGGATGCGCGAGAGGCTCGACGGCGTGAGGCGGCGCAAGGACGCGGCGGAGATCGCGCTGATCCGGCGCGCCGTCGCGGCGACCGCGGCTGGCTTCGCGAAGGCGCGCGAGGTTCTTCGACCGGGCGTCACCGAGCGGCAGCTCCAGGTTGAGCTCGAGGCCGAGATGTTCCGCGCCGGCGCGCACGGCGTGGGCTTCGAGACCATCGTCGGCGCGGGCGATCATTCCGCCGTCCTGCACTTCGCGCCGGGCGAGCGCGTCGTGAACCCGGGCGACCTGGTGCTCATCGACGCCGGTGGGGAGCTCGAGGACTACACCGCCGACGTGACCCGGACCGTCCCGGCCGGCGAGCGCTTCACCCCCGAGCAGCAGGCGCTCTACGACCTCGTCCTCGCCGCCGAGCTCGCGGCCATCGACAAGTGCCGGGTGGGCGTCGAGTGGCACGAGGTCCACCGCACCGCGGCGCTGGTCATCGCCCAAGGGCTCAAGGATCTCGGCGTCCTCGTCGGCGACGCCGATGGGCTCGCCGACTCTGGCGCCGTCGCCCTGTTCTTCCCGCACGGCGTCGGCCACATGGTCGGTCTGCGGGTGCGCGACGTCGGAGGCGCGGCGCCCGGGCGCCCCGAAGGCCGGATGTGCTGCGGCGCGCGCCCCAGAGTCGATTTCCCCTTGGAGGAAGGGTTCCTGATGACCGTTGAGCCGGGCGCCTACTTCATCCCGGCCATGCTCGAGGACCCGGAGCGGCGCGAGAAGTACAAGGACGTCGTGCGCTGGGACGCGCTCGACAAGTGGCTGCCCGTCGGCGGCGTGCGCATCGAGGACGACGTGCTGGTGACCGCGTCGGGGCCAGAGGTGTTGACCAGCGCGATTCCGAAGTAGCGCCGGAGCAGGTGCGCGCGCACGGCCGCGGCCAGCACGAAGGCTGGCGCTCCGGCACCTCCAGCGCCCTCTCCCAACTCCCAACTCAAAACTCCCGACTCAAAAAACCATCCACGCCGACACCTGCACGCGGTCGTTCACCGCGACCACCCCGTCGCCGTACCTCTCGCGGTACCAGTCGTAGGCGACGGCGAAGCGCAGCGCCGGCACCGGGGCCCAGAACAGCGCGCCCTCGGCCCAGACCATGTGGTCCCAGAGCGAAGCGCGCGGGCCGAATTGGAAGATGTTCGGCGAGCGGATCGAGGAGACGTTTGCGGACAGCCAGACCTGGCCCGCGGGCGGCAGGAAGTACTGCAGGTTTGCCCGCCCCATGCGCCATTGGATGGCTTTGAATTCGCCCGCTTCGTCAAACCAGGCGAGCCCCCGCTCTATCTCCAGCGGATAGCCCGGCGGCAGGCTTGCCGGGAACCGGAAGCCGCCGTTGAGCCGCGTGAAGAGATCGCTGATCCCCTGCCCCGTTATCCAGCTTGCGACTGCGGTCAGCGCGTTGCCCCGGTCGTCCTCGGGGCGCGGAAGGATCGGCAGGACGGCGTCCGCCGAGACTCCCCAGCCGACCGCACTGACGGCGGCCGTGGACGAGCTCGGATTCGGCACGAGCGCCGGCACCTCGAGCTTCCTCACGGTCCCCGAGAGCGCGAGCGAAGCCGCGACGTGCTTCGTCGAGGTGCTCCCCGACGTATGCCACCCCTTCCACCCATCGATGAGCAGCCGCGTGCCGGCCTGCAGGTCGGGAAGGGCCGCGGCGCTCTGCGGCGGGCGCACGGCGGCCAGGGCGAGCACCAGGCTCGCGGGCTCCCAGTCGAGCTCCCTGGAGAGCCGAAGCTGGACGAGCCGCGAGGACGGCTGGCCGGGGACGCTCGGCGTGGCGACGATGTTGGGCGCGAAGTCCGATTGGAACCCGAACAGCGCCCATTCCTGCCCGGCCAGCAACCCGAGGGACCCGCGGCACAGGCGCACGAATCCACGCCTCAACCGCAGGGCGGGGTTGTTGAAGAGCGCGGTCTCGGTCACCTCGGCGGGCTGGTTTCCTCGGAAGTCGGCTTCGATGAGCCCCTGCGTCGCGATGCCGCCGAGCTCGGGACCGCCGATCCGCAGCCCGAAGCGCGTGTTCTGGACGCTGAACTGCAGCTGGGACCCCGAGCCCTCGAAGGTGGTCGGCTTGGCGATGTTCGGGTGCCCGGCGACCACGGGAATGCCCTGCGTCGAGTCCCAGACGGCGGCCGCCTCGACATAGCCATAGAGCTCGACGCTCCAGCGCGAGGTCACCGGCCGGGGCTCGGGCTCCTCGGCCCGAACGCTGTGCGCGGACAACAGGACCAACGACAGGGCCAGAGAACGAAGACAGGGATGCATCGGCTTCTCCCGCGCTTTGCGTGGATGAGGGCGCCAGGCGCCTGCGGACGCCCTGGCGCTCGGGGCTACTTCCCGGCTTGGGCAAGAAGGCTCTGCCCGCTCGCCTTGCGCAGCACGAGCACCGAGTAGGCGAGATCGGCGCGCGCCTGGACGAGGTTCGCGTCGGCGCTGAAGGCGTCGCTCTGCGCCTGCGACAGCTCGAAGGAGGTCGCGGTGCCGGCCTCGTAGCGCGCGCGGGCGATCTCCAAGGCATCGCGGGCGCTGCCCTCCTCGACCCGCGCGACCTCGAGCCGAGAGCGGTTGGCGCGCACGTCGAGCCAAGCGGTGTGGACCTGATCGCGCACCTCGTCGATCGCCTGCTGAAGCCTGGCCTCCCCCTCGCGGATCTGGGCGTTGACCTGGCGCACCGCGCCGATGAGGCTCAGGTCGGCCCGCCAGTCGAGCCTCAGACCTGCCTCCCAATAGAGCTCGTTGCCCACGAATCCGGTCGCGTTGCTGTAGTTCTCGCGGGCGAACGCCGAGAGGGTCGGGACCACCGGTCCCCAAGCCTCGCTGCGCGAGGAGGTGGCCTGGCGCAAGAGCGCGCGCTGCTGGGCGATCTCCGCTCTCCCCTCGAGCGCGCGCTCGACGAAGGCCTCTTCGGTCAGCTCGGTCGCCCCTGGCGCGACGGGCTCGGGCAGGTCACCGGGCTCGGGCAGCCGGGTCAAGGTGGCGAGAGTGCGGCTAGCCACCGCCAACGAGCGGCGCGCCGCGATGAGGTTCTGCTCAGCGCGGGCGCGGTCCACGCGGGCGGTGTCTACCGCGAGCATCGTCACCGTGCCGGCCTCGAAGCGCACGCCGGCAAGGCGCTCGCTCTCCTGGGCCACCTCCATCGCGCGGCGCGCCGCGGCGACGAGCCCCTGGTTGGCGACGACCAGGTAGTAGGCCTCCGCGACCGCCAGCTCGACGTCGAGGAGAGTCGCGTCGACCGCCTCTTCGGCCGCCTCGAGCGCGTGGCCCGAGGCCCAGTAGCGCGAGTACGAGGGCAGATCGAAGAGCGGCACGGTCAGGGTGGCCCGGGCGATGAGGCTGTCCTTGAGGCCGATGACTATCCGCAGCCCCGGCGACTGGACCGACGACTCGTACTGGTTGCGCGTGTAGAGCGCCTCGAGCGAGAGCCCGGGGAGCAGACCGCCCAGCGCCTGATCGCGCTGCGCCGAGGCCTGCGAGAGCTGCGCGCGGGCTACCTCGACGGTCAGGTTGTTCCTCCGCGCCGCCTCCAGATAGCGCTCGAGCGGCTCGGGGACCGCCGGATCGTTCGCGGCGGCGAAGATCAGCAACAGGAGCAACGGGGCGCTCATCGGCCGGGAACCTCTCGATCGGCTGTCGGGGTGCTTCGGCGACCGATCTGCCTCCAATCCTGGGCCGCGCGCATCCGGCGACCTCGTGCGCCAAGGGGCTTTGTCGAAAGCCGTAAGCTGTGAGCTTCAGGCCGAAAGCCAACCGCCCGCGCACCCTTGAACCACCGGCCGCAATGCAATAGGCAAGGCCGCGGTTCGTAAGGCCGGTGGAAAGGAGAACGCGATGAGCAAGCCCGGTGTCGCCGCCGTCCTCAGCTTCCTGATCCCGGGGGTCGGCCAGATCTACAACGGCGCGATCCTGCGAGGGCTCTTCTGGCTGATCATCACCCCGGGCTTCTGGGTGGGCAGCGGCGGGCTGCTCGGCTGGATCTGCCACATCGTTGCCGCCGCCACCGCCTTCTCGTACGCGGAGAAACGGCTGCCGGCCTGGAAGCGGGTCTGATGCGCGTGGGCTTTGTTCCCCTAGCTGCGACGCTCGCTGCGGTCGTCGCGACGGCGTGTTCGAGCCCGGTGGTGAGCGAGGGCAAGCGCATCCAGGCCAAGATCCGCCGTGCGGTCATCACCAGCAAGAGCCTGGGCCGGTTCGGGACCTTCGGACTGTTCGAAGAGGAGATGCGCGAGGTTCCCTGCCAGACGCCGCTCTCGAAGGAGAACCGCCTCTGCGAGGTCCACCTCGTCGGCCGCGGGCCGGTGCGGATGCAGGTCGCCGACGCCACTCTCGCCGCCACCGGCCGCGTCAACGACGACGCGCTGATCAAGGTCGAGTACCCGGCCGACTGCGCGAACAAGGGCTTCGACTTCAAGACGTTCGACGGGGTGCTGCCGCGCTCGCGCGAAAAGGCGCCCGAGGGGATGACGGTCTGGGCCGACCCGCTCGTACGCGTGACGCACTGGAGAATCGGCTCGCCCGATGGCGAGCGCTGCGGGGTGGTGGTCGAGGCCGCCGTTGAGCTGCTCGAGCAGATCCGGGCCTCGGCCGACCGCGGCTGAGCCGGGTTCGAGCTACGTCCCGCGCCGCTTATCGGAGGGCCGGCCTTCGTGTCGGCCGTCGATTTCGGTCGTTGCGCGCGCACGTCCACCCCTCCCCTGCGCCAGTCCGCGGCCCGATTCGAAGGGCGAGGGGAGTGGCTTGGCCCGAGTTGCGCGCACCTGGCGGCGCCTGCCCCGAGCCTGGCCTCGACGGCAAGCGCTCCCGAGAATCGAGCGTGCAGTCCGCCCGCTGGGGCCAGCGTCGCCCTTCGTCGATGCGCTCGAGCGCATGGGTGGTCGAGCCGCCCTCCACCGCGCTGCCGCCGCCCGCGAATCGCGAGCCGCTCGCCGCGCTGGAGGGCCAGGCAGGCCCGCGCACATTCGGCGAGGGTGACCAGCCGGTTGCGCGCGCGGGGCACGCTCGCGTGCTCGTGGGCGTCGCAATGGCCCGCGCGGCCTCGGGAACGCTCGCGGCGCCCGGGGGCCGCCCAGGGCTCCTGGCGCGTTCTTGCGCCCTTCTCGACACTCGAGCACTTCGGAGCGGGGCCGGCTTCCCCACGCGCACGCGCACCTCGCGACCTCGAGAAACCGAGAGCCGCCCGACCCGCGAGCCGCGCGCCCGCTTGGCCTCGCACTCGCCTACCCGTCATGATTGCGGGCGGTTAGGGCGTCGGCACGCTTGTCGCAGAGTCGGCGTTTCCGCGGAAGAACTTCTAGCCCCCCGGAGAACGACCATGAAGACCCGTCCCCTCGCGATCGCCCTCGTTGCCGTCGCCGCGCTGCTCGCCGCCTGCGACCCTGCCACCGAACAAGAGGAGGAGAAGCAGACCCCTCCCGAGCTCCAGGTGGCGAAGTCCGCCCTGCCGCGCGCGGTCGCCCCGGCGGTGCCAGCCTCGGATCTCGACGCGCTCGTCGCCGGCAACCAGGCCTTCGCGCTCGACCTCTACCGGGCGCTGCGCGAGCCGGGCAAGAACCTGCTCACCTCGCCGCACTCGATCTCCACGGCCCTCGCCATGGCCTTCGCCGGCGCGCGAAACGAGACCGAGTCGCAGATGGCCTCCACGCTGCACTTCACCCTGCCCCAGGAGCGGCTGCACACCGCGCTCAACGGGCTCGACCAACTCCTCGCCTCGCGCGGCCAAGGCGCCTCGGGCAAGGACGGCCTGCCCTTCCGCCTCAGCGTCGTCAACGCGGCGTGGGGCGAGCGCACCTACCAGTTCGAGCCCCCCTACCTCGACACCCTCGCGGTCAACTACGGCGCCGGCCTCAACCTCCTCGACTTCCAGGGCGCGCCCGAAGCCTCGCGCCTGACCATCAACGACTGGGTCGCCTCCCAGACCGAGGACCGCATCCGCGACCTGCTGCCCGCGAGCTCGATCACCTCGCTGACGCGCCTGGTGCTCACCAACGCGGTCTACTTCAACGCGGCCTGGGCCGAGCCTTTCGCCCTCGAGACGACCAGCGACCAACCCTTCACCCTGCTCGACGGCACGCAGGTGCAGGTGCCGACCATGCACGCGAGCCTGGACTACAAGTACGCCGAGGGCGTGGACTGGCAGGCCGTCGAGCTGCCGTACGACGGCGACGAGCTCTCGATGGTCGCCCTGCGACCGATGGGCGAGCTGGCCGCCTTCGAGGACGGACTCGACGCGGCCAAGCTCGACGCCATCGTCGCCGCGCTCGCCACACAGCCGGTGGACCTGGCGCTGCCGCGCTTCTCCTTCGAGTGGAACAGCAGCCTCAAGGACGCGCTGAAGAGCCTGGGGATGGAGGCGCCGTTCGCCGCCGCCGCCGACTTCTCGGGCATCAACGGCGGGCGCGAGCCGCTCAGCATCAGCGACGTGATCCACAAGACCTTCATCGGCCTCGACGAGGCGGGCACCGAGGCGGCGGCGGCGACCGCGGTGATCATGGCCGGCAACGGCGGACCGGTCGACCGGGTGGAGATGAAGCTCGACAAGCCCTTCGTCTTCCTCATCCGCGACGTGCAGACCGGCGCGGTGGTCTTCCTCGGGCGCGTGGTCGACCCGCGCTAGCCGCCCATCGCCAGGCAGCCTCGAAGGCCCTTGCCCGCGCCGCGGGGAAGGGCCTTCCTGTATCCGTGCCGCGGATTCGGGTCTTCGTTCAGACCCGGACCGCTCGGGCACCGGCCCATCGTCGTCGTCTGCCGGTCGTCGCCCCGCGGCGGCTTCTCGCGCTGCGCCGCGGCCGGGTCCTGCTCTCGCCTCCGTCTCGGCGGGCTTCTCGCCGAGCGTGAGGTAGCTCAGGGAGTTGCCGTGGCATAGGCGTCGAAGAGCGCACTTCGGGTACCGTCCAGACCAACTGCCTGGACGACCGCACGCAGCGGCGCGGAGCCCGACGATGCGAGCAGTTGGCCGGGGACTCGCGCCGAGTTGGCCCACCTGCGCAGCCAACGCTGGCGGGTGCGCGCAGGAGTCACCGGCTCGGGTCCGCCTCGGGAGCCAAGCAGCACAGAGGCGACCACCCGCCAGGTGAGCCACAGCCCGCGCGCGAGCAAAGCACCGGGAGCGACGGTCATCCGAAACACCGATCGCCGCCATCGGTTCATCGCGTTCTTCGCACCCGGCTCCAAGCTGCTCGCGCCTCGTGCCCACCCGTCCCCGGCCTCATCGGTCAGCGGGCAGACCCATCGCCGGAGCGGCGGTTTTCCACGAACCCTCGCCTCAGTATTCCGGGTGGGAGTCGAAGCGCTCGGGCCAGCATGGGTCGATTCCCGGGTCATCGACCAGCGGCTCTAACCCGAGCTGTGCGGGCGGCGCGCGGGCCTTGGCGAGCGGCGGCGCCTCGAAGCGAGCTCCCAGCGCCTCGAGCACCTGGGCGGCGACCTCGGGGTGGGAGACCACCGCGGCGATCTTGCGGCGGCCGCCGCACGGGCAGCGCAGCACCTCGTTCAGGAGCTCCGGACGGAACGCGTCGCGCACCGCGCGCAGATGCCGGTCGCCACCGGCCCGGCGCCGAATCCCACCGGGTCCGCGTCCGCGATGCCGAGGTTGCTGGTCATCACCACAGCGTCATGCCGGGGGGGAACACGCACCGCTCGCCGCGGCATCGGGTGGCGCGTCCCAATCGCCTGACGGC
Organism: Myxococcales bacterium UBA5297; assembly: GCA_002408385.1. Lineage (GTDB taxonomy): Bacteria > Myxococcota > Myxococcia > Myxococcales > UBA5297 > UBA10939. Next base: position 25,736 of record DHSB01000181.1, read on the forward strand.
GCGTCCAAGCCGCCTGACGGCGCGTCCAAACCGCCTGACGGGTCGACCCAA
>DHSB01000107.1 GCA_002408385.1 Myxococcales bacterium UBA5297
GGCAGCGCCTTGGGCATCCCGGTCGCGTACTTCTCGGCCTGGACCTCGACTCCGGTGAGCGTCGTGCCCTCTTGCTTGGCTTCGATGACCCCGGCGGCCTTGCCGTCGACGTAGAGCAGGTAGTCGGCCTTGCCGTGACCGGGCGCCAAGGCGAACTCGCGCACGGCGATGCCTCGCCCCGCGGTCAGGTCGATCGCGTCGGCGTCCTGGACGAGCCAGCCCGCCTCCGCGAGCGCCGCGTCGATGTTCTCCCTTGCCAGCGCTTCCGGCGTGGTCGCCATGGCATCCCCTTGGTCTCGGTCGGCGCGGCGGCGAAGGCGGCACGCGCACCCGACGATCTACCGCATCGACGCGGGGAGTGACCAATGGTGGACGGTAGAGCGGGCGGCACAGCGCTGCCGCAACCGGATCGCGCGAGGCGTAGGAGAGCCGCCGTCTCTGCGGCGCGCGCTTTGGCGGCGGCTCGACCTAGTCCGCTCCCCGGCCGCGACCAGAGATCCAGTTGCAGCGCGGACAACGCAATCCCTCATGCGACCGGTGAGTCCGCCTGATCGCTGGCGAAGGCGTCCTCGGGGGGCCAAGGGACGGACGGGGAGGTGGACCTGGCTGGCCGGCGACAGTGGATCACCGCCGAGGGTCTCGGTGCAAAGCAGGGCATCTTTCGCGAAAGACGCCGGCCGTCTGGTCGATTTGTCGCTGTAATTACGGACGGTTGCGAGCCTGTTTCGAAGCCTCGGGAAGGGGTTTGTAGAGCGCCAGGATTGCCCAGGAGCGGCCGTTCGAACCCCAGCCTCATTAAAAAGTGGGCCTGGCGACCCCAAACGGCTCTACGGGCCAGCCAGAACCCTCACAGGGCCGATCTGGCTCAGAAAAGGTGCTCAATGGAGCCCGCGCGCGGCTGGAGAGGCGCCGACCTCGAGGCTCGCCTCAAGGCGATCGCCGCCGAGATCGCGGGCTTCGGGGTCGACCTCACCTCGGATGAGCGGCTTCACACCACCAAGCTCCGCCAGGGCGGCGAGCGGATCGTCGAGCTGCTCGAACGTCTCGCGACGCAGTACTCGCTGACGCTGTCCGGCTTGCCCATCACCGGTATGGTCAACGACCTCGCGCTCGCCCACCAGGTGCGGCCGCTCGCGAGCCAGGCTTAGTCGGTCCGCGAACACCCTGAGCGACACGGCACTGCAGGCCGACTCGGGGTGCTGGTGGGTCGCCACCGCCTACTACAGCGCCCTCGTGCGCATCGCCGACTCCGACCCGAAGCTGGCCGAGGCGCTCCAGCCCTCCGTCGACTTCTGCCACCGGGCGCCGCCGCAAGAAGACGGAAACCCGTAGACGCGACATCGACGAGCGACACCCGGCGCTTTCCCCTCCCCGGCAGCCGGCGCCGCGCTTCGTTTGCCCGGCCAAAAGTCTGGTGATCGCCTCATCCTCAACCGGCGAGCTCGGACTTTGGATCCGTCGCGCCCCCTCGGCCGACGATTGCCCGGCCTGTCGCTTGAGTATTGCGGAAGCCTCGACCACCATCGATGACCAATGCTTCTCGGCGGCAAATCCCGCTTCGGTCCTTGCCCTCCCTTCGTTGTCTCGCTGTTCTCGGTTTCCCCCAAGAACGCGAGCGGGCTTCCTTCTGCAGTTCGATCCCGTCTCAAGGCCCCTTCGCCAACCACACGATCTCGAGGAACGCCATGCGCAACTGCACTTTCTCGCCCCTGCTGATTGCCTCCGTCCTTCTTTCGAGCCCGGTGTTCGCGGAGGTGGAGGCCGACTGCTACGAAGGCGCGGCGGCCAAAACCTGTAGGCCCGATCGCCTCGGCGAGTTGAGGCTTGCCGATATCGTCATGGGAAAAGCCCTGCGCAGGGCGGGCTGGGACGGTCGTTCCTTTGGGGTGCAATACCTCGCGAGCAGCGATGGCGGGCCGGATACTCTTCTGTTCACTCTGCGGGGACCGAAAACGCGGCGCGTGTCGAAGACCGATGCTTCGAACGAGGTCGCCAGCGCCGAGGAAATGGCTCTCATCGCCGAAGAAATGCGATGGAGACTGGACGAGCTTGGAGATTTCAACAAGGCGCGTCTCCTTCGCTTCGTGAGCGAGGTCCAGATCGACAACCGCCAAGGGCTGGTCCATACGGTGTTGAAGGTGCCCTGTTACGAGGGCGTCTGCTCGACCTACCGCAAGGCCGATGCCGAAGATGCCGCGCGGTTTCTTGCGCCGGTGCTCGAGAAGGCGGGATGGCGGCCCTCTCTATTCAGCGTCCAATACGTTGCCGATCCCGATGTCGACCGAGCCGACGCCTCCGAAGCAGCCGAGGACGAGCTCGTGATCGACCTGCGCTGCGCGAGGGGCGGCCAACGACCGACCTTTGCCGGTGCAAGCTCCGAGGACGTGGACTTCGCGGCGAAGACCATCAAGAAGTTTCTCTACGAGGCTCCGCCCTCTGCGAAGGAGCGGCTGCTGCGCGGCGTGGACAGGATCCGGGTCGGCTCCAATTCCTTCAGTGCCTCGGAGGTCAATCCCTCGCCTGCGTTCCTGGCGCTGCCTCCGGAAGAGCGTAAGAGGCTCCAGGACGAGGCTCGCGCGAAGGCCCTCGAGATCCTCGCGCAGTCGCCTCTGTTCGGCGGCAAGAGCGACAGCCCCGCGGAGTCTGCCCCGGAGAAACCGGCGAAAGCCGAAGAGCGCGAGGGCGCCCAAGTGGCTTTCGAGGATTGCAGGATAGAGACCTCGGCAGCCATGGCAGAAAGGCTGATTGCACGTCGCCGCCTCCCGATCCGTATCTGCTACGACAACAGCTTCCCCAGGCATGAAACCCAACCCGCCGGCGAGGTGACGGTCACCTTCGTCATCGACCTCGACGGCAACGTCCAAACCCCTCGAGCTCGTGGAGACTCGGCGGTTCTCGACGATAAACTCTCCGAATGCATTCTCAGTCGCGTCCGCAGTTGGACCTTTCCGGCGGGAAAAAAGGCCGACCCGGTCTCCGTCACCTATCGATTTCCGATGAGCGAGCGCCTGTGAGCCACCGAAGCGCGAATTGAGCAAGCTTCTGCATCGAGCGGGATTCGTCGCCTGCTCTCTGCTCGCGCGAACGGCGATGACCCCGGCGGCCTTGCCGTCGACGTAGAGCAGGTAGTCGGCCTTGCCGTAACCGGCGGGCGCCAAGGGAATTCGCGCACCGCGATGCCTCGGCCCGCGGTCAGGTCGATCGCGTCCGAGTCCTGGACGAGCCAGCCCACCTCCGCGACTGCGTCGATGTTCTCCCGTGCCAGAACTTCCGGCGTGGTCGCCATAGCGTCCCCTTGGTCTCGGGCGGCGCGCGGGCGGCGAAGAGGGCACGCGCACCCGAGGATCTACCGCATTGGCGCGCGGCGGGTGACCAATGGCGGACGATGGAGCAGGTGGCACAGGGCGAGCGGACGGCCTGCCCCGCGGCTCAAGACCGATCACACGGCGACGCGCTTCGGGCTGCGAGCCCGAGGCCCCGTGCAATCTCTTCGGGCGATTTCGGGTCGGGCACGGTCATGCCGACCGTCGCACCTGGTCCTCGTCCGGCAGTGGCGGGGGCGTGTTCTCGGCTCGGGAAGAACGAGCGCATCGGTCCAATGACCGCGAGTTCGTTGCCGACGCACTCCCGGCACTCCGGTTCGCAGGCTCCGTGCTCGGGGAAACCCGCGCCGACCCGGCTCACCGCCTATCCGCGCCCTGGTCACGAGGCTCCGACATTTGGTCGGACCCGCGCGCGCGTGAACCTCATTCCTCCGCGCGCCCGTCTGATTCCTCCGCGCGCCCGCACCATCGTCCCGCGCGCCTCCGCGTCGCTCGTGCAACCGCGCGGACAGCCCTCGCTTCGACTCTCGCATCTATTGGATGAGCACACGGCCGCCTGTCGCCCGCCCGGTTCATTCGACAAGCGACGCCGGCTCGAACGGCCCCGCCTCCGACGATTGCGAGACCGACTCAGGACGGCCTACCATGGCAACCGAACGACTTTGGCGCGTCACTGCGCCGGTTTCAGGAGGGGAAAGCCGATGCCCGCGACCCGCCGCAAGCGAGCGCCGAAGAAGCCGCTGCCCAAGCGCCACCGGCTGCCGGACATCCCGGTCACGGTCGCGGTCCACGAGGCGCGGCTGCTCGCCGATTCGACCCGCCGGTACCGGGAGCGCTTCGCGCGCCTGCCCGACTTCGACCTTGGCCTGCTCGACGGGCTGCCCCAGCTCGCGGCGGCGCTCGACGAGCGCGAGCGCGCCTGGGTGCTCAGCCGCAACGACCTCGCCCGGGCGCCGCGAGCGCCTCTCCGGGCGCAGGCCGCGCGCCTGCGGTCAGAGCTGGTGCGCTCGGCGCGCTACCTGCTTCGGGCCCAACCGAAGGCGCTCGCTGCCATCAGTCGCAAGCGCGACCTGGCGAGCCTGGCGCAGGATCTGAACGGCCTCGCGCGCATCGTGAAGAAGCACGCGGCGAAGTTCGCCGGCGACCCGGTGCTTCCGGCCGATGTCGTGGAGGTCGCATGCAAGCTGGCGGGCGAGCTGTCCAAGGTGCCGGGCATGCATCCGGCCCGCATCGCGAGCGAGGCGCGCAACGAGGCCTTTTGGGTGCTGGCGCACGCGGTCGCCGAGGTTAGGGCCGCCGCGCGCTACCTGTTTCGCAATCAGCCAGCGGTCCTCGCCGAGATGACCAGCGGATATCAGGGCGACAAGCAGAAGCGCCGGCGAGCCCGTCGGCGCAGCGCGGCGCCGGCTGCGGAGGAGAAGCCGGGGGCCAAGGGCTGAAGCCGCGCGAGGAATCTCGAGGAAACTGGTAAGGACGATGCGAGCGAACCCGCGCAAACCGAACCCCGTGGTCACCCGCTGGCTGCGCGCCGAATGCGAAGGCGGCGACGAGCAGGCCGGCCCGGACTGGGAGACGTGGCTGCTGCGGCGCATGAACGCGGGCGCCATCCTCGATATCGACGGCCTCTTCGTCGATCGCGCGGTCGTCGAGCAGAGGTTCGCCTGCGTGCCCGAGCGCTGCGCGCCCGGACCCGGCCGCGGCCGGTGGCGAAGCTGTTGCGCGGACGCCGAGGTGACGCTCTCCCCCGCGGAGCTGCGCAGGCTGCGGCGCCACCAGAGGGTTCTCGCGCCGGCGCTCATCGGCCGCGAGCCGCGCCTCGCCGGCTGCGGCAGCGACTTCTGGCGCGCCCACGGCCCGAGTATCGCCAGACCCGGCGGGCGCTGTGCGTTCTCGCAGCTCGATTCCAAAGGGCGCATCCGCTGCCACCTGCACGCCGTGGCCCGCGGGCGCCGACTCGAGCAGAGCGAGCTCCAACCGCTGAGCTGCCGGCTCTTCCCGCTCATCGTCGTCGACTTGGGCGCGGGACGGACGCTGCTGACGGTGGTCGCGAAGAGCACCTTTCGGCTCGTCGCCACCTGGCCCCCGGGGCGGTTCCCGTGCTTGAACGACGACGCCCTGCCGCCGCTGCACGTCTCGATGCGCCGGGATCTCGACTGGCTCTTCGGGGCGGGGTTCGCGCGGGCGCTGGCGGCGCGCGGCTGAGGCTCGGCCGGGTTTCTTCAAGACGTGTCGAAGAATCCTTCGAGCGACAACCGGCCAGCCCCCGGTCACCCCGAGCGTAGAGGCGACCAGCGGGAGCCTCGAAGTCGAAGGGGCCCGCGCGAAGTCGAGCCCCTCGCCTCCGCCTCCCTCGTTCCTCGGGAGCTACGCTCGGGCCTCTCGACTTTGCTCGAGGTGACCGGAGGTAGCGAGCCGAAGGTCAGGGTGATTCTCCGACACCTCTTGCAGCCGCTTCTGGATTCCCTACCGCGCTCTGGGCTGCCTACCGGCGCGGCACCTGGAAGTCGCGGACCACGGCCATGTGCTGCATGTTGAGCGCGTCGCTGTCGTCGCGAAGGATGGGCGCCACCTCGCTGAGCGGGGTGTAGATGCGGCTGTCGAAGACGAGCCCGTCGTCGAAGGTGCGCGAGCCGATGACCACGGGGCGGGCGTGGGCGTCGAGGTCGTCGTCGACCGTGAGCCAGTCGTAGGGCGAGCTTCGGTTGGCGTTGGTGTTCGTGTTGCCGCGGTGGTCGGCGGGGTAAGGCCCCGCGGTCACGACCACTGAGCGCAGCGTGCTGATGGCCGACTCACCGCGGGTCGAGGTGTTGAAGTCGCCGCCGATGACCAGGTAGTCGTCGGCGGGGACGACCTGCTCGACCTTCGTGACCACCTGATGCGCTTCGCTCGCCCGGTCGCCTGAGCTCGTCGTGAGGAAGTGCACGCTGACGACCCACAGGTCGCGCGGACCCGGCAGGTCGATGCGCGCCCAGGCGAAGTCCCGGTTCGCCGCCCGCGTGTCGGTCCACTCGCCGGACTGCACGATGGGATAGCGGCTGATGACGCCGTTGGGGATTTGGGAGTCGAGCTCGCGAGAGTGATAGAAACGCGAGCCGAAAGCGCTCTCGACCATCGAGCGGATGCTGCGCTCGTCGTTGGCGCCGTAGTTGAACTCCTGGATGAGCACCACGTCGGGCTTGAGGCCCTGGAAGATGCGGATGCCCTCGCCCGGGTCGTACGACTGGCGGTTGCCGCTGCTGGTGTTCGCCGCCATCACCCGCAAGGCGAGCCGCGGAGGCGAGGTGCCCGAGGGACAGGTCCCGCAGTCGATCATCTGGCCGCAGCCGTCGTAGGCCTCGCCGCAGCCTACGCCCTGGTCGGCGCAGCCAATCGGCGTGCAGCCGCACATCCCCTCGACGCCGCCGCCGCCACACGAGTCAGGCGCGGCGCAGCCGCAGTCGAGGGTGCGGCTGCAACCGTCGAACACCTGCCCACAGGCGCCGAGCTGCGCGCACGTCTTCGGCCGGCAGCCGCAGAGGTTGGCGATTCCGCCGCCGCCGCAGCTCTGCGGCTCGGCGCACTCGCCGCACTCGACCGTGCGGATCTCGCCGCACAGGTCGGCCGCCGTGACCGTGCCGCAGTTCTTGAAGACGCGCGCGCAGAGCTGCGCGTCGCTCTCGCCCCCGCAGCTACAGACGCCCTCGGTCGGCGCGCTGCAGGCGTTGGGCTCCGGGCATCCGCCGCAGCTCATCGTGCCCCCGCAACCGTCGGGATACTCGCCGCACGAGCTCTCGGGGCAATTGGCCAGCTCGCAGCCAGGCGGCACGCAGATGTTGAGCTCTCCGTTGCTGCGGCAAACCTTGTCGTCGGTGCACTCGCCGCACTCGACCGTGTTCCCGCAGCCGTCGGGGTTCTGGCCACAGCCGTTGGCCGGGCACTCCTGCGGCTGGCAGTCGCCGGGGACGCAGATGTTCTGGTAGCCCTTGCCGCCGCAGACCTGGCCCTCGGGGCATCCGCCGCATTCGAGCGTGCCCCCGCAGCCGTCCGGAGCGGTGCCGCATTGCTTGCCGGCGCCCTCGCAGCTCATCGGGACGCAGGCGTCGTCGGGGAAGGGTTGAGGGCCAGGGCCCGGGCAGGCGCTCAGACCGAGGAGGCAGAGGAGCAGGGCGAGGCGCGTGAGCGAAGTCGTTCTGGATGTGTTGGCTAGGCGTCCCATCGGCTCATTTCACCACAGTCGAGCGGACGGTTCGAGCACTGGCGTCCTCGGTGGACCGGGGACCGACAACCCGTCGCCGGTCGACAGCCCGGGCTTCCGCCCGGAACCTAGCTCTCAACTCCCAAGCCGGCCTTAGCCGGAACCCAGCCGACTCCGGGAGGTCGGGGCGGCCGGCAGGCTCCAGACTTCAGACTTCAGACTTCAAATTCTTGCCAGTCTGGTCAGGCTCTGCCGGGTAGATCCCCAACTCCCAACTCAGTCGAGAGTCGACAGCGGGCAGCAGGCGGCCTGGTGCTAGGCTGCGCCGATGGTCGATCCGAGTACCGATTCTCCGAAAAGCTCCCTCCCCTGGGCTCTCCGGCCCGCGAATCTCATCGGCCTCGTGCTGCTGGGCGGCCTGCTCTTCTCGGCTCTCCCCAGCTTCCTGCCGCAGGCGCGGCGAAGCCCTGAAATCCTCGGAACGTTTCCGGCGGGCGATCAGAAGAAGGCCGACGTGCTCACTCTCCAGGCGCTCGAGCGCTCTGGCGGCAATCTCGCGAAGGCGACCGAAGTCGTTCATTACCTGTTCTTCGACTCCCCGGAGAGCGCCGAGAGAGCCGCCGCGGCAATCCGCAACCAAGGCTTCGAAACCCGGCTCCTGTCGGGCTCGAAGCCCGGGCTCCGGGCGACGCACCACGTGGTGCCTTCGCCAGAGAGCATCGACCGCGCGCGCAGCCAGCTCGAGCAGGCGGCCAGGCCCTTTCAAGGCGAATACGACGGCTGGGAAGCGGCCGTCACGCCCTGACCTAGACGCTCGAGACCGATGACGAAGGGCCATCGCCGCCGCACGGCCGCGGGTTGGCGCAAAGCCCGGGCGCGACCGAAGCCTCGTTCCCGGAGGGCCAACAAGCCTCAGCCTCGGCTCACCGAAAGCTGCGAGACATCGCCCCTCTCGCGCAGCTTCTCGAGCAGCGCCTGCAGTTGGCCCTGACGCAGGAACCCCTCGAAGAGCACCGAAGTGCTCGGCCCTTCCTGCGAAGCCTCCCAGCGCACCTCCTGGATGCGTAGCTCGCGCACAAACTCGTCGATCGAGAGCAGGTCGGCCTTGGCAGGCAGCCGCGCCTTGATGCGGCTGAGCACCGGGCGTGCGAAAACGACCCGCCGCTCGAGGTGCGGAAGCCCCAGCAACACCAGCCCCCCGAGTCCGACCGTGAGCAGCGCGCCGCGATAAAAGCCGAGGCCAACCGCGGTGCCCATCGCCGCGACGATCCAGATGGAGGCGGCCGTGGTCATTCCAAAGACGCTGCCTCGGGCCTGGATGATGGCCCCCGCGCCCAGGAACCCGACCCCGGTGACCACCTGGGCGGCGATACGGGTCGGATCGACGTTCCCGCCACCGGCCCCGCCGAGCGCGGAGTAGGAGGCGAGCGTGAACAGCGTCGCCCCGAGCGCGACGAGGACGCTGATCTTCAGCCCGGCCTCCTTGCCGTACACCTCGCGCTCGATGCCGATGAGGGCTCCGAGCAGCACCGAGAGCCCGAGCCTGAGGATGCTCACCAGCCAATCCGGGCCTTCCATCGCTTTGCCCTCGCGTGCGCCGCTCGGGCGGTTGGGCGCACTCTTGGGCAATCTTAGGTTTGCCTGGCGGCCCGGCATCTGGGCTGGCGCTACGATGCTCGCCCTCTCGCTCATCCTCGCGGTCGCCGTGCTGCTCTTCGTCACGGGGTGGCTGCCGCTCGAGCTCACCTCGCTGCTGCTGCTGCCGGCGCTCTACTTCACGGGCCTGCTGCCCATCGAGGCGCTCTTCGCCGGCTTGTCCAACGGCGCCACGGTGACCATCGGCGCGATGTTCATCCTCTCGGCGGGCTTGTCGCGCACCGGCGCGCTCGATCCGCTCATCGGTCTCTTCAGGCGGTTCGGCAAGGGCAGCGTGCAGCGGGTCCTGGTCCTGCTCGCGCTGACCATGCCGCTGATCAGCGGCTTCATGAACAACACCCCGCTGGTGGTGATGATGGTGCCGGTGCTGCTCTCGCTCGCCCGCGAGATCGACGTCGCCCCCTCCAGGCTGATGATCCCGCTGAGCTACTTCACCATCCTCGGCGGCACGCTGACCCTCATCGGGACGAGCACCAACATCATCGTCAACGAGCTCTACCGCGACGCGGGCGGCCCGGGCTTCGGGCTCTTCGAGTTCACGCCGATGGGCCTGGTCTACTCGGCCGGCGGCATCGCCTTCATCCTGCTCGTCGGGCAGAGGCTGCTGCCGGACCGCTCGCCGCTGAGCGCCATGGTGCCGCGCGAGCGCAGCGCCGAGTTCGTCACCGAGATCGTCATCGACCAGAGCTCGCCTCTCGTGGGCCGTCCGGCCGGCGAGGTCTTCCGGCGCGGCTCCCACGTCACCCTGCTGCAGCTTGTCCGCGGCGAAGAGGTGACCTTCGGAGGCGACGCCGAAGGGCTCGCGCTCCAGGGCGAGGACCTGCTCATCATCAAGGGCACCTCGAAGCGAATCGCCGAGCTGCTCGCGCGCTGGGGCGCCTCGTTCGCCGCGGTGCTCGAGGACGACCACTACGTGCCCATCCGCAGCACCTCCCTGATGCTCGGCGAGGCGGTCATCCTGCCCGACTCGCCCTTCGTCGGGCGGGGGGTGGGCGAGCTCGCTCTCAATCGACGCTTTGGGGCCCGGGTGCTCGCGGTGCAGCGGCGCGGGCGCCACCACCGCTTCCAAGTCAGCAGGCTCGAGCTGCGTCCGGGCGACGTGCTGCTCCTGCAGGGCGACAACCAGAGCTTCGCGCGCCTTCGCGAGAGCGAAGCGGTGCTGCTCGTCGAAGGGCTCGAGCAGGTCGTGCCCCGCCGCACCCGCCGGGGACTGTCCATCCCCATCATGCTCGGGGTCATCGTCCTCGCGGGCCTCACCGAGGTGCCGATCTCGATCGTCGCCGTCACCGGCGCCCTGGCGATGGTGCTGACGCGCTGCTTGAGAATCGACGAGGCGATCCGCGCCATCGACCTGTCGATCCTCTTCCTGCTCGTCGGCACCATCCCCCTCGGCCTGGCGATGCAGCGCACCGGTCTCGCCGAACGGATCGTCGACGCGACCCTGGCGCTGACCGGCACCGCCTCGCCCCGGCTCATCATCAGCGCCTTCTACCTGCTGACGGTGGTGCTGACGGCGCTGCTGTCCAACAGCGCGACCGCCGTGCTGCTCACGCCCATCGCCTTGAGCCTGTCGGCCGGCCTGGGCATCGACCCCAAACCCCTGCTCGTGGCGGTCGCCTTCGGCGCGAGCGCCGATTTCGCCACCCCCATCGGCTATCAGACCAACACCATCGTCTTCGGCCCCGGCGGCTACCAGTTTCGCGACTACCTGAAGATCGGCCTGCCGCTCGAGGTGATCATGTGGGCCCTTGCCTCGATCCTGATTCCGGTCTTCTGGCCCCTGCGCCCAGGCTGAGCAGACGCGCGCGGATTCCCCTGACCAAACAGGCACTTGCGCCCCACCCCAAGAGCGGCCTGGAGGGTCCCTAGAAGCCCCGCTGGCGCACCGAGCGAGCTTGGCCGTAAGGCAAGCCTGAAGCCCGCAAATCGCTCCGAGGGCCAGCCAGGGCCCTTCCAGGCCGATCCGGAAAGGAAAACCGGCCGTCGCAGCCGCCCGCCGAGCCCCAGAAGCAACGCCATGCCCCTTTGGGGCCTACGGCTCCTCCACGTAAGGCTCGAGCCCGGTGGCGACGACGGCCTGCTTGCCATCCCATTGCGCGAGCGTCTTCGAGTCGAGCTGCCCGTCCTCGCGCTGCAGGGTGGCCGCGTCGACGCGAATCACTTCGCCGGTGACCTGTACGGCCTGCCCGACCTGCGGCAACGCGGTCGCGCCCATCTCGGGTCTGAGCAAAACCAGAAGCTGCTCGCCCGCCTCGCCCTTCAGCAGGAAGGCGCGCGGGCCCGCCGGACCGGCGAACCATCCGGTGACCACGACGGTCTGTCCCCGAAGCTCCCGGTTCTGAAGGACGTCGGCGACGGTCACTGCCTCCCTTGCCCGCTGCTCGCCCACAAAGCCCCACCAGACGAGCCAGCCGACGCCTGCGCCCAGGGCGACCAGCAGCACGAGCCACCAGAGCCAGCCGATGCCTCCTGGCCCGCGTCGACTCCCGGCCTGGTCCACCTGGGCCATCCGTCCGCGCCCCCATGCCCCTGCTCGAGGCCCCGAATCAACTTGCGACCCAAGCGGACGGCTGGCCAGCCGAAGGGGGCGACCGGGGGAATGGCGACCGCGCGTCAGGCGCGCGATCAGCCAGGCGATCGGCCGCCTAGGGATCGCCGCCGCGGTGGCCAGGCGCGGAGCTTGGCGAGGACCCGGCCGAGGTTTTCGCCGAGCCGACGGGGCGTGGCCGGGCCTTCGGCGCCGTCGGAGACCTCGCCCCGGCGCGGCGCAGGCGACAAACCCGCCGAGCGCTGCTGCTGCTGCCGCCGGTCGGTGTCGCGTGCCGATCGCGAGGTCCAAGCCAGTCTCGGGCGGCTGCCTGGAACTGTGCCGGTGAGGGGGCGCGGCACCGAGGACCTACGGCGGACGCCGCCCCCCTCACCGGCACACGCCCGCTACGCCCACCAACCATCATCCGAGCTCTCGTCCCAGCCTTGATTTGGGGCTCGCCGAATGCGGCTCCACGCCACTGTTCGAGCTCGATCGCCCTCCCCGACAGATTCCAGGGGCGATCGGGCGTGCTCGTTTTCTGGGCCGCGGCCCGCTCGCAGCGCGGCGCGGGGCCGACTATCGACTGGCGGCGGCGTCGCGTTGCTCTGCAAGCGCACTGTCGCTCTACCCCGCAGCCGGCTCTCGCGCGCATCCTCATGGGGCGCTCCTGCGCGTGGCAGAAGCGGGCGGACGGTGTGGCGCTCTACTGGGAGCACCTGCGCAGAAGCTGGAGGATGGCCGGGGCCTGCGGCGCGAGGGCTCGGGCTTCCTCCAGAAGCGGGAGCGCCTCTCTGCACCTCCCGGCTTGCACCTCTGCTCCGGCGAGGCTGCCGAGGCAGGCGACGATGTTTCGGGCGTGAACCGGATCGCCAGGCGCGAGTCGTTGCGCCTCTCGGTGCCAGCGAAGGGCCTCGGAGAGCCGGCCGGCCGCAAAGAATCGGTTGCCCACGTTGCTGCGGCAGGCGGCCCGGATGCGCGCCGGCTCGACCGAGGGCGTCTCGAGCAGCGCGCGCCAGTCCTCGGCGGCGGCATCCACCCGCGCGCAGCCGTCTTGGACCTCCAGCGCCTGCTCGGCGCGACGTGCGGCGAGGTAGGCGCCGAGCTCGCGGCGCAGACGCGCGAGCTCAGGGTCGCCGACGGATTGGACGGATGCGAGCTGGTCCCACGCGGCGCGCGGATCGCGTTGGCCTAGCTCTCGGATTTTCGCGAGCTCAGCGAGCGATGCGTTGAACTGCTCAGCTTTTGCATTATGCTCGGCGACCTCGAGATTCCGCCGAGCGCTTGCCTCTCCCCTGCCCCCGAGTGCCGCAGCCTCGCGCAGCAGCCTGGCCATCCCTTCGTGGTCGCCGAGTCTGCCGCGGCGCAAGGCGGCAGCCTGATAGGCGAACGAAGCAACTTCCCGCCGGACCTCGGGCCACGCGGCGAAACGCTCCGGAAACTGAAGGAGCGGCTTCTCTTCGCCCTCCTCTGCGAGCGCCTGTAGGTGGCGTTGGGCAACGGCGAAGACGTTCTGGAGAAAGGCACGCTCCTGGGGCATCCCTGTCGACAGCCGTGCTGCCTCCTCGAAGAGCGCGAGCGCTTCGAGAGTCTCTCCCCTGCCGAGCTGGTACATCGCCAGCTCGCTCAGGGTCGAGGCGCGCACCTGGCGCAAGACGGAAGCGGCCTGCCGGGTCGCCAGGGGCTGAGCAAGGCGCTCGAGGGCTTGGGCGGTCGAGAGCTTGCCTCTCGCACGTGCCTGTATCGCGCGGTTCAAGTACACCGCCCCAAGCAAGGCGGGCAGGTCGACGCAGGTCCCTTCTTCGTTTGGGTACAAAACAACCGCGCCACCGGCATGCTGCGGTCGCATCCGCGCCGTTATCTCAGCCAGCGTGGCCGGCGGCGGGTCGAAGCCACGGGGCGAGGTCGTCTCGACCGTGACGGTGGCGTGGGAGGAGACTTCGAGCTCAGCGCGAGCGTGCGAAGGCAGCAGAACCGGATGTGCCACCAGCCCGGCGTGCTCGGCGGCGAGGAGATAGAGCACGGTCGCGGAGACGCAGTTGAAGCGGCCGCTCTCCAGGATGTCGAGCAGCGTGGTCGCTTCCGGATCGTAGGCGCGCAGAAGCGCGGGGCGTTCCCGCGAGCCTTCATGCAGAGCGCGGAGCAGGACGCGGCCGGCCTTTGCCGGTTCGCGCGGAAGGTGCTTCGCGATGACCGTGAATCGAGCGAGCAACAGCTCGCGGGCTCGAGCCAGCTCGGTAGGGTCAGTGGCGCCGCTGGCGATGAGCGCCGCGTCGAGAGAGCCGAGCTTCTGGAAGCGACGGTCCGCAGCGTCCTCCAGGAGGGCCCGTTCCAGGTCAGTGTGCTCGTGCGGCGGCCGCGCGGCCTCCGCGTACACGTGGGAGCAGGCGGACGCCGACGCGAGGAGCAGCAGCAGGGCGAATGGGAGGAAGGTCTGAGAGAGTCGTTTCACGGGCGCCTGGAGCTCGGGCAGCCATCCCTTTTGCCGCGATGGAGGAAGGGAGGATTGAGCTTGGCTCATCCTCGCACGCAAGGTGTTGCTTCGTCCGCTTCCGAGGGCAATCCGAGTGGTGGCGAAGAGGGTCGCCGACGAGGTCGATTCGGAAGTCCCGGATGAACTGAATGAACCAGGGTTGCGGAAGAAAGACCAACAGACGCAAGGGAGCGCCGAGGGTAAAAAAACTCCGGAAGCGATGGATTCGCTGGAGGACTTCGCGCCGGTATTCGGTCACCCGGGGACAGCGCCTCGCCGCACCTCGCCCGAGGGTAGCGCTCTTTTTAGAAGCGCTCGTTGCTGATGAGCAGCCGGGGCGCCCGAGCGAGAACGACGCGGCGGGTGAGCCGCACATCGAGGTCGCCCTCGCGCCGGGTTCGAGCCGACTTCTGGCGCGGCTGCGAACCGGTGCTATCGTTCGCGTCCTCGGACGCGCCTCCATAGTGAGCAAGGAGGCGCCTTCGACTCTCGAGCTTGGCGCGGACTGCGCCCCGCGAGCGCGGGGAGCTCCCGACGCGAAGACTTCTCTCCTCGAGCGAGCATGGCGAAGCACTTCGACATCATCGTGATTGGCCTTGGACACGCCGGGTGCGAGGCGGCACTGGCCTGCGCGCGGATGGGGCTCCGGGTGCTGGGCGTCACCCTGCGTGCCGATCGCATCGGGCTGATGAGCTGTAACCCGGCTGTGGGCGGTCCGGGAAAGGGCCAACTCGTGCGCGAGCTCGACGCCCTCGGTGGCGAGATGGGCAAGGTCACTGACGCGACCGGCACGCACTTCCGGCGGCTCAACGAGAGCAAGGGCCCGGCGGTCCGGGCGCGAAGGGCGTTGGTCGACCGCCAGCGCTACGCCGAGGAGATGGGGCGACGGCTGCTTTCGCAGGAGAACCTGACGGTCGTCGAGGGCGAGGCGACCACGCTGCTTGCCGAGGATCGCAGGGTGGTCGGAGCGCGGGTCGGGGGCGAGGAGTACCTTGCTCGCGCCTCGATCGTCACCGCGGGCACTTTTCTCGCCGGGCTGATGCACGTTGGCAGCCTGCGCAGGGCAGGGGGCAGGGAGGGGGACCCGGCCGCGATCGGGCTCTCGGATTCGCTTCGGTCGCTGGGGTTGGAGCTGCGGCGCTTCAAGACGGGTACTCCCGCGCGCTTGGACGTGCAGACTATCGACTACGAGCGGACCGAGCCTCAGCCGGGCGACCCCGAGCCGCGGCCCTTTTCGTTCTCCACCCCTCGCGAGGGGTTCCCGAGGCTGCCGCAGCTCGCGTGCGCGATCACGCGCACCAACGGACAGACGCACGAGATCATCCGGCAGAACCTCGGACGCTCTCCTCTATATGGAGGGATCATCGAGGGCCTCGGCGCCCGCTACTGCCCTTCGATTGAGGACAAGGTCGTGCGCTTTGCCCACCGCGAGCGCCATCCGGTCTTTCTCGAGCGCGACGGCCTCGACACGCCGGTGGTCTACCCGGCCGGAGTCTCGACGAGCCTGCCGAGCGAGGTGCAGTTGAGCTTCCTGCGCACCATCCCGGGTCTGGAGCGTGTGGAGATGCTCCTGCCGGGCTACGCCATCGAGTACGACTACGCCCCGCCGACGCAGGTCGACAGGCGCCTGGCTGTAAAAGGTGTGGAGGGGCTGTGGCTTGCCGGGCAGGTCAACGGCACCTCGGGATACGAGGAAGCCGCGGTCCAGGGTTTCTGGGCGGGGGTGAACGCGGCGCTCTGGGTCCAGGGGCGCGCGCCGTTCGCATTGACCCGCGCGGAGGCGATGATCGCGGTGCTCGTCGACGACCTGGTCACCAAAGGCACCGAGGAGCCGTATCGCATCTTCAGCTCGCGCGCCGAACACCGGCTACTGCTTCGGGAGGACAACGCCGACAGCAGGCTCGTCGGGCACGGCGTAGAGATCGGGCTCGTCGGCTCGGAGGCGGCCGCGAGGGTGGGGGCGAAGCGTCGGGCGATTCAGGGGGAGCTTGGGCGGCTCGAGCAGGCGGTGGTCAACCCGACGGCCGAGGTGCGCGAGGGTTTCGCGGCGCGGGGGTGGACCCCGCCGCGGATGCCGGCGAGCCTGGCGGCGCTCCTGCGGCGCCCGGAGGTCTCGTGGGAAAGCCTCTCCTTCCTCGACGCCGGCCGGCAAGCGCTCGACAGGGACGCGGTCGAGCAGATTGAGACCGAGGTCCGCTACGGCGGCTATATCGAGCGGCAGGAGGACTGGGTCGCTCGCGCCAAAGGGCTCGATGAGCTCTGCATCCCCCCGGGGTTCGAGTACCGAGCCGTGCGCGGGTTTTCGCGAGAGGTCCTCGAGCGGCTCGAGCGGGTGCGGCCGGCGACGATCGGGCAGGCGTCGCGGCTTCCGGGGATGACTCCGGCGGCTGTTGGACTGTTGGCGGTCCAGGTGCGCCGCCGGGGCTGTGGATAAGCTGTGGGCGGCTTGCCCGGCAGCGCTTAGCCGTGTCGATCCGGGCAGTTCGGGAGGTTCCACGTGGAACAGGCTGTGGAAAAGCGGCTGTCAGGCGAGCTTCTCGCGGGGGCGAGCGCGGTCGGCTTTCCAGTCGACGCGGCGGCTGCAGAGCGGCTGCTTCGCTATCTTGAGCTTCTGCTCGCGTGGAATCGCAAGGTGAACCTCACCTCGGTGACCGACCCGGAGGAGGCCGTGGAGGGACACCTTATCGACTCGCTGGCGCCGGCCAGGCTGCTCGGGGCGACCGGTTCGCTCCTTGATGTGGGAGCCGGAGGCGGGCTTCCGGGCATTCCTCTGGCGATAGTCCTGCCGCAGCTCCAGGTCACGCTGGTCGACACCGTCGGAAAGAAGGTCGGGTTTCTCAAGGCGGCGAGCGCAGTACTTGGCCTGTCCAACGTGCGCGCGGTCCACGCGAGGGTGGCGGGGGAGCCGGCACGAGAGGGGTTGCCGCTCGTTGATGCGGCGATCTCCAGGGCGCTCATGACGCCTGGCGAATGGGTGCAGCTTGCCCGCCCCTATATAAAGGATGCGGGACGGATCCTGGCGATGCTCGGAGCGGAGACGCCAATCCCGGATGACCTGGAGGTCGTCGAAGAGCTCGAGTACCGGCTCCCGCGGTCGAAGGCCGTCCGCCGCGTCGCTGTCTTTCGCTGAGCGGGGCCAGGCGCCGAGTCTGGATGCTGCGAACGATCGCTCGGGTTCGGTTCCGGAGGGCCGGCCTTCGTTTCTGTCTCGGCTCCGTGGCGCTCCGGGCCTTTGAATGCGGGCGGCTTGGCGATCGACCGGACCGCCTGCGCCCCGGCCCTTCGCATCGCGGCGGGGAGCGAGCCCGACCGGAGGGCCGGCCCTTGTGCGCTTTGGTGCCGGCCGCCAGCACCGCCCGCGCCTTTGCGCGATTCGTCGACGGTGGCATCGCTATGCGCCCCACCGACTTCCGACCGACCGCTAGTATCCCTCTCAAAGGGCCGGCCTTCTTGCCGGCCTTCCGTGATCGCCCGCTCAAGGGAGCACCGGGAAGCGGCGCCCGGCCTCCGCCTTCCCGCTGCGCGTACGCAAAAAGGGCCTGCCGTTCCACGTGAAACGGGCTCATGGCCACGCAGGTAGTGTCACGTCTCACCCCGGGATTTCCCGCGGCAACTTGCTGCTTGCCGCTCTCCGGGGTGCGTGGTACGAACCGTCTCCTGCTGAACGGCCGCCAGCCGCAGCCTGAGAGGGGTCCGAGCCGGTGGGAAGAATCCTTTCAATCGCGAACCAGAAGGGCGGAGTGGGCAAGACCACGACCGCCATCAACCTTGGGGCGAGCCTCGCCTCCGCCGAACACCGCACCCTGCTCGTCGATATCGACCCGCAGGGCAACGCGGGCAGCGGGCTGGGAGTGGCGATCCGCGAGATAGAGCGCTCGATCTACGACGTCCTCCTTGGTCAGGCCGAGCCGGGCGAGGTGATTCACCAGACCGCGCTCAAGTACCTGGACGTCATCCCCTCGAATCGCGACCTGGCGGGGGCCGAGGTCGAGCTCGTCTCGGTCGAGCGGCGCGAGTATCGGCTGCGCCGCGTGCTCGAGGCTCTGCGCGATGAGTACGAGTACATCATCATCGACTGCCCTCCGGCCCTGAGCCTGTTGACCGTCAATGCCTTGGTTGCCTCGGACTCGGTGATCGTGCCGCTGCAGTGCGAGTACTTCGCGCTCGAGGGGATCAGCGAGCTCGTCAACACCATCGAGCTGGTCAAGGCCTCGCTCAACCCCGACCTCGAGATCGAGGGGGTCGTGCTGACCATGTTTGACGGGCGCATCTCCATCGCGCACCAGGTCGCCGACGAAGCGCGAAAGTACTTCCAGGACCGGGTGTTCAAGACGGTCATCCCCAGGAACGTGCGGCTGTCGGAGTGCCCGAGCTTCGGCAAGCCGATAATCCTCTACGACCTGCGATCGAAGGGCTGCGAGAGCTACCTCTCGCTCGCTCGAGAGCTGCAACGGCGCGAAGAAGCCCGCTCAGCCGCTTGATCGCCAAGCTTCTGGCCGGCCGGTATTGACAACCGGTGCCGGGCATTCTCTTCGTGCGGCAGCCGACCGAGGTGCGACATGACCGACGGCAGTGGGCCACAGACGACGGGGACCTCGATGAGCCAGGACAAGATGCCGCAGAAGCGCAGCGCGCTGGGGCGCGGTCTTTCCGCGCTCATCCCGGCGGCGAGCACCCCGGTCCCGGACCGCTCCGGCCCGCCGCGCCCGCAGGTGCTCAGCCTGCCCATTGAGGAGCTCGACCGCGACGAGCGCCAGCCGCGGCAGCACTTCGACTCGGCCAAGCTCGAGGAGCTCGCCGCGTCGATCCGCGCTCGCGGCATCGTTCAGCCGATCCTCGTGCGCCGTGACGAGGGGCGCTATCGGATCATCGCCGGCGAACGCCGCTGGCGCGCCGCCCAGCTCGCGGGCCTGAGGGAGGTCCCGGCGATCGTTCGCGAGGCCTCGAAGAAGGAAGCCTTCGAGATCGCGCTTATCGAGAATCTGCAACGTGAGGACCTCAACCCCATCGAAGAGGCCGAGGGCTACAAGCGCCTCATCGAGGAGTACGGTCAGACTCAGGAGAGCGTCGGCAGCCGCGTTGGAAAGGACCGCTCTTCGGTCGCCAACGCCCTTCGGCTGCTCAACCTCCCGGCGCAGATCAAGACCTCGTTGGTCGACGGCTCGCTCAACATGGGTCACGCCCGGGCGCTGCTCGGCCTGGCCGACGAGCAGGCGATGTGCCGCGCGGCGGCCGAGGTGAGCGGCCAGAAGCTCTCCGTGCGCGCGACCGAGCAACTCGTCCGCAAGCTCAAGGCGAGCGGGGGCAAGCCGCAACCCGTGAAGAAGCAGGAGAGCGCCCAGGTGCGCTCGCTCGTCGAGCAGCTTCAGCGCGCTCTTGGTACCAAGGCGCGAATCGTCGACCGCGCGGGCAAGGGGCGCATCGAGCTGGACTATTTTTCCTATGATGATCTCGATCGGTTGCTCGATCGCCTCATCCCCAACCGCCGGTAGGAGCGCCCCTAGAGTTGTTGCGAGGCCAACGAAGATGCGCGTAGTCTCGCCCTCTTCCAGTCCGACCTCACCCGAGCCGCCGAGGCGGTGGGAAGCATTCGGTAGCTCGACCGGTTTTCTCCACGCAAGGTGCGCGCAGTGGCCCAAGGCCAGCGTGCCGAGAGCCGGCCGAGGAAGGGGAGAAGGCGATGGCATTGTGGGGAAAGAAGACGGGTGAACTCGAGCAGCCCGCGCCGTCCCTCAGCGACGAGCGCAACGCGCCCGAGCCTGCGAATCCGGTGATGGAGAAGGAGAAGCCCATGGCGATGTTGAAGAAGGAAGAGGAGCTGCCGCGCAGCAGCGGTGAGGTCAACGCTGTGCTTGGCCGCGGGACGGAGTTCGAGGGCAAGCTCACCTTCGAGGGTGAGGTGCGCATCGCTGGGAAGTTCACCGGCGAGATCTTCTCGAAGGACCGCCTGCAGATCGACGACAGCGCCCGGATCAAGGCGGAGATCAGCACCGGCTCGTTGGTCGTCTACGGCGAGATCACCGGCAACATCCGCGCGACCCAGCTCGTCGAGCTCAAGGCCTCGGCGCGCGTCAAGGGCAACATCGAAACCCCGTCGCTCGTCATCGAGCGGGGCGTCATCTTCGAGGGCTCCTGCAAGATGGAGAACCTCGGCAAGGGGGGCGCCACGGTCACCGCGCTGCCCAAGGCCGAGGAGAAGAAGTAGCGGCCGGCAGCCCTCGCCGGTGGCCACCGGGGGGAGCTCACGCGAGCGCCCCGACCCAAGGCAGTGGCCGCAGCCAAGGCGAGTCTCGTTGCGCCGCAGCACGATTCCAGAGGGCCGGCCTTCGTGCCGGCCGCCGGGAAGCCTCGTCTCACCCGCACCTCTGCTCGATTTGGTCGAAGAGCAAATTGCTCTGCGCCCCACCCAGCCTGCGACCGATCGCTTCGGTTCCGCGCGAAGCCCAGTCTCTCGACCCTCGCCTAGCGCCCGGGCGTGCTGCCGGCTATCGGGGAGACGGGAGAGCCGTTGCCACGGGGCAACGGCTCCTGGAGCGAGGGCGGCGCAACAGAGCGCTGCGCTCCGTTCCTGCACTGCGTCTCGGCGAGCCGGCAGTCGGTCTTGCACTCGAGTCGGCTCATGCCGCCGCGCGATTCGCACCCCTGCTCACAGGCGGCGGTGCGGCGCGAGCACTCGTCGGACTCGAGTCGCGAGCGGCGCTCTTCGCCCTCGGGGCTCGCGTGGATGGCGAGGGCGATGGTCAAGGCGAGCAGCGTGCGCATGGCTATGCTCCCTTTGGTTTTTTGCGAGCACTTGCTGGGCGCGCAAAGGCTGCCGACAACGGCCCGCTCGCGGTCGGCGTCGATCCTACCGGCCCATCGCCCCTGCGCAAAGCTGCTCGCCCGCTCCTCGAACCGCACAGAGGAAGAAAATGTCCGCGGCCGACGGTTTCACGCTTGACTGCACGGGACGCTGACGGCAAGATTCCGCGGCGTTTTTAGGAAGCGAGCAACAGGGTTGACGGTCGAGAGCCAGGCTGAGCAATACATGAGGCTGGCTTTGGCCGAGGCAAGGGCGGCGGCGCACGGGGGCGAAATCCCCGTCGGCGCGGTGGCGGTCAAGGACGGCCAGGTCGTCGCGGCAGCGCGGAATCGAAGGGAGAGTGCTCAAGACCCAACGGCGCACGCAGAGCTGATAGCGATCCAGGCGACCGCCCAAGCTCTAGGTGCCTGGCGGCTCAGCGGAGTGACGCTGTTCGTAACCCTCGAGCCGTGCGCGATGTGTGCAGGGGCCTTGGTTCTGGCGCGAGTCGACAGAGTGGTCTTCGGGACCAGAGACTCCAAGGCCGGAGCGGCCGGCTCGCTGATGAACCTGCTTCAAGACCCGAGACTCAACCACCGGGCCGAGGTCGTCGAGGGAGTTCTTGCCGAGGAGTGCAGCGAGCTTCTGAAGGTTTTTTTCAAGAGGTTGCGCGAAGGCAACCCGAAGCAAAAGCAGGCAGTCTAGGTTTTTTGGAGAGCTGGCCGAGCTGGTCTAAGGCGCTGGACTCGAAATCCAGTGTACTCGCAAGGGTACCGTAGGTTCGAATCCTACGCTCTCCGCCATCGAGGCCCCCCGGGTTCAAGCGGCCCGGGGGGCTCTCTCACTACCGACTTGGAGAGGTGCCCGAGAGGCCGAAGGGGCATGATTGGAAATCATGTGTACTCGTAAGGGTACCGTGGGTTCGAATCCCACCCTCTCCGCTTGGCCGTCCTGGAATAGCGGGGCCAAGAAGTAGAGTTTTCGAGAAGACGAGATTGTGGCCGGACAACGGAGGGTCGTGAATCCCGCCAGATCCGGAAGGAAGCAACGGTAGCGATACCTTCCGTGTGTTCGGCCATCCTTTTCTGAAGCACCGAGAGCCCGGTTCCGAAAGGAGCCGGGCTTTCTACTTGAGGACCACACCCCTGCGATTGCGATGACCGTCGCCACGCTCCAAGAGCTCGCGCTCCGAAGGCTGCCCCTCGACGCGAGGCCATTCCTGCCAACCACCCTCGGCGAGGCCCGAGCGCGCGGCTGGGACGAGCTCGACGTCGTCCTCGTCAGCGGCGACGCCTATGTCGACCACCCCTCGTTCGGCGCCGCGCTCATCGGCCGGGTGCTCGAGGCGGCGGGCTATCGCGTGGGCATCCTGCCTCAACCCGACTGGCGCAGCGCCGAGGCGTTTCGAGCGCTCGGTCGTCCGCGGCTCTTCTTTGGGGTCACCGCGGGCGCGATGGACTCGATGGTCAACCGCTACACCGCCCACAAGCGCCCCCGGCGCGACGACGCCTATTCGCCCGGTGGAGTCGCGGGCAAGCGGCCGGATCGCGCGGCGACGGTCTACGCCCACCGCTGCCGCGAGGCCTTCCGCGCGGTGCCCATCGTCCTCGGCGGGGTCGAGGCGTCGCTGCGGCGCTTGGCGCACTACGACTACTGGGACAACAAGGTGCGCCGCTCGGTCCTCTTCGACTCGAAGGCCGACCTGCTCATCTACGGGCAGGGCGAGAAGCCCGTCCTCGAGCTCGCCGCACGGCTCGAGGCCGGCGTGCCGGTCTCGCAGATCGAAGAGATCGCCGGCACGGCGGTCATCCGCCGCGACTGGGAGCAGCTCGCCGCGCGCTGGAACCGCGAAGTCGTCGAGCTGCCGTCGTTCGAGGAGGTGGCCCGCGACAAACTCGCGTATGCCCAATGCTCCAAGCTCTATCACCTCGAGCACAACCCGGAGAACGCGAGGCTCCTCGTGCAACGCCACGGCGAGCGCGCGGTCGTGGTGCTCCCTCCGATGCCCGGACCGAGCACGGCCGAGCTCGACCGGATCCATGCCCTGCCTTTCGCGCGGGCCCCGCACCCGAGCTATCGCGGCGAGCGCATTCCGGCCTGGGAGCAGATCCGCTTCTCGGTGCAGATCGTCCGCGGCTGCAACGCCGGCTGCTCGTTCTGCTGCATCACCGAGCACCAGGGGCGCGATGTCTGCTCGCGCTCTCCTGAGAGCGTGCTCGAGGAGGTCCGCGAGGTGGCGGCGATGCCCGAGTTTCGCGGTACCGTCTCCGACCTCGGTGGGCCGACCGCGAACCTCTGGGGCGCCCGCTGCGGCGATGAGCGCGCACGGCGGATGTGCCGGCGGGCGAGCTGCCTGTTCCCGACCGTCTGCTCCAAGCTGGTCTTCGGACACGGTGCGCTCGTCGAGCTCTACCGCGCGGCCAGGTGCGTCCCTGGGGTCAAGCACGCCTTCATCGGAAGCGGAGTTCGCTACGACCTCGCCCACGCCGACTCGCGCGACGGCGAGCGCTACCTGCGCGAGCTCATCACCCACCACGTCTCGGGCCAGCTCAAGGTCGCCCCCGAGCACGTCAGCGACCGCGTACTGCGCCTGATGCGCAAGCCCTGCTTCGAGACCTTCGAGCGCTTCCGCGAGCAGTTCGAGCGGTTCAGCCGCGAGGCGGGCAAGCAGCAATACCTCGTGCCCTACTTCATCTCGAGCCATCCGGGCTCGACGCTCGAGGACGCGGCCGAGTTGCATGACTTTTTGCGCGACAACAACTGGCGCCCGCAGCAGGTGCAGGACTTCACGCCGACGCCGATGACCCTGGCGACCGACATGTTCTACAGCGGCATCGACCCGACGACGATGAAGCCTCTGCCCGTCGATCGCGACCTCGACGCCAAGCGTATGCAAAAGGCGCTTATCCGTTGGGCCCGACTTTGACACGGCT
>DHSB01000052.1:0-680 GCA_002408385.1 Myxococcales bacterium UBA5297
CAGTCGCGCCGGCCGAGGCCGTCGCCGCGGCGGTGCCCGCGGCCCCGGCTCCGGCCGTCCCGGCGCAGCCCGCGCAGGCGGTCGACCACGAAGCGCTGCTCCGTGAGGCGCTGTCGAAGGCTTCGCGCGAGCTTATCGAGAAGATCGCTTGGGAGGTCGTCCCGCAACTCGCCGAGACGATCATCCGCGAAGAGCTCGACCGCCTCGTCAAGGAGCGGGAGGCCAAGCCCTAAGCCCGGCGGGCCGGCCCAGAACGAGTCCAGGTGCGCCTGGCTTTCCGAGTGAGGGAGGCCGGGCGCGCGTGTTCTCAGCAGATCATCAAGTCCCCAGTCAAAGCCCCTGTCCCTGCCCCTGCCCAGCGGCAGGGAGCACAGACCCCGAGTGAACCCGATGCTCGATCCCAGCACTGCCCCGCACACCACCGAGATCCCCAAGGCCTACGACCCGCGCGAAGCCGAGTCGAAGTGGTATCGCTTCTGGACGGAGAAGGGGTACTTCCAGGCAGAGGATTCGAGCGACAAGCCTCCCTTCTGCATCGTCATCCCCCCTCCGAACGTCACCGGGGCGCTGCACATGGGGCACGGGCTCACCATCGCCATCCAGGACCTGCTGGTGCGCTGGAAGCGCATGAGCGGCTTCAACACGCTCTGGCTGCCAGGCACCGACCACGCGGGCATCGC
>DHSB01000052.1:875-1003 GCA_002408385.1 Myxococcales bacterium UBA5297
CTTGGCCGCGAGGAGTTCCTCAAGCGCGTCTGGGAGTGGAAGGCACGCTACGGCGGGCGTATCACCGAGCAGCTCAAGGTTCTTGGCGCCTCCTGCGACTGGGCACGCGAGCGCTTCACCATGGATGA
>DHSB01000052.1:1113-19520 GCA_002408385.1 Myxococcales bacterium UBA5297
CGCGAGCGCTTCACCATGGATGAGGGACTCTCTCGCGCGGTGCGCGAGGCGTTCGTGCGCCTGTACGAGGAGGGGCTGATCTATCGGGCCCAGCGGCTCATCAACTGGTGCCCGCGTTGCCGCACCGCGCTCTCGGACCTCGAGGTCGAGCACGAGGAGCGCGACGGCAAGCTGTGGCACATCGCCTACCCGGTGAAGGGCTCGGAGCGCCGGCTCATCGTCGCCACCACGCGGCCCGAGACGATGCTCGGCGACACGGCGGTCGCGGTCCACCCGGACGATCCGCGCTATCAGGACCTGATCGGACAGAAGGTGATCCTGCCGCTGGTCGACCGCGAGATCCCCGTCATCGGCGACCGCGAGCTGGTCTCGATGGAGTTTGGCACCGGCGCGGTGAAGGTGACTCCGGCCCACGACTTCAACGACTACGCCACCGGTCAGCGCCACGGGTTGGAGCTGATCACCATCTTCGATCTGCAGGCGCGCACCAACGAGAACGCCGGCCCGTACCAGGGGCTCGACCGCTACGAGGCGCGCGAGCGCGTGCTGGCCGACCTCGAGGCCCAGGGCCAGCTCGTCAAGACCGAGGACTACAAGCTGTCCGTCGGCACCTGCCAGCGCTGCAACGACGTCGTCGAGCCGACGCTCTCTCCGCAGTGGTTCGTCAAGATCGCGCCGCTCGCCACCCCGGCGATCGAGGCGGTCGAGTCCGGGCGCACGCAGTTCGTGCCCGAATCGTGGACCAACACCTACTTCGGCTGGATGCGCAACCTCCACGACTGGTGCATCAGCCGCCAACTCTGGTGGGGCCACCAGATCCCGGCTTGGTACTGCGAGTGCGGCGAGGTCATCGTCGCTCGCGAGGCGCCGCAGACTTGCCCGAAGTGCGGCTCCTCCGCGCTCGAGCGCGACGAGGACGTGCTCGACACCTGGTTCTCGAGCGGCTTGTGGCCATTTTCGACGCTCGGTTGGCCGGAGCAGACCAAGGCGCTGGAGACCTTCTACCCGACTTCGGTCATGGAAACGGGCCACGACATCATCTTCTTCTGGGTCGCCCGAATGATGATGTTCGGCCTGCATTTCATGAAGGAGGTGCCCTTTCGCACCGTGTTCCTCCACGCGATGGTGCGCGACGAGAAGGGCGACAAGATGTCGAAGGTGAAGGGCAACGTCATCGACCCGCTCGACGTCATCCGCGGACAGCCTGAGCCCAAGCTGCTGCCCGCGGACCTGAAGAAGAAGTTTCCCAAGGGCATGCCGGCCTTTGGCGCTGACGCGCTGCGCTTCACGCTCGCGGCGCTCACCGCCCAGGGGCGTGACATCAAGCTCTCGATGGAGCGGGTCGACGGCTATCGCAACTTCGCCAACAAGATCTGGAATGCTTCGCGCTTCGTGCTGATGAACCTCGGGGCTCCCGACGAGGTCTCAGCGCGGCTGCGCACGCCCGTCCACGAGATGCCGCTCTCGCTGGCCGATCGCTGGATTCTCTCGCGCCTCAATCACACCATCGGCGAGACGCTGGAGGCGCTCGAGGCCTACAAGTTCAACGACGCGGCCAACACCCTGTACCAGTTCATCTGGGGCGAGCTCTGCGACTGGTACATCGAGCTCTCCAAAGGCGCGCTTTACGGCAATGACGAGGAAGCCAAGGCCACGGTGCGCGCGGTGCTCGTCTACGTGCTCGATCAGTCGCTGCGGCTGCTGCACCCGTTCATGCCCTACATCACCGAGGAGATCTGGCAGCGCCTGCCGCGGCGCGAGGGCGACCCGGAGAGCATCGTTGTCGCCTCCTACCCGGCGCCACACGATGCGTTGGTCGACGACGCGGCCGAGCGGGAGATGGCGCTGGTCATCACCGCGATCGACGGGATTCGCAGCATCCGCGGCGAGAGCAACATCGCGCCCTCGCGCAAGATCGTCGCCGTGGTCCAGGCCGGGGCCGAGGTGCGGGGTGTCCTCGAGCGAGAGCGCAGCTATATCGAACCGCTCGCCTCGCTCGAGAGGCTGACCGTCGGCGAGCCAGGACCGAAGCCGAAGCTCTCCGCGACCTTCGTGGACGCGCGCATGGAGGTCTTCGTCCCGCTCGAGGGCCTCATCGACATTGGCGAGGAGGTCAAGCGGATAGACAAGGAGCTCGGCAAGGTCCAGGCCGACATCGATCTGCTCTCGAAGAAGCTGGCGACCCCCAGCTTCACCGAGCGGGCTCCTGCGGAGATCGTGGCGAAGGACCGAGCGCGTCTCGCCGAGCTCGAGGAGAAGAAGGTCAAGCTCACGCAGGGCCGGGCTCGCCTACAGCAGTCCGAGCCGAACAAAGCCGAAGAATAATCCTCAGACCGCGATGACGAGCCTGCACCTGCTTTCCAGGTGCCGGAGGCGCAGGCTGCCGGGGAGGCATTCGCGGGGAGAGCGCGGAGGGAAGCCTGCCCACCCTAGAGGTCGCAAGTCCTCTCGAGGGACAGCGCGAGAGCCCGAAGGAAGGGCTCCCCGAGGCGAGCCAACGCGTTCTCGGCAATTGCGACTTGGGCACGGGACCGGCCAAGACCACGGTCCCAGGGCCGAGCACGCCAGCCAATGATGCGGCGGGGAAGGTAACTGGGCGCGACGGGCAACCGGCAAAGAAATCGGCAGGAAAGAATTCGGCCGCGAAGAAGGCAACAGCCAGGAACCCGGTTGCGAAGAAAACGAAGCGCTAGCGCGGAGGGAAACCTTGCACTTCATCGATCGACTCATCGCATTGGCGCTCGAAGAAGACTTTGGTAGCGCGGGTGATGTCACCAGCGATGCGCTCGTCCCGGCGGAGGCTTCTGGCAGTGGCGAATTCATTGCCAAGGAACCGCTCGTGCTCGCGGGCCTCGAAGTGGTTCGCCGAACGTTCGGCGCAGTCGATCCGCGGCTCGAGGTCTTCTTCGATCATGAAGAGGGAGCGCGGGTAGCGCCGCGTCGCCGCGTCGGGACGGTCCGTGGACCCCTACGCGGCATCCTGGGAGGCGAGCGGACTGCGCTGAACTTTTTGCAGCGGCTCTCCGGCGTGGCGACCAATGCAGCGCGGGCAGTCGAGGCGCTGCAGGGATCGCAACTCCGCATTCTCGATACCCGGAAGACGACGCCTGGATGGCGAACGCTGGAGAAGATGGCCGTGCGCGCGGGTGGCGCGAAGAACCATCGCTTCGGGCTGTTTGACGGCATCCTCATCAAGGACAACCACATCGCCGCCGTTGGTTCGATCTCTGAAGCGATCCGCCGGGCGCGAGCGCAGGCCCATCATCTTCTGAAGATCGAGTGCGAAGTGGTCGACCTCCCAGGCCTCGAAGAAGCGCTCGCGGCCGGCGCCGATGCGGTGTTGCTCGACAACATGGACACGCCGACGATGAAGAAGGCGGTCGAGCTCGTTGCAGGGCGCGCCCTCACCGAGGCCTCCGGGGGGATTACTCTCGCGCGATTGCCAGAAATAGCTGAAGCCGGCGTCGACTTCGTGTCTATGGGAGCGCTAACCCACTCGGCGCGCGCGATGGACATCAGCCTGGAGATTCTCCCGGCTGCCAAGTGACAGACCGAGACTCGACCTTTCGGCAGTCCCCGCGCCAAGTGCCTTTGCCGAGGGGCGGGTTGACGTCCGCGATTTGAGGAAATGTGGACGATCGCCCCGCGAGCAACGCGCGGTCGCCCGAGCCTTCTGCCAGAAGCCGAAGCGCGCCCGGAAGCGGTCTCTCCACCGCTCCCGAACCTCGGCGCCGCGCCTTCTTGATGGATACGAGGCCAGGCAGGCCCCCGTCTTCGGGGACCGACCTCGGCGAGTTTGGGCTCTCCGACTCTGCGCTCCAGCGCGGTTCTACGCCTCGCGTGCCCGCAGGCCCGGGAAGGCGCTTGCGACCTGGGCACCGAGCGCGCTGGGGGGCGGGGCGATCGTCGTCGGTGTCTCGACCGGCGGCGGGGGTGGCGGCAGCTCCAGCTCGAGGATGCGCGCGACCGCCGTTCCGCAGGATTCGACGCCCAGCTTGCGGTAGATGACCTTGCGCCTCTGGCGCACGGTTTCGGGGCTGATCTTCAGACGCGACGCGCTCTCCTTGCAGGAGAGGCCCGCGATCATGCTCTCGGCTTCGGCGAGCTCGGCGCGCGTGAGGCCGAAGCGGCTGGCCGCGAGGGCGAGGTTGTTCTCGCCCAGCCGCCGGACGAAGCAGGCCATCGTGTAGGGTCCCACCTGCTCGCGTCGCAAGTTGGTGCTGCCTCCCGGCTCGAGCAGCAGGCGCTGGAGCCGTGCAACTGCGTCCGGCGCTTGGCGCGAAAGGCACGACAAGCCAAGGAACGGTCCGCTCGCGCCCTGCTGCACGAACGCCGAGCGCGAGGCGAATTCGATGCCCTCGGGCCCGAGAAGCGTGGCAGCCGCGCCCGTCACCTCGCAGAGCGCCGCGGCCATCTCGACTGTCTCGTCGCGGGGAACAGCCGCCGCCAGCGCGTCGCCGACCGCGTTGAAATCGGTCCCCGGGCTCGCCCGGACGACCGCCGCCACGCGAGGGGCTGACCGCGGAGCGGCGATGAGCGCCAAGGTCCGGTCGGGCGAGACGAGCTGGCGGGCGAATGGCGTCGCCATCCGCGTTCCGTCGAGCAGGCCGTGAGCGGCAAGCTCGTTCGCGTAAGTGGCCAGAAGATCCTGCAGGTGACTGGGCTGGAGCGTCCCGTCGGTCCAGGTCCGGCCAATGACCGTCGGACGATCGAGCGCCACCAGGGCAACGGGTTGCAGGCCTAGATCAGTCAGCACCCTTCGGGCCGCCTGCAGCCAATTCAGCACGCCTTCCTCGAGCATTTTTGCCTCCGACGCATCGACCCTTCACCCCGCTGTTGAGGGAGGCGGTGGGACGATGGCCCCGTCTTGGACCCAAGGGTTCCCCCCTTCGGGCCAATCGCCTGACGTATTGC
This sequence comes from Myxococcales bacterium UBA5297, assembly GCA_002408385.1. GTDB lineage: Bacteria > Myxococcota > Myxococcia > Myxococcales > UBA5297 > UBA10939. Next base: position 6,028 of record DHSB01000052.1, read on the forward strand.
CAGGCGAGCGTTTGAGATGCCGAAGCAGCAGCTCGAAGAGCGCTTCGTCGAGCTCTGATTCGACCCGACCTCGTGCCCACCTAGCGTGGGCGACTCTGATTTCGTTGCCGTCACTACGCTTGGCCCAGATTCGGGGGAGCGGACCTAAGCCAGTTGCGCGCGAAGGTAGGTGCGATAGCCCAGGAAGGGAAGTGGCAAACGAAATAATATCGGCATAGTGTGAGCAATCGAACACTGGGCTTCGGCGAGGAGAGCAAAGCTGCCTGCGCGCACGCCCAAGACTGCGAGGGTGCGAAGGTCCGTTCGGCATCGCTCCGGGGGCGGGTGAGGCGCTGCAGATGGTGCGGCACCCGGTCGTGCAACCGGCCCGCCTGCGACAAAACGGATCAATCGTTCGCACGGCCGTTTGCGTCGGTGCGGCGGTCAACCCCAACCGCGACACCACGATGGAGCGCTTCGCCTACCGCTACTCGTCTCCGCCATGCAGCCGAAGCCAAGCTGTTTGCCCGAAGGGGACTGAGCCCGTCCGGCACACGCTCTGGGGATGGGCCATCTTTCAACGGGGACGAGGCGCGCTTCGGGCCAGCAGTGGTCGGAAGTCGCCCTCCGGCTCGGGGAGCGGGACCGCCCGGTGTCGCGGACGGAAGCGGCTCTCGCCAGAGCGCGGTAGGCCGGAGAGCGGCACCTCGAAGGCAGGGCATGTGGCTTTAGACCGCCCTGGCGCTGGGAATGGGCACTGTCGAACGAGCGATCCCACTCTTCCGGGCGGCTGGACTCGTGGAGGCTCTTGCGCCAGGGGCGCTACCAAACCCGCTTACCCACCGAGAGCTCCCGCCGCCCGAGCTCTGGGGAAGCGGCGACAGTCGGCCGGGGTCGGTGGCGAAAAATCGCCCTCTCCGCCGCGAGGACGAGCGCAACGCAAGCCGGAGGCAAAGCGGGCGGTCGAACACGCCAAGGGCGCGAACTCTCTCGGAAACTACGCCTCGAAGCGCAGGCTCGCGCCGGCGCAGGGCCTGCGCTGCCCGGGCCTCATGCTAAGCTCGTTGTACGCAGCCTCGACCGATGGCCCGAAAGGCGTGCGGTATTCGGTAGCGAAAATTGTCAGGCTCCGACGTCCGCTTCATAGTAGAAACGAGTACTGTCGGTGATGAAGGGCGGCCCGCCGAAGGCAGGCAGGCGCCCGAAACGGTGGAAAATCAAAGGGGTAGCGGGGAACCCGGCTGGAATGACCACGAGAGGGCACTCGGTTTGCAAAGGTGCCCGCGAAGGGTTTAGGCAGCGAGAGGGGGAAGAGGTAACAGGTTCTCGGAGGACGCCATGCTCGACGCCTTCATCATCGAGGAAATAAAGAGACGGGAGCAGGAGCGCCAGCGGCAGGACTCTGAGCGTCCGTCCGTCCACATTCCTCTGCCCGAGCCAGGTCGCGCCCCGCAGCAGAGCGAGGAAGAGAAGCCCCCGCGCGGCGTGGTCATCATCGACCTGTCCATCTAGAGGCGGCTCCGGCGGGCAATCGCCAAGGCCCCCTGCTCGCTGCGCCAGTTGCTTCCCTGAAAACCAAGAACGAGCGGCCGCAACGGCCGCTCGTTCCTTTTCGGCGCAGCTTTCCCCCCCCTTATCTCTAGGAGCAGCCGCTCGTCGCGCCGCAGTTGACGCACTTGTAGCAGGCTCCGCTGCGGACCATGATCGAGCCGCACGAGTGGCACGGTGGCGCGTCGGCCTGGTTGACATAGGCACGCTCGGCCTCGGGGCGCACCGGAGCGGCTCGTTTCTCCCCGGTCTTCTCCTCGACCCGCGGTCCGGCCGCTGCCACGTCGTCCCTGGGCAAAAACTTCTGGCCGAGCCAGCGGAAGATGTAGTCAGCGACGCTCTTGGCGATGGGAATCTGCGGGTTGAGCGTAAAGCCCGAGGGCTCGAAGCGGGTGTGGACGAACTTGTCGACCAACACCTGCAACGGCACGCCGTACTGAAGGGCAAGGCTGACCGAGGTCGCAAAGCAATCCATCAGGCCCGAGACCACCGAGCCCTCCTTCGCCATCACGATAAACAGCTCGCCGGGGGCGCCGTCGTCGTACATCCCCACGGTCAGATAGCCTTCATGGCCGCCGACCGAGAACTTGTGGGTGATCGAACGCCGCTCATCCGGCAGGCGGCGCCGCGCCATCTTGGGCGAGGCCTCGGCGATCTGCTCGACGCGCTCGGCCATCCCGGTGCTCAGCGGCTGGGTGCGCTTGCAGCCGTCGCGGTAGACCGCTATCGCCTTGAGCCCGAGCCTCCAACTCTCGAGGTAGACCTTCTCGATGTTCTCGATGGTCGCCTCGTTCGGCAGGTTGACCGTCTTGGAGATCGCCCCGGAGATGAACGGCTGGACCGCGGCCATCATCTTGACGTGGCCCATCCAATGGATGGAGCGCTCGCCGTTCTTCGGGCGAAAGGCGCAGTCGAAGACCGGCAGGTGTTCGGCGCGCAGGCTGCGTGCGCCCTCGATGGTCTCCTGTTCCTGAAGGTGCTCGAGGATCGCCTGCACCTCGTCGGCCGGGTAGCCGAGCCGCTCGAGAGCGTGAGGCACGGTGTTGTTGACGATCTTGAGCAGCCCGCCGCCGACCAGCTTCTTGTACTTCACCAGGGCGATGTCCGGCTCGATGCCGGTCGTGTCGCAGTCCATCATGAAGCCGATGGTCCCGGTTGGCGCGAGCACGGTGACCTGCGCATTGCGATAGCCGTGGTCGACGCCCGCGGCGAGCGCCTCGTCCCATGCGCTCTGGCTCGCCTCGAGCAGGCGCGCGGGTAGGTGCTCGGCAGGCAGGTTCTGGCCGGCCTGTCGATGCTTGTGGACCACCCGCAGCATCGACTCGCGGTTCTGCTCGAACCCGGCGAACGGCCCCGTCTCCTCGGCGATGCGCGCGCTGGTCAGGTAGGCGTGGGCGGTCATCAACGAGGTGACCGCCGCGGCATAAGCGCGCCCCTCGTCGCTGTCGTAGGGAACGCCGCGGGCCATCAACAACGCGCCCAGGTTGGCATAGCCCAGGCCGAGCGGGCGAAAGGCCCGGCTGTTCTCCGAGATCTTCTCGGTCGGGTAGCGCGCGGCGTCGACGAGGATCTCCTGCGCGAGGACGGTCAGCTCTACCGCGCGGGTGAAGGTCTCGATGTCAAGCTCGCCGTCGATGCTGCGAAAGCGCATCAGATTGAGCGAGGCGAGGTTGCAGGCCGAGTCGTCGAGGAACATGAACTCGGAGCAGGGGTTGCTCGCCCGGATTTGTCCGCTGGCCGCGCAGGTGTGCCACGCGTTGATCGTGTCGTGCATCTGCAGGCCGGGGTCGCCGGTGACGTGGGCGTTCTCGGCGATCTTGCGCAAGAGCGCGCGCGCAGCGAAGGTCTCCATCGGGCGGCCGTCGCGCACCGCGCGGGTCGTCCAGTCCTCGCCGCGCTCGACCGCGCGCATGAAGGCGTCGCTGACGCGCACCGAGTTGTTGGAGTTCTGGAAGAAGACCGACTGGTAGGCCTCGCCGTTGAACGACCCGTCGTAGCCGGCGTCGATGAGCGCCCAGGCCTTCTTCTCCTCGCGGGTCTTGCACTCGATGAAGTCGACGATGTCCGGGTGCGAGATGTCGAGGATGACCATCTTCGCCGCGCGGCGGGTCTTGCCGCCCGACTTGATCACTCCGGCGAAGGCGTCAAAGCCCTTCATGAACGACACCGGTCCGCTCGCGGTGCCGCCGCCGGCGAGCTGCTCGCGGCTCGAGCGCAGCGAGGAGAGGTTGGTGCCGGCGCCCGAGCCGTACTTGAAGAGCATCCCCTCGGTCTTGGCGAGATCGAGGATCGAGCCCATCGAGTCCTGGACCGAGTTGATGAAGCAGGCCGAGCACTGGGGGTGCTCCTCGATGCCCACGTTGAACCAGACCGGCGAGTTGAAGGCCATGCACTGGTGCAGCAGCAAGTACGAGATCTCCGCGCGGAAAGTCTCGGCGTCTGCCTCGGAGGCGAAGTAGCCGTCGCGGCGGCCCCACCCGGTGATGGCGTCGACCACCCGCTTGACCAGCGTGCGCACCGAGCCTTCGCGCTCTGGTGTGCCGGGCGTGCCGCGGAAGTACTTCGATGCCACCACGTTGGTCGCCAGCATCGACCAACTCTTGGGAACCTCGAGGTCCTTCTGCTCGAAGACGACCGCGCCGCTCTCGTTGGTGATGGCCGCGCTGCGCTTCTCCCAGGCGATCTCGTCGGCCGGGTCGACCCCCGGGGTCGTGAAACAACGCTTGAGCGCCACTCCCCGATGCCGCCGCTTGGCGCCGGCGCGCCGGCTGCTCCCGGACGGCCTTCCCGCGCTCTCCTTCAGCTCCATTCTTCCCTCCGGGGTCTTCACCCTTCGTAGAAATTTGTGGCGCACGTCTCCCCGATCGCCAGCCCCGACTCCCGCGCCCCGATGCCCGGGCGGCAGGCTGCCGACGACCGGGAGCGACTGGGCCCGAAGAGCTCTGGCGGCCTTGCGGCCGCACGTTCATTTGTTGGGACTGTTCTCCAAAGCGGCGGGCATGAAAACAGGCAGTCGGTCGCCTGTCAAGCGGGTTGGGGCACAATCCCTTGTGGGGTGGGGGCGAACCATCCCCATCGTTTGGTGGCCTGCTGCCCGGCGCACCGACTGTGCACCGGTGGGCAGATTGCACAGGTGGGCCCCCCGGTGCAAGCCGATCGGCTAAGCGCCCGAGAACTCGGCCTGAGCACGGACGCCCGCGAGAAGCGGGCGGGACTCGCGCCCGCGGACGGTGCACTCATAGTGTTGTCGGCCGATCTGCGCGCTCACACCAGCCCGAGGGCGGCAAGCCCGAGCAAGAGCCCGACTCCGGCCGCGGTCGTCACCAGGGTGACAGGAACGCCCGCGGCCAGGTAGTCGAGGAACCCGAGCCGACAGCGCTCACGGGCAGACTCGGCGACGATGAGGTTGGCGACCGAGCCGACCAGAGTCAGGTTGCCCGCCAAGGTGCTCGAGAGCGCGAGGGCAAACCACATCAGCGTGGGCTCGGCAAAGGCGGGGATCCACTTGCCCGCAAGCATGACGAAGGGGACGTTCGAGAAGAGGTTGGAGGCGACGACGGAGACCGCGGAGAGAGCGACCACCTGACCGCTTGCCGAGCTGCCCAGGTGGGGCCCAAGCGCGGAGAGCATCCGCTCGGTCCAGCCGGTCGCATCGACGCCGTAGACGACGACAAAGAGGCCCGCGAAGAAGAGCAGCAGCACGAAGTCGACCCGCTCGAACACCCGCCGCGGCGAGCGGTTGCCGGCCGCCATCAGCAGGGCCGCGGCCGCCAGGGCCGACCACGCGGTCGGCAGCCCGGCGAAGAAGGCGATGACCACGCCGAAAAAGGCGATCATGCTCTTGGCGAGCAGAGGCCTGTCGACCGGTGGAGGCGGCGGCTGCAGCTCGAATCGCCGGCGGGGGAGCTGCTTGCGAAACAGCAGTACGAGCAGCCCGGCGCACATAAGCGAGGTGACGAGCGCGATCGGCGCCATGACCGCGGCGAAGTGCCCGTAGCTGATGCCCGAGAGCTGGCCGACCAGCATGTTCTGCGGGTTGCCGGTAAAGGTTGCCGCGCTGCCGACGTTCGAGCCCATCGCCACCCCGAGCAGATAGGGCAGCGGCGGCAACTTGGCGTCGTCGACGAGCTGCAGGACGAGCGGGGTGACCATCACGCAGACCGTGTCGTTGACCAGGAAGGCGGAGAGGCCCGCGCAGACCAGCGTCACTCCGGCGAGCAGGCCACGCGGGGTGCGCGCGGCGCGCAGCGCGAGCTGGCTCGCCTTGCGGAAGAAGGCCGCCTCGGCCAAGTAGGCGGCGAGGATCATCATCCCGAGCAGCAGCGCGATCGTGTCGAAGTGGATCGCCTCGCGATAGACCTGCTGCGGAGTCAGCACGCCCAAAGTGACGGTGAGCACCGCTCCGAGCAGCGCGCCCGAGGGGCGATCGAGCCGCGTGAAGGGCACCTTCTGGAGCGCGATGATCAGGTAGGTCAGCCCGAGGATCCCGAGCGCGAGCGCAGGCCGCAGCGAGGGGTCGAGCGGGAACGGGAACAGCGGATCGGCGGGCATGGTGACCGCCCAGGATAGTCCGAAAGCGATCAACACGAAGCGACAGGCGGCTCTCGGGGGAAGCGTTTGACGGGCGGGAGCGCCGGTCGCTATCCTCCGCGCCATGCACCCGTCGCCCATCCGCCTGGATGGTTCGGAAGGCGGAGGGCTCGCCCTTCGATCAGCGCTCGGACTCTCCCTGGTGACCGGCGTGCCGCTGCTCGTCGAGAGCCTCGGAGGCCAGGGCGCAGCGGGCCTCGATGCCCCGATGCTCGCCCTGGTCCGGGCCGCGCAGGCGGTCGGCGGGGCGCAGGTCGAGGGAGCCGTCCCTGGCGGTGAGCGCCTCTTGTTCTCCCCGCGCCCGGTGCGGGCCGGCGACTACTTGCTCGATCTTGGAGTGAGCGGCTCGATTCCCGAAGCCGTGCAGATGATCACCCCGGCGCTGGCGCTCGCCGGCTCCTCGGTCGTCAAGCTTCGCGGCCTCACCCACCCGGCTCGAGGCCCGGTGCTGACGTACTTGACTATGGTCTGGCTGCCCCTGATGCGCGAGCTGGGCTACGACCTTGAGCTCGAGCTGCATGCGGCCGGTTTCGAGCCGGAGGGCGGTGGCGAGGTGAGCCTCTGGGTTCGCGGCGCCAGCTTCGGCCGGTCGCTCGACCGGCGCTCGCGAGGGACGCTGCGCGAGGTGCGAGTGCTCTCGACGATCTCCAACCTCCCCCTGCAGGTCGCCACCCGGCAAAGCGAGCGGGCGATTCAGCGGCTCAAGGAGAGCGGCATCCCTGCGGAGGCCGAGAACATCCCGGTCCCCGCACCGCGCTCGCGCGGCAGCCTCTGCCTGGTCATCGCCGCCTTCGAGAGGGGCCGAGCGGGCTTCTTCGCCGTCGGAACACCCGGCGACGAGGGCGGCGCGGCCGGCGAACGCGCTGCGGAGGCCTGCATCGAGTTCATCCGCTCAGGAGCTGGGTTCGACGCCTCGCTCGCCCAACAGAGCGTGTTTCCGATGGCGGTCGCCGTCGCTTCGTCGATATCCAAGCCCCCGGTCTATCGCTTCTCGGTCGCGCGGCTGACCGACGGCCTGCTCGCGGAGGCATCGGTCGCCGGCCGACTCCTCGGCGTCGAGGTGGCGCTGCTCGCCGGCCCGGGTCCCGACGATGAGGCCGAGGTGCGGGTCGCCCACGCGCGCGAGAGCCTGCTGGAAGCGCTTCGGCGACGCGAGAGCTGAGCCGCTGCTATGGCACCGGACGGCCCCGCGGCCGCACGCGGTCCCGGCGGAAAGGCCCAGCGCGGGCTTGTCGGCGACTCCGAAGGTCGAGAGTCGGCAGCCCGGGCATCGTCCGGAACCTAAGCGATCGGTCGCGGGTTGGTAGAGGCGCATTGCAATCCGCCCGTCGAGGAATCGGGCAGATGCGGGCGATCCGAGGGTTTCCCCGGCGTCCGGCACGAAGGCCGGCCCTCCGGAATCGTGCTGCCGCGCAACGAATCTCGGGGCTGGTAGTACAGTCGGCAGTCGAGAGTCGAAGGCCTCTATGAGGCGGCGATGCGGAAGACGGGCTTGCCGGCGCGGTCCCGCGCCTCCTCGACGTACCCCTCCTCGACGAGCGCCGCCAGCTCGTTCGTCGCGACCGACGCTGCCAGGCCCGCAGTCGAGGCGATCCAGTCGGCACCGACCCAGTCGGTGCTGCTGGAGAGCGCCCCCCAGACCGCGTCCCGGCCGTCTACCGGCGCGGCCTCTACCGATGCGCCGGCGCTCGCAGGCTCGCTCTTACGGCGCGAGGGCGAACGCTTCTTCGGCTTGTCGGCTCCGTCTTCGCGCGAGCCCTTCATCCCGAAGGTCGCTTGGTCCTCGAGGTCCTGACGGGTCGAGCGATACATGCGGAAGGCCACCGGCATCGTCAGGGCGACAAGCGCGGCCGCGAGGCCTACGGCCTTCCACGGGAACGGCTTCTCCTTGGGCTTTTCCGCCTCGCCAAAGGCCTTCATGTCGTAGATGCCGGCTGCACGGCGGCGCGCCTCTTCGGGGCTCAGCTTGCCGGAGCTGTCGGACTGATACGAGGAGAGGGTGTTGGTGGGCCGCTTCTGCGCCGCCCATGCGCTCGAGCCTGCCAGCACCAGCGAAAGGACGATCAGGTGGGTTCGCATGGCGCAGAAGTTATCCCACCCCCCGTTCTGGCTGCAAACCGTTCGGATGAGCGGCATCTTAAGGACTCTTACAAAGGGGTTGCGATGCGGTTGCTGCTCGCGCTGGCCTACGACCTGTTTGTCTTCGTTTTCGTGCTGCTGGCGCTGCCGCTGCGGCTCGCTTTCCGAGGCAGGCCCGCCTACCTCGCGGTCGACGTGACCCGCGATATCCCCTGGCGCTCCGAGCCGCGCTCGTGGTGGCGAGGCAGGCGAGCCGCCCGCAGGCCCGCCTCGCTCAAGACGCTCTCCGACAAGCTCGAGCTCACGGCGAAGGACCGGCGAATCCGCGGGGTCGTCTTCAAGGTCGAGGGTTTCGAGGGCTCGGGTGCCAAGCTCGCCGAAATCCGCCGCATGGCCCGGTCGCTGCGCGAAAGGGGAAAGGAGGTCGTCTTCTACGGCCGCGCGGTGACGACGCGCGAATACGCGCTCATGGCCTCCGGCAGCCGCGTCTGGATAGCCCCTGGAGGCCGGGTCGATCTGCGAGGCTTCAGCGCGTCGCTCTACGTGCTCGGCCAGACGCTCGAGCGCTTCGGAATCCGGGCGCAGTTCCTGCGCCGCGGCAGCCACAAGACCGCCCCGGAGCTGTTCACCGACCGCGAGGTCTCCGAGGCCCAGCGCGAGACGGTCGGCCACATCCTCGCCGACGCTCTGGAGACTTCGGTCGAGGCGATAGCCCAGGGGCGCAATCGGCCAGCCGACGAGGTGCGCCGGCTCGTCGACGAAGGGCCGTACACCGCGAGCCGCGCGCTCGCCGTCGGCCTCATCGACGGCGTCGGCGACAGCGACGATCTCGAGAAGGCGCTCGCCGAAGGCAAGGAGAAGAAGGCCCGGCTGGTCCCCATCACGCACTACCAAGGCTCCTCGCCCTTCCGCGCTCGCTACAAGCGGCCCCTGCCGCTCCCCGCGATAGGCGTCGTGCGCATCGACGGGGTCATCAAGCTCGGCGAGAGCCTCGACGCGCCGTGGGCCCCGCGCGCTGCCGGCTCCGACACGGTCGCGCACGCGCTCCAGCGCGCCCGGGAGGACCGGCGCATCAAGGCGCTCGTGCTGCACATCGACAGCCGGGGCGGCTCGTCGCTCGCCAGCGAGCTGATGCTCAAGTCGGTCAAGCGCGTCGCCGAGAAGAAGCCCGTCGTCGTCTTCGTCGACCGCGTCGCCGCGAGCGGCGGCTACATGGCCGCGCTCGGCGCCACGCACTTCATCGTCGCCCCCAACGCCATCACCGGCTCTATCGGCGTCTTCAGCGGCAAGTTCGAGCTCTCGCGCCTGATGGAGATGCTCGGGGTGGGCAAGGCGGTGCTGCGCATGGGGGCGAACTCCGCGCTCGAGTCTCCGTTCGAGCCCTGGAGCGATGCCGAGCGCGCGACGCTCGACCAGGAGATCGAAGAGACCTACCGCGACTTCCTGCGCGCGGTGGCCGATGGCCGGCGCATGCCTGTCGAAGAGGTCGAGCCGCTGGCCGAGGGCCGGGTCTACACCGGGCGGCGCGCGCAGGCGCTCGGACTCGCCGACGAGCTCGGCGGCTTCGAGGACGCGGTCCGCAAGGCGGCCGAGCTCGCGAAGCTCAGGAAGAGGCCGCAGGTGGTGGCGATCGGAATCCCCTCGCGCTCGTTGCGGGCGCTGACCGGGCCCAAGGCGACCGAGGTGTTCGAGGCGCTGCGCCCCCTCGAGGCCGAGCGGGTCTTCGCGCATGCGGGCTGGTGGCCGCGCATCGAGCCTGAGCCCTGAAGAGGTGTCGAAGAATCCTTCGAGCGATACCCGGTCAGCCCGAGCCCCTTCGACAGGCACAGCCCGGGCTGACGCCCGGAACCCGAGTGATCGGTCGCAGGTTGAGCGCATAGCAATGCGCCCGTCGAGAAATCGGGCAGATGCGCGGGCGCTCCCGGCGGCCGGCACGAAGGCCGGCCCGAGGGAATCGTGCGGCAGCGCGACGAATCTCGAGGCCAGTAGTTCAGGAGGCCGAGCTTGCGAGGCCGAAGTCGAAGCCCCACAACTCGGCCTTCATCGTCCCTCGGGTGGCTACGAGGTGAGCTGGGGACGGGCCGATTTGGCGGAATTTCGCGATATCCCTCGAGGAACACGGCCGCACGGTCGCGCTCGCCACGGCGGCGCACCGATCGCTCGCTACTGCCACTCGGCGAGCAGCGCCTCGACCTTCCGATACTTGCGCAGCAGCTCCTCGCGCCGGGCCGAGAAGAAGATCATGAAGCCGACGACGAGCAGCCCGAGCGCGGTGAGGAACGCCGCGCCGGCCTGGTGGTGCTGCAGCCCGAAGCGAATCATGTTGCCGAGCACGCAGGTCACCAGGAACGCAGTGCCCAGGTAGAGGTAGGCCCGCACGCGCAGGGCGATGCCGACGGCGACCCCGACGACGCACAGCAGCGCGCACCAGAGCGCGTAGCTCAGGTGACCGAACGCGGTGAGCGCCGGATAGACGCTGCTCAGGTAGATGCCGAGCACGCCGACGGCCCGCAGCCTCGACTGCCAGAGCGAACCGAGGCCCTGCCGGAAGAGGTGGGCGAGCACGACGAGCGTGGCTCCGGCGGGGATGACGTAGAACTGCGCGTCGTGCGCCCCGCCAATCCCCGCGCGCAGCCAGAGCATCGCGAGCGCGAGGTTGAAGGCGACCGCGGCGAGCACGCCCGAGACCTTCCCGCGGTTCTCGACCGCCGAGAGCGCGGTGAGCTGCACGGCGATGCCGAAGAGCAGCAGCGCGCCCGACAGGCTTGGCTCCGGCTCGAGCAGCAGGGCGCCGGCAATCGGCATCAGGAGCGCGAAGCGGCGCGCCGGCTCGGAGAGCGCCTGCAGCCCGAGCCGCTTCACGGCAGCGTGAACCCCCAGGAAGAGGAAGCCGAAGACGAGGCCGGCGAGTGTGTCGGCGTCGGAGCGCTCGGCGGCCGCGCCGAACAGCCCGGTCTGTACGCGCAGGGAGAGGTAGAGGGCGACGAACGCGGCGAAGCCAGCATAGGCGAGAGGCCGGCTGCCCGTTGCCTGGGCCCGGCGCACGCAGAACCAAGTCAGGCCGAGGATGGCCAGGGTCGAGGTCGCAAGCTCGGTGCCCCCGAAGCGCACGAGCGCGAGGCCGGCGATCCACTCGCCCGCGGCCAGCGCGGCGTAGACGAGCGCGACGCGGGAGGCATGGCGCTGCGCCGGCCCGCTCTCGAGCTTCCTCGCCAGCCTTTCGACGCCCATCGCCGCGAGCACCATCGCCAGGGCGAGGAAGGGCAGGATGGTCGCGGGAGGCCTTCCGGTCGAGAGGCGAATGCCGGTGTGGAAGAGCGCGAAGTGGAGCGCCACCGGCAGCAGCCCGGCCAGCGCGTGGCGCGACCAGCGCGACCCTCCCGCCGCGCGGATGCCGAACACGACGGTCGCGAGGCCGAGCGACACCGGCGCCGCGAGCAGCGCCGGGCGCAAGCCGGTCGACGCGATGCCGAGCACGGCGAACGCCACCAGGTACGGCGGCAGGATGCTCGCCACCGCGCGCTGTCCGGCTCGCTCGAGCTCGATGCCCAGCCTGCGGAGTAGCCGAGGTCCAAGCTCCCTGGCGAGCGCCGCCTCGAGACCGGCGAGCGCGACCGCCGCCAGTCCCGTGAGGTAGGGCCAGGCCTCGCGGCCCCCGAGCATCCACAGCCCGATGGCCAGGAGGAGCAGCGCCATGTGCCACGAGAGGAGGGACGGGCGCCGGCGGAGCTGGTGCCAGGCGGTGAGCGCCTGCGCCGCGACCATCGCCGCGGTCAGCGCAGGGTCGAGCCCGAGCGCGAAGGCGACCCAGCGGCCGAGCGAGAGCGTGGCGAGCAGCGCGAGGGCGACCGCGGTACCGGCGACGGCGGTCCCGAGCAACAGGCCTCGCGCGCGGCTCTCCGCGGAGGGCTCTGCGTCCTGATCGAGAGGGAAGCCCGCGGCCCTCAAGAACGACAGCAGCGCATCGAAGCGGCTGCGCGGCGAGGGGCCGGTGAGCCAATAGAGGAGGTTGAGACCGGCGAGCGCCGCGAGGAACGAAAGCTCGAGCCTCTCCGGCGCAACGGCGAGCGAGGCAACGAACGTGGCGGCCATGATCGGGATGAGCGCCTGCCAGCCGGTCGCGACGAGCGCCAACGCGGCGATCGCGGCGGCCACGCCGACGATGAGCGCGGGCGGAGCCCCGCTCGGCGGGACGAGCTGAAAGGCGATCGCGAGCGCGGCCGCGACGAGCGCGGTCGTGGCGAGCGTCTGTCCGCAGAGCGGTGCCTGCTCCTCGTCGAGTCCGAAGAGGAGCCGGCCGAGGCGCGGGAAGCGGCGAAGCAGCACGGCGCAGCCTGCGACGGCGAGAGCACCGAGGACGATTGCGAGCGCGCGATGGGCAGCGCCGCTCTCGGCGCCGATCGCCACGAGCGCGCTCGCTGCGGCGGGGCCGAGCAGCAGCGCGGTCGGGAAGACCCGCGGCGCGATCGCGAGCGCGAGGCCGACGAGGGCTGCGCAGGCCGACAGGTGGGCCGAGAGGGGCATCGTCATCGCGGCGATCAGCGCTGCGGCGAGCCCGGTCCCGGTGAGGACCTGCGCGGTGGGTTTCGAGTCACAGGCGAAGACCCTCCGCGTCGCCCCGGGCGCGTTGCGAAAGACGGCACCGAGCGTCGAGAGCGCGACCGCAAAGAGCGCGAGGAGCAGCGGGCGGGACAGCCCGGGCAGCGCGCCCCCGACGGCGAGCACCGCGGCGACCGCGGCGGGAACGAGCAGGAATGGCGTGGGGAAGGAGCGCGGGGCCAGGAAGAAGGCGAGGCCGACGCAACCGAGCACCAGCGGCGCGTGGAGCTCGAGGGCGGGCCATTCGCCGAGGAGGCTTATCCCCGCGGTGGCCGCCAGCGCGAGGCCGGTGCCGGCGAGGACGTGGGAGACCGCCGGAAGGCTCGCCAGCACGCAGCGCTCTGCCGCGCGGGGATAGCGGCGCGCGAGCGCTCCGAGCAGGGCTCCGGCCACGCCGCACAGGGCGAGCAGCAGGAAGGCGTGCCGCGCATCGCTCGGCAGAGCGAGCGCCGCCCAGCCGGCGACGAGCGCCGCGCCGAGCCAGCCCGCCCTGCGGTCGACGCGCGGCGCGAGGGCGTAGAAGGCGAAGAGAGCCGCGGCCGGGAGGGCGAGCGCCGGCGCCTCAACCTCGCCAAGCTCGACGAGGATCGCGGCGGTGAGGACGGCGGCCGCCGCGTGCAGGTGAGCGAGGATGCCGAGGGCGAATCCAGACCGCTCGACCCCGAAGACGGCCCGGGCCAAGGCGGGCGCCCGCCGGT
>DHSB01000052.1:19668-22258 GCA_002408385.1 Myxococcales bacterium UBA5297
GGCCCCCCGCCGGTCGAGCAGGACGAAACCGAAGTGCGCGTGCGCGACGAGGACCAGCATCAGCGGCAAGGCCGAAGAGGGCAGGGCGAAGCCGATGGCGCACGAGCCGAGTGCAGACGCACAGGCGAGCCACCACGGTGAGCCGTTGAAGCGGACGAGGACGAAGAAGGTCGCGGCCGCGACCGCGAGGGTGAGGCTCGCCGGCTCGCCTCCGTCGATCGCGAGCAAGGCGGAGGAGAGGCTCGCGACAACGGCGGCGAACGAGGCGCCGAAGACAAAGGGCAGGGCCGCCTTTCGCGGCTCGAGGGTGAGGAGCGCCGCGGCGAAACCCTGGCGGCGCGCGAGCGCGACGGCGAGCGCGGCGAAGCCCAGGCCAAGGCACGAGAGCGCGAGCGGGATCGCCAAGCCGCCCCACCGCTCGCCCGCCGCGATGGCGACCGCGACCATGGTCGCCAGCACCGGGACGTAGAGGCGCCAGGCCGACGATTGCCTGCGCGCCAGGGCGCCTCCAGCCAGGGCGAAGGCCGCGGCGAGGAGTGCGGGCGCGCGCGGCTCGAGCTCGCTGGCGAGCGCGATCGCGGCCCAGGTCGCGAGGCGGCCGACGTGCGCGAGCGGCTCGCGAAGGGCGCCCCAACTCTGCGCGCCGAGCGGTATTCGAACGCCGAACCAGCGGCGCGCCTCCACTCCGCTCGCCGGGCTCTCGCGCGAGCCGGAAGCGATCAAAAAGGCGAATCCCAGCCCCATCGCACACCACGCGAGCAGCCTTTCCGGCACGCCGCCGAGGTGGAGTCCGCGCAAGATGGCGAAGACTCCGACCGCGAGCCCGGGGTAGGCGAACAGGGAAGAGCGGGCCAACAGGCTCACGGCGAGGCAGGCGGCGGCGGTCGCACCCGCGGCGAGCGCTCCGAGGGCGCCGCTTCCCGCGACGAGAAGAAGCAGCGCACCGGCCGCGCCGGCCAGGGCCAGCTCGAAGAAGGACTGCCCACGCGTGTCGCTGGTCAGTCGAGAGAGGAGGACCAGGGCGAGGGAGGCGAGCGCCAGGCCGAGCTGTGCGGCCCCGGCGTCCGACCGCCAGGCGAGCCCGAGATCGCCGCCGAGGGCCAGCACCGCGGCTCCCGCCAGATAGGCGAGTCGGGGATGGCCGAACCAGAACGAGGCGCCGAGAGACAGGAGCGCCACCACGGCTGCGGTCGCCGCCGCGGGTCGAAGGTCGTCGCCGAGGTGCGCCCAGACCAGGAGCACGACGGCGAGCCCTGGCGCGAAGAGGCGAAGGGCCTTCTGCGCGTACTCCGCTCCCGAGGCCTGCGCCTTGCGATAGACGAGCGCGAGCAGCGCGAGGTAGCCGAGGCTCGCGAGTCCGCCATAGTTCCAGGGCAGCCGCGCGCCGGGCGCGTAACCGGTCACGCTCTTGACGCCGTCGACGATGGCGAGCAGCCAGTCCGCCCGGAAGAAGCCGCTCGCCGCGTGGTAGGCGAGCCAGCCGACGAGCACCGCGAGGAAGCTGAAGACCGAAGAGCGGTGCCGCGCTGCGCCCTGCGCGAGCGAGACGGCGAAGAGAGTGCAGGCGATGGCGAAGCTGACGCGGTTGGAGGCCGAGGCGGCGGAGGCCGAGACGAGCGCGGCGTAGGCGAGCAGCTCCAGCCACGAGGGTGTCGGCCTGGGCGCGAAGAGCTTCCTCTCAGCCCGCAGGACCAACGTGCCGAGCACGGCGGCGAGCGGGCCGTAGTGCGCGATGCCGAGCGGCGCTCCCCCGGAGAGGCCCTGATAGTGGACGCGCACGAGGAGCGCGAGCGCGAGCCAGCCGAGCCCCACCCCGGTGAACGCCGCGTGGCCCTTGTCGTCGCGCAACCGGCCGAGCAGCGGCACCGCGAGCCAGAGGATGGCGATGCCGATGGCGTCGATGGTCGCCAGCGCGAGTGCCGACCGAGCGAGCGGCGCGACGGCGAAGAGAACGAGCAGTCCCCAGGCCGCGAGCGCGAACTGGCCGCTCGCGCGGGCGCCGAAGACCTTCGCGCAGGCGCGGACGAGCAGCCCCATCGCCACGACGCACGCCGTCGCGACCAGGGCCCAGAGCCCGGTGTGCTCGACGCGCAGCGGCCCGGCGGCGAGGACCACCATGGGCGCCATCGCGCCGGAGATGGACGCGAGCACCCTCCCTGCGAGCGTGAGCCCGCGGCTCATCGCGAGGTGGCGCCCGATCCACCAGAAGCCGCAGGAGTACGCGCCGAGCAGGCCGGTGACGAGCAGGGTCCGCGCGGTGCCCTGCGACTCGGCGACGAAATAGAACGACCCCGACAACAGGAGGAAGGCGCCGACGAACCAGCCGATGTTCTCGTAGAGGAACGGGCGCCAGAAGCTGTGCCAGGGAGACTCGCGCTCGATGAGCGCCTGCTCGGTCGTCAGCGGCGCTTCGGGGACATCGACCGGCTCGCCCATCGCCGCGGCGACGGCGAGGACGACCTCGCCTCCGGTTGCCTCGAGCGTAGGCGCTGGAATCTCGAGAGCCCGAGCCTCGGTCGCCTCGAGCTTGTCGAGGAGCTTGGCCTCGTCTACGGATTGGAGCCCGTCGCCCCCGGTCACCCCGAGCGTA
>DHSB01000052.1:22469-27258 GCA_002408385.1 Myxococcales bacterium UBA5297
GGCTGGCGCGTCGGGAGCTCCGCCCAGGGCGAGCGGGGTGGTGGAGTCGCCCCCGGTCACCTCGAGCATGCCGAGGGGCTTGGCCTCTTCGACAGATTCGAGCTCGTCGCCCCCGGCCACCCCGAGCGTGGTCGCTTGAATCTCGAGAGCCCGAGCCCCGGTCACCCCGAGCCCCTCGACCGGGCTCGGGGCAGGCGAAGTCGAAGGACCCTCCGCCATCCCCGCCGCTGGCGCGTCGGGAGCTTTGCTCAGGGCCAGCGGGGTGGCGGCCGACTTCAGAGAGGTAACGGCCTCTTCGATAGCCGCCACGCGCTTGTGGTACGGCCGGGCGAGCTCCTCCGCGACCACGTTCGCCAGGAGCTGCTTCTTCTGCCACTTCTCGAGCTCACCGAGCAGGAAGCGGGTGCGCGCCAGGTCGGCAAGCAGTTGGGAGGCCTCGCGCTCCTCGAGGTTTCCGCCGCAGGCTTTGCAGAAGCGCGCCCGTGCCGAGTACTCCTCGTCGCAGCGGTGGCAGTACATGCTCCCTCCGGTCGCGCGGTTTCAGAAGCCGACTGCTATCATCCGGCGTGCCCGAACCTCATGGGCGCGAATTCTAAGCGGTTTTCGAGGCTTCGATGGATCGGCTGACCAAGAACCGGACGTTGCCTGTCCGACGATTCGACACCCTGTGGGCGCTCTTGGCGGCCTGCTGCGTCGCCGGCTGCACGACGGCCGGTGCGGTTTCGGGCGCCGGTGCGAAGGGCGCCTCGCCGACGAGCACCTCGGCGACCTCGGCGTCCGCCTCTCCGCAGGCCGCGCTCCGCGCCTTCCTCGACGCGACCGAGGCCGGCGACTTCGATGCCGCCTACCGGCTCCTCTCTGGCTCCTGGCGCGCTCGCTATACGCCCGAGCGGCTCGCCGCCGACTTCGATGAGGTCGAGGGCGCAGCGCGCGAGAGGCTGACGCGGGCGGCGCTGGCCGCTTCGCGCGAGCCCGTCATCGCCGGCAACACCGCCGAGCTGTCGATAGGTGGCGGCAAGTGCGTGCGGCTGGTGAAGGAAGACGACGGCTGGAAGATCCAGGCGCTCGAGTAACGAGCGTCGCCCCGCCTCGAAATGAAACGCGCCGGCCCGTCATTCATCCATTGGATTGGCTTGACACTGCCGACTCAGGGGGCCAGAGATCGCGCGCCTTTGATCACCAGGGGGGCGAGCAGGCCCAAGGAATGGTGGAGAAGATGCCCTCGGTAACCGAACGCGAAGTCCTCGCAGCACTATCCAAGGTTCAAGACCCCGAGCTGATGCGCGACCTCGTGTCACTCGGCATGATCAAGGACGTGAAGGTCGACGGAGGCCGCGTCGCGGTCACGGTCGAGCTGACGACCCCGGCCTGCCCGCTCAAGAACAAGATCCGCGCCGATGTCGAGGCCGCCTTGCGCGCGGTGCCCGGCGTCGAGGAGGTCGGCATCGAGATGGCCGGCCGGGTGCGGCCCGCGGCGAAGGAAGCCCCGGCGATCCCCGGCGTGAAGCACGTCGTGCTCGTCGGCGCCGGCAAGGGCGGGGTCGGCAAGTCGACCTGTGCGGTCAACATCGCGCTCGCCCTCAAGCGCAGCGGGGCCTCGGTCGGCCTGCTCGACGCCGACTTCTACGGCCCGTCCATCCCGC
The DNA here is from genome assembly GCA_002408385.1 of Myxococcales bacterium UBA5297. GTDB lineage: Bacteria > Myxococcota > Myxococcia > Myxococcales > UBA5297 > UBA10939. The sequence continues at coordinate 24,113 of DHSB01000052.1, forward strand.
TGATGCTCGGCCTCGAGGGCCGGCCCACGCCGACCGAGGACGGCAAGGGCATCGTTCCGCTCGAGAAGCACGGCATCAAGGCGATCTCCATCGGCCTGTTCATCGATCCGCACCAGGCGATGATCTGGCGCGGCCCGATGCTCCACGGCGCGCTCATCCAGATGCTGCGCGAGGTGACTTGGGGCGAGCTCGACTACCTGGTCGTAGACCTGCCGCCGGGCACCGGCGACGTGCCGCTGTCGGTCTCGCAGACGATCCAGGCGAGCGGCGCGGTCCTCGTGACGACCCCGCAGGACGTGTCGCTGGCCGATGTCACCAAGGCCAAGCTCATGTTCGACAAGATCAAGATCCCCGTGCTCGGGCTGGTCGAGAACATGAGCAACTTCATTTGCCCGCACTGCCAGACGGCGACGCCGATCTTCGACACCGGCGGCGGCCGGCGCGCGGCCGAGCAGATGGACATCCCGTTCCTCGGCGAGATTCCGCTCGATCTCGCGGTGCGCGTCGGCGGAGACGAGGGCAAGCCCATCGTGACCGCGCACCCCGAGTCGCCGCAGGCCGAGGCGTTCATGACGATGGCCCGCAACATCGCCGGCCAGGTCTCGCGCGTCGCCCACGGCGAGAAGAGCGAGCCCGAGCCCAAGCCCGCGGCTGGCCACCAGTGCAGCGGCTGTGGCGGGTGCTGATTCGCGAGGCGGCCCGGGCCCACCTCTGGCCCGGGCCGTCGTTTCAATACCGAGCGGCCGGTTCGCGGCCGAGGACAGGCGCATGAACACCCCCTCCAAGCCCGGGCCGACTCCAGTCGAACCCCAGAACCCTGTGGAGCCCGAGGACTTCGAGCCCGACTTCGGCATCTTCAACTCCGAGGAGGCCAAGCGCCTTGGCGGCGTCACCGACATGTTCCGCAAGGTGATGGTCGCCGGCCTGGGCGCCGTCTTCATGACCGAAGAAGGCATCCGGACCATGGTCAAGGATCTGAAGCTGCCCAAGGACGTCGTCGCCTACGTGGTCGGCCAGGCCGAGCGCAGCAAGGACGAGCTGTTCCGCGTCATCGGCGAGGAGCTGCGAGGCTTCTTCCAGAGCCCGGCGCTCAGGCGCGAGCTGGCCATGCTGCTGTCGGACGTGACCGTCGAGGTGAAGGCCGAGATTCGGCTGCGTCCGGACGGCGAAGCGCCCGAGGTCAAGGTCGACGCGGCCGCGCGACGCGGCGGCAAGAAGAAGAGGAGCTGATCCCCTCGTGGCCGAGCCGACCCCCGAGCCGCGCCGTTCGGCCGGCGCCTACGAATCGAAGCGGGCCTTCCTGCTCAAGAGGCTGTTGCCTCTGCTGCTGCTGGGCGCCCTCGCCGCGTGGTTCTTCGGCTCGGCGCCGCAGTCGGTCGAGCTCGTCTACGACTTGAGCGACAGGTCGCAGGGCCTGAGGACGCTGCAGGTGGACATCTTCGAGCTGCCCGAGCGGCAGATCGTGCGCCACGCCGAGTACCGGTACGCGGAAGGCGCCGCGCCGGCAGAGCAGTCCCAGTCGGTGAAGCTCAAGCGCGGCGAGCGCTATCTGATCGAGGCGAGGCTCGGCTACGCGGACCGGACCGAGACGGTGACGCGCGAGCTTACCTTCCAGCGGGAGTCGCGAATCACCGTGCGGCTCTGAAGCTGACCCGGCGGCGGGCGGCGGCGCGCCGTCGCTTGTCGATTCGTCAGCGGGACGGATGGTCGCGGTCCGGGGCTGGTCGTTTCGGGACTGGCCCGGGCGCTCGCCGGGAATCGAACCTCACTTCCGCGCGTGGTCAGCAAGGAAGGGGCGCATTTCACGCGGTGGCGCCCTACCGCCACCAGCAACAGGATCGAACCAGCTCGTCGCATTCAGGCCGGACGCAAGAAGAGGCCCGCCGCCAGTCGAATTCGTCTCCGGGAGGGGCTCTTGGGTCCGCCGCTAGTCGAATTCGTCTCCGGAAGGGGCTCGGAGGCTCGCCGCCAGTCGAATTCGTCTCCGGGAGGGGCTCGGAGGCTCGCCGCCAGTCGATTTCGACTACCGGAAGACCCCGGAGGCTCGCCGCCAGTCGATTTCGACGGCCGGAAGACCCCGAAGGCTCGCCGCCAGTCGAATTCGTCTCCGACAGGCTCGGGGTGAACGGTGTCGGCCCTTCGATGGGCTCGGGGTGACAGGAGGCGGCCCCTCGATGCAGTCAGCGCGTCAGGATCTGGCGCTCGCCGCCGGTCGCCTCGCCCTCGCGACGCTTCGGCAGGTCGACCAGGAGCTTGTCGAGCTCGTCGAAGTCGATGGGCTTGGCCAGAAAGGCGTCGGCGCCCGCGGCGATCGCCGCCTCGCGATCGGCCCGCCGCGACAGGTTGCTCATGCTGATGAGGCGAGCCGAGCGCGTCGCCGGGTGGTTGCGCAGGGCGCGGCAGAGCGACAGACCGTCGACCCAGCGCAGGACGACGTCGAGGAGGATGGCCCCGGGCCGCTCGCGCGCGGCCGCTTCGAGCAGCGAGAGCTCGTCGTCGAAGGCCTTGGCGCTCGAGCCGCGGGCCCGCAAAAACTCGACGAGCATCGCTCGGGTGTCGGGGTCGTCGTCGACGACGTAGACGAGCGGGCTGGGCGCCACAGGCTCGGGCGCGGTCACCAGGGCGGGGGCGAACGCATGCTCCAGGCCGCTCTTGAAGGCCGCCCAGCGCATCGTCGAGAGCACCGCGCCCGAGGGCAGCAGCGGCATGCCGAGAATGCTGTAGCCGGTGACAGGCATCTTGGCGTGCGCGACCAGGCCCGAGAGCGCTTCCGGGGCACGGGCGCCGGCTTTGCGGGCCCAATGCAGGATGCGCGGCTGGCGGCGCGCGTGAGCCGCCAGATCGAGCTCGGTCACGCCTAGCCGGTGCTGCAGCCGGCCCGACTCGCCGAGCTCGAGGACCGCGTTCGCGCTCCGGGTCGCCGACACCAGCGCCGGCAGCAGGCCGGGGTCGAGCAGGTTGCCGAAGGCCGCCGAGCCAAGGGTGACCGAGGCGCCGTCGGCGAACCGCTTCGTCGCGCCGGCGGCGAGCGCGACCCGCTCGGCCCGCTGGATGCGCAGGCCGCCCGGCAGCGCCCGATCGCGCACGAGCGCGGCGAGCGCGGCGGCCAGGTGCGCGGGCTCGACGTCCTCTCCGATCGCGAGCAC
>DHSB01000166.1:0-3120 GCA_002408385.1 Myxococcales bacterium UBA5297
GCTGGAGCCGACCCGAGCCTCGCATATGCCGGGCAGCATTGGGATTCGGACGCCGGGCTCAGCTATGCCCAGCAGCGTTGGTATGACCCGGGGGTGGGGCGGTTCCTGAGCGAGGACCCGTTGTTTGGGGATGTCGCGATTCCCAATTCGCTGATGGTTTGGGGGTATGCGAATGGGAATCCGGGAAAGCTAGTGGACCCGACAGGTGAAGCCGGCGGCGAAACGACTGCCCTCCGGCTACGAATGAAGCGCGCCCAAGAGCGAATGGCCGACGCTCATACCAAAGCCATTTCGTATAGGCGAATGGGTGACCCGGGATATCAACAGGCCCAGCAGGACTATCTCGACGCGGCCGCGGAGGAGCAGGCGGCTATGAGCGAGCTCGGAAAAGCCGAGAATATTGGTTTCGTCCACCGCGAGATCGGCGCACCGGTCGCTACTGTGCTTGCAGCAGCCCCGGCAGCCCTTCAGGTCGGAGGGACCGCGCTTGGTGCGTGGTTGATAAAGCTCGCGGGCGGGTACTGGCTTGCAACCTCACTCACGTCCAGCGGCGAGGGTGTCACGTCGACGGTTCAGCCTTTCATCGACTGCGCCAACCAGAGCCTAAGTGACGCCGACCGTGCTCAGTACTGCATCATAGCTGGAACAACTACGGTGCTCACGGCACTTGGCGGCTATGGAGCGCTAAGAGGCAACGTCACCGTAATCCCATCGACGGTTGACGCGGAAACCACGGCGGCACGGGCTGCCGCTCAGACGCAGCTTGGCGAGGAGTTGTCCGTCCTTGCCAAACGTCCGAAGAGCAAGCAGCCAGCCGTCGTGATTGGCGCAACCAGTGCGGAGACCGGTGAAACGGTCGTGGGCAGTTCCTTTCCGGGCAGGACGGGGTGCTGCGGCGAGGTTGATAGTACTGCACAGCTTGGCGGCGGTCCTCGTTCTACCGTGTTCACCATGCCCGTCCGACCGAGGACTGGCGAGGTCATTCCGGTGTGTTCAAGGTGCCAGAGCCGATTCGACCGAAGCCAATTTCCAGCGGGAACGCCATTTGACGAGGGTGGAGCATGGGACTTACCACAGAGCATTCCGGGAAGGGGCGAGAGCTTGACTGGCTTGGGCTGGATTGGCGCGACAACCTCGGCTACTTCAGTACAGCCGGGGTCGGGCCAATCCCTGTAGCTCTCGCGCAATCGACCGAGGAGCTACACGATCTCTTCGAGCGCGTGATGACCTTAAGGGTGGTAGACGACGCAAGAGCGGTGTCGCCCGATGCCACCAACATTGGTGATTGGTTGGAGGTTGCTAGGAGAGGCTTCTTCGCCTTTGACTGGAACAGGCACAGAAGCGCCTATGTCCTCGTTGCGCAACCTAATGTGCCAGTGAAGCTCGAAAGCATCACCGACCCTACGCTGCAAGGGGTTGCACGGAGAGCACGCCTTGATGTTGATATTCCAGGGTTAATGGTGTGGCAGCGCGCCCCAGCTCATGCAAGGTCATAAGCGATCGCTTTTTCTCGACGCACTTGTATCGGTTCTACGGGTGTAGTGTTCAAGCGAATGCCGCCGCGTGCGGTAGGCAGTCCGGTGCGTGGCACTTCCGAGGGATTCAAGGCGCAGGCAGTCGTCCGGCGGGTGCGCTAGCAACGCAGCGGTCGAAAGCGACACCTGGAACACGAAAAGCGCCCCACTCTGGTTGCGTGCTCACACCTCAAGACATCGGTGGCTCTGACCTGCCCGCAGGAGCTGCCGGGAATCGCGAGCTTCAACGGTCGGGCTTGTCGGAGTGGGGGCGCGTTGTGAGAGCGCCCGGCGGCAAGTCGTGCTCTCGCGGGCGGTGTTGGGAGGCGTCAGAGCTTGCCGCGCGGCGCGGGCTTCTCGCCGTCGCAAGCCGCGCTGGTAGGGCCGGTCGCACTGCTTGCAGACCTGGGCGACGAAACCCGACCCGAATCGGTCGGCGGCGCGCAGCAATGCGCGCCGCCGCGGACGAGGTGACGTGAGCCGGCACGACCTCCTGGTCTCAAGTGGCAGATTGGGAAGATAGGGCTTTGGTGGCCGCTTCGTCGGGCGCGGCTGTGCCGGGACCAGGTCGGAGTGTCGGTGGACGGTGTTGCGGATGGTCTGGCACGCGCTTCTGTCGGAGTGAACCTTCTTAGTCGGCTCGCAAATCAGCATCTGCCTACACGGTCCGCGCCCCGCGAAGCTTTCGAGTACATAGAGGAGCAATCGAAGGGCTCGGAAAGCGAGTAGACCGAGAACTTCCAACCCGCCGGGCGACCATCGCACGCATAACGCCAAGGTCGCTGCCAGCCGTCGAGGAAGCGTCGCTTCTTCGGACCCTTGGCCACATCGCGGCAACCTCCAACGCTGCGGGTCAGAAGAGGGAAGCCAGGATGCGTCTATCGGTTCGCATGCTTGCAGGGATGATTGCAAGCTGGACGAGCGATGGCGTGAGCTGCGGCGCACCTAGTTGCATCACCGGCGCGGCGAGAACGGCAAGACATTTGGTGACCGTCTGCGTGCGCATCCGGCAGGCCTCTCTGAGCGCGATGACGGAGAGCCGCGAGGTCGATGGCGGACGCCCGCTTGGCGGGCTCTGGGGCTTCGAGGGCGAGAGCGAGCGCGTCGCCTTTGGCGCGAAGGCCGAGAGTCAACGGGGTGGCTGAAGGCGTCATCCGGTGGCCGACCCGAGGGTCAGGGCTTCTCCGGATCTGCGCAGGTGGAGGTTCGAGTCGCCCCAGGCGTGGAATTCGGCCGAGCCGCGCAGCGCCTGTCTCGCTCTGGCCTTTGCGGCGCCCCGCTTGGCGTGCTGGACGAGGACGACCGCCAGCGGTGAGCCATCCTCGCAGTAGGATGCGCCGATGAAGACGAGAGCTTTCGCCCTGCTTTCGGCGCTCTTCCTGTCGCTCACCTCGTCCAGCGCCGCCGGCTGTTTCCCCAGCTACGACGCTGGCGTCCTTCGGCAAGGTGAAGCACACCGTTCCGTCACGCTCGTCGAGACGCGGACGTACGAGGACAGTCCGACAGGCGAGACGTGGGTAACCGTCACCGAGACGAGCAGCGGCTCGCCGCGAGTCACCCGCGTCGGCATCGACCCCTTGGGCCGGATGCTCTGGCGCGAGGAGGA
>DHSB01000166.1:3243-4468 GCA_002408385.1 Myxococcales bacterium UBA5297
ATGCTCTGGCGCGAGGAGGACACTCCTGCCGGCCTTGCGCGCAAGGACTTCGAGTACACCGAGCGCGGGCAGGTGAAGTGGCACCGCGATGCGATGGGGCGCGTCTCGACCTTCACCTACGACGCCTCCGGAAGGCTGGTGCGCTCGACCGACCCGGCGGGAGTCGAGACGGTCATCGTCAGCGACGCGGCGGGGCTCGAGCTGTCGCGCACCCGCGGAGTCACGCCGCGCGAGCTTTGGTCGATGACCTACGACGAGCTCGGTCGCATGAGCACGCGCACGCTGAGCGATTCGTACGGCGAGGTGGCGAGCTGGAGCTGGTCGTATCCGGGGAGCGGAAAGGTCGTCGAGATCGATCCGCGCGGGCGGATGGTGACCCGGACGCTCAATGGCCGAGGCCGCACCAAGCGCGAAGAGCTGAGCGAGCCGCAATTCGTCCGAGAGCTCGAATACGACGGACCCTGGACGAAGAAGCAGACCGCGACCGAGGGCGACTGGAGCGCAGTGACGAGCCGCTCGTACGACGACCGAGGCCGGGTGCTCAGCGAGGTCGAGAGCTGGAGCGCCGCGGGTCTGTCGTACAGCTACGAGACGACGACGAGTTGGAGCGGGCGCACCGCGACGATAACCACACGAGGGATGGGAGCGTCGGCGGATCGGGTCGAGACGGTGCTCGTCGACAGCCTGGGCAATCAGCTCTCGCGCGTCGCGGGCGGCCTGACTGACAGGTGGAGCTACAACGCGGCCGGGCTGCTGATCTGGAGCCAGCCCGCGGGCAAGCCGAGGACGGACAACACCTACGACGGCGGCTGGCTCACCGAGCAGACCCGCGGCACCGAGACCTGGGCCTTCGACTACTACCTCGATGGCCGCGAGAAGACGGTGGTCGACCCGAGCGGTCGCACGCTGACGCGGACCTGGGATCCGCGCGGGCTGCTGCTGAGCGAAACGTACGGTCAGGGCTCGAGCGTCGCGTCGACGGCGTGGGAGTACGACGACCTCGGAGGCGTGACGGCGCGCATCGAGGTGTTGGGGATGAGTGACGAAGCGCGCTGGGCGATGACGAGCGGGGTGCGTGGCGAGCTGACTCAGGTGAGCCTGCCCGGCGGGCTCGGAGCGTTCGACTACGAGTACTGGCCGGACGGCAAGCTAAAGAAGGTGAATCGGCCCGCGGGGGCAAGCGAGGAATTCGACTACGACGGGCTCGGCCGGATCACGCTGCGCA
>DHSB01000010.1:0-18715 GCA_002408385.1 Myxococcales bacterium UBA5297
GAGGGGAGGGGGCTTCCACAGGGGCCGCGCGTGGTCACTGGCAAGAGGATCGATGTCGCCATCCGGCGAAAGTGCCTGGTCCACGGAGCGCGAGTCCGAACGTCAGCGACTCATCAAGCTCCGGTCGAACTGAAAACGTCGGCCGCGACGATCGCCGAGCTCCGGTTGAACCGAAAACGTCGGCCGCGACGATCCCCGAGCTCCGGTTGAACCAGAGATCGTCGGCCGCGACGATCGCCGAGCTCCGGTTGAACCGAAAACGTCAGCGGCGACGATCCTCGAGCTCCGGTCGAACCAGAGATCGTCGGCCGCGACGATGGCTGAACTCCGGTCGAACCGAAAACGTCGGCGGCGACGATCCCCGAGCTCCGGTGGAACCAAAAGCGTCGGCAGCCACGTTCGCTCGAGCTCCGGTCGAACCAGAGATCGTCGGCCGCGACGATCCTCGAGCTCCGGTCGAACCAGAGATCGTCGGCGGCGACGATCTCGACTGCTCGGGAGCACCACGGACCGTGAGTCGGCGACGATTTCGGCGCTCGGGAGCACCGCGGATCGTGAGTCGGCGACGATTTCAGCGCTCGGGAGCACGAGGACCGTAGGCGGCGAAGGTCAGTCGGAGGCAGGCCGGATGTGGGGCGTCGTCGGCCTCCTACGGCGCCACCTCGACGACCACCCCCTGCCGCTCATCGACCGCCACCAACGTGCCGTCCTCGCGGAAGCCAATCGACGACGGGCCCGATGTCCGCGTGTAGCCCAGCTCCTCGACCACCGTGCGCCCCCAAGGAATCGCCTGGCCCAGCGCGGTCTCGATGCGGGCGATGCTTCCCCCCAAACGGGTGATGAGGACGGTCTCGTTCGAGGTGACGCCCAGCGCGGTCGCCATCCCGATGGCCGTCGCCGGTGCGAAGAGGCTCGCCGCGCCTCCGTAGGTCGCGTCGGCGGTGTGGAGCGCCACCGGCTCGAGCTGCGCGCGCGCCATGCTGAGCAGCCGGCGGTTCGAGCTGCCCACGAAGACCGAGCCGGGCCCAAGGCCGGTCACGTAATTCAGGTCGTTGCCCGAGGGGGTCTTCCTCCCGACCCGCGTGCGCGGGGCGGCCTGCCCGGGCTCGACGTTCGAATAGACGAGGTGCCCGTCGGCGCTGAAGAAGAGCCCGGCGGGGCAGGCGAGCCCATCGGCCGCCGTCAGCAGCGGAACCCGATGCCGCGTCGCCGGATCGAACGATTCGATCAGCGACTCGCGGCAGTGCGCCAAGGCGAGCCCGCCCCCGGGTGCGGCGCCGACGCCGGTGATGAGCTGGGTCTGGAGCACGACCTGGCTGCTGCCGTCGGCGCGCACCTCGACCAGCGCCGAGTCGTCGAGGTGGGTCGCGACGCCCAGGCCGGCGGGGCCCACGGTCGCGAAGTAGAAGGTCTCGTCGATGCGACTGGTGGCCAGCGCTGGGCGCAGCCCCGCGGCGACGATGGTCGGCGAGGCCGACGCGGCCAGCCGCCGGACCACGCCGCCGTCGGCCTGGGCGAGCAGCAGCGCGTCGCCGTCGGCGAACAGACCGCGGGCCGGGTAGAGGTAGCCCGCCGGGTCGCCGTAGGGAGCGAAGGCGCCGCCCGCGCTCTTGCTGATGGCGGCGAGCGTCGCGTCGGGCAGCGAGACGAGCAGCTTGCCGTCCATCACCGCGAGGTCGGACGCCCCCGTGGCGCCGGTCGCGAAGTCCGGGGTGACGACAGCGCTTCCGGTCGCAAAGCTGACCCGCGCGACCGCGCCGGCCGAGGTGAGCACGAAGAGGTCGCCGCCGTCGGCGGCCACGGCGAGGGCGCCGGGCAGCGGCACGGTCTCGAGCGCGCCCTCCGAGTCGAGCCAGAGCAGCCCGCCGCCGCCTTCGAGGGTGCGATCGGCGATGAAGAGGTTGCCGGCCTGGTCGCGGGCGATGCCGGTGCGCGCGGGGAAGACGGTGTCGGGCGGGGGGATGGAGAGGACGTCGTAGACCGAGCTGTTCTCGGCGCGATAGCGGCGCACGAGCCCGGAGGCTGTGGTGTACCAGACGTCGTTGCCGTCGGTGGCGAGCGACAGCGGCGCGTCGAAGAGCGGGGCGTCGATGCCGGCCACGGGGAGCTCGACCCGCTCGGCGGCAACGACGCGGGTCGTCCGGCCGCCCGCCTCCACGCGGTACAACCCGGCGTTCGGACTGAGGTAATCGGTGCCGGCCACGAACACCTCGCCGTTGGCGACGACGACATCGCCCGGGCCGGCCGGCAGGGCCGCGTCGAGCGCTCTCGCGGTCCCGGTCGGCACCAGGTCGAACAGCGCGGCGTTCGATACCTGGTTGGCCACCTCGACCGACACCGCCACAGGCCGCGCGGCGGCGACGCTGACCGACGGCTCGACGAGCAGCTCGTCCGCGCTCGCCTCGAGCACCGTGGCGCGGTAACCGTCGAAGGTGACGAAGTTGTCCAGCGGTGTCGCCGAGAAGCGCGCGCCGCGGATGGTCACTCGCGTGCGGCCCGAGCCCCAGGTCGGCGAGAGCCCTTCGACCGCCGGCGGGTCGGTAATGGGGCCGGGCTCGCCCGGGTCGCCCTTTTCGCCCTTGTCGCCGGGCTCGCCCTCCTCCCCGGCCTGTCCCTCGGGGCCCTGCGGACCGACAAGACCGGCCGGACCGAGCGGACCCTCGGGACCGGTGCAGCCAGCGACGAGTAGCGAGAGCGCGAAGGTGAGACCGAGCGTCTTCATCTGAGGGGCTCCTGCGGCGCCGCCGAGGTAGGCGCGCCGCCCAAGCCGGCCCCGATGGGCCGGGAAGAGTCCCGGGAGAATGTGGCTCGCGACCCGGGCCGGAAGCCCCAAAGCGGATCGGAGGCGGAAGCCTCCCCGCAGGCGCCTCGTGCAGCTTCACCGGCGCCGTGCCACTGTCGCCTCTTCGCCAGGAGCCGCGATGGCCCGTACCACTCGAACGAGCAAGGCAGAGGGTGTCCGTCGTCATTCCGGCGTGCCGGTGGCCGAGCGGGTGCCCGCCTCGCGAATCCGCCCGATCAACGACGCCCCGGTCCGGCGCGAGGGCGACTTCGTCCTCTATTGGATGACCGCCTTTCGCCGCGCCGGCTGGAACTTCGCGCTGCAGCGGGCCGTCGAGTGGTGCCGGGAGCTGGGGCGGCCGCTGCTCGTCCTCGAAGCGCTGCGCTCCGGATACCGCTGGAAATGCGACCGGTTCCACCGCTTCGTCCTCGAGGGGATGGCCGAGAACGCCGCGGCCTTCGAGAGGGCGGGCGTCACCTACTACCCGTACGTCGAGCCGGCGCTCGACGAGGGCAAGGGGCTGCTCGCCGCGCTCGCCGACCGCGCCTGCGTCGTCGTCGCCGACGACTTCCCGGACTTCTTCCTGCCGCGGATGGTGGCGGCGGCCGGGCGCAAGCTGCCGATCCGGCTCGAGGCGATCGACTCGAACGGACTGCTGCCGCTGCGGGTCGCCGGCAAGCCGTATGGACAGGCGCGGGCTTTTCGCCTGCTGCTGCAGAAGACCCTGCGCCAGCACCTCGAGCTTCCGAAGGCGAACCCGCTCGCGCGGGCCAACCTGCCGCGGTCACGGCCGGTTCCCCGTGCGATCGCCTCCCGGTGGAGGCCCGCGTCGGCGAGACTGCTCGCGGGCGGGAGCCTGGCGACGCTTCCCATCGATCACTCGATCGCGCCGGTGTCCGAGCAGCCCGGCGGGACCGCGGCGGCGCGCGCGCGGCTGCGCCTCTTCATCGACCAGCAGCTCGAGCGCTACGCGGTGGACCACAACCATCCGGACGCCGAGGCGACGAGCGGGCTGTCGGCCTATCTGCACTTCGGCCACCTCTCGAGCCACGAGGTCATCGCGGCGCTCGCCGAGCGCGAGGGGTGGAGCGTCGACAGGCTGCCGACGCGCACCAGCGGCGGCGCGCGCGGATGGTGGGGCATGAGCGAGAGCGCCGAGGCGTTCCTCGACCAGCTCGTGACCTGGCGCGAGCTCGGCTACAACTTCTGCGCGTTTCGCGAGGACTACGAGCGCTACGGCTCCCTGCCGACCTGGGCTCGCCTGACCCTCGCCGAGCACACCGCCGATCCGCGACCGGTCGTCTACGGCCTCGACGAGCTCGAGGGCGCGCGCACCGGCGACGAGCTCTGGAACGCCGCGCAGCGCCAGCTCGTGCGCGAGGGCAGAATCCACAACTACCTGAGGATCCTGTGGGGAAAGCGGATCCTCGAGTGGTCGCCGACGCCGGAGCGGGCGCTCGAGACGATGGTCGAGCTGAACAACAAGTACGCGCTCGACGGCCGGGACCCGAACTCCTACAGCGGCATCTTCTGGATCCTCGGCCGCTACGACCGCCCCTGGGGCCCGCAGCGGCCGGTCTTCGGCAAGGTCCGCTACATGAGCTCGAGCGCGACGCTGAAGAAGGTGCGGGTGCGCGGATACCTCGCCAGGTATGGCCCGGAGAGCAGCGGCTAGCGGTCTCGCCCCTTACCCTCGCGCCGGCGGGCGGCAACCCGAGAAATCTCCTCGAGCTCGGCCCGGCCCCTCCGGTCACCTCGAGCGGAAGCCTCCCGAGGAACGAGGGAGGCGAAGTCGAGCCCTTCGACTCGGCTCCCACCGCTCGCGCGTCGGGAGCTACGCTCAGGGCGAGCGGAAGTGGACGGAGTCGAAGAGGATTCTTCGACTCCTCTTCAGCCAGCGGGCGACTCTTTCGGCAGGCGCGCGCGGAAGGTCGAGCCCTTGCCGGGTTCGCTCTCGAGCTCGAGGCGCCCGCCGTGCGATTCGACGATGCGCCGGGTGATCGAGAGCCCGAGGCCGGTGCCGGGGACGGCCTCGCGCGAGGTGGGGCTGCGGCGAAACGGCTCGAAGATGCGCTCGCGCTCCTCGGGCGGGATGCCGACACCCTGGTCGGTCACCTCGAAGATCGCCTCGTCGCCTCTGGCAAAGACGCCCACCGTGACCCTTCCGCCCGCGGGCGAGTACTTGATGGCGTTGCTGACCAGGTTGCCGAGCGCCTGCTCGATACGGCCCTCGTCACAGCGCACCTGCACGGGCGTCTCGGGCTCGAGGAAGACGAGGTCGTGGCGCGGCGACTCGCTCCGGAACAGCTCGACCACCCCGCGGGCAAGGCCGCGCAGATCGCAGTCGGTCAGCTTGAGCTCGAGCCGACCGGCCTCGATGCGCGCGACGTCGAGCAGATCGCCGACCATCCGGTCGAGGCGAGTCACCTGATGCTGGCCGAGCGCGACCAGGCGCCGGACCTGTTCCTCGGAGGGCAGCGGCCGGTCGTCGCGCACGGCGGCCAGCGCGGTGCTCATCGCCGCCAAGGGGTTGCGCAGGTCGTGGGCGACGGTCGCCATCGAGCCCAGCTGACGCTCGACCAGCTCGGCGGCGTAGTTGAAGGTGTGGGCAATCGAGGCGAGCTCGATAGGGCCGGTCTCGGGGGCGCGCGCCCGGCGGTTTCCGGCGGCAAACTCCGCGATGGCGCTGCGGATGGCGACCAGCGGCCGGTAGATGAACTGACGCATCAGGACGACGAGCATCGCCACCGCGACGAGCAGCAGGACGGCCACGCCGATACCAACGTCGTTGGAGAGCACGTCGAGCCGCTTGGCGTGGCGCATGGTCGCCTCCGCCTGCTCGCGGCTGACTGCCTGAATTTGCTCGGTGATTTCCATGGCTTCGTCGAGCCGCTGCAAGCGGAGCTCGCGCGCTGCCGGGCCCGAGGCCCTGGCCGATTCGGACTGGTATTCGGCTATGACCGACTCGAGCTGGCGCATCAGCTTCTTGCCGCGCTCGGAAGTGATGAGCCCGCGCAGGGTGTCCAGGCAGCGGGAGATGCGCGCGTCGTCCTCGGCGACCGTCGAGCGCCGCGGCAGGCCGCTTCGCTCACGAAGCCGGTCGGCCTCGGCAGCGTAGAGGGCGGTTTCGAGCAGGGCAGCGGCGTCCGCGCGCAGCAGGGCGGAGCCAAGGTCCCGGGAGGCGGTGTGTAGAAAGGTGGTGAGCGCCACCAGGCTTGCGGCCGCGACGAGGGCGAGCGCGACGAGCACGGCCAGGCTCGAGGCGAAAAATGCGCGCAGGCTCATCGGACCCTTCCCGCCCCATGAGGTCGGAGACGACCGCGGCGCTGTCCGGCACAAACCTATGCCCGCGAGCGAGAGCGGGTCCACTACGCACGTCCGGCACGTTGGATGGGGCGTCCGGCAGCGATAGGTGTGGGGGAGGGGGCGAAGGCTTCTTCGGGCGATAACCGGTCAGCCCGAGCCCCTCGGCAGGCTCGGGGCAGGCGAAGTCGGCCCCTTCAACTTCGCCTCCCTCGTTCCTCGGGAGGCTACGCTCCGAACTATCGGCCACCGATGCTCCCCGAGGTTGAGCACAAGCGTCGAGTCGATAGGAGGCCTCTCATCGACCGGTTGCGACTCCTCCCAATCCCCTCTTGCTCGCGCGCGGTGGTTCTACGGCAATCGGCTGTTCGTTCACGGGTCACAGCCGGCCAAGGGACCGGTAACAAGCTCGGGGTGAGCGGCGTGGCGCTGGCCGCTTTCGGTGCGGCGGCGGGTCGAGAGGCCCGTTTTCAGAGGGAGAAACGCTGCGAAAGCGAGCGGTCATGCCGGGAATCGGCGTCTCGAGAGGGCTGTTGGAAGGGCCAGGATTGGCCCAGGACGAGGCGAGCAGGCATCGGCCCGATTTGAAAAGCAAGCCTGAAGGGCAAGAATGTCCCCACGGGCCTGCCAGGGACCTTCTCGGGCCGAGCGGTACGAAAAAGGCCGCCGATCAGGCCACCAAAGGCCCCCGCTCGCCGCGTGCTGCCGAGCGAGCGAGCGCCGCATGAGCGGCCGTGATCGCTGCTTACGCGGCGCGTCAGACATGCTATCCGTTCGCTCTCGAACACCCCTGCACGAGCATCCGAGATGAATGGCAAGTCCCTGAAAAGCTTCCTGATGAATACGCCGTTTTTCGGCGGCCTAAGCGGCGAGGCTCTCGAGCGCATCAGCCAGATGCTCAAGGTGCGCAGCTACTCCGAGGGCTCGACGATCTTCATGGAGGGCGACACCGGCGCCTCGATGTACATCATCCAGTCGGGCGAGGTGCTGGTGGTGCGCGCCGGCGGCTCGGGCCACCGGGTGCGACTGGCGCGGTTGCGCGAGGGGGACTTCTTCGGGGAGACGACGCTCATCGAGATGCAGCCGCGGCCGGTCACCGCGCACGCCGAGACGGCGCTGGTGCTCCTCGAGCTGGCCAACATGGACCTCTACCGGCTCTATCGCGAGGACGTGAAGGCCTACGTCATCGTGGTGCAGAACATCAACCGCGAGCTGTGCCGCCGCCTGCGGTGGGCCGACTGCCGGCTGACCGAAATCGCCTCCGAGTCCGGCGACGAGGTCACGCAGATCGGCAGACGCTCGAACGGGTGATGCAGGGCGGGCGATGCCCGGAGCCAAAGCGTGCGCGTGAACCGGCCGACCGCTGGTAGGGGCGCATGGAAATGCGCCCGGCCGGAGATCGAGCACGGGTTCCCGATGCGTGTTTCCCCGCCGGCTTTCGGGGCGGCGTGAGCTCGGGTCCGCGGCCCGCGATTTTCCGGTCGGCAGCGTGATTAGCCCACGATCCAGCGCCACAGCGGCAAGGTCGCGAAGCTGAGCAGCGTCGAGACCATGATCGCGTTGACGACCAGATGGAGCCTCAGGCCGAAGAGCAACGCGAGGGTGAGCGAGAAGAACATCGTCGGCATGGCGGCCTGGAGTACCGAGACCTGCAGGAGCTCGGACGGCAGGCCGATGGCGCTCAGGATCAGGAAGACGGCCAGCGGCACCACGAGCAGCTTGCCGACCGTGGCGACCGCGACCCACTTCAGGTCCTGTCTCCACGCCGAGAGCTGAAGCGACAGCCCGATGGACAGCATGATGAGCGGGGTGGTGAGGTTGCCGATGCGGGTGAGGATCTCCGCGAGCAGCGAGGGCAGCGCCACCCCGCGCAGCGCCAGCCCGAGACCGAGGCCCCAAATCGGCGGGAAGAGCAGCAGCTTGCGGGCGATCTGCCTGACGTCGATGCTCCCGTCTCCACCGGCCGCGCTCGCGAGGACGACCGCGACGGTGTTGGTAGCCAGCGAGGCGCCGAGCAGGTCGAAGAAGATTGCCAGCGTCAGCCCGCGGCTGCCGTAGAAGCCCTGGAGCACCGGGTAGCCGAAGAAGGTCGTGTTGCCGAAGACGGTGACGATGACGAGCGCGCCCGCGAGAGCCTTGGGCAGCTTGAAGGCGCGGCAGAGCGCGAGGCCGACGAGCGAGCCGCCGAGCGCCACGCCCCAGGCGACCGCCGGCAGGATCAGCAGCGACCAGGAGAGCTCGGCGCGGTGGATCTCGAGGAAGATGAGCGGCGGGAGGGTGAAGTAGAAGACCGCCGTGCTCAGGTCCTTGGCCATGTCCGCGCGCACCAGCGCGGTGGTTCGCAGGACATAGCCCGAGCCCACCATGACCCCCACGAAGGCCAGCAGCTCGGCCATGAGGACGCATACCCCCGCGCCCGCGGGGGCGCACAAGCGGTTTGGGGCGCGTACTGTGCCATAAACCCGACAGCGAAAGGGGCGAGGGCGGTCCGCCGGCCGTTGGTTCGGCAGCCCGCTCAAGATGCGTCGGCAAAGCCCCATTCGCGCCGAGCCGATCGGCGTGAGGGTAGTCGAGTGCCCGGTCGGGCGAGATTTCGGCCCCGTCAAGCTCGGCCGACGCCCGGCGTGAACAGCGGCTCGGGGGCGAGCCGAATCGAAGCGAAAGCCGAGAGGAAGCGAATGCCGAGAGGGGGCGACGCTTCTTTCAGGCGTCGAAGTCCCTTTCGTGCTCGCCTGGCTCTTCGAGCGCGGTTTCGATGGTCGCCAGGAGCAGGGTCGCATCGAAGGGCTTGGCCAGGTAGTAAGGGTTGCGGTGCGCCAGGGCCCGGTCACGCGCGGTCTCGGCCGCGGTCATGATGACGATGGGGGGATGGCCTTTGATCTTCGCGAGCAGCTCGAGCACCTCCTCGCCCGACAGCCCCGGCATCCGCATGTCGAGCAGCACCACGTCGGGCGCCTCGTGCGCGAGCTCCTGGAGCGCCCGCGCGCCGCTGGGCGCTGTCTTCACCCGGTAGTTGGCGAGCTCGAGCACTTCGCGGACGTAGTCCCGAAGGTCGGGGTCGTCGTCGACCACGAGCACCAGCTTGCGCTGCAGACCGTACTCGAGCCCTTCGGGTTCCCTCGGCTTGCCCGCCTTGTTTTCTTTGTCGTCCACGGTCGCCCCCATTTCGTGCGAGGCGAATCTAATGAGCGCCCCGCCGCAATTCACAGGGCATTGGCCCGCCCCCCGGAGTGAGCGCCGTTTCCGGGGACCTCGCTGTCGGCGGAGGCGAAGTGAAGATGTGTCGAATTCGAGCGATAACCGGTCAGCCCGAGCGTAGGTCGAGCTTGCGAGGCCGAAGTCGAAGGGCCTCTCGACTTCGCCTCCCTCGTTCCTCGGGAGGCTTACGCTCGAGGCGAGCGGGGGGCGGGCCGAGGTCCAGCCTTCGACTTCGCTCGAGGTGACGGGAGGCCGGGCCGAGCTCAAGGAGATTTCGCGACAGGCCTCGAGGCCGGGAAGAGCGCTGCCACGCCCCTCCGGACGCGACGGGGCGTGGGCATCCGCTACACGGCCTCTTGGCCGCTCGGGCCGTCCCGTCCGCGCTCGGCGGGCAGCAGTCCTTCTATCCGCGCGGGCGAGCCCCAACTTTCTCTGCATGTCGAGCGTGGTCGTTCTCCGGGAACGCCGGCCGGGCGAGAGGCGGGTCGCTGCCACCCCCGAGACGGTCAGGCGGATGGTCAAAGAAGGGCTCTCGGTCGTGGTCGAGGCGGGCGCGGGGGCGGGCGCGCACATCCCCGACCAGCGCTACGAGGAGGCCGGCGCCGCGCTGGCGACCGACCCGCGGCGCGCTCTCCTTGGCGCGGACCTCGCGCTTCGAGTCTCCTCGCCGTTTCACAGCGAGGAGCTGGGCGACGAGGCGAGCCTGCTCCAGGAGGGAGCGGTCGTCGTCGGCCTGCTCGATCCGTTCCGCACTCTCGAGACGGTCCGGACCTTGGCGCGGCGCGGGGTGAGCGCGCTCGCCATGGAGCTCGTCCCGCGCATCAGCCGCGCCCAGCGCATCGACGCGCTCTCCTCGCAGGCGAGCCTCGCTGGCTATAAGGCCGCCCTGCTCGCCGCCACCCACCTCGACAAACAGCTCCCGCTGATGATGACCGCCGCGGGTACGGTGCAGCCTGCCCGTTTCGTCGTGCTCGGAGCCGGCGTCGCCGGGCTGCAGGCGGTCGCCACCGCGCACCGGCTGGGCGCCGTCGTCGAGGTCTCCGACGTGCGGCCGGCGGTCCGGGAGCAGGTCCAGTCGCTCGGGGCGCGCTTCATCGAGCTGCCGGAGCTGGAGCAGGCCGAGACGGCCGGTGGCTATGCGCGCCAAGCAAGCGCCGAGTTTCTGAGCCGCCAGCGCGAAATCCTGAAGGCGCACCTCGCCAAGGCCGACGCGGCCATCGCCACCGCCCAGGTTCCCGGCAAGCCCGCGCCCACCCTCATCACCGCGGAGATGGTCGAGGCGATGCGCCCCGGCGCGGTGATCGTCGACCTCGCCGCGGAGCAGGGCGGCAACTGCGAGCTGACCGTCCCTGGGCAGGACGTCGAGCGTGGCGGCGTGCTCATCATCGGCCGCACCAACCTGCCGGCGACGGTCGCCGCCGACGCGAGCGCGCTCTACGCGCGCAACGTGCTCGAGGTCGTGCTGCTCGTCGCCAGCAAGGGCGAGGTGCGCCTGGATCTCGAGGACCCCATCGTCGCCGCGATGCTGCTGACGCACGGCGGCGAGGTGAAGAACGCGGCCGTCGCAGCCCTGCTCGAAGGAGGCGCAGAGTGATGGGCCCGTACCTGGTCGGCCTCTACGTCTTCGTCCTCGCGGCGTTCGTCGGCTTCGAGGTGATCGCCAAAGTCCCGCCTACGCTGCACACCCCGCTGATGTCCGGGGCGAACGCCATCAGCGGCATCACCATCGTCGGCGCGCTGCTCAGCGCGCGCACCGCCGAGGTGTCGACGGGCAACCTGCTCGGCGCCCTCGCCATCGCCCTGGCGACGGTCAACGTCGTCGGCGGCTTTCTCGTGACCGACCGGATGCTGCGCATGTTCGGGAGAAAGCGATGAACGCCCGGACGGTCGTCGTCGCGCTCGTCTACCTGCTCTCGGCGGTCCTCTTCATCCTCGGGTTGATGCGGCTCTCGAAGGTGCGCACCGCGCGCCGGGGCAACGCCATCGCCGCGACCGGGATGCTGCTCGCGGTGGTCGGCACGCTCGTCGAGCTTGGCCGGGTGGACTACCGCTGGATAGTCGGCGGCCTCGTCGTCGGCGCGGCCGTCGGAGCGCTCGCCGCCTACCGCGTGAAGATGACCGGGATGCCCGAGCTCGTCGCGCTGCTCAACGGCTTCGGCGGCGCGGCCTCGGCGCTGGTGGCGCTGTCGGTCTACTGGTCCGACATCGTCGAGCCGCCCGCCGTTGCTGCGCCCGATGCCGCCGGGGCGGCGACGATCGGCCTCTCGGCGCTCATCGGCGCGCTCACCTTCTCCGGCAGCCTCGTCGCGTTCGGCAAGCTGAGCGGTGCCCTCTCCGGCAAGCCGCGCTCGTTCCCCGGGCTGCATTTGCTCGCGCTCGCGCTCCTCCTCGCCAGCCTTGGGGCTATCGGCTTCTTCGCGTTCTCGGCCGGGCAAGCGACGCTCGGCGCGAAGGTGTTGATCGGCTTGGTCTGCGCCTCGCTCGTGCTCGGGGTTCTGCTGGTCGTCCCCATCGGCGGCGCGGACATGCCCGTCGTCGTCTCGCTGCTCAACTCGTACTCGGGCCTCGCCGCCGCGGCGACCGGCTTCGTCGTCGGCAACCTCCTGCTGATCATCGCCGGCGCGCTCGTCGGCGCGGCCGGGCTCATCCTCACGCGCATCATGTGCAAGGCGATGAACCGCTCGTTGCCGAGCGTCGTGCTCGGAGGCTTCGGTGGCGAGGTCGGCGCGCCGACCGGGACCGAGGAGTACCAGAACGTGCGCGCGGCGACGCCCGAGGAGGCGGCGATGGTGCTCGAGGCGGCCGGCTCGGTGGTCATCGTCCCCGGCTACGGGCTCGCGGTCTCCCAGGCGCAGCACGCCACCCGCGAGCTCGCCGATCTGCTCGAGCAGCGTGGCGCCCGCGTCAGCTTCGCCATCCACCCGGTCGCCGGCCGGATGCCCGGGCACATGAACGTCCTGCTCGCCGAGGCCGAGGTGCCCTACGAGAAGCTCGTCGAGATGGAGCAGATCAACCCGGACCTCAAGGACACCGACGTCGCGCTGGTGCTCGGCGCCAACGACGTAGTCAACCCGGCGGCCGAGACGAGGAAAGACAGCCCCATCTATGGAATGCCCATCGTCCAGGTCTACAACGCCAAGACGGTCTTCATCGTGAAGCGCTCGCTCGGCTCGGGCTACGCGGGGGTCAAGAACGAGCTGTTCGAGGCGCCCAACGCCTCGATGATCTTCGGCGACGCGAAGAAGGTGCTGCAGGCGTTGGTGGCCGAGCTGAAGCTGGAGTGAACTTCGCGGCTCGGCTTTCGTCCGCGTCAATCGGGCCAGCGCAGGCCGGTGCGCAGGAAGTCGGAAGCGGACAGGCCGGGAGGCAGCGGGCCGACGGACAGCGGCAGGAAGTAGTCCGCATTCATGAGGATGTCGGCGAGCTTGGCGTCGACAGGCTTGATGCGGCTCAGCCACTCCTCCTCGAGCTCGAGCGAGGCCCCGTCCTGGCCCTGAAACGAGAGCCGTTCGCCGGAGCGAACGACCTTGCCGACGAAGACGGCCGCCTCGTCCTCTCCCTCTCCGTTCTCCGACCAGAGGAGAAGCGCGAGCTTCGAACGGATGAGCTCTTCGACAGGGATCATCGGGAAGGTCTCCAGTCGCTTCCGGCAGCTCTTCGGCAGCCGCGGCGGATCTGCTCGGCCGGATCCGGCCTCGCTACGCTCCGGTCCCCGTCGGCCGCGTCTCCTCGGGTCGGCGGGGCTGCTCCTCCTCGAGCCGGCCGTCGACGATGCGCACCCGGCGCTCGCAGCGCGCGGCCAGCCCGTCGTCGTGGGTCGCGATGACCACCGCGGCGCCGCGCTCCTTGGCGATGGAGAGGAGCTGCTCGGCGACCCGCGCGCCGGACTTCGAATCGAGGCTGCCGGTCGGCTCGTCGGCGAGCAAGACCGCCGGTCGATGGATGAGCGCCCGCGCCACCGCGCAGCGCTGCTCCTGGCCGCCGGAGAGCTGGTCGGGCAGCCGACTGGCGAGGCCTTGAAGCCCGAGCGCGTCGAGCAGCGAGGCGGCTTCGCGCTCCGCCTGGTCGGTCGAGAGCCCCGCCATGGCGGCGGCGAGCAGCACGTTCTCGCGCACGGTGAGCCGCGAGAGCAGGTTCGGGCGCTGGAAGACGAACCCCACCGAGCGCGCCCGGTGCGCCCGGTCGGCAGCGCGGTCGCCGCCGAGCGGGCGGCCGGCGAGGACGACCTCGCCCGCGTCCGCTTCGAGCAGCCCGCCGGCCACCGACAGCAGCGTCGTCTTGCCCGCGCCGCTTGGACCCTGGAGCGCGAGCACCTCGCCGGGCTCGATGTGCAGCGAGACCTCGACGAGCGCCTGCGTCGCCTGTGGGCCCGAGCCCCTCGCTTTGGAGACGTCCTTCAGGATGAGCGCGGCAGTCACGAGCGGAAGGCCTCCAGCGGGTCGATTCTCGAGAGCATGGCGACGGGGAAGAGCGCGGCGAGCGTGCCCGAGACGGAGAAGAGCAGCGCGGCCACGAGGCAGTCGGATGGAGCGCTCGCCAGCTCGATGGTCGGCACCCAGCGGTCGAGCGCGGCGTCGAGCCCGAGGGCGAGCGCGGTGCCGGTCAGCGCGCCGATGATCACCAGGGTGAGGATGTGGCACAGCACGGCGCCGCCGACCGCGAAGGCCGATGTGCCCATCGCCAGCAGCACGCCTATCTCCGGCCGCCGCTCCTCGATGAGCCCGTTGACGAGCAGGGCGACGAGCACCGCGGCCATCGCCGCGCCCAGCCCGGCGATGAGGAAGAGCAGCGGGACGATGCCGGTGGTGATCTCGCGGACGCTGTTCTCGACGAAGACCTGCCGCTCCCAGGCCGCGCCGCCGGGCGTCTCCTCCTCGATTTGCCGGGCGACCTCCTTGGGGTCGCGCCCGTCCTCGACGCGGACGGCGACGAAGGAGGCGCGCCCCTCCAAGCCCATCGCCTGCTGGAGCGCCGCGACGTCGCAGAAGAGCAGCTGGGTCGAGAGCAGGTTGGTCTCGCGCGTGAGGCCGACCAGCTTCACGGTCTGCCCGCCGACCTTCATCTCGTCGCCGACCTTCAGGCCCAGCCGGTACGCCGCGGCGCGGTCGAGCGCCACCTCCTGGGGCCCGGCCGGTCGCTGGCCCTCGGCGACCTGCGGAGGTCCGCCGAGGCCGTCGGGGATGCGGTAGCCGATGGCGAGCAGCAGCATCGAGCGCGGCTTGCCGTCCTCGTCCGGCGCGCCCTCGACGGGGACGAAGCCGCGCACCAGCGGCTCGGCCCGCAGGCCTTCGATCTCCTGCACGTCCGAGATCTGCTCGGGCAAGAGCATCGCGGAGGAGCGGATGAGGTTGTCGACGCCTTGGGGACCGACCCAGAGGTCGATGTCCGGCTGGCCGGTGTAGCTGGCGACGCTCGCGCCCAGGCCGCGGTAGGCGGCGAGCAGCACCAGGACGAGCAGGGCGCTGGCGGCGACTCCGGAGAGCGTCAGGGCCGCGCGCCCGGGACGGCTGCGCAGCCCGCGGTGGAGCAGGTGGCGTCGAGAGCGACGTGCGCCGGCGCCGGGAGGAGGGGGCGGCTGCGCGTCTGAGGACTGGTGCATGGGGTTTCCTTCACGCCGGGCAGAGCGCCCCCGGACTTCGCGGACTACGACTCGGCGGCTGCGCGGGGAGTGATCTCTCCGGCGTCTTTGCCGACATGCCGCCCGATCTCCGAGAGGCGCTCCAGCACCCGCGGCCACGGTTGGAAGTCCGGCACAACGATCGGCCGGTCGCAGACGCCGAGAAACGCCATGCCGGCCGCCGCGGCGCCCGCCGCGTCGGTGTCCGGGCGGTCTCCGACGACGAGCCAGCGCGACGGGGGAATGCCGCAGCGCTCTGCCATCTGCAGAAACGAGGCGGGCGCGGGCTTGAACGCGCCGCTTGAGGCCGAAGAGGCACAAGCGCGAAAGAGCCGCGCATCGATCCCCAGCGCCTCGAGCCGCTGCTCGACCTGGCCGTGGTCGGACAGCACGCAGCAGGCGACCCCGCGCGCGGCGAGCTCGCGAAGCTGCTCGACCAGGCCGGGGCGCGGCCGGGCGTGACGGCGCAAGACCTCGACGAACGCGGGCATGAAGCGCTCCTCGTAGAAGCGCCGCGCGCGCTCGGGCGAGACGCCCGAACGAGCCGCGAGCAGGCGGTGGTGCTCCTCGAGCAACGCCGCTTCGCTCTCGAAGAGGCGGCCGGCGAGCTCGCGCCGCACCGAAGGCAGCCTGCGGAGGGGCGCGAGGTCGCGCAGGCAGGCGAGCACGATGCGCAGCTTGAGCCGCCTCGAGTGGGCGTAGAGCGTCCCGTCGAGGTCGAACAGGACGCCCTCGATGGAGCAGAAGGTCACGACGCTTTCCGGATCGAACCCTCGACGAGCTGGTCCATCCGCTCTCGGGTGTGGTCGAGCCCGGACAGATGCATCCACTTGAACTGCCCGTCGTGAGCGCCCTCGGCGAGGCGCAGGGCGCGATAGCGCTCGAAGGAATCCCGGCGCAGCGGCAGCAGCTCGAGCGGTGCGAGCCGTTCGCTCGCCCTCTTGGCTCGGTACTCGACGTTGACGCACGCGAGGGCCTCGTCGACGGCGAGCTGAAACTCGCGCCGGCGTGCCGGGCTGGTGTCGGCCGGGAACTCGACGTAGAGGCTGTAGCGCTGCCTCTCGACGTCGGCGTAGCCCATGAAGAACTCGTACCCGACGCCGGTCTCGCGCGAGGCGATGGCCATCGCCTCGATGAGCTGATCCTCGGAGAGCTTCTCGCCGGTGATGCTGGTGATGCCCTTGCCCTTGTAGAGGAAGCGGACGACGGGCGCGGTGTCGAAGTGGCCGACGACCTCGAGCACGTCGTTCATCTCGTAGCGGTACAGCCCGCTGAGCGTGGTGACGTAGATGAAGTAGCGCTCTCCGACCTCGAGCTCGTCGGCGAGCAGGAAGCGCCGGTCGGGCGAGTCGCCGTCATCGACGTGCGCGAACTCGTAGTAGCCGTTCTGGATCTGCAGGATCGAGCCGCCGGACTGCTTGTCGATGAGGTCGGTGGCAGTGAGCTCCGAGGCGATGTATCCGAAGTCGAGGATCGGGGTTTCGGGCGCGAACCACTCGCGCAGCTTCGGGATGAGCAGGCCGCAGTTGCCGTTGGTCCAGGTGTGGACGAGCTTCAGGTTCGGCCAGTAGAGCGCGGGCGTGAAACGCTGCGCCGAGCCGGCGAGCCGCTCGAGCTCGGCGGCCCGCTCCGGGTCCGGCTCGAGGGTCGACTCGACCTCAGCGCGGATGGCCGGGTCGAGCTCGAGCGTCGGGTCGAGCGTCCCGTCGTGGATGTCGCGGATGAGCTCTTCCTTCGCCTCGTCGGCGCGGCGCACGAAGTTGAGCACCGTCGACGGGTTGCCGGTCAGGATGATGGTGACGTTGGCGCCGAGCGCGCAGCGCAACAGCGTGTAGACCTTGGCCCGGTGGTCGGCGATGGTCATCGCGCTGTACGGGATGGTGTGTACGAGCTTTATGAACTCGGGGATATTCTGGTAGACGAGGCCCGAGAGGCTGCCGTACGGGGTGCCGTCGGGGGTGTGGCCCTCGACCGAGGGCGAGACGAGGGTGAAGTCCTTGCCGGCGTAGACCCCGGGGAAGTCGCGCATCAGCCCGTAGAGCCAGAGCTTGCCGCGGTTCTTGATGGTGCGCTCGAAGGCATAGGGCGAGACCGGCAGCAGCTTCGCCTTCGCGGTGGTGCCGCTCGTCTGGTTGTACATGAGCGGCTTGCCCGGGAAGAGCACCCCGGCCTCGCCGTTGATGTGCCGCTCGATGTAGGGGAGCAGCCCTTCGTAGTCGCGCACTGGCACCGCGGCGCGGAACTGCTCGGGCGTCGCGACCGCGCCGAAGCGGTGCTCGCGCCCGAAGGCGGTGTCGCCGGCGTAGTGGAGGATCTCCCGCAGCAGCCGCTCCTGGGTCGCCCGGGTGTCGCGCGCCGCCGCGACGAAGCTGCGGTAGAGCTTGGAGCCGGGGATGGAGAGGATGGTCTCCAGGTGGCGGGCCATGAAGCGGGTGACCAGGCCCGGCTGGTGCTTACGCGGCTTGTTGGGTTGCATGGTCGTCCTTTGCGGCTTCTGTGGGGCGCGAGGCGAGGCGGTCGTATTCGAGGAGCCGGCCCTCTATCAAGTCGTGGTAGCGCTGGGCGGCCGAGTCCGGGTCCGCGATGCGTTCGGCGGGCAGCAGCTCGAGGCTGATCTCGGTGCGCCTGCGGCCCAACAGCTCGACGAGCTGCGGCAGCATCCCGCGGCCGGTGTCCCAGCGCAGCGCCTTGCGGTCGGGCAGGTAGTCGATGACGCAGGCCTGCACGAGCTTTCCCTGCCGTGCGGCTTCGTGGAAGCAGAACGGCTTGAAGGGAGGACGCAGCGCCTCGGGGCTCGCGCCTCCTTCGGGGAAGACGACGAGGCGATCGCCGTCCTCGAGGACGCCGCGCACGCCCTCGCGAGCCGAGCGCCTCGACTCGCTGCTCGCGCGGTCGACGAAGACGTGCCCTTGCGCGGCGAGCGCGGAGCCGAAGTAGAGGACCCGGCGCATCTCCATTTTGATGACGAAGACGGCGGGGAAGAGAGAGCCCAGCGCCGGGACGTCGAGAAAGCCCATGTGGTTGGCGACGATGAGATCGCCCATCGGGCCCTCGGGACGGCTGCGGCAGCGCACGCGGACGCCCATGATCCAGGCGAGCCCCCGCGCCCAGAGCGAGATGAGGTCGGTCGGCCGACGCCTCCACCAGCGCCAGTAGACGAGGACGCCGCGGAGCCGCGCGCACCAATGCACCGCGAGCGTAAAGGCGAGAGCGACGGGCGCACGAATGAGCACGCGAAGCCACGACCCCATGCCAGCCTCCGAGAGGATTCGACTGTCCAGTCTTGCACGAGCGGCGCCGCGAGGGCGCGGCTTTCCACACCGCTGGGGCGGGCGCGCATCGGGGTTGGCGGGCAACCGACCGCTCATGAAGCAAGAGGCCGAGCGGCTGCCGGTGGACAGGGCAGTCGCCGACTGCTGGGGCCGGCTGCTCGCAAAGGCAGGGCGCCCGATGCCAAGCATCGACAGCCTGCTCGCTGCCACGGCCGTGCATCACGAGCTGCGCCTGGCGACTCGCAACGTCGGGGATTTCGACTATCCGGGGCTGGAGGTTGTCAACCCCTGGCAGCGTTAGCTGCAAACCCTCGAAGTCCTGTTCACCGTCAAATCGTTGCCGGATGCTCGTGTTTGCGTCCACCGCGAGGATGGTGTCGTTACAGCAGGTCCTCCGGCCTATCGCGCGAGAGGCTGCCGTGGGCGAACTTGGAGCCAGGTACGCGAAGGGATGGAGGATGAAGCTCCGGCTTCGTCTGACGAACGAAGCTCCAGCTTCGTCGAGGCGTGGGGGGGGGCCGGGCCCCCCCCCGCCCCCCCCCC